>JACRCX010000011.1 GCA_016218815.1 Deltaproteobacteria bacterium
CCCCCGTAGAACACGTCGGCACCGGCGCGGCAAGTTCCTGGCAGACCGCCCGCAACCAGATCGAATGATACCGACTCGCCTATCCCAGAATTGACGGTGTCTTCGTCGTTATCTCAGTGGGCCGAAGTCCCTGTCTGAGCACGACGTCGCGTGACCTCCCTTCCCTATCCTCGCAGAACGGTGACCGGCCGTCCCTTGGGCGTGCGGGCCTCGGCGAAGGACGTGCGGTCGGGGATCTCGGCGGCGTCGGGTCGCCGGTCGAAGATCGCGAGGACGCCGTGATCGAGGCCCAGGCCGTCGAGGTAGTCGTCGAGTTGGGCGAGGCCGCGTTCGAGGGGGTCGGGCTTCTTGGGAGCCCAGGCCTTCAGTTCCAGCGCCTCGCGTTGCCACGCGCGGCTGCCGTCGGGCAGGCGATACGGCCAGCGGACGCAGAGGTCGATCCGTCCGCGACCGACGCCGTACTCGCGATCGACGAACCCCCCTCCGTTTACCACTCTCTGCAGGAAGGCCATCAGCACGAGTTGCGGCGCAACTTCGTGGTAGCCGATGCCCGAGTCCAGCACCTCGCCGTGTTCTTTCCAGAATGCGGCGAACTCCTCGAGCAGGAGGCGCAGGTCGAGCCGTCCATCGGGGAGGACGAAGCGCCGCGGTTCCGCCGTGATCTGCTGTTCGATGCCGGAGGCGAGGACGCGCACGATGACCTCGCGGTAGATCGGATTGGCCACCCGGGCCGGGGGGCCCTGCGCCACCAGACCCAGGTCGCGCACGAACTGGAGGTCGTCGTTGTAGGCGTCGCCGGCCAGGACGGCGCCGGCCAGCAGCGGCTCGATAATGCGTTTGACGCGCGGTTCGTGGAGTCGGGCGACGAGCGAATCGAGATGGGTCTGGCGCGCCAGGATCAGCCGTTCCTTCGCGTCCTCCAAGTGGTCGACGGTGATGGTCGTGGGCGGATCGACATGGATCTCCTCGATGATCTCCCGGGCGAGGGCATTGACCAGCCACGGCTGGCCGCCGGTCAGCTCGAACGCACGCGCCAGCGCGTCCTCGGCGAACGCCTGCCCCGTCTCCGCGGAATGTTGCGCGTACAGCATCCGCAGATCGGCCTCGGTCAGGTTGCCGAGCCGCAACGACTTGACCTTGATGTTGAACGGGCTGGAGGTGCCCAGGCGCGTCGGGTCGCCGCCGGAGGCCGCCTTGTAGTCGCGCACGTCGCGCAGGCCGCAGAGCACGACGGAGGCGGGGAAGTCGGCCGGGCGCTGCGGGAATCCCGCGCGGAGCTGCCGCAGCACGGACCGGAGGCTCTCGCCGCGCAGGGCATCGATCTCGTCGAAGAACAGGACCAGCGGGCGAGGGCAGGACCGCGCCCACTCTCCCAGGCCGATGCTCAGGAGCTGGGACTCCGGCGCCTCGGGCCAGCGCTCGCGCGGCCGAAGCTCGGCCGGCAAGTACACCGACGCCATCTGACGGATGGCGCTCAACACGGAGCGCTGCGCCTCGGCAAAGTCGTCCTGCGCGACTTCTCCCGCCTCGCAAGAGAAGTGCAGCGCGCAGAAACGGCCCTCGGCCGTCAGCCGCCGGGCCAGCGCGCGCAGGGTCGTGGTCTTCCCGGTCTGGCGCGGCGCGTGGACGACGAAGTAGCCGTTCTGCTCGACGAGCGTCCGCGCCTCGGGCAGACGAGGCTCCGGCGGCACCATGTAGTGCATCTCCTCGATGCACGGACCCGCGGTATTGAAGCGCTTCATCCCCGGCATGGTAGGGCGCAACACCCGGCGCGGCAACCCGCGTGATGGACGACCTTGACTTGCCGCTGCCGGGAGCTGTTGCTATCCTGCGCATGGTGGAGGACGGCGATGAGGCAGGTCATCATCTACCCGGGCGAGGACGGCTACTGGGTGGCCGAGTGCCCGAGCCTGCCCGGATGTGTGAGCCAGGGCAGGACCAGGGACGAGGCGGTTACGAACATCCGTGAGGCCATCCGGGCCTACGTGAGCGCGTTGGAGCAGGACCATTTGGCGGTGCCCGAGGAGCGCTTCGAGACGCTCGTCGTGGCCGTTTGAGCAAGCTGCCGTCCGTTTCCGGGCGCCAGTGCCTCCGCGCGCTCGAGAAGGCCGGTTTCCGGGTCATTCGACAGGAAGGCAGCCACGTCGTCGCCCGCCGCGACGAACCGTTCGCCCAGGTCGTCGTCCCGGATCATCGCGAGTTGGACCGCGGCACGCTGCGCGCGATCATCCGGCAGGCGGGTCTGAGCGTGGACGAGTTCGTCGCGCTGGTGTGACTCGTCGCGGCTCGAGGCGCCGGGGGCGCTCGATGCCGCGGGCCGCGGGGAGCTGCTGCATCTGTTGCGGCGGCACGGGCTTGCGGGCTGGGCGTACGGGGTGTTCGCGGACGCGGGGGTCGGGCCGCCCGCCGAGCTGGGATGGGCGGAACGGATCGCGTTGGACCCGGCGGTTCTGGCGGGCAAGCCGGTGGTGAAGGGGACGCGCCTGGGCGTGGAGTTCATCATCGACCTGTTGGCCCAAGGCTGGTCGGTCGAGGGCGTGCTGCGCAACTACCCCGGGTTGGTTCGCGAGGACGTGCAGGCGTGTCTGGCGTACGCGGGTGAGGTCTTGCGCGGCGAGCGCGTGTACCCGTTGAGCGCGCAGGCGATGTGGCTGGTGACCGGCCACCAGCCACCGGCCGCGCCGCGTGCGGCGCCAGCCCGGCGTCGGTGATGCATGCTCTTGATTGTTCGACCGTAGTCGAATAATTATTCGACCATGACTTCCGTGGAGTACCGACTGGGTTTCGGGGAGTGTCGGGAGATCCTCGAGCGACGTCTGGCCGAGGCGGCGCCCGGGCGCATCCAGTTGCTGGGGGGCCCGCGGCAGGTCGGGAAGACGACGCTGCTGCTCGAGCTGGCCGAGCGTCACGGGGAGGCGGCGATCTACGCGGCGGCGGACGGTCCGGAGGCGGCGGCGCCGGGGTTCTGGGAGCGGTTGTGGGTGCGGGCGGAGGAGACGGCGGGTCGTGTGGGGCGTGCGGTGCTGCTGCTGGACGAGGCGCACCTGTTCCCGGGCTGGGCGGCTCGGCTGAAGGGCGAGTGGGATCGGGTGCGCCGGCGCAAGCTGCCGATCCAGGTGGTGGCGACGGGTTCCTCGGCATTGCGGCGGGGCGCTGGGGCGCGCGAGAGTCTGGCGGGGCGTTTCGAGCGACTGACGTTGACGCACTGGTCTGCGGCGTCCCTGTCGGAGGTGTTCGGGGTACCGCCGCGGGAGGCGGTGGCGGCTCTGGTGGGGACGGGCTCGTATCCCGGGGCGTTCGGGCTCCGGGCGGATGTGGGGCGCTGGACGGCGTACGTCCGGGACGCGGTGGTGGAGCCGGCGATCGGGCGCGACATTCTTGCGTTGGCGGCGGTGCGCAAGCCGGCGCTGTTGCGGCAGGTTTTCGGGGTCTGTGCGTGGTCCCCGGCGCAGATTGTCTCGTTGCAGAAGATGCAGGGCCAGCTACGGGACCCGGGGGCGCTGGAGACGATCGCCCACTACCTCGCGCTGCTGGAGGAGGCGTTCCTGGTGGCGGCGTTGCCCAAGCATGCGGTGCGGCCGGCGCGGCAGCGAGCGGCGCCGCCGAAGCTGGTGACGCTGAACAACGCTCTCCTGGCCGCGGTGGACCCGCGGGGCATTGCCGATCGGTCGGCGGACCCCCGGCGGTTCGGCGCGTGGGTGGAGAACGCGTGTCTGGCGCACGCGTGGAACGCGGGGCAGCGGGTGAGGTATTGGCGGGAGGAGCCGTGGGAGGTGGACGGGATCCTCGACGGGTCATGGGGCGCGTGGGCGATCGAGGTGAAGACGGGCCAGGTCTCGAGCGCGGAGCTGCGGGGTGTTGGGGAGTTCACGCGGCGTTTTTCCGGCTATCGGCCGTTGGTGCTCTGCGACGCGGAGGCGCGAGTGGTGGTCGAGCGTGCGGGGCTGCCGGCGATGGAGTGGATGGACTTCCTGTTGGGCGGGCCGCCGGGGGTGGTGGTCTGAGCGCGACGTCGCGTGACCTCCCTTCCCTATCCTCGCAGGACGGTGACCGGCCGTCCCATGGGCGTGCGGGCGTCCGCGAAGCTCGTGCGGTCGGGGATTTCGGCGGCGTCGGGTCGACGGTCGAAGATCGCGAGGACGCCGTGATCGAGGCCCAGGCCGTCGAGGTACTCGTCGAGCTGGGCGAGGCCGCGTTCGAGGGGGTCGGGCTTCTTTGGCGCCCAGGCCTTCAGCTCCAGCGCCTCGCGTTGCCACGCGCGGCTGCCGTCGGGCACGCGATACGGCCAGCGGACGCAGAGGTCGATCCTTCCGCGACCGACGCCGTACTCGCGATCGACGAACCCCCCCCCGTTTACCACTCTCTGCAGGAACGCCATGAGTACGAGTTGCGGGGCGACCTCGTGGTAGCCGATCCCGGATTCCAGTACCTCGCCGTGTTCCTTCCAGAACGCGGCGAACTCCTCGAGGAGCAGGCGCAGGTTGAGCCGTCCGTCGGGGAGCACGAAACGCGGAGGGTCCACCGGAACGACCAGTTCCAGGCCAGCCGCGAGCACGCGAACGATGACCTCGCGGTAGATCGGATTGGCCACCCGCACGGGCGACCCGGACGCGACCAATCCCAGATCGCGGACGTACTGGAAATCGTCGTGGTAGACGTCGGCCGCCGGGACGGCGCCCGCCAGCAGCGGTTCGAGGATGCGTTTCACGCGCGGCTCGTGCAGGCGTGCGACCAGCGAGTCGAGATGCGTTTGCCGCGCGAGGATCAGCCGTTCCTTCGCGTCGTCGAGGTGCTCGACGGTGATGGTCGTGGGCGGCGCGACGCCGACCTTCTCGATCACCTCCCGCGCCAGGGCATTGACCAGCCACGGCTGGCCGCCGGTCAGCTCGAACGCTCGCGCCAGCGCGTCCTCGGCGAACGCCTGCCCCGTCTCGGCGGTGTGCTGCGCGTACAGCGCACGCAGGTCCGCTGCGGAGAAGTCCCCGAGGCGCAGCGACTCCAGCTTGATGTTGAACGGGCTTGAGGTGCCCAGGCGTGTCGGGTCGCCGCCGGAGGCCGCCTTGCAGTCGCGCACGTCGCGCAGGCCGCAGAGCGCTACCGAGGCGGGGAAGTCGGCCGGGCGCTGCGGGAATCCGGCGCGGAGCTGGCGGAGCACGGACAGGAGGCTCTCGCCGCGCAGGGCGTCGATCTCGTCGAAGAACAGGACCAGCGGGCGAGGGCAGGACCGCGCCCATTCTCCCAGGCCGATGCTGAGGAGCTGGGACTCCGGCGCCTCGGGCCAGCGCTCGGGCGGCCGAAGCTCGGCCGGCAAGTACACCGATGCCATCTGGCGGATGGCGCTCAACACGGAGCGCTGCGCCTCGGCGAAGTCGTCCTGCGCGACTTCTCCCGCCTCGCAGGAGAAGTGCAGTGCGCAGAAACGGCCCTCGGCCGTCAGCCGCCGGGCCAGCGCGCGCAGGGTCGTGGTCTTCCCGGTCTGGCGGGGCGCGTGGACGACGAAGTAGGCGTTCTGTTCGACAAGGATCCGCGCCTCGGGCAGGCGAGGCTCCGGTGGCACCATGTAGTGCAGCTCCTCGACGCACGGTCCGGCGGTGTTGAAGCGCTTCATTCCCGGCATGGTAGGGCGCGACACCCGGCGCTGCAACCGGGGCGTTCGGCCCCCGATTGCGCCGCTCGACAACGCTCTCCCGGCCGCGGCGGCCCTGCTGCGCGGAGAGGACGTGCTACCCGGTGAGTTCGTCCGCGGAAGCGACCAGGGTGGCGCGGTGGAGGAGGCGATCGAGTTCGGCGGGGTCGCGGCAGGCGCGCACGATGGCGGCGACGGGTTCGGGGACGGCGAGTCCGCGCGCGGCCAGGACGGCGAGGATCGCCTCGGCCTTGCCTTCGGCCTTGCCCTCCGCCTTGCCTTCGGCCTGGCCTTCGGCCTTGCCTTCGGCCTTGCCCTCCGCCTTGCCTTCGGCTTTGCCCTCCGCCTTGCCTTCGGCACGGCCCTGGTCCACCAACCGTCGGAACAGCTCGCTCTGGTATTCGTGGTTCGTGGTGATCCATTCCTCCACGGCCAGCCGGGCTGCCTCCCCTCGACCAGCTCGGGGCAGGCTGGCAGCAGGCTGAGCATGAGGTCGATGCAAGTATAGCGCGCGGCAAGCCGGCGGGACAGGATGGCCTCGGTGGCGACCTTGCAGATCGTGGGCCCTTCCGGATCCTTCGCGTGGGCCAGCGCGCTGAGCACGGCCAGTTCAGGCGCGGCGCGCGCCGTCTCCGGGTCCGTCACCGGCGGGATGTGCTTCGGCCCGATGACCACCGGTTGCAGCCGCATGGCGCCCAGGTCGATCGGTTGCTCGCTCCAGGCGGCGACGGCCTCGTCGACGGCGACGACGAGGAGCCAGACCGGGCAGCGGAGGCGACTCCACAGCATCGCGACGTACTGGGGCCAGGAGGCGTGCTTCTCGGCGTCTTCGGCGAGCTGCACCTCGACGATGATCGCCAGCTCGCTGCACGGGGCGCCGAGCTCGACGACGAGGTCGGCGCGGTATTCGGGGGGTCGGAGCTGGGCGAAGGTCTGGGCGGTGGTTCGCGCGGTGCCGACGCATGCGGGATCGATGGGGAGGCCGGTGGCGCGGGAGAGGAGTTCGGCGGCGAGCCCAGGTCTGGTCCGAAGAAGATCGATGAGTTGTTCGTGGAGGGGCGAAGGCATCGTGACGAGCATGGGGAGCACGCGCTGTGCCAGGATCCGTCATGCGAAATCGTTCCGGTTTGTCCGCTCTCCGCCGGCGGTCTTGCCTGACGTGGAGGATGGGCGGCGGGAGGAGGGGGTGGCGCTGGGGAAGTGGGGTATCATGCCCTCGTGGCGCTTCGTGCTTGCCAGCGGGTGCTTCTGGGCGTCGTTCGGGCGCAGCCGGATCGGGAGTACCCGCTCGACGCGGCGGGGGCGCTCGAGGCGGAGGGCCGGGCCGAGCTGCTCCGGCTGTTGCGGCAGCACGGGCTTTGCGGGTGGGCGCACCGGGTGTTCGTGGACGCGGGGGTCGCGTTGCCCGGCGAGCTGACGGAGGCGTTGCGGGCGGAGCACGCGCAGAACACGGCGCGGTCGATCCTGGCGCTCGCGGCGTACGAGCGGCTCTCGCGGCTGTTTTCGGGTGCGGGGATCGAGCACATCCCGCGCACTCAGCTCGAACGCTCGCGCCAGCGCATCGTCGGCGAACGCCTGGCCCGTCTCGGCGGTATTCTGCGCGTACAGCATTCGCAGATCCGCCTCGGTCAGGTTGCTCAGGGGTCAGGGCAGGTGCGGGCGAGCCGGCCGCGGAGGGCGTCAAGCTGTTCAGTCGGTGGGCGGTCTGCGGGCGGTGCGGGCACGCCGGGTCGAGGGACGGCGAGTTGACCGTGCGGGACCGCCGTCGTACCTTCGGGTGGTGGAGAGGCGGCGAGCCATCATGAAGCGATCGGCAACGAGGTATCAGATCTTTCTTCGACCGGAGCCGGAGGGCGGCTTCTCCGTGTTCGTCCCTTCCTTGCCGGGATGCATCACGTGGGGCAAGGACCTGGACCATGCCAAGCGGATGGCGGCGGATGCAATCAGCGCGTACCTGGAAAGCCTCCGCAAGCACTCCGAGCCCATCCCCGCCGATCCGGACGGGCTGGTGACGAGCGTGGAGGTCAGGGCCGCCGGTGCCTAGATTCCCCGCGCTGACACCGCGGCGGCTGCTGCGCCTGCTGCAACAGCACGGGTTCGTGGTCGACCACCAGACGGGCAGCCACATCGTCCTCTACAAGGCGGCGACAGGCCGCCGCGTCGTGGTGCCGATGCACAGCCGGACGCTGCCCCGCGGGACCATGGCGGCGATCCTGAGAGAGGCCGGCATCCCGCTGGGATAGGGGCGGCCGAGGCATCTCGAAGCCCGCACGGTGAAGGCGAGCGAGCCCTCGCCGCCGCCGCAGGCGGCGTTCGAGCGGAGAAGGCGATTGAGTTTGGCGGGGTCGCGGCAGGCGCGCATGATGGCGGCGACGGGTTCGGGGCCTCGTCGTGTGCCGCGAGGAGTTGGTGGGCGGCGCGTCTGTTCCTTGCCCGTTCGCGTTTGACCGCGGGCGAGAGGAATGGGCTTCGGGAGGATGGCGGCGGCGGCGGTGTTGACCGATGCGGCCACGCGCGGCGCCTTGCAGCGCGGGTTCGAGGACTTGATGAAGGTGTACGCGGCGGCGCTTTGCGCGCCGCTGGTGGGGGGGGCTGTGGTGCCGGCCGGTTTCTCCGGCCGCTTCGCCGACGCGATGGCGAAGCCGGCGCTTGAAAAGCTGTTCGGGTTCCTGGTGTGGCTGGCGCCGCAGGTCACGGCGCCCGAGGTGGCGTCGGTGCAGCGCCACATCATGGAAGCCGAACGCGGCGGGCGGGGATGGCTGGGCCGCATGGTTTCGCTGCGGGACCTCTGGACGCCCCCGGCCGGCGGGCCCCCGGAGGAGACGGTCGCCGAGGCTCTCGACCTGTGGCGCGCCGCGCCTTCGTTCCTGCGCCAGGAGGGGGTCGACGTGGCAATCGGGGCCGAGGCGTTCTGGTCGGAAGGAGGACGAAGGATCGGGCTGGCGCCGTTCGCGTGGGGCGCAGGCCGCCGGCTGGTCGTCTTCTCCGAGTTCCGGCCGCCGGACCGATTGGAGTTCGAGTTGCCGAATCCGCAGATGCAGGACCGCTTCGCCGCGGTGTGGGCGCAGTTGCGCGCCCGCGACGGGGCGCCGGTGTAGGGCACCGCTCGGCAATAACCTTGCCATTCCGGCCGCCGATCCATCCCCGCCGGCCACCAGCCGCCGGCCGCGCCGCCTGCGGCGCGATCCGGGACGACCCGCTCGGGTTGACGGTCCGGCTATCGACCCCTGGACTTCCGGACGGAGAGGGTGGCGTCATGAGCGGTCTTGCTCGGATCACGTTCGACCCGCAGGTGATGGGCGGCAAGCCCTGCATTCGGGGCTTGCGCGTCACGGTCGGCACGATCGTAGGTCTGGTCGCCGCCGGCCACTCGACCGAGGACATCCTGCGCGCCTACCCCTACCTGGAGGCGGAGGACGTTCGGGAGGCGCTGTCCAACGCCGCGTGGCGGGTCGAGGAGGCCGAGGTGCCCCTCGATCGCCCATGAGATCCTGATCGACTTGCGGCGACTGTTCGCGGTGCTGTGGTGACAGGACTGCTACCTGGTGAGTTCGTCGGCGGAAGCGACCAGGGTGGCGCGGCGGAGGAGGCGATCGAGTTCGGCGGGATCGCGGCAGGCGCGTACGATGGCGGCGACGGGTTCGGGGACGGCGAGTCCGCGCGCGGCCAGGACGGCTAGAACGGCCTCGGCCTTGCCTTCGGCCTTGCCTTCGGCCTTGCCTTCGGCCTTGCCTTCGGCCTTGCCTTCGGCCTTGCCCTTGGCTTCGCCCTCGGCCCGGCCCTGGTCCACCAACCGTCGGAACAGCTCGCTCTGGTATTCGTAGTTCGTGCTCATCCGTTCCTCCCACGCCAGCCGGGCTACCTCTGGCAGCAGGCTGATCATGAGGTCGATGCAAATATACCACGGGTCAAGCCGCTGGGACAGGAGGGCCTCGGCGGCGACCCTGCAGATCGCCGGCCCCTCCGGATCCTTCGCGTGGGCCAGCGCGCTCAGCACTGCCAGCTCGGGCGCGGCGCGCGCCGCCTCCGGGTCCGTGACCAACGGGATGTGCCTTGGCCCGATGACGACGGGTCGCAGGTGCATTACGCCCATGTCGATCGCCTGCTCGCTCCAGGCGGCAACGGCCTCGTCGACGGCCACGACGAGGAGCCAGACGGGGCCCTTCGACTTCGCTCAGGGCAAGCCCTTCGACGTCGCTCAGGGCAAGCAGGCGGCTCCACAGCATCGAGACGTACTGCGGCCAGGAGGCGTGCTTCTCGGGGTCCGGGGCGAGTTGCACCTCGACGATGATCGCCAGCTCG
Source organism: Deltaproteobacteria bacterium (assembly GCA_016218815.1). Taxonomy (GTDB): domain Bacteria; phylum Myxococcota_A; class Polyangia; order DRWM01; family JAAZOP01; genus JAAZOP01. The sequence goes on from JACRCX010000011.1 coordinate 9,929, forward strand.
GAGCACGGGGCGCCGAGCTCGACGACGAGGTCGGCGCGGTACTCGGGGGGTTGGAGCTGGGCGAAGGTCTGGGCGGAAGTTCGGGCGGTAACGGCGCATGCAGGATCGATCGGGAGCCCGGTGGCGCGGGAGAGCAGGTCGGCGGCGAGCGTGGGTCTGGTCCGGAGGAGATCGATGAGTTGTTCGTGGAGGGGCGAAGGCAGGACGCTGGACCGCATGTTTCTTCTGCGCCCGGACGACTTCGTCACGCGGGTCTTCTGGTTCTGCCTCGCCTATGCCGCGGCGCAGTGCAACGTCCTGGTGCACGGGTTCGTGTGCCTGAGTGACCACTACCATCTGGTCGTGACCGACCCGAACGGAGTGCTGCCGGTGTTCATGGAGCGCCTGAACACGCTGCTGGCCCGCGCGCTCAACGCGTATCGCGGGCGTTGGGAGTGTTTCTTTTCGCCTGGGAGCTACAGTGCGGTGCGGTTGGAGACGCCGGCGGATGTTCTGGACAAGTTGATCTACGTGCTAGCGAATCCGGTGTCGGCCGGGCTGGTGGAGCACGGTGCGGAGTGGGCGGGCGCGACGAGCGTGGGATGGAGGTTCGGGGAGAGGCGGGAGTTCGAGCGACCGGGGGGACGTTTCTTCGATGCCGGCGGGTGTCTGCCGGAGAGGGTGGGGCTGACGCTGGCGCCGCTGCCGGGGTACGACGAGCTTCCGGCTGGTGGGTTGGACGAGTTGGTTCGGGAGCGGCTGATGGCGCGGGAGACGGAGGTCCGGGAGGGATTCCGGGTGGCGGGCCGGTTGTTCCTGGGGATGGACGGGGTGATGCGGTTTGATCCGAGCGATCGGCCGCGGACGTTCGAGCCGCGGCGGGGGATCAACCCGCGAGTGGCGGCCAGGGGCAGGGACGAGCGTCTTGGTGCGATCGGGCGGTGGGTGGGTTTCCTGAGGGAGTACCGGGAGGCGTGGCGCCGTTGGCGGGGGGGCGACCATGGGGCGATGTTTCCCTTCGGCACGTGGCTGATGCGGGTGCGGCATCGCGCGGCGTGCCAACCTGCTCCGAGCTGACCTCGACAGGGGCCCTGGTTCGGCGGCCGGACGTCCGGCTGGGGCGGCGGTGTGCGCATCGGTCTCCAGGGGGGCCGCGGAGGGAGGAATGGCGGGCACCGGCGGGCGGGCCGAGGAGGCGAGGCCCGTCGGCCGGTGCCCGCCCGCCCTTCGGCCGGGCTGCTTTCGGGCTGCCTCGCGAGCGATTGCCTGGGACTGGGGGGCCCGCGGGCGGGCCGAGGTGGCGAGGCCCGCCCGCCGGTGCCCGCCCGCCCTTCGGCCGGGCTGTTTTCAGGCTGCCTCACGAGCGATTGCCTGGGACTGGGGGGCCGAGCGCGTAGGCGATGCGGCTCCTGGCGGACGAGAACGTCCCGGGCGACGCGACTCGCAGGAGTGGAGAGAGGTCTTGAGGCGGGGGTGACGGGATGGGGGGCGCGTGGGGAAGTGCGGTATCATCCCCTCGTGGCGCTTCGAACTTCCCACCGCGTGCTCCTGGGCGTCGTTCGGGCGCAGCCGGATCGGGAGTATCCGCTCGACGCGGCGGGGGCGCTGGACGCCGCGGGACGCGCCGAGCTGCTGCGGCTGTTGCGGCAGCACGGGCTTTGCGGGTGGGCGCACCGGGTGTTCGCGGAGGCGGGGGTCGGGTTGTCCGGCGAGTTGGGGAAGGCGTTGTGGGCGGAGCACGCGCAGAACACGGCGCGGTCGATCCTGGCGCTCGCGGCGTACGAGCGGCTCTCGCGGTGGTTTTCGGGTGCGGGGATCGAGCACATCCCGCTGAAGGGGATCCGGCTGCTGGAGACGTTGTATCCGGATCCCGGGACGCGGCACCTGAGCGACATCGACGTGCTGATCCGCGAGGCGGACGTGGGGCGTGCGGATGCTGCGTTGCGGGCGGCGGGCTGGGGGGGCGAGGCGCCGGCGATGTGGGAGCGGCAGGAGCGTTTTGCGCACCACCACGGCTACGAGGCGCCGGCGGGATTCGCGGGGCGGTTGGAGCTGCACTGGCGGGTGACGTCGAGTTTCGGGCGTGGGGTTTCGGCGAGCGAGTTATGGGAGGGGTCCGCCTTCGCCAAGGCTACGGCGGACAAGGCGGGGACGTTGGAGCGGCGTCTGGCGTGGGCGGTGGAGCTTCACGCGTTGTTGTTGCACGTGGCGATGCACGGGTACGGCGCGTCGTTGAAGTGGCTGTTGGACCTGCGGAAGCTCCTGGAGCCGCGGTCCGGCGCGTCCGTTTCGGATGCGGCGGAGGCGGACCTGTCCGGGGCGCTGGCGTCGTTGGTGAATCGTCATGCGACGTGGTCGCCGAGCTACTTCGCGTTGAGGCTGGTGGCGCAGATCTGCGGCTCGTCCCGGGCGGCGGAGCTGGCGGGTGTCGTGCGGCCCTGGGGGGTGCGGGCGCGGGCGTTGGAGGTGTTGGGGACGCCGGAGTGGTTCCTCGAACGTGGGGCGGTGCTGCGGCGCAAGTGGCCGAGCTACGTCCTGCTGGTGGCGCTCAACGATCGTGCGGTCGATCAGGCGCGGGTGGTGTACGGCGCCGTGGCGTACAAGCTGGGGGTGGAGGGGGTTCGGGTGCCGCCGGCGTTGGACCGGGTGATGGGGGAACGATAGGCGAGGTACTGGCGGGGGGAGCCGCGCGAGGTGGATGCAGTCGGGCTAATGAACGGTGTCGGAGGGCTGGGCGGGGCGGGTGGGGGTGGCGAGGCGGGAGCCCTCGGGTTCGCACATCTCGGGGACGCAGGTGCGGAGGGCGGCGACGGCTTCTTCGCGGGTGGTGGCGTCGGTGACGCCGGCGATCACGGCGAGGTTCTCAACGACCTTGGGGTACGGGTACTCGGCGATGCGGCCGATGTAGATCTTGGGGTGGCGGGTGCAGGCCATGTTCTCGCCCTTGGTCGACAGCTCTTCGAAGAGCTTTTCGCCGGGGCGGACGCCGGTGAAGATGATGGGGATATCTTCTTCGGCGAAGCCGGAGAGGCGGATGAGGTCGCGGGCGAGGTCGGCGATCTTGACGGGTTCGCCCATGTCGAGGACGAAGATCTCGCCGCCCTGCCCCATCGTCGCGGCTTCCATGACGAGCTGGCATGCCTCCGGGATGGTCATGAAGTAGCGCTTCATGTCGGGGTGGGTGACGGTGACGGGGCCGCCGCGGCGGATCTGTTCCTTGAAGGTGGGGATGACGGAGCCGGCGGAGCCGAGGACGTTGCCGAAGCGGACGGCGACGAATTTCGTCTTGGACTGGCGGGCGAGGGCCTGGACGTAGATCTCGGCGACGCGTTTGGAGGCGCCCATGATCGAGGTGGGGTTGACGGCCTTGTCGGTGGAGATCATGACGAAGGCTTCGGCGCCGAAGCGGTCGGCGGCGTCGGCCACCTTCTTGGTGCCGAACACGTTGTTCTTGAGGGCTTCGCCGGGGTTCCATTCCATCATGGGGACGTGCTTGTGGGCGGCGGCGTGGAAGACGACCTGGGGGCGGAAGCGGGAGAAGACGAGATCCACGCGGTGGGAGTCGCAGACATCGGCGATGACGGGGACGGCGTCGAGGTTCGGGTGTTCGCGGCGCAGCTCGTTATCGATATCGAACAGGGGGTTTTCGGCCTGTTCGAGGAGGATGATCTGTTCGGGGTCGAAGCGGGCGACCTGGCGGCAGAGCTCGGAGCCGATCGAGCCGCCGGCGCCGGTGACGAGCACGCGTTTGCCGCGGAGGAACTTGCCGATGGCCTCGAGATCCAGCTCGACGGCCTCGCGGCCGAGGAGGTCCTCGATGGTGACCTCGCGGATGCGGGAGATGCCGACCTTGCCCTGGAGGATCTCGTAGATCCCGGGGATGATCTTGACGGGGAGCGCGGCCTTTTCGCACATCGCGACGATCTTGCGGATGGTGGCGCCCGAGGCGGAGGCGATGGTGATGATGGCCTGTTCGGCGCAGCGTTCCTTGGCGATCTTCGCGAGCGACGCGGAGTCGCCGAGGATCTTCTTCCCCTGGATGACGGTGCCGATCTTGAGCGGGTCGTCGTCGATGAACCCCACGACCTGGATCCCCATCTGGGGGTTCTGTTCGACTTCCTTGGCGACCATGACGCCGGCGCGGCCGGCGCCGATGAGGAGGGTCTGCTTCTTGTCCGACGGATCGCAGGTTCTCGCCTTCCGCTCGGTGCGCTCGGCGAGCCACCGGCGCGCCACGCGCACGCCGGCCACGCCGAGGACGGACAGGGCGAGATCGGCGCCCAGGACACCGAACGGGATCGTGACGAACTTGAAGTAGCCGCCCAGGCTCGGACCCAGGATGCGGAGTCCGACGAGGGTCGCGGTCGCGGCTCCGAGGGCCGTGAAGATTCGCGCCACCTCCCGCAGGCCGATGTAGCGCCAGGCCAGGCTGGGCACACCGAAGGCCGTCAACACCCCAAGTTTCAGGAACAGGACGTAGGGCCAGGTGAACACCAACAGCTTGTACTCATCGAGCACCAGCCCGAACTCGAACCTGAGCCCGAAAGCGAGCCAGTAGGCCCCCGACAGAATCACGAGGTCGACAAGAATCTGGAAACCCCGGATGACGAAACGGCTCACGTCACCCTTGTTGTCTCGCGGGGTAGGTCGGTTCATCATCGGTTCCCCACGGGTCGCCGCGCGCCGCGCATCCGGTCCCTGTTCGTCGGCGTCATCGCCGGGAGTGCTGCCCCGGGCTGGGCGCTGCGCCCGACCTTATCATGGTCGCCACGATCGGCTATGCTGGCGAGCGATGTCGTCGGAACAGCACCGCACTCCCGCTCCGCAGATTGGCTTGCCGAACGAACCTCGGTCGCCCCCGGCACTTGATCCTCATGCGTTGGCGTCGAACATCCTGCTCTGGTCCGCGGCACAACGTGCTCTCGGCGCGTTGGCAGCGGCCGGAATCCGGGCGGCCCCGATCAAGGGAGCCTGGCTCGTGGAACGGGTATACCGCGATCCCGCGGCCCGGCGCATGTCCGACGTGGACATCGTGGTGTCACCGGCATCCCGGGAGCGTGCTCACCGGTCGCTGACCGCCGCGGGCTTCGTCCGGGTGGGGTTGCGGCCAAACCGACCGCATACCGACCGCACGCACATCGCCCACAAGTACGTCCTCGAACATGGCACGTCCGCGGTCCACCTGGACGTACACTTCCGCTTGGCTCCCTCGGGCTGGTTGCGCGTTTTCAACGATGAGCTGCTCGATGCCGGGCGTCCCGGCAACCTGAGCCAAATCCCTTGCTGGCACCTCACCGACCCGGACAACACGTGCATCGTACTGTACCATCTGGGCCACCACGGATTTACGATCACGCGCGAAGCGCTGGGCGATTTGCCGGCCCTGCGCCGTGCCGGGCTGCTCAACGACGTTCCCGGCCTTCTGATGCAATGCCGGAAGTGGGGCTGCCTGACGATCGCCTGGCAGGCCCTCGCGCTCATGAACGCCACATTCCCCGAGGTCGCCGTTCCCCTGCCGCAAGGGTCAGCCCCTCCCCGTCTGTCGCGGCTCTACCTCTCGCGCGTCCTGCGCCCCGGCACCTTCCCCCCGTATGCCGCGTCACGGAATGCGCTGTGGGACCGCGTCGTCCACCGCTGGTTCCTGCTCGACTCGACCACCCAGCGACTCCAGGCTCTGGCCGATCCCGCGTGGAGACTCGCGCGGGATTTCCTGGCCGCGCCCTTCGGTTGAGAGGCCTGGCCGCCGACGGTACCCGGCGTCCCGGTCACGGATCTCCGGAGGCGCATCCGATCCTCCGGCGGCCCGCCTGCGGGAGCACTGCCGGTCGCCCGCGTCCTGCGGGCCCGTGGCGCAATCAGGCGCGATGGCTTCGTCTCACACCCGCCGCGCGCCGCCGGGGTGACGAGCCGGTGGTGACCAGGATCTCGGCCAGGATCCGCTCTGCGCTCACGAAATATGCCTCCTCAAGACTCCGGCTCGCGGGAGCGGGCACATCCGGCAAGGCTACTCGTCGGATCGCATGGCGCAACTCAGTGAACGCGCCCTCGCCGGCCCGGGCAGCAACCTCGGAAGCCAAGCCGAAGCTCGTCCATCCGACGTCCACGACCACAAGACGTCCCGTCTTGCGCACCGACTTCAGAATCGCCGCTTCGTCGAGAGGCTTCACGGTGCGCAGATCCACCACCTCGACGCTGATCCCCTCCCGCGCGGCCATCCGGGCGGCCTCGAGTGCGAGCCAGACCGCGTGCGAGACGGCGACGACCGTCACGTCGGTCCCGGCTCGCCGGACGGCCGCCTTCCCGATGGGCACTTCGTAGAGGCCTCGCGGGACCGGCCCGGTCCTCGCGTGCAGCCAGCGGTCGTCGATGAACACGACGGGGTTGTCGTCGCGCAACGCCGCGATCATCAAGCCCTTGGCGTCGAACGGCGTCGCCGGCATGACCACTTTCAGCCCGGGAACGTGGGCGAACACCGCGTGCAACGCCTGTGAGTGCTGCGCGCCCTGTTCGCCGCCGCGGTTGATGATCCCCCAGAACACCACGGGCACCCGCATCCGGCCCCCGAACATGTAGTGCCAATTCGCCGCCTCGTTGGCGATCGGATCGAACGCATAGAGCATGAAATCCATCCGCGGATGGACGGCCACCGGCCGCAAGCCAGCCAAAGCGGCCCCGACCGCGACGCCGGTCATGGCGTTCTCCGAGACAGGCGTGTCGATGACGCGCCCAGGGCCGAACCGGTCCAGCAAACCTCGTGCGGTGTTGCCCACATACCACGGACTCTTCACGCCCTGGCCGATCAAGATCACGGAAGGATCGGCGGCCATCATCTCATGAAAGGCCTCGTTGATGGCCAGCGCGAATTCCAGCGGCCTACGGCGCGAAGACATGGTCCTCCAACTCCTCCATCGCCGGCAACGGACTGCGCCGGGCAAACTCGTGGGCCGCGCACACCTCTCGCTCGGCGGCGAGGCGCCACCGCTCCAGGTCCGACGCGGTGGCCACGCCGCTCCGGACAAGGTAGTCGGCGAATCTGCGGATCGGGTCCTTCCGTCGCCACTTCGCCACCTCGGCCGCCGGTCGAATGTCGGTGTGTGTGCCCTGAATGGCGTCGTCAGGACCGACGTGCCCCCGCAGACGGTAGGTCATGAACTCGACGAACACGGGACCCCGCCCCGCGCGACACGCCGCCACCGCCCGTCGCGCGACCTTGTGGACGGCGAGCACGTCGTTGCCGTCAACGCGCTGCCCATCGACCCCGAAGGGCCGGGCCATCGTCCAGATCGCGTCGCCCGCGCGGCACTCCCGCAGCCCCATGTGCGTGGAGTACAGGTTGTTCTCGCACGCGAAGATCATGGGCAACTTGTGCAGAGCCGCGAAGTTCAGCGCTTCATGGAGGACGCCTTCTCCGGCCGCACCGTCGCCGAAGAAGCTGACTGTGACTCCGCGATCCCGCCGCGTCCTGGAGGCCAACGCGGAGCCCACCGCCAGGGCGATCGTGCCGCCGACGATGGGCACGGCTCCCAGCATGCCCTGTTCGGGGGCGATGATGTGCATCGAGCCCCCGCGCCCCCTGGAGCACCCCGACGCGCGACAGTAGACCTCGGCCACCAGCGCTCGGAGCGAGCCTCCCTTGGCCAGGTAGTGACCGTGCGAGCGGTGCGTACCGAACACGCGATCCCGGCGCGACAAGGCCGCACAAACGCCGACGGCAATGGCCTCCTGGCCCGAGTACAGGTGGACGGGGCAGCGGATCACACCACTGACGATCGGCTCGACGAAACTCTCCTCACAGATCCGGATCCGCAGCATCATCCGATGCAACTTTGACAGCGCTCGTGCGCGGCTTGGGATCATCGCATCTCCTGTTGCGTTGGCGCACGGCCGCGACCGGGGTTCGCGAGCCGCTCCAGATCGTCTGGCGCTGGGTGACGGTTCGAAGGGGCCGACGGGCGGGAGGCGCGGGCGGCGGGCCGGCGTCGAAGTGCCGGGACGAAGAGCACAAGGGCACCCAGGACGACGCCCGCCGGAATGCGGCGGAGCGGACTGCCGCCGGCGCGACAGGCGCAGCCCCCGCTGCCCGGCGACCAGTTCAGGTCCCGGCCGTCGTCCGTAGCGGTCTCCTGCACGTCGTCTCCGGCATCCGGGACCTCCGCGTCCGGGATACCATCTTCCCCGTCAACCCCGTCGGCGGCGTCCGCACGACCGTCGTCTCCGTCGCCGGCGCCATCGACGTCCCCGCCGGCATCCGCGTCGGGGCCGCTTCCGAGGTCGAGCTCCAGGCCGACCCGGGCGATCGCGGAGTTGCCGCCCAGATCCCGTACCACTCCCTCGGCCACATATCCGCCCTCGGCCACGGTCGCGCCTGCATCGTCCCTGCCGTCCCAGACGACGGAGTCGACGGCAGACATCCGGGACAGCGGACGCGCCGGGAACGCGCGGACGGTGGTCACGCCGTCGGCGTCCAGGACCCGCAGGTTCCACTCGGCAAGCCCGACGGCGTCGCTCATGTCGGCCGTGAGCTCGACGGTGTCCGCGAGCCCGTCGGCGTCGGGCGAGAAAACACGCGGGAAGGCCCGCAGCAGAATCGTCGGGGAGGCGCGGTCGACGACCTCGATGCCGTCGGACAGCGTCTCCGGTGACGGTCCGAGAGGTCCCCGCGCCCGGACTGCGACACGGTAGACGTCGCCGACACGCAGGTCGAGACCGGGGAATGTCGCGCCGGTGACCGGCCCGACGTCGCGGAAGTCCGGAGACGTCACGAAGACGTCTCCGGGACCCAGCACCCCGGCTTCGTACGAGGTGGCCCCCGCCACGGGTGCCCAGACGCCGTACAGGGTGTCGAGCGACTCGATGGAATCGCGGTCGGTGTCCGGGAAGCCATGGACGGGGTCGGTGTCCCACACGTACTCCGGCGCAGGCGTGCGCTGGCGCCCTACGTCGTACAGGTACCCGTCGGCCACCGACACGAGAATGTCGTTCCGGCCGTCGCCGTCGGTGTCCGCGACCACCGGCTCACCGACCGGGAAACCCAGATTGAGGGCCCAGACGAGCGACGAGGTGCAGGGGGCGAAGGCATAGAGGTAGCCGTCCGTGGAACCCGCCAGCACCGCCGGCTGAGCTGCTCCGGTGAGGTCCTCGACGCCCGTGAGCGGGGTCAGCGAGCCCCGCGTTGCGTCCGCGGCCAGCATGTCCTCGCTGGAGGAGTAGAGCGCGCCTCCTGCAAGCCACGCCCCGCCCAGTCCTGCTCCCGTGGCCGCATCGTACGTCCGCAATTCCGGCGATCCGGACAGGCCGACGACGAAGCGCGCCGAAGACCCGCACGTCGCGGTCGTCCCGTAGGCGAGAGCATAGGAACCCCCTTCCCCCTGCCACGTCTGGCCGAAGTCGTCCCGACGAACGAGACGCGGCGGGGACGGTGCCGGACCGCCGGCGTGGAGGAAGTACTCATTGCGGGTGTCTCCATCGATGTCCGCCACCATCGTCGCGTAGTATCCGGCGTAGTCGACCTCGCGAATCAGCGAGCCTGTCGGTCCGCTCAGGGCCGTGAGTCGCCCTTGGATCACTCCGATGATGTCCGCCCGGCCGTCCGCGTCGACGTCGTCCACCGCTTTGAGTGCGCCCCATCCGCCCCCGGGTCGGGCGAAGTTCGTGGCCCAAAGACGGCTGCCGTCCAGCCCCGAAAGCACGTTGACCTGCTCGACCCAGCCCGTGCTCCGCACCTCGACAAAGACATCCGGGAGACCGTCCCCGTCCGCATCGCCGAAGGGCAGATCGCGCGTGGCGAGGGTCCCGGAGTCGGTCATCGGCGTCGACCACAAGGGAGACCCGGAGTCCAGGGACAACGCTTCCACCGCCTCGAACCGGGGCAGCGTGGGCGTCACGGTCCAGTGCACGACTTCCGGCACGCCATCCCCGGTCAGATCCACGGCGCTCGGGTACCGGCCGATCGAGCGCGTCCAGACCACGGCGGGCGGGTTGACCATCGAGGCGCCGGCGGCGTCCAGCCGTTGCAGCGCACCGGCGGAATCCCGCACGATGATCGGCGCCGCACCGGAGCCGGGGGGCGCGGGCGCCACGACGATGGGGGTGCCGCCAAGGCCCTGCTCGCCCGAGTAGTACCCGCCCACGCGCAGGGAGGCGACGGGATGTTCCGGGTCGTCGCTGAAGTTGGTCAAGCGAAGCAGGTCGTCGAAAGCGACCAGGTAGCCATCGTTGCGGACCATCAGGAGCTGCTCGAAGTGATTCGTGAAGCCGGCAGACAGAGCCGGCGAGGTGAGCCGGATCCCGGGCGGTGCCTCGTACGCCGCGAGATCGAGAGGCGGCGCGGCGTCGGCCTGGAGCGCGAGGATGCGTTGGCCCTCGCCCGGATCCGCCGCCACACTGCTCGCGAGCAGCTCGCCGACGCCGTCGCCGTCCAGGTCCAAGATCAAGGTGGACCACGCGGCACCGCGGGTAGCGAGGCGTTCGCGATCCAGGAAATCGAGGGGCTCGGCGCCATCGAGCGTCCACAGCTCCTCGATGACGCCGCCCTGGAAGTGGAAGGCGGTCAGGCGACTTCCCGCCTGTCCGAAGAACTCGGGGATCCCGTCCCCGGTGACGTCCGCCACGCCGGCCAATTCCTGGCCGGCGACAGCATCGCGTAGCGCACCGTCCGCGGCGGCCAACACTTCAAGGCGCCACGAGCCTGCATGGCCGTCGAAGAAACTGGTGACGACCTCCCAGGTGCCGTCGCCGTCGAGATCGGCCAGCGACCCGCCGTGCGCCCGGTGCCGGTCGGTCGCGAGGTCGTCCACCTGCCGAATCCAGCGCGCGATCATGCGTCCCGATGGGGGGTCGTAGTCGAGCATGGCAGCTCCGCGCCATCCTTGGGTGGACGACGCCACCCCGTCCCCGAAGGTGAACAGCTCAGGTCGCCCGTCGCCGTCGACGTCCGCGGCATCGGTCGGGGCGGCGCCGCCGTAACCGGAGCAGAACTCGTCCGAGTGGTAGGCGGGAAGCCCGGCGGCACCATCGATGGCCCAGAACGAGGTGTCGCCGGCATAGACCAGTTCCGTGGCCCCATCCCCATCGAAATCGCCCACCGTGTCCCCTTCCGAGTGGCACCCGCCTTCGCCCACTGCGGCACCGACCTCCCAGAGCTGCTCGGCGGCTGCGAAGCCTCGCGCGAACGAGAACGCCGCACCGAAAGCTCCCGTAGTAAACGTGCAGCAGCGGCATTCCGCGAGGTAGAGGTCGGAGACGCCGTCCCCGTCGAGGTCGGCGATGCGCGCGGCCTCGATCTCGCCGAGCACCCCCGCGGGCAGCTCCCACACGACCCGGCCGTCTGCGGCTACCAGGACATAGGCGCGGCCGCGCGCGCCCAGCGCCACCAGCTCGTCCGAGCCGTCGCCGTCCAGGTCGAACAGTCCGGCGACACGAACGATTTCCAGCGGCGGCGTCTCCCAGAGCGCGATGCCGTTCGCCCGGCGCGCCATCACCTTCCCCCAGGCCGCGAAGATCGCGTCCTGAAGGCCGTCGCCGTCGACGTCGTGGAGCACGTAGGCCGTGGCGGCCAGCTCACCGCCCAGATACGTCCGCCAACGCGCCGCCGGTACATCGATGTCAGACGAACCCGGCGCCAACCCGGTCCTGTGCACGTCGTGGCGCGCCATCGGCCAGTCCGATGCCGACGCCTGGGCGACAGAGGCGGCAACGAGCACCGCTGCGATGGTCCTCATCCCCGACATGCAGCTCTCCTCCGCCCGGCAAGGCGCTCACCTCTCCCCACGGCGATCCCTCTCGCGACGAGTCCCGGGACCGGGTTTCCGCGCGGGTCGACTGCGCCCTTGGCCACGGCCGTCACCGCGAGCTCTTCAGCGGGCGGCCGAGTGTGAAGACGGACATCCACGCCTGCCGCTGCACGACGGGGATTCTGAGCAACAGCGAATCGACCGCCTCGCAAGCGCTCAGGATCCCGCCGAAGACCGGCAACCTCCGGAACGGCACAGCGGCGAGGGTCGCAAGATGGAAGAAGCGCATGTCGAGATCCTGGAAGTACCGTCGAGCACCGAGGATCTGGTCCACGGAGAGGATGTGTTCCGTCTCCCAGACCGTCCGCAGGTGGGGGGTTAGTCGCCGGTAGAGCTGGAAGAGGGGATTGTGCACGAGCGCCTCGGTACAGATAACAAGGCCGTCGGGCGACAACACCCGGACCATCTGGGGCCACACCTTGGTCAGATCGAGATGGTGCAGCACGCCCGACTCGCAGACGACATCAAACGAGTCGTCCGGAAGTCCCAGGTTCTCGCAATCCATGACGTGGAAGAAGCACTTGTCGGCGACCCCTGCCGCGGCCGCGCGTTCGCGGCACAGCCGGACGGACTCGTCGGAGATATCCACCCCGTCCACTCGCGCCGCCGAGCGCGCCGCCAGCAGAGAGTACGCTCCGCCGCCGCAACCGTAGTCGAGGACCCTCTTGCCCACGGCGTTCGTCCGGAGCCACCGCTCGACGTACCCCCGGCTCGCGCGGTCGATGGCATAGAACTTCTTGTTGGATACGAACCGTTCCCATTCCGGTCCCCCTTCCTCGTAGATTGCGCGATAGCGGTTGTGGAATTCCATCTCGTCGATCTTCCGCTGCTCCAACGGTGGTTCCATCAACTTCCTCCCGTCCACGGCGCGCTTCCTATCGACGGCCGTCCGGTTCGCGGCGCTCAGAGCCTTGACAACGGGACAGGCCGCGGCCTACGTTTCCACGCACGCCGGCAGATGGTGCGGCTTCCCGCCCAGCCCTCGCACAGCCGACCCGCACCACCGACGGCCGGCTGCGCCGCGGTCGCGCGCATCGCGCATCGCGGATTTCGGGCGGCGTCATGCGCATCTGGATCATCCAAATCGGGGAGCCCCTACCGATCGACTCCGGCGCGAGGCTCATGCGTTCCGGCCAGCTCGCCGGACTACTGGCGGCGCGAGGCCACGACATCACCTGGTGGGCTGCGTCCTTCGACCACTTCCACAAGCGGCACCGTGCGAACGGTCCTACGACGATCGCGGCCGGTCCCGGCCTGACCATCGAGCTGCTTCCGTCCCCCGGATACCGCTCCAACGTCTCCCTGGCCCGACTCCTCGACCATTTCATCCTCGGCTGGCGATTCCGGTCGGCCGTGCGAACCCGGGCCCGTCCCGACCTGGTATTGGCGAGTCTACCGACGCTGGAACTGGCGGAGGAGGCGGTCCTCCACGGCCGGAGAGCGGGCGTTCCGGTCGTCGTCGACGTTCGGGACCTGTGGCCCGACATCTTCATCGCCGCGGTCCCGGCGATGATCCGCCCGTTGGCCCGGGTCGCACTGTGGCGCGCGTTCGCGAGGGCCCGCTCGATCCTCGCCGGCGCTTCCGCCGTCACGGCGGTATCCGAAACCTACCTGGATTGGGCCCTCAGCCGGTCCGGCCGCCCCCGCCGGTCCTCCGACCGCGTGTTCCCTCTGGGATATGCGCCGGAATCGTCGGCCGAGGACCCGCCTGCCGGCGTTCCGGGGCGCCTCAGCCTCCCGGACGGTTCTGTGATTGCCGCCTTCGTCGGTACCTTCGGCGTCCATTACGACCTCGGCACCGTCATCGCGTCGGCCAGGATCCTCTGGAACCGCGGCCGGCGCGACGTACTCTTCGTGCTCGCGGGCGACGGCGAGATGGGGCCACGGTGGCGGTCCGAGGGCATTGGACTGCCCAACGTGCTCTTTCCGGGTTGGCTCACCGCCGGGGACATCCGGACACTGTTGCGCAAGGCAGCGATAGGACTCGTGGCCTACCGCGCCGGCGCGCCGCAATCGCTGCCCAACAAGCCGTTCGAGTACATGTCGAGAGGACTGGCACTCTTGAACTCCCTCCCGGGCGAGCTGGCGACACTGATCGACGCGGAGCGCATCGGTCTTGGCTACACCCCGGGAGACCCGGAAGACCTGGCACGGAACGTCGTGCGACTGGTCGAGAATCCCGAGCTGCTGCGCGAGATGCGTGACAGAAGCCGCATGCTTTTCGCGCAGCGTTTCGATGCCGACCGCATCTACTCGGCCATGGCCGACCACCTGATTGCCCTCGCCCGCGAAGGATGTCCTGCACCATAGTCCTGAGCCGAATCGCCAGGCGCCGGTGTAGCGACCGAAAGCGGATTCACGCATGGCGGCTAGCGATCGGCACCGTCACAACCACGGCCGTCGGGCAGCCTGGCCTCGCAGAGCAGCACCTTGTGGGCGCGGTCGGGCACGTCCGTCGGGAGGACAGACAGCAGCGGCATCGTCCACATGCCGGATTGCAGTTCGGACGGCATCCGGATGAGTCCCCCGAAGACGAATCGCTTCAGCCAGGCCTTCGCCACCTTGTTCCCGGGCATCAGGTTGAGCTTGACCGCAAGCCACTTCACCGGGCGAAGGATGCGCTGGCGCAGCGACACTTCCGTCACGGGCGTATCGCCCCATTGCCGCACGACGAAACCCTGCCCTTCGAACAACGACCGGAGTTGCGGCACCCCGTAGTAGCGGTGGCTGTGCGGGCTCGGCTGGAAGTCGAACAGGTCCCTGTTGGCCGTGGCGACGAGAACCTTGCCGCCCGGGCGGAGGACCCGCCGGCACTCCGCGACGAACCGGTCGGCACTGGGAACGTAGTACAGGGCCTCGAAGAGAATCACGGCGTCGAAGGATCCGGGACCGAAGGGCAGTTCCTGCGCATCGAAGCGCACGAGCGGGACCCGCGTCCCATAGTGCCCGCGGGCCACGCGCAGCACCCGTGCATCGTAGTCGCCGGCGGTGACTGACTTCGCAAGTCCGAGCAGGTATCCCAACCCCTGCCCGCCGCCGCACGCGGCTTCGAGGACGTCACCTCCCCGGCATGCGTCGCCGGCCCAGTAGTATCTCCGGCACATGCGGCCCACCTGCTCGTCCGAGGACAGATCGCCCGGCAGCTCGGTGAATTCGCTGAATTCGACCACCGTCGTCACCTTGCCCGCGGCCGGTGCCGGCCGGGCCACGAAGGAGCCGCGCGACCGTCGCTCGACACGCTCACCGCACTTGGCCCTGTCGGCGCGTCCGGATGCTCCGGTAGACGCCAAGCAGCCGCGGGTGGACCGCAGCGTCTGTCAGATGTTGCTCGACGAACGCGCGGTTGGCCCGTCCCGCAGCCCGGAGGCGGTCGGAATCACTCGCGTACGACTCGATCGCCCGCGCGATGGCGTCGGGGTCGTGCGGAGGTACCACGATTGCGCCCTCCTCGGGGACCAGGTCCGCGAGATGCGGCCACGGCGACAGGATCAGCGCCAGCCCGGCCGCCATCGCCTCCACGAGCGAAGAGGGATGGCCCTCACTTCGCAGGTACGTCGGCATGACGAAGACGTGGGTCGAAGCCAGCAGGCCCTGCAAGTCCGGCACGTCCCACCCATGGTCGAGCACGGCCGTCCCCGGCGGAGGGCGTTCGCCGGCTCCGCGAATCGCATCCAGGACGAGCGCATCGGTCCCGGCCCCCGTCAGGTGGTATTCGACGCGCCTGGATCCGGGACGAAGCCGGGCGAGGGCCGCAAGAGCATCGAGAATACCCTTCTCCCGGAGGTATCGTCCGGAGTAGATGAGGCGCAGCGGCTCATCGTCACCGGGCGGGAGGCGCGCAGGCGTCGACCGCACCAACTCGCTACGGCGAACGACGTTCGGCACCCACACGGCCTCGCGACCATACTTTTCCCGAACGAAGGACGTGTCCCGCGGGCACTCCACCAGGACGGCGTCGGAGGAGCGAAGCAAATCCGCCAGCATCCAACGCTGGACGCGGTTGTGCTTTTCCGCGACGCACCACTGCAGCCGTCCGGCACGGATGTCGGCGACCGTAGCCGCGCCGCACGCCTGGGCTGCACGCAGCAGAGGGTGCTCGCGGTACACGCCGTTCTCGTACTGGAGGATGATGTGCAGGACGTCCGCTCCGCCAGCGATGGCCTTCGCGGAACGCCACGCATCGACCAGGCCGCGCCGCAAATAGCCCCCATCGGCAGGAAGCGTCAGCTCGAGCGGTCGGAAAGACACCTCCCCGGCCAGCACCTCCGAGCGCCGGATATTGTCCAGAATCCTGCCGTACGTCCCGGCCATGCCGCCGGGGCGGGGGTAGGGGCCGGCGAGCAGCACATTCATCATGCCGGTCCGCCGCCCCCTCCCCGGGCGTCGCGACCCCGGGGCGCGCCGTCATCCGAGGGCTGCGGAGCCCCCGCACGCTGCTGCTCCGCAGCTTGCGCGTCGCGCGGACGTCCGGACATTCCCCCGGCGATGCACGAAGCGATGCGCTTCATGCAATCGCGGAACCGGTACTCGCGCATGACCCTGCGGAAACCCGCACGGGCCATCTCCACCCGCTCGCTCTCGTGTTCCAGATAGTAGTGCAGCTTCTCGACCAACTCGTCGGCACCCTCGTAGCCCGCGATTTCCTCGCCGGTCCGGAAGAAACTGTCAAGGTACTGCCCGCCGTCCGAAATCTGCATCACGCCGTTTCCAGGCAGGTTGAACAGCCTGTAGCTGCCCACCGTGTACTTTCCGCGATTGTGGATGTTGAATCCGATCTTCGCGCGCTGGTACAAGGGCACCACCTGGTCGTACGGCAACTTGCTCACCCAGCCGGGAAAACCATGGACAAGGTTGAAATACAGGTTCCGCTTCGGCGTCGTCGCACCGTGGAGGCGGAAACGGTCACCGAACGCCCTCTTCACGGCAGCCACGAGTGACATCTTGCCGACCACCTGCGACCCGACGAACACGATGTCGACGTCCCGCGGTTGCGCGAACAGGTCGTCCTCGAAGCGATCGGGCCGGAAGGCAGCATCAAAGAGACCGAGCGGCACGAAGTCATACCGTTTCGCCCCGCAGTATGCCAACTTCTCCGCCATGCCCATGTCCGGGCTGTAGGCAGGGCTGTGGAACAGGACGTGATCGTACGCGTGGAGATACGCGATGTCCCGGTCGTAGGCGGTGATCGGACCGTCCGTCGTGCGGAGCACCTTGTAGACCTGCAGGCGCCGCAGAAACTCCGGGTGGTACGGGAAGCAATTGTCCACGACCAGCGCATCGGCGTCGGCGGCTATCAGGACCGCTTCCAGGTCGGAGTACATGCGCACCAAGCGCGCGTCCCGCGCGAAGTACAGGTTATCCAGGAGTTGCGCGCGAGTGTACAGTTCGTAATCCAGGTACGGATCGTGGTTGAACGGGACGAACACGAGGGACCCGCCGGACGACGCCGCGATCTCGCGGCGCCAGTATTCCGCCTCGTATCCGCGCTTGTTGAATGAGTAGACGATTTTCACTCGTTCCATCCCCGGGGCCGGCCGCGTCCCCGGCCACGACCGACGCCCGCTTCTAGCGCGACGACCAACGGCGCGAGCGAAGCACGAAGTTGTGGCTCGCAAGCCACTCCGGATTCCGGTATCCGCGAATGACCTCGAAGAAGGCCGACAGCCGGCGTTCGAGGTCCTTCACCCGGAAGCCGCGAAGGCCCACCTCCCAGAAGTGCTGTCCCTCGCAGTACCGTGGTTCCAGGCCGTCCGGCCGCTCCCACCAACGGCCCACATCGGCGATCACAGACCAGTCCCAATCCCGGACTCCCGGCGTCAGCCGCAGGCGGAGGTGGCGTCCGTGAACGGGAAGGTAGATCAGCGCGTAACGCCCGACCCGGGCGATTTCCGCGAGCGCGCGTTCCGTATGCGCCGCCGCGAAGTGTTCCAGCACGTGGGACGCCACGACGACGTCGAACTGCCGGTCGCCGAACATGTTCATCTCGTGCACGCTGCCGATGTGATCGGCATGCGAAAGCTCGTCGATGTCCAGCGTCGTCACCTCGAAGCCCTGCCACCGCAGCACGACGGTGTCCAATCCCTGCCCGGGCCCGACGATGAGCACGGCCCGCACGCCGTCCAGCGACCGCAGATCGCGGTACGTCGCGTAGGCGTTCATGAAATTCACCAGGTGCAGCGGATGCCTCCACCAGGCTTCGCGATCCACGGGCATCACGGCAGGATCCGGAATCTTCGTTTCGCCCATTCGCCTACCTCACCGCCACCACCGCGTCCCGCCGCGCAGGAAAGACGTCAAGCCGGCGAGCCAGCGCCCATGCGACCGCGATGTACGCCAGCCCGCCCACCGCCAGGCCCAGGCATCCCGCCCAAGTCCCCCGCGTCCACGTCAGGGCCCGTCCCGCGCCCAAGGTCAGCACTCCGGCCACGAGGTAACCCAGGAAGTCCCGGCGCACTCCCGTCCACGCCGATTCGGCGAGGACGCGCCTGTGCGCCGCCACCAAGTACGCGAAGAAGAAGACCACGTTGGCGCCCAGCCACACCGCCGCGGCTCCAACGATCCCGAAGCGCGGAATCATGACCAGCCACGCGGGCACCGCGCCGGCGAGACAGATCGCATTGAAGACCAGCGGGACCCGGGTGTGGCCGGACGCCACGAGCAGGGTGTGCGGCGCGTTCCAGGCGCCGGCGAGCAGACTGGCGGCGCCCAGGAGGCTCAGCGCCGGCGCGCCGGCGCGCGCCACGACATCCGACCCGGTCCAGACTCGAAGCACTTCGCCCGCGAAGAGCGTCACGGCGAGGGCAATCCCCACGACGAAGAAGCAGTTCACCTGGGCCGCGCGGTGGTACTCCGCGCGGAGCGCCTCCCGATTGCCGGCCGCCGAGAGTCCGGCGAAGCGCGGAAACACGGCGATCGAGACCGACCACGCGATCATCGCAACTCCACCGCTCGCGGTGGACGCCACGGAGTAGTACCCTAGCTGGTCGAGCGGCAGGAATCCCGCCGTGACCAGGCGGTCTCCCTGGGCGAGTGCGACCAGCAGGACGCCGACGAGGTTGAAGCTGAGCGCGAAACGCCAGACCTCCCGGAACACGCTCCACCGCGCCCGGGCGGCGGCAGACGACGACCGCCGCAGCAGGAGCCACGCGGCAATGCAGGTCGCCAGCATCTCCGCCGCGTTCGCGACGGCGAACGTCATCACGTACGCAGTCACGGTCGGCGACACGAACCACACGACCGCCAGCGCACCCAGGGAACGAATTGCAGCCGCGGCGATGGAGATCCCGCTCTGGAGGACCTGCGCTTCCAGACCGCGCAGCACGCCGCTGTAGAGCGAGGTCGGCCACTGGAGCATGATCGCCCCCGCACCGATCAGCAAGGCCGCGTGCACTTCCTCGGCCGACAAGTAACGCGCTTCGATCCAATGGTCGGCGATCCATCCCGAGGCACCCGCCAATCCCCCGCCGATGCAAAGCGCGATCGCCCAGTAGACGACTTCGAAAGTCCTGATGAGATTCTTGTTCTCGGACCCATCCCGTCCCAGGGCGACGTTCCGGGCGATTTCCCGGTTCGCCGTGCCCGAGAGGCCGAGGTCCAGAAACCCAAAGAAGACGCTGAGCCCCGCGAAGAAGCCCACAAGACCGTAGGCCTCCGCGCCGACGGCCTGCACCACGGCGGGAACGATCAGGATGCTGAGAGCGGCGTTCCAGCCCCGTGCGGCGACGTTGGCCACGACGTTCCACCGCAGCGACGGCGCTCTCATGGCCCACCACCGGCTCGAACACCACCAGCCGCCCCGGTTCCACTTCCGTTCACACCGTTCCGCCTAGGCGCACCGGCTTCACGGCCTGGAAGAAGGCGCTGCGGGTATGCAGGTCCTGGTCGGAGATCCCACGAAACCTCGGGGACACGTCGCAGGGCAGAAGTCCGTCGCCGTCATGGACCCGCTCGTCGAGCACCACGCGGAATCCCGCGCGGCGCAGCAGGTCCAGATGCGCGGAATGCGGCAGCCGGTTCAGGAGGTACGGCCGCCGGCCCACGATCAACCGCCACTCCCAGTCGGCGTAGCCCCAATGGCCGTTCCAGGCCACCGCCTTTCCATGCGACGAGTAATCGACCTCCTGCGAGAGGAAGCCGCCGGGACGCAGCCAACCAAACACGCTCGCATACGTCCCTGCCACGTCCTCCACATGCTCCATGACCGCCTGCGAGAACACCAGGTCGACCGGCTCCGCCGCGACCGCGCCGGACTTCCCCCACGACGGAAGACGCCGGATCGTGATGCTCGTCCCCGTTCCACCCCGGACCGCGCACCGGAGTTCCTCGAGCCGGTCGGGGGCGAGTGCCGCCTCCACGCGCTCGTCGTCGAGGACGTGCCTCGGGAAGTCGTAGCTCGCGAGGCGCGGCCGAACGCGAGGGAACTCCATCTCGTCAGGGATCGCGGCCCTGCTTCGCAGCAGCGCGATCAGCTGCTGGAGCATCGCCTGGTCCCGTTCCACGTCCGCGTACGACACGACGTCGAGCGCGCGCAGCTCGCACGCCCCACAGAGCAGCGCCATGAAACCCGAGCCCAGGGTGTCGCCCGGGCCCAACTCCGCCACGACGGACGGGGCGGTCGTGAGTCCACTCACATGGGCGCGAACGAGGTGGCGCAACCACACACCGTAGCAGTACCGCGCGCTGTCCGAGCCGTGGGTCGCTCCCCTCGGCCGCAACGCAGCGGGGGCGTACGTTGCCACGCCCTTCGCAATGGCGACCAGCCGCGTATCGCCGCGCACCTCGGCACGGTGAGCCGGCCCGTCTCCCGAGGAGACTCGCGATGGGTGCCCAGCGCTGCGCGAGAGCCGCACGTTGTCCGCTGCGACCGTGTGCTCGACTTCCACCCGCTCGCCGGCGGCCGCCGCCTCGAGCAGTCGCGCATACGCACTGACCATCGCATCGGGCCGGAAGAGCCGTTCGGCCGCGGCCCGCCCGGCCATTCCCATCGCCCGTCGCGCATGAGGCGTCATCCAGGCGAACCGTTCGACCGTGCGCGCGATGTCCCCGCTGTCGCGGGGGTCGAACAGCAGCCCGTTGACGCCTTCCTCCACCAAGCAGCGGGCATCGCCCACATCCGAGGCCAGCACGGGAACGCCGCAACTCATCGCCTCCGCCACCGCATTCGGCAGACCCTCGAAGAACGACGGCAGCACGAGCCCCGACGACCTGCGCAGCAACCCGACCACATCCCTGGTCGGAGCATGGAACCGAACGCGGTCCCCGAGTCCGAAGTGCTCAACCAACGAGAGCGCACGCCAGTACTCCCGTCCGCCCTGCGGGTCGCCGTAGTCCGCGAACGACTCGCCGTACCAATCCAACGTGACATCGACGTCGCGCCCGCTCTGTGGCATCCGGCGCAGGGCGTCGACCAGCCCGACGACGTTCTTCTGCGGCGCGAACCGGCCCAGCCCGAGCAGCCGGATCGTCCCGCACTCACCGCCCCCGCCCGGCGACGGGCTGAACTTCTCCAGGTCGACACCGTTGTAGATCGTGGCGACCCTACCCCGCAGCCAAGGTGCGGTCCGTTCGAGCAGGAGGCGGTTCGTGTGGGAGTTCGTCGTCACGAAGTCGGCCACCCGGTGGAGGACGGCGTTGGGCAGCCTCGTCCAACGCGACCGTCCCTCCTGGGCCAGACGTTCCGACACCACCAGCCCCCATCGCTTCGCGGGCAGCGCCGCCACCTCCGCCAGCAACGACGGAACGGGCAGGAACGCCAGGACCGCGTCGTGCCGCCGCCGCCGCAGCAGCCGCCAGAACGCGGCGACCCGCCCCAGCCTTGCCCGCACCTTCACGCACTCGACGTCGATCCCAGCCGCCCGCAGGTCCTCAGCGAAGAAGTCCTGCGGGTAGTACGTCAGCACGGACACCGCGGCCCCGCGCGCCCTCAGCCCCGCCGCAAGCGCCACCATCTGCCGCTGGGCGCCTCCGGACGCCAAGTTGTCGATGACACACGTTACCCGCACGCCCTCACCCGTTCCCCCGTGTTCCCCGGCCGACGCGTGGACCCGCCGGGAGATGCAGCCCCACGCTCGACCTCACCGCGCCGCTCCCGCCTCCACCCTCGTGCCGGGATCCTGCACCAGGCGCCAGCCGGCCGCGATGCGGCGAAACACCGCGATCATGGCCGCGGCGTAGACGAGAACGCGCATGTAGCTTCCGAGCTGGTTCCGCATGTTGAGGGTAAACACGATGGCCACGTTCATCGACTGGAGAAACGAGAAGCCGTCGCCCCGCAGCACCCACCGATAGTACGAGCGTGCGACCAGCCAGCCGAGCGGAAGGAAGAGCAGGCAGCCATAGTATCCGAAGTTGTAGTACGCTTCGGCGACCGCCGAGAAGCCGAAGCCCCCCCCCTTCCGGATGTCGCGGGAGTTCTCTACCAGCCAGTCGCCCGGAGCGGTGATCCCCGTATCACCGCCGAAGACGAAACGGATCACCTCGCGCGGCACGACGTAGACCACGGCGTCCCCGATCGACAGTCCGTAGGCGAACCCGTCATGCGCACAGAAGTACATCGTCCGGACGACGGTGTTCACCGACGCGCTGATCTCCCACAAACCCTGCCAAGCGCTGGCCTCGTGCGGCGCGCCTTCGCCACTGAACACATTGGTCCCCAGGCCGGACTCGCGCGATTGCACAATCACGCTGCTGAACGCGAGCAGCCCCACGCAGACGCCCACGATGAGAACAAGGCGAATCCGCCGCACGAAGTGGTCGTAACAGACCCCTACCGCAACAACAGCAAGGAACGGAAGGCTCCGTGCTCCCATCATGAGCTGCAACAACGCGATCCCCAGGACGCTTACGGCGACGGCGGCCCGCTGGCTCCACGACGCAGCGACACTCAGCGTGCACAACACAAGCGTGATCCACCCGAACTGCGTGCGGAAGTAAGCCCGGCTCAGAAAGGACTCGGAGGGATCACGATACAGCTCGATGTACTCCAGCCGGAACGCCCGGCTTCCTTCATAGTAGAAGTACGCCAGCGTGAACGCGGCGAACACGAAGAACAGCACCCAGATCGTGCGGCGGACGACGCCACCGCCGAATTCCGCTCCCGACACCCACGTCTCCGGCAAGCGCTGCGGATGCCGCTCCTGCATCTTTCGAGTGGCCTCGCGCACGAAGGCAATCAGGCAGCCGAGGACCGTCATGCCCAGGCACAGTCCAATCAGAGCAACCGCGTTCGGCGCATAGGACCCGCCCACGGCAAGGTCGCGCGTCGGGTCTCGCTGGAACACGGAGAGCTTGAGGAAGTAGCCCGTCAGAAACGGCGAGTGCCAGATGTACAGCGCCGCCACAAGCAGCAAGGGGGCGCCCATGTAGCTTCCCGTCGTCCGCACGGACCACCACGCGAAGACGACCACCAGCGCAAGCTGGAGGATAAGGTTGGTCTGCACGTGCAAGGTCGACGTCGACGCCAACAGGAACACGGAGTGGAGAAGGAGGGCACAGGCCCCCACGAGCGCCGCGGGGCGTGAAAAGTCCGGCTCGACCAGCGGCCGCCTCGAGTGGAAACCCGCGACGGCCGACGCCCATCCGAGCCCTGTCTGATGCGATCCGACCAACGGTCCACCCGTCACGGCGTCCGAATCACTCCTGCACTCGCTCGGCAACAACGCGGGAATGCAGGTCCGCGAGCCACGACTGGAAGAGACAGATCGTCCACAATCGCGCCGCGCTCGCGTCCTCGCCCCTCGCGGTCCCCTCGCGCGCTTCCCGGACAGGATCCCAGCGAAGCATCCCGCCCGCCCGGACGGCGCTGCTGCTGGCCACGTCCCCCACCCAGTCGCGCAGCTCGCCGTTCAGCCACGGGAGCAAGGGAACGGTGAACCCGTGCTTCTCGCGTCTCACGACCGAAAGCGGCACAAAACGGGACAGTAGCCTCTTGAGCACCAGCTTCCCGCCTTCCGGTCCCACCTTGAATTCCACGGGGGTCATCCACGCGGCCTCCAGCACGTGCCAATCGTCAGCGAACGGCGCCCGCACCTCTAGCGATGTCGCCATGCTCGCCCGGTCAACCTTCACCAGTACATCGTCGGGAAGGAAGAACACGAGGTCGTCGTGCATCAAGCGGTCGGCAAGGCGGTCACCCCAGGCCGGTCGGCCGACCCGGGTCGCTCCCGCCGCGGCATCCAGCAGCGCTTCCGCCCACAGTCCTTCCACGTCCAATGCCCCGGCCACGTTCTCCCGCTCGGCTCCGGCAAGCAGTCGAGCCGCGACGCTGAGCCGCTGGACCCCGCGATCCCCCAGGGCGCGGCGGACAATTCGCCGAACGGGACCGGCATTCGCCGCCCCGACGGCGCCTGCCGCCACCGCCGCAGGAAACCTCCCAGCCCACCGCTCGAGCTTCGCCGCCGCCCAGTGGTGCCGGTAGCCACCGAACAGCTCGTCGCCCGCGTCACCGGACATCGCGACCGTAACGGCCTGCCGGGTCAGTTGCGAGACCAGGAAAGTCGGCACCTGGGACGCATCTGCAAAGGGCTCTCCGAACATCGCGGGAAGTCGCGGAACGGTCGCGGCGGCGTCGTGTTCGCTGACGTAGAATGTGGTGTGTTCGGTCCCGAGGCACTTCGCCACCTGCTCCGCGATGACGGCCTCGTCGTGGTCGCGCTCCGGGAAGCCGATCGTGAACGTGCGGACCCTTTGTGTGGACTCCCGCTGCATGTACGAGACGAGGAGCGACGAATCGATCCCCCCGGACAGAAAAGCGCCCAGTGGGACATCGGAGATCATGTGCTGCGCCACGGATCTGCGCAGCACATCGTCCAGCAACTCGGTCGCTTCCTCCTGCGAGCGGGGTCGCTCCTTCCGGGAAGCCGCCCGCCCCGCTTCGTCCACCACATTCCAGTAGAGCAGCTCGCCTCCGAACTCACCCCGGCTCGCGTCGTCACGCGTCGCGAACGCCAAGGTCCCCGGCATGAGCTTGAAGACCCCCTCGTAGATCGACCGGGGCGCCGGCACGCAGTTGTGGCGGAAGTACTGGGCCAACGCAACGCGGTCGACCGTGCGCCGCGAAAGCCCTGCGAACGGGACCGTCATTTCGGACGAGAACCACAACGATCCCCGGGCCCAGAGGTAGTACAGCGGTTTCACCCCCAGGCGATCCCGGAACAGGAACAGCCGCCGCCCCCTGCGGTCCCACAGCGCGCCGGCGAACATGCCGTTCGCCCGCCGCAGCGCCTCCGTCATCCCCCACACCTCGAATGCGGCCAGCAGCACCTCCGTGTCCGACGTCCCGCGAAAGACCTGGCCAGCCGACGCCAGCTCGCGCTGCAACTCGCGGAAGTTGTAGATCTCCCCGTTGAACGCCAGGACAAATCGGCCTGAACTCGAGATCATCGGTTGCCGGCCCGTGGGGGTGAGATCGACGATTGCAAGCCGCCGGTGCCCGAGCGCAACGCCTGCGGGACCGTCGGCCCAGACTCCTTCGTCGTCCGGCCCGCGGTGCAGCAGGGCGCCGTTCAGTCTCTCCAGCGCCCCGAGGGTCGCCGGACTAGCCGTCCCGAGCACGCCGCAGATTCCACACACTTGCCCGCTCCGTCTCCGCCGTCCCTTCGCTCAACCGCAGCCGTCATTCGCCGCCGGGAAGCAGTCGTTCGCGAAAGGAATCCCGTACCGCGCGCAACGTCTCCCAGCGCTTGCAAAAACAAAACCGGACCTGGCCCGTCCGGTTCCCCGCTCGCGAATAGAACGACGAACCCGGCACGGTCGCGACGCGGGTCGTCTCGATCAGTCGGCGGGAGAACGAGGTGTCGTCCGATGCCCCGAGGCGCTCGGCAAGCGCTCCGTAGTCCGCCATCACGTAGTACGCGCCCCGGGGAGCGGCGCATCGAAATCCCGCCCGTTCCAGGACGTCGATCAGGAAGGTACGCGCTTCCGCATATCGTCGGCACAGGGCTTCGTAGTAGGCATCGGGAAACCCGAGGGCCACGACGGCCGCGTGTTGAAACGGCGTGGGCGCACCAACGGTCAGGAAATCATGGACCTTGCGAATCCGCTCCGTCAGTCGCCGCGCGGCGATCGCCCAGCCGACACGCCAGCCGGTGACCGAGTACGACTTCGAGATCGAGTTGATCGTGACCGTCCGATCGGCCATGCCCGGCAGGGTCGCCATGGACACATGGCGTGCCCCGTCGTACAGAATGTGCTCGTAGATCTCGTCGGTTACCGCGACTGCATCCCATTTCAGGCACAGCTGGGCAATCTGGTCCAGCTCCTGTCGCGTGAACACCTTGCCGGTGGGGTTGTTCGGCGTGTTGACCACGATCGCCTTGGTCCGCGGGCCGAACGCGGCAGCCAGCTGGTCGCCGTCGAAGCTCCAGTCCGGACCGCGGAGCGGCACGAACCGCGGGGTCGCCCCGGACAGGATGGCGTCGGGTCCGTAATTCTCGTAGAACGGCTCGAAGACGACAATCTCGTCTCCTGGGTTGATCAACGCCTTCATCGTGGCGATCATCGCTTCGGTGGCGCCGCACGTGACCGTCACGTCGGTCCCGGGGTCGGCCACGAGCCCGTTGTAGCGGGCCGCCTTCGCGCAGACGGCCGCTCGCAGTTCCGGCTCGCCGAACGTCACGGGATACTGGTTGCGGCCATCGCGGATCGCCCTGATCGCCGCCTCCTTCAGCTCGTCGGGACACTCGAAGTCCGGGAACCCCTGCGACAGGTTGTAACCACCGGCGGCGTCGCAGCTCCGCGTCATCTCCCGGATCACCGACTCGGTGAAGCTCTCTGTGATGTGCGACAAGCTCTTCATGATCCCCGCCGCGGGGCACTACAGTCCGGGCCCCCTACTCCGCCGCCTCGAGCCCGTAGAACGAACGCACCGTCCGAATGACGAAGTCGACTTCGGCGTCGTCCAGCTCGACCGCCATGGGCAGCGAGCAGACCTCCCTGCTGATCGCCTCGGTCACAGGGAACCCGCGATCCTCGAGCAGCAGGGCCGAGTGTCGGTAGTAGGGTTTCCGCCACTGCGTCAGTACCTCCACTCCGTGCTCCCGAAGGTGGGCGGAGAAAGCCTCCCCGCGGTCCGACCGGACGGTGTAGTTCTGGTAGACGTGGTCGAACCGCGGATCGGCGTAGTGCGGCAACAGGAGCCCCGGGATCCCCTCGAGACCCGCGCGATATCGCGCTGCGAGCGCCTTCCTCCGCCGGATCCAGTCCGGAAGGTGGCGGAGTTTCACATCCAGGAAGGCCGCCTGGAGGTTATCCAGGAGACAGGTGAAGCCGTGCCCGTGGTACTCGCCCGTCTCCCGGTCCTCGCCATTGTAACGAATTCGCCGTGCGAAGCGTGCGACAGCCTCGTCGTTCGTGGTGATCGCGCCACCGTCGCCGTATCCGCCCAGGATCTTGAAAGGGTAGAAGCTCCAGCAGCCGGTCAGACCCCACGAACCGGCACGCCGGCCGTCGACGCTCGCCCCCAGGCTCTGACAGGCGTCTTCGACGACGGCAAGCCCATGCCGCTCGGCGAGCTTCATGACACTCGGCATGTCCGCCATCGTGCCACTGAGGTGGACCGGGATGATCGCCTTCGTTCGGGGCGTCACGGCCTCCTCCACCTTGCCGACGTCGATGTTGAAATCCGCCCCGACATCGACCAGTACGGGACGCGCCCCGACATTCACCACGGCGGAGGCCGTGGCGACGAACGTGTGAGCCGGAACGATGACCTCGTGGCCGGGTCCTACGCCGGCCGCGCGAAGCGAAACGTGAAGGGCATCATAGCCGCTGTTGAGGCCGACGGCGTACTTCGTTCCAACAAACTCTGCCAAGTGCTGCTCGAAGGATCGCAGGTGCCTCCTATCGATCAGGTCGCCATGCGTCATGACGTCGAAGTAGGCCGCGTCCAACTCGTCCTTGAGCTGCGAGTAGAGCTTCCCAGCGTTGACAAACCGGACTCGCGCACTCATTCCGCACCTCGCAGTGGTTCCGCGTCTTGCAGCCGGCCATAGGCTCGCAGTTCCCGGGGCAACCACCCGCGGTCGAGCAGTTTGCGGGCCGTGCCAACAACGATCTTGAGATCCGCCAGGGCCGACATCTCGCGGACGTACTTGAGCTGGAGTGCAAGCTTCGTCGGGCGAATGACTTCCTCGTACGCCCGGTCGGGATCCGGAAAACGCGACAGTACCTCTCCCTCGGCGGAATTCCAGATCGATGCCCAGTCCGTGATCCCCGGTCTGACGCCCAGGATCGCCCTTTCGCTCTCGGTGTACCGCGAGACGTATCGAAGCACTTCCGGTCGGGGTCCCACCACGCTCATTTCCCCGCGGAGAACGTTGATGAGTTGGGGCAATTCGTCGAGTTTGAACCGACGCAGCACGGCGCCGACAGCAGTGACGCGCGGGTCGCTGTCGGACGTCGAGGGTCCACCAAGGCGGTCTGCAGCCGCAACCATCGTGCGAAACTTCAACATTTCGAACGGTTGTCCGGCTTTGCCGGCACGGACGCCTCGGTAGAGAACGGGGCCCTTCGAGGTCAGCTTGATCGCGGCAGCTGCAAGAACCATCACCGGGGCGGCGCCGACAAGGGCGACGAGCGAGAGGTGGACATCAGCCAACCGCTTCACGATCGGATACAGTCGCGGGGAAGCGCCGTCAGCCGACGGTGCGTCGTGGCTTTCGGTCACCGGGTATCCTCCGCCGGTGCGAGCCGGTCGAAGTTCCATTCCGTCATCAGGCTTCTGCTACCGTCCACCCGTCGGCCCGTTCCGCACCCGGTCCCTCCACCACTCCACCGTCCTACTCAGCCCCTCATCAAACCCCGTCCCCGCGACAAAGCCGAATCTCTCGTGGGCGCGGGAGGTGTCGAGCATGCGTCTGGGCTGGCCGTCGGGGTATTGGGGGTTGAAGCGGAGGGTGCCTTGGAAGCCGCAGATCTTCGCCAGCTTGCGGGCGAGGTCGCCGATCTTGAGCTCGAAGCCGGCGCCGAGGTTCACGGGGGCGGGGTCGTCGTAACGCTCGGTCGCAAGGAGAATGCCCTCCGCGGCGTCCTCGACGTAGAGGAACTCGCGCGAGGCTTCGCCCGTACCCCAGATCTCCACCTCGGTCGCGCCGGAGCCCACCGCGTCCACGAGCTTCTTGATCAACGCCGGGATGACGTGCGAGCTGCTCGGGTCGAAGTTGTCCCCCGGGCCATAGAGGTTGACCGGCAAGAGGAAGATCCCGTGGAAACCGTACTGCTGCCGGTACGCCTGGCACTGCACCAGAAGCATCTTCTTGGCCAGCCCGTACGGCGCGTTCGTCTCCTCGGGATACCCGTTCCACAGGTCGTCCTCGCGGAACGGGACAGGGGTGAACTTGGGGTAGGCACAGATGGTGCCGAGCGCCACGAACTTCTCGAGCTTCCGCAGGTGCGCCTCGTGGATGAGCTGCACACCCATCATGAGGTTGTCGTAGAAGTACTTTCCGGGATTCTCGCGGTTGGCGCCGATCCCGCCAACGACGGCGGCGAGGTGGATCACGACGTCGGGCGTCGTCTCGTCGTAGAGCCGGCGGACGTCCTCGAGACGCGTGAGGTCGAACTCGGGACGATCGGCGATCGCGACGTGGCCGGCCCCGCGCTCGCGCAGCTTGCGCACGAGGTGGGTGCCGAGGAAGCCCTTGCCTCCGGTGACGGTGAAGCGACGAGTCGAGAAGAAGTTATTGGTCATTGGTTATTGGTTCTTGGTGGGGAACGGCCGCGGCCTCGGCCCCGGTCAAACGGCGGATGGCCGGCGGCTCAAGCCGCCGGCTGGGCAACAAAGCCCGGCCGAGGGCCGGGCTGGGGGTCGGGAACACCGACCTGCCGGCTTCCGTTCGAGCCAGACGATTCATCCACGACGGTAGATCTCGCGACGATGGCCCACGCGGAGGACGACGACGTCGCGGCCCTCGAGGTCGAAGACCAAGCGCCAGTCGCCGACGCGAACCCGATACTGTCCCAGCTCCGACGACGTGAGCTTCCGAGCGCGAGCGGTCGGTTCCCGCTCAAGATCGAGCAGAGCCGCCTGAACCCGTCGTCGGGCAACCGGATCGAGATCGGCGATGTCGCGCTCCGCGCGACGGGTCACCAGGACGCGAAAGCCGGAGTTCACTGCCGGAACACCTCATGCACCGGCTTCACGCGACCGGCCCGCCGGTCGGCACGAGCCTCTCGGATGCTCGCCAAGTAGTCGGGACTCGTCGCCGCAAGGAGATCCTCGATGAACTCGCGCCGATCCGCGAGCTTCATGCGCTTGACCGCCGCGATCACCTGCTCGGCGCTCAAGTCAACCGCCAGCCCCTCACTTCGACAGACAGCCATCGTCCACTTCCTTCCGCAGCCTCTTCGACAACGAACACGACATCGCTCGTCTCGAGCTCTCCCCCACTCAGGATAACCCGATTTCAGCCTTCACGCTTCCCGGAGTCCTTGCAGCCGTTGGTCCCGATGCCCTCGACCAACCGGCGGGTCAACTCGAGGTCGGAACGGACCATGCCCTTCACGAGGTCGGCGAAGGAAAGGCTGGGCGTCCACCCGAGCTTCTCGCGGGCCTTGGAGGCATCGCCCAGGAGGGTCTCGACCTCGGTGGGACGGAAGTAGCGGGGATCGACGGCAACGAGGACGCGGCCGTCGGAACGCGAGACGCCCTCTTCGGAGAGGCCGGAGCCACGCCACTCGAGCGGCAGACCGGCCTCGGCGAAGGCGAAGGAACAGAAGTCGCGAACGGCATGCTGCTCGCCGGTGGCGACGACGTAATCCTCGGGCTCGGGCTGCTGCAGCATGCGCCACATGGCGTCGACGTAGTCGCCGGCGAAACCCCAGTCGCGCCTGGCGGAGAGATTGCCGAGGAAAACCCGCGCCTGGAGCCCGTACTTGATGCGCGCCGCGGCGCGCGTGATCTTGCGGGTGACGAAGGTCTCGCCGCGACGGGGGGACTCGTGGTTGAAGAGGATGCCGTTCACCGCGAAGATGCCGTACGCCTCGCGGTAGTTGACCGTGATGTAGAACGCATACGCCTTCGCGGCGGCATAGGGAGAACGCGGGTAGAAGGGCGTCGTCTCGCGCTGCGGGGTCTCGCGGACTTTTCCGAACAGCTCGGAGGAGGAGGCCTGGTAGAAGCGCGTGCGCTTCTCGGCACCGGCCTCGCGGATGGCCTCGAGGAGGCGGACGGCGCCGAGGCCGCAGATATCGCCGGTGTACTCGGGGATCTCGAAGGAGACGGCCACGTGGCTCTGGGCGGCGAGGTTGTAGATCTCGTCGGGCTTCACGTCGCGCAGAATGCGGGCCAAGGCGGAGGCGTCGCCGAGGTCGCCGTAGACGAGCGAGAACTTCCGGGCGTCGACGTGGGGATCTTCGTAGATGTGGTCGACGCGCTCGGTGTTGAGGGAGGAGGAGCGGCGCTTGATGCCGACGACGTCGTAGCCCTTGGCGAGGAGGAGCTCGGCGAGGTAGCTGCCGTCCTGGCCGGTGATGCCGGTGATCAGGGCTCGTTTGGGGGAAGTCGGGGAAGTCATGGGGGAGTCATGAGTCATGAGTCATGAGTCGAGAGTCGACGGGGAGGAGTTGTTGGTACTTGGTCATTGGTTCTTGGTCCGCGCAAGGGAACGGGGACGGGGGGCGCGACGGGGCTTCGGGGAGGACTTGCGGGCCCGCCCTGATGTTGTCGAAGGAACTGGCGCTGGGCTGATGGAAGGACGGTAGGCGACGCGCGTCTCGCCCGCCTTCGACGCGCCGCCATCAGCGGGCGGGGTCAGCGAAGGGGCCAGCAAGACGTCGGCCGCGGCAACGAAGTCGCGGGCCCACGCCACCCACCCCGCGGCCTGGTCGGCGGTGAATTGGACGGAGACCTCGTAGTCGGCATCGAGTCGCGCCTCGTACGCCTTCTTGAGCCCGTGGACGAGGGCCGGCGACAGCGTGCCTTTGCGGCCGAAGAACTCCCCGATCCGGTTCCTCAAGCCTTCGTGGCTGCGCACCTCGAGCCCCACGGAGAACAACAGCGCACGCGCCGCGTGGTGGCCGGCATAATAGGCGCTGGAGACGGCTTCTTCGGGGATGCCCTCACGCAACATCAGCTCGGCGCCGCGGAGCGTGCGCCGAGCGCGCTCGAGCTCGTCGCGAGCGTTGGCGAGGCGGTTGGCGGCGTTCACAGCGGGATCCCCTGGGCCTGGATCTCGCGGGCGAGGAGGCGTTCGCGGTCGACGAGAAACTTCCACTGGGCGCGAGAGAGCACGCGGGGCGAGATCTGCCCCTGGAGCGGATAGCCGTCCTCGACGAAGATCTCGTTCTCGAGGTCGAGCACGCGATCCCAGCGGTCCCCGTCGCGGGTCTGCAACACGACCAGGACGTCGAGGTCGGACTCGGGGTGGCCCTCGCCCCGGGCGCGCGAACCGAACAGGCGGAGGTCCAACAGCTCCCGGCCGAACGCTTCACGAACCCGGATCCTGAACCGGTCGAGGCGGCTCTGCTCCGCCGGGGTGAGCCAGGCAGGACGGGGGGGGAGACGGCGGGCGCGGCGGGGGAGTTGGGGGGTGTTGGTCATTGGTTCTTGGTTGTTGGTTGTTGGTCCGGACGGGGGAGAAGTTGTTGGTTCCAGTCATGAGTCGTGAGTCGTGAGTCGACGGGGATGAAGAGGTCAGCGAAGCACGACTGACCACGGCTGCCAACGGCGGCGTTGAAGTCACGGCTTCTCCCCGAACAGGCGCGAAACCAGCTCTTCACGCGCCAGACCGACGTGCGCCGCAACATCCGCCAGGACACCGGCCAGCGTTCCGAGACGAAGCGAGTCGTGCCGAGGAATTGTCACGTGGTGCTCGCCGTTGAGGGCCGTGGTCAGCCGCATGTGACTTCCGGCCTGCCTCGTCACCTGGTAGCCGAAGGCCGCGAGGGCCTTCGCCAAGTCCTCCCCGGACAGGTCGCGCGGGATCTTCACGCAGCGATTACCTCGTCCCGGACGAAGTGCAGCCGGATCAGCGACGGACGGCGGCCTTCGTCGAAGTGGCAGCGCACGGCGTCCCGGACCTGCACGCGCAACTCGTCCAGGCTGTCGGCTTCGGTGAAGATCGACTCGCCGACCGCCCGAGCGGAGTACCCGCCCTCGGCAGCTTCCTCGATCAAGAACACGACCTCGCTCATTTCATCCTCCCCACGAACGAAGGGCCATCCTGCCGAGGAACGATCGCGACCGCGTAGCTCAACCTCATGACTGCCTTCCCCACTTCATCTCGCCCTCCCCACGGACGATAGCCCATCCTCAACGACAGCGGGGAGAAGGTGGGGGTTGTTGGTCATTGGTTCTTGGTCCGGAAGAAACGCCACGGCTACCGGTCATCCCATTCGGCCCTGACGCGCCGTTGCCACTCGACGGGATCTTCGGTGAGCTGCAGCACTCCGGCGCTCGCCGCGATCGCCTGGCGGAGTTCGTCGTCGGGCGACCGGGGCCGCCTCCGGGGTGCCGGCGAGGGGTGCGGTGGGGCGACAGACGACGCGCGGGCCAGCCGGGCGAGCACGCGACGGCGGGCCGCGGGGCGCATGCGACGAAGGGCCGCCACGATTTCGTCCTCGGTGATGCCCGTGTGAGGCAATTCGCGTTCGGCCATCATCACCCTCCGACCGGCTTCACCAGACCCGCCATCGCCGACCTCCGGACCGCGGCGCGAAGTTGGGCGGACGAACAGGTCTTCTCGCCACGCGTGGCGACGATGCAAGCCGCATCCGTCCCGCGAGCACGCGCACGACCACGAAGAGGAAGGCGACGGAAGGGACGCGCGGCGGGCGTCAGAAAGGGCGCCAGGATGCGTGCGGCGGCCTCGACGAATTCTTTCGACCAGATCACCGAGGTCTCGGCCCGCTCGCGGGAGAACCGGACGTGGGTGCCGTAGTCGGCCTCGAGGCGCCCGACGAACAGGTCCCCCAGCTTGCTCGTCGTGTCCCGCGGCAGCCGGCCGTCGCGCACGAAGTGCTCGCCCAACAGGCTGCGCAACCCGTCGTGGCTGCGGACCTCGAGGCCGAGGGAGAAGAGGAGCGCACGGGCGGAATGGTGCGCGGAGTAGTAGGCGCTCGAGACCGCCTCTTCGAAGATGCCCTGGGCGAGCGCGTAGTCGGCCATCGTCATCACGCGCCGCGCGCGCGGGAGCCGTAGAGGCAGAGTTTGACGAGGTGGGGCTTGGGCACGATGGCGCGCAGCCCCTCGGCGAAGCGGGTCAGCCGCGAGACTTCGTCGGGGCGGAGCCAGGGGGGGAGGGGGGGGGTGATGGTCATTGGTTCTTGGTCAGGGGGCTATCCACTTCGCAACCGCGACCTGGATCCAGCCGGCCTCCGGCCCCTTCGGTTGTTCTGCAACACCGACATCGATGGGAACATTTCGTTCGTCTTCACGGGCCCTTGCGAACCCAGGGGCCAGCCAAAACTGTCGGCCACCTTGCGCACGGTACGCGCCTCCTGGATCACCGTCAAGGAGGCGCCTCGTTGGGTGCGAAAAACTCGGCGATGGTTCAGCATTTCTCCGGCCGCGACGGCCGCGCGGCACGGCCCCAGGTGGACCGCCGAACGTCCAGGCGGCATCCTCCTCCTCGGAGAGAGCAGCGGCTTGTCGTTGTTCGTCGGACTGGATCACAAACGATAGGAATCATGGGGTATTCGAGAGCGTGACGAACGGGACCCGCAGCAACTCGGGCGCGGAGATGCGACGGAGGTTCGGACTCACGCGACGACGCTCACCACGGTCTGGTAGACGGAGCGGACCTCCCGAGGCACCGGGCGTCGCGAGCGACGAAGACCCCTCACTGCTGATCTCGAGCTCTCCCCCGCTCAGGATAGCCCGACTTCAGCCTTCACGCTTCCCGGAGTCCTTGCAGCCGTTCGTGCCGATCCCCTCGACCAGCCGAGCATTTGCCGGGCGAGGTAGCTGCCGTCCTGGCCGGTGATGAGGGCTCGTGGTGAGTCAAGAGTCATGAGTCGTGACGGGGAGTCATGAGTTGCGGGTCATCGCTTGCCGCTCCTGCGGCCGTGTGCGGCGGGGGGCACGGGGCGGCGGGGCTTCGAGGGCGCCTTGCGGGTTCTGGCCGGGGCGGTCGAGGCGCCGTGGGGCGCAGCGGGGGCCTCGCGAGCCTGGTTCGGGCGGAAACGGGCCAGGAGGACGGCATGGGCCGCGCGCATCGCTCGCGCATACCCGGCGGTCCGGCCGAAGACCTCGCGCGCCGCCGACTCGCGGTACACGTGCGAGGTGACGTTGCGGTCGTCGAGCATCCGCATCCACAACGCTTCGTCGTCCTCCAGCCAGCCCATGCGCCACGCCCCGGCTATCGCCTGACGCGGGCTCTCCGCGACCCGACGCTCCTCGATCAGCGCGCGGCGCAGCGTCTTCCAGAACAGCTCGACGGAAAACTCGAAGCGCTGGATCGTGCCGTCGATCTCGAGGTCGCTGGGCGCGGGTTGGGCGAGGGCGCGTTCGAGCTGGGACAGCGCCCGATCCAGGTTGTCGAGCGAGGTTTCGAGGCGTTCAGTCGCCATAGAGCACGATGCCCTGCCGGTCGATCCGCTCGCGCCAGGAAGCGTCCAGCCTGGAGAGGAAGACCAGGTCCACATCGAGCAGCGTGGGGGGATGCGATTCGAGGTCATCGACCAGCTCGCACCAGGCCGCGGAGGGGACGGGCTCGACGTCCACGGCGAGGTCGATATCGGAGAACCGATCGCAGTCGCCGCGGGCGCGGGACCCGAACAGGATGACGCGACGGGGGCGGAGGAATGCCACAACCCGGCGAACGACCTCGCGAATACGCGGATCGTCCGCGGGGGGCGGGTCGGGGGCGGGGGGCAGGCGTGAGGCTGCAGTCGTGAGTCGAGAGTCATGAGTCGTGAGTCGACGGAGCTTCGAGATGGGCGGCGGGGAGTTACTGGTCATTGGTTCTTGGTCCGGACAGGGGAACGGAGACGGGGGGACGGGGTGCGACGGTAGGGGACGCGGGGCTCCCGGGCCCGGGACGGGCCGTGGTCGTCGTCGAGGTGCGACGCGACGGCCCGGGCGTAAGCGCGGGCATCGGAAAGCAGGCGCGAGGCGGCGCGGGCCACCAGCGACGGGTCGAGCGTGTCGTAGTCGTGCACGATGCGGTTCCGCAGCCCGACGTAGGAGAGGATGAAGCGTTCCGCGACGTTTTTCGGGAGAAGGCCCGCATCCCGCACCGACACGAAGGACTCGCGCGCACTGCCCGGCGGCGGCAACGACCGAGCCGCCAACAACAACCCGTTCACGTCGATGGCCGCCTCGACCACGACTTGCACCAATCGCTCCATCGCTCGACGCTCGAGGTTCCCCCCCGGCTGCCGGCCCGGCCGCACCAGCGGCTCGAGCTCGGCCAGGAACCCCGCCAGCAGTTCCAGCTTGCGCTGCAGGAGGGCGGAGCGACTCGCCTCAGGCAAGCTGGGCCTCCAGCCACCGGCGGCGGGACGCGCGGAACTTCGCCGTGTCGTCGAACCGCCGCGCCGCATAGGAGGAGAACTCGGCCCACGTGGTCGGCGTCGCCTGCCAGAGCGGCACGCCGTCGCGCGCGACCATGAACAACAACAGGGGGTCGGCCCCGTTCAGCAGGACGAGGTCGAGCTCCCGCCGAGGCGCCAGCGCCGCCTCGAGCCGGGCGGCCAGACGGCAGGACCACTCCAGGGTGCGCGCCTTCCTCGCTCGGGAGGTCCACACCGCGACGTCGAAGTCCGAGTCCTCGTTCGCTCGCCCGGTGACCGTGGAACCGAATTGCACCACGAGCCGCAGGCCGAAGCGGCGGGCGAGGGAGGGGAGGGGGAGGGGGAGGGTCATTGGTTCTTGGTACTTGGTCCGGACAGGGGAGAAGTTGTTGGTTCCAGTCATGAGTCGGGAGTCGGGAGCTGGGAGTGGGGAGCCATGGCGATCATCGTCGGGCTTTCGTGGCGCCGGCCGGGCGGGGAGAGGGTTTTTCCGTGGACTTGCGAGCGTCGGCCGGGGTTCGGCCTCCGGTCAGGGTCTTGCGGTAGCGCACGCGCTTCTCGCCGGCGGTGGACGCCGGACCCGCACCGGAAGGGAACGGGCCCAGACCCGCCGCCGTCACCAACGCGTCGAGCAGCCGGCGCAACAGCGAGAGCCGGTGGGCCACGACCTCGTGCAGCTCGGAAGGCGACACCGCCAGGTAGGCATGGGTCAGGAGGTTGCGCAGGCGCGCGAGCGAAACGAAATCGTCGCGCAACGCGGCCGGAATCGCACCCAACCGGTTGAGCTGCACCGCCACCTCGCGGTACTCGGTGACCGCGACCCGATAACGCCGCGCCAGGACGTGGCGACCGATGGACAGCAGGCTCTCGAGGCCCTCGCGCAAGAGGGCCCGAGCCATCAACGCGGTGAGGAAGTCTTTCTCGTCGTCGAACCGCTCGGGAGGAAGCCCGGCCATCGTCTCGAGCTGCGCGAGACAACGCTGGGCCGCCGCCAGATGCGCTTCGACGCGGACCGGATCGATCGGGCGCTGGATCAACGGCCGGCCTCCACGCGGATGAGGTCCACCAGCTCGCGCAGGGTCTCACGGTGGATCGGCAACAGGTCGCCCTCCATCGCCCAGATCAGCTCCTCGTAGGCGTCCAGCTCGCGGTCGTCGGCGGCATAGAGGCGCTCGCCCTTGAGCGCCGCGGACTTGAGGAAGGTCCCTGCCCTGTCCAGCTCGACCAGGTCGAGCCGCACGCCGCGAAGACGGGAACACAAGCCGTCTTCCAGCTTCGCGCAGACCTCGAATCCGCGCGGGGCGCGCGGCGCGAGCCAAAGAACGCCGAGGTCCAGGTCGCTCGACCCACGCGCCCGCGCGCCGCCCAGGAGCCGCCACGCCTGCGGCTCGCGCGAGCCGAAGGCATAGAGTGCGCGGACGCCGTGCTCGACGCACAGCCGCGCGACGGCGCGGCGGAGAGCGGGGGGGGGAGGGAGGGGGGGGGGGGGGGAGTCCAGAGTCAGGAGTCAAGAGTCGTGAGTCGACGGGGCTTCGACGCGAGCGGGGGGGAGAAGTTGTTGGTTCTTGGTCATTGGTTCCTGGTCCGGGGCCGGGGACGCGGACGAAGGGGACGAGCGCGACGGTACGGGACGGGCGCCTCGGCGACGGACGAGGGGCCGGACTTGCCGGGAGCTCCGGAGGGCGGAGCGGACGCGGCGAGGAGGGAGGCCGCCGTGGTCCGGAACTTCCGCAGCACGCCGGTGCGCGCGGTGTACGCGCGATGCAACTCCTCCAGGTCGAGCTTCGTGTACAGATGGACGATCACGTTGCGGATGGAAGCCCACTGCGCGAGGGGCTGCTCCGACTCCCGCGGGATGATGCGGGCCCGCGCCAAGGCCAGGAACGCCTCCCTGTAGGTGGGCGGGGAGCCGAGCCTGCGGTCGGCGATGATCATCAGCGCCAGATCGATCGCGCACTGGCCAGCCAGCGTCATCGCCCGCAGGACGCCGTCCTGGTGCACCCCCTGGGTCGTGAACAGGACGAGATCGATGTCCCGCGCGTACTGCTCCAGCCGGTCCAGCGCGCCGTCGAGCTCGCGCAGCACCGCCGCGGCACGTTCACCATCCATGGACGGGCCCCTCGAACACGCGACGGAGACCTTCCTCCCACACCGGCCGGAAGTCGAGCCATTGGGACATCACCTGGGCCTCGAAGGAGACGCGCATTCCGGCAGAACGTTCGAAGATGCACCGACCGGTCGAGATGACGCGGAACAGGAACGCCGGACCGGCGGCGGTCAGCGCGCGGACGTCCCACGGCACGGGCGAACGCGGAACCCACGAGGGCAGGTCCAACCCCTCCAGCCGGCCACGGACCGCGGCGGCGACGTCCCAGGGCGCGGGGACGCCGTGGCGCACCACCAGGCCGAGGTCGAGGTCGCGACAGCGCCCGCCGCGGACGGCCGACCCGTGCAGCCAAGCCAGCTCGACCCCGCGCGTCCCGGCGCAGACCCGGCTCGCCGCCGCCAGCAGACGCTCGAGGGTCCTGGAGGGCACGCGGCGTCCCCAATCGATGCGGTCGTACCGGCGGGACACGCCCGCGCGCGCGACCTGCATCCCTGCCCTCATCGCCGTTTCCTCGCAGCACCTGGCCGGGGGCGCGTCCCGCGGGCGGAGGGCGCCGGGGCCCGGCCGGCTCGGGCTTCGCAAGGGACGCGGGGTTCGCGGACCCGGGAGGAACCCGAGGGGCCGGGCGAGGCGGCCAGCCGGAAGCGGCGGCGCAGGTCGGCGTAGGCGCGACGGAGCGGGGCGGCGTAGGTGCGAATCCGGCGGTAGATCTCCAGCGCGTCGGCCTCGCTGTACACGTGCGAGGTCACGTTCCGGTCGCCGAGCATCCCCAGCCACAGGTTCTCGTCGCCCTCGAGCCACTTGTCGTGCCAGGCGAAGGACAGGACGTCGCGGGGAGAGCCGCGCGGTTCCTCGCCGGATTCCTCCAACGCGCGCTTGAGCGTCTTCCAGAACAGCTCGAACGTGAACTCGAAGCGCTGGATGGTGGCATCGATCATCGGACCCTCGCCGGGCAACGCGAGGACCTCGTCCAGGCGGTCCAGCGCCAGGCCGAGCTTGTCGAGCGACAGCTCAAGCCGCGCTGTGCTCATACAACACGCGGCCCTCACGCTCGATGCGCGCACGGAATTCGGCGCCCGCCTCGCTCAGCAGGACGACGTCGATTCGCAACAGCGTCGGCGGCGCGGCATCGATGCTGTCCTGGAAGGCGAAGAGCGCCTTGGCGCCGGCCTGCGGCGCGTCGACCGCGAGATCGATGTCCGACCTCGGCTTGTCGTCGCCCCGGGCGCGCGAGCCGAAGAGGATCACGCGACGGGGCTGGAAGCAGGCGACGAGGCGCCGGACGATCTCCGTGATCCGGGCGTCGGTCGATGGTCGTCGGGTCCGCGTCATGCGCTCCGCCTGCGGCGACGGGGGCGAGCGCCGTACGGGACCGGGCGCTCGCGAGCCTCGGACGGCCCGGCGCCGGGGGGACGCGCGGCGGCTCCGGGCGACAGGGAGAGGCCGCGGACCAGGACGAGGTCGGGGTCGCCGGCGGCTCGGCGGACGAGGTCGGCGGTGAAGCCGGCACGGGAGAAGAGGGCGCGGAGCACGCGTGCGCCGGGGAACGACCGGCAGAGGGGCTCGGCCGCCCGTTCGAGCTGCGCCAGGACGTCGAGGCCGACCGGACGCCGTGACCACTTGCACTCGGCCACGAGGAGGCAACCGCGGCCGGCGTCGTACGCGACCAGATCGAGCTCGTGGCCCGGCTCCCACCAGCGACCGACGGCGGCCCAGCGCACGCCGGCGGGATCGTCCAACAGCCCGCGGCGGACCTCCTGCCGACAGATCTCCTCGTAGGCCGCGGAGGCCCACAGGTCCAGCTCGGCCGAAATCTCGGCCGCCGCCTCGGCCGTCCGGCCGACCTCGAGCAGGCTGCGACGCGAGAAGACGTGACGAAACCAGAAGGCGACGTACGGGTCGACGATGGCGTACAGGCCGCGCTTGCTCTTTTCCGGCACGGCCTCCGTGACGGGGACCTCGCGGCGCACGAGGTCAAGCGACTGGAGGACGCCGAGGTACTTCCCGAGGCTGGAGTACGGCAGCGCGACGGCGTTGGCGATCTCGGAGGAGCGGCGCTTGCCCTGTGCGATCGCCTGCATCACCGCGAAGTACACCCGCGGCTCCTGCAACTCCTCGCGCAACAGGAATTCCACCTCGTCCCGCAACACCGCACCCGGCTCGAGGAGAGCGGTGCGCAGGTTGTGGGCCAGGGGCCGGGCGTCGTCGAAGCGGGTGAGGTAGTAGGGGATCCCGCCGAGCATCGAGTAGGCCCGGACCTGGTCCTCGAAGGAGAAGCGAGGGAGGAAACGGGCGGCATCGCGGAAGCCGAACGGCTGGAGGCGGAGCTGGCCGGTGCGCCGGCCGTAGAGCGGGGAGCGCTCGGCGAGGGTTTCGCGCTCCATCATCGACACGGAGGAGCCCATCAGCACGACGCACGCCCGGGTGCGGGCCAGGGCCTGGTCCCAGCCGCGCTGCCACAGGCTGGGGACGGCAGGGTCGGCTTCGACCAGGTAGGGGAACTCGTCGAGCACGAGGAGGAAGCGGTCGGAGCGGCGGCCGAGCCAGTCGAAGAAGCGGCTCCAGTCGACGAAACCGTCGTCGCGCAGGAGGGGTTCGTCGAAGTGGCGGCCGACGGCGCGGCCGAGGTCTGCGAGCTGCAGGGGACCGGGGAGCCGGGCGGCCATGTAGTAGACGGCAGGCTTCCCTTCGGCGAAGCGTTGGAGGAGAGCGGTCTTGCCGACGCGACGCCGGCCGTAGACGACGAGGAGCTGTGCCTCCGGATGCGCCCACGCGCGTTCGAGGAACCCGAGCTCGGCTTCGCGGTTGATGAAGGTCCGGATGGGAGATACCTCAAAGTATGCTACCGCGGAGTATCTTGGGCGGCCGAGCGCAGGACCCGGCGGGCAGCCTCCGGCCCCTTCGGTTTGTTGGTTCCGCCGACCGGGGGAGCAAGGTTTCGTTCGTCTTCACGGGCTCTTACGAACCCAGGGGCCGGCCAAATTGTGTCGGCCACCTCGCACAAAGTACCTGCCTCCGCGAATGTCGTCAAGGAGGCATCGCGTTGGGTGAGGAAAGTACGGCGGGCGTTCAGCATTTCGCGCCAAGGGGCGCAAAGAGGCACCCCTTCGACGAGCTCAGGGCGCCTTCGGCGAAGCACGCAAAGAGGGTCAGACGAGCATGCCGGCGATCGTGCCGGTCTGGTAGGCGGCCAGGGTGCCGGCGAGGACGGCGCGGAGGCCGATGCGGGCGAGGTCGTGGCGGCGGGTGGGGGCCATGCCGCCGATGCCACCGAGCTGGATGGCGAGAGAACC
Organism: Deltaproteobacteria bacterium; assembly: GCA_016218815.1. GTDB lineage: Bacteria > Myxococcota_A > Polyangia > DRWM01 > JAAZOP01 > JAAZOP01. Next base: position 51,550 of record JACRCX010000011.1, read on the forward strand.
GAAGTTCGCGAAGCCGCAGAGTGCATAGGACACGATGACCGTGGAACGGTAGGAGAGCGCGTCGACGTTGTGCTGGAGGACCGAGGAAAGGTCGAGGTACGCGACGAACTCCGTGAGGACGAGTTTCTCGCCCATGAGCGTGCCGGCGGTTTGGGACTCGGACCAGGGGACGCCCATGAGGAAGGCGAGGGGACGGTGGAGCTGGCCGAGAACCCACTGAAGGGAGAGATCGGGAACGCCGAACAGGCTCCCGAGGGAGGAGAGGCCCCAGTTGAGGAGGGCGAGGAGCGCGATGAAGGCGAGGAGCATGGCGCCGACGTTGAGCGCTAGCTGGAGGCCCTCGGAGGCGCCTCGGGCGGCGGAGTCGATGATGTTGGCGTCGATCTTCGCGACGTCCAGCTTGACCTGGCCGCGCGTCAGGGGCTCGCCGGATTCGGGGACGATGATCTTGGCGAAGACCAGCGCAGCAGGGGCACTCATTACGGACGCGGCGATCATGTGGCCGGCGACGTCGGGGAAGACGTTGATGAGCATGCCGACGTAGGCGGCCATGACGCCGCCGGCAATGGTCGCCATCCCGCCGACCATGACGGCGTGCAATTCGGAGACGGTCATCTTCTCGAGGTACGGCTTGACGACGAGGGGAGCTTCGGTCTGGCCGACGAAGATGTTGGCGGCCGCGGAGAGGGACTCCGCGCCGGAGGTGCCCATCGTGCGCGCCATGACCCAGGCGATGCCGCGAATGACGAGCTGCATGACGCCGAGGTGGTAGAGCACGGCCATGAGCGAGCTGAAGAAGATGATGGTGGGGAGGATGTCGAACGCGATGTTCGACAGGGCCGGGTGGATCGACCCGGAGGCGAAGCTGCGCATGATGAACGCAGTGCCCTGCTTGGTGAAGCCGAGCAGCGCGACGATGGCGTCGTTGGCCGCGGAGAACCCGGACTGACCCCACGGGGTCTTGAGCACGAGCAGGGCGAAGAAGACCTGGAGACCGATGCCCCAGACGATCACGCGCCAGGGGATGGCGCGGCGGTTCGTCGAGAACGCCCAGGCGATCAGCATGAGCGCGAACGTGCCGAAGAGGCTGAGGGCCCGGAGGTAGACGGGAGTGCCGGAATCCTTGACCTGGTGGAGGGAGACGGATGAGGTGTAGCCGACGTGGACGGTGGAGGAAGCGGAGCAGCGGGCGGGGTCCCTCGCGCAGGAGAACGCGTCGGACAAGGGGCCCGCGCCCAGGCTGACGATGATCGTGGCGTCGCCGGGGGCGATGCCGAGGAGGCGGATGTGAGCTTCCGTCTGCCCGGAGGGAATCGTCACGGCGGCGGCGACGTAGAGCACGGAGGGGGCGGTGTTGACGACGGGGACTAGCTGGCCGGGTGGCTGCGGGGGCCGTGCGACGCGGACGGTCAGATCCGCCTCCCCGTTCGCTGCGAGGATCAGCGTGGGGGGGAAAAGGGACAAGAGGGGGTCGGGGGTCGGGGGTCGGGGGCTGGCAGGACTGGGAGGGGTCGGGGGGGAGGGGGATTGGGCTACGACGCCGGCGGCGATGAGGGTGCAGGAGAGGACGATGGGGACGAGGGTCCAGCGGGGGCGGAGGGTCATGCGGGAGTGGTGATACCAGAGACGCGGGGCGAAAACCACGCCGGGCGGGGCACCTCCCGCCGTCCGAATCCGGGCTAGCCTGGATTTCCACGGACGGGAATTCCCCTAAGAATTGCACCGCTCCGGTCGGGTACCGGACTTCCGGATCCGAACCGCGGGCTTCAGCCCGCGGCCGGCTCCAGACGGGTCAGGCGCGCATGCGGAGTGGCAGGCCGTTCCACCAAGGCACGTTGACGGTGGAGTCGAGGACTCCGGAATCGATGATGATGGGCAGGTGTGCCCGACGATGGAACTGGACGGAGACCTCGGAGTCGGCGATCGTCACCGTGGCTGGCATGTCGATGAGGTCGCGGAAGATGCGTTTGGCTTGCGCATCCTCGTAGCCGCGCATCTTGTCGGCGAGTTGTCGGTACAGTCCGCTGGCGATCACCAGGAGCGCCATGTCGAAGTCCACCTTGATGCCGACCGCCGAGGAGAGTGCGTTCATGTGGAAGAAGCGGACGGCGTCGGACAAGGCGTTCTCGATGAGCATCCGCTTGGCGTAGCGGGTCACGAGCTGCTTGGCGCTCTTGCGGTCGTTCGTCAGCAGGATCGTCGGTTCCTCGTGTCCGAGGTCCTTGACGAACAACTGGCGGAAGTTCCGATCTTCGATCCGCAGCGGCACTTCGTGGACCTTGGGGAAGCGGTACTTCCGAGTCGGGACCTCAAGCTCGATCTGGCGCCAAGCGGACGCAGGGATCAAGGCGGCTTCCTTCTTCAGCTTCGGTGAGCGCGCCCGCAGCGTCATGAAGGTGATGGGCATCCTGTCCAGGCGGGCCAAGTTGGACAAGGTGGTGAGTTTCGAGTCGAAGACCAGGTGGCTCGGCCGCTTGCCGTGGACGCGCTTCCAGAAAGCGATGAACTGGAAGATCTCCTCGGACTCCTCCCCCTTCCGGATGTCGGCGTTGGAGTAGCAGAAGGCGCCACCGTCGAGCTCCTGCGCCAGGAAGGTGAGCACGCATTTCTGGCGTCGGCTGCGCATCGCCAGGAAGTGGCACTCCACGCCGGGGTGCTCCCCGAAGTAGGGGATGGAGTGGAAGTCGAGGTTGAACGACTCGCCGGGGAAGAGCGCTTGGCTGTCGATCTGTTTGTGGTAGGCGGCCTGGAGTTTGACGATCTGGTGGTGGCCGACGCGGGAGGAGTACTCCGACAAGAAGCTGCGCTTGGGGATCGCGTTGAGGCCCGCCAAGAGGCTCAGTCCCTGGTCGGCGACATGGGGCATCACATGACTGCGGCGCTCGATCGACCAGAGCTTGAGCGCCAGCATGGAGCGCAGCGCGTGGCTGCCGGGGATCATCTTGGACCCGGGGAGGCTCGCTGCCGCGGCGAGGCGCGGCAGATCGAGAGCGACGATGCCGGGAACGAACAAGAACAGGCCGCCGCACATGGTCTCGAATTGGCGAGGGGCGAGAGAGAGTTGGCGGACGTCGGCGACGGCCTCGATGGTGGGGCGGAGAAGGCCATCGGGCCGTTCCTCGTCGAGGCGACGAGGCAGAGCGGCGAAGCCTTCGACCTTGAGCACCTCGCGCACGGCGGTGGGGCTGAGGGACTGGCCGCGCGACTTCAGGATCTCACTGATCTCGTAGATGGAGTGGTTGGTCTTGCGCATCTTGACGATCAAGTCGCGAGCGGCCGACTTTTTCGGTTGCGAACGCGGGCCGGGCTGTGGCGCCAGGAAGAAAGCAGGGTGTTTCTCGCGGCGGAAGCGATGGCACAGCACCTGGAAGGAACCCGTCGTGTAGCCGAAGGCGCGGGCGGCCTCCGCCGAGGCGCGCCCTTCGGCGAAGTAGGCGCGGAGGGCCTCGTACTGCCGCTGTTTGGGCGAACTGGGCTCGAGGAAGAACCGCCTGCATGTGCTTATGCTCTTTGGTTGTCCTATAGCCATATCTGTACAGTTATCATATCGCCGAGCGCAGTCAAGAAAAATGCGCGCAGGTGTGCCAGCGCGCTCGGACATGGCCACAATCCAGCCACATCCTGCACATCTCCGGCGTGCGCCCAGGTCCGCGAACTGCTGGCCAGGCTGGATCGCTGCATACGACGGAAGAACCACCGTACCGATACATGCACCATACACGATAAGCACCGCGCGACGTCCGGACGCAGATGCCGCTACGCCGCATCCCCCTCCGCGGCGCGGCAGAACGGCAGAGCGGTGCCCGGGCGGTGGGCTCGTCAACGGCACGCCACGTTGCCAGAGCCGAATCGTGCGCTTCTGGGCGCCGCGCCCGACGCCACGGCGGCCCGCGGGCTGAAGCCCGCGGTTCGGATCCGGAACCCGGCCCGCCGAACCGCGCGCCTCAATTCTTAGCGGAATTCCCCTCCGTGGAAATCCAGGCTAGTGGAGTTGGGCGCTCATGCCCAGGCGGACGTGCATTTCGAGGAGACGGAGGTCGTCGGGGGAAGGGTCGCCGGAGGGGCTGTCGACGCGGATCTCGATGAGGCGGCGGTGGAGCATGAGGAGGCGGCGTTCCTCGGGGGAGAGAGCGGCAAGGCCGCGGTCCGCGGCCTTCTCGAGGACCTTTCGACCATCGCGAAGGACTTCCTCATCGCGGTTGATGGCGGCGGCGCGCCGGAACGGGCTCGGCTCGAGATCCGGCGCGGCGCTGCGCGCGGCACGCTCGGCGCGCCGCGCGGCGGCGCGCTCCCGGCGCTCGCGCCACCATCGTCCCAGGACCAGTCGAGTCTCGTCCGTGGACGGCGTCCCGACCTGCCGGAGCTCCGTGACGTTGAGCATGAACATCTGGACCAGGAGGACGATGACGATGATGTTGACGCCGCTGGTGAGGACGAAGTAGCCGCCCGTGAGGAAGAGGGTGGCAAAGGAGATCCCGAGGGCGATCCTGGCGCCGGGGCCGGCGCCGACGCGGCGGGAGAGTGCGATGCGGGTCATGCGCCCGCCGTCCATGGGGTGGATGGGGAGGAGGTTGAAGATGGCGAGGACGGCGTTGATCCAGAGGGTGAGGGCGAGCACCACCGCCGCCCAGTGCGGCAGCTCCGCTCCCGCGAGCCGGAGCGCCAGCCACGCCCCGCCCGCCACGATCACGTTCACGAGCGGGCCGGCGGCGGTGATGCGGAAGTCCGCCTTGGGACCGCCGCGGCCGGCGCGGTAGGTGACGCCGCCGAAAAGGTGCAGCGCTACCTTGAGGACGGTGTCGCCGGCGGCGCGCGCGGTGAGCGCGTGCGCCCACTCGTGCAGGAGGACCGAGACGAGGAGGATGACGATCCAGGCGCCTTCGAGGGGCGCCTTGGAGAGGAAGGCGAAGCCGAAGATGACGGCGACGAATCCGGCGAGGAGCTTGTTGATGGTGAGGGGGATCCCGAACGGCCGTCCCAGCCGGAACTCCCCGCCCATCGATTCCATGCCCATCATCAACCCGTAGACTAATCACGGTTGCGCGACCGGGTCGAGTGGCTCGACGTCCGGTGCGACCGCCTGCGCGCGGGGGCCTGGGGTATACTCGGCGTCCGAGATGGCGGAGTTGCTATCGGTGGTGAGTCCGCTCCGGGACGAGGCGTCCAACGTCGAGGCGCTGGTGGAGGGGGTGCGGACGGCACTGGAGGGCGCGGGGCTGGCCTTCGAGATCGTGCTGGTGGACGACGGGAGCGGGGACACCACATGGGAGAAGATCGCGGCGCTGGGTGCGGAAGGGGCGCCGGTGCGGGGGGTGCGACTGGCGCGTAGTTTCGGGCAGCAGGCGGCGATCCTGGCGGGGCTGGCGGCGGCGGACGGGGACCTGATCGTGGTGATGGACGCGGACCTGCAGGATCCGCCCGACCTGCTGCCCCAGATGATCGAGGCGCAGCGTTCGAGCGGAGCGGCGTTGGTGCTGGCGCGCCGGCGGTCGCAGGACGTGCCGTGGTTCAAGCGGGTGACGTCGGCAGCGTTCACGGGATTATTGCGGCGGATTTCGGAACACCCGGTACACCGCAACGTGGGGGATTTCTACCTGATGCGGCGGGACGTGGCGGAGGCGCTGCTGCGGGCGACGGCGCACGGGGGGCCGGCGTTCTTGCGGGGCGATCTGGGATGGATCGGGGCGCAGGCGGTGTCGGTGACGTTCGACCGGTCGGGTCGGGTGGCAGGCAAGGCGAAGTACGACCTGGGGCGGATGCGGCGGTTCGCGTGGGACGGGATCACGAGCGCGAGCCTTTCTCCGTTGAGGGTGCCGTACCTGCTGGGGTGGGCGGCGCTGGCGGCGGCGGCGATGTTCGCGGTGTTGGGGTGGACGGGCGAGTTGGGGTGGACGGCGGCGACGATCTGCATCACGGGGTGCGCGGGGACGGCGGCGGTGCTGGTGTCGCTGGGGGTGTTGGGGGAGTACCTGGGGCGGCTGCACCGGATGGCGCGGGGGCGGCCGCCGTACTGGGTGGCGGACACGAGCAACCTGCCGGCGGAGCGGCTGGGGCGGCTGGCGGGGAGAGCGAGAGAGAACTGACCCGGCAACCGCGCGGTCCGTGACAGCGCGAGAGACTTCTCCGGGGCTTGCGGGACGTGGCCGGAGGCGAGGGCGGGACCGGACGGGGAGAGGTGGAGAGGACGGCGGGAGAGGTGGGGAGAGGACCGCACCTTCAGGGGCAGCGAGACATTCCCCGGACCGTTGCTACAATCCCCGGGCGGGAGGTGGGCCATGGCGAAGGTCCTGGTGGTCCTGGCGGAAGGGTTCGAGGAGCTGGAGGCGGCGGCGCCGATCACGATCCTGCGGCGGGCGAAGATCGAGGTGACGACGGCCGGGTTGGGAGCGGGGCCGGCGAAGGGAGCGCGGGGGCTGACGTTCGTGCCGGACACGACGCTGGAAGCGGTTTCCGGGCAGGCATTCGACGCGGTGGTGCTGCCCGGGGGGACGATGGGGGCGGCGAACCTGAAGGCGAGCGCGCTGGTGGGGCGGGTGGTGCGGGAGGCGGCGGAGCGCGGGGCGCTGATCGGAGCGATCTGCGCGGGGCCGACGGTGTTGGGGGCGCTGGGTCTGCTGACGGGGAAGCGAGCGACGTCGCATGCGACGGTGAAGGACGAGCTGACCGCGGCCGGCGCGAGCTATCTCGGAGACGGCGACGTGGTCCAGGACGGGCGGATCGTGACGTCACGAGGAGCGGGGACGGCGGTGGCGTTCGGATTGCGTCTGGTGAACCAGCTCGCCGGGGAGGATGCGGCGGTCGAGGTGGCGAAGTCGATGATGATCGGAATCTGACTACCGCAGCAACACACCACCGCTCCATCCCTCCAGCTCGAGGAGGGCGCGCTTGATGGGCAAACCGCCGCCGAAGCCGGTGAGCGAGCCGTCGGCTCCGATCACGCGGTGGCAGGGGATGACGATGGCGAGAGGATTGGCGCCGACGGCGGCGCCGACGGCGCGGGCGGCGTTGGGATTGCCGACGCGGCAGGCTAGCTGGCCGTAGCGGATGGTCTCGCCGTAGGGGATCCTCTCCAGCGCGCGCCAGGTGGCGCGGCGGAACGCGGTCCCTTGGGGAGCGAGGGGCAGGTCGAAGGCGCGGCGCTTCTTCGCGAAGTACTCGGCTAGCTGTCGGGCGGCGTCGCGCACCGACTTCGGGTCGCGGGTCCAGCCGACGCGTGTCCGGGGCGAACCCGGCCCCTTCAAGAAATCGAGGTACCGCAGGCCGGAGTCGTCGGCAGCGAGCAGCAGCGGACCGATCGGGGAATCGACGATGTCGTAGCGCATTTCAACCTCCCTTGTTCCACAAGTGGAAAACCGCGTAGCCGCGCCAGGGACGCCAGGCTTCGGCGCGGGCTGCGAGCGCGCGCGTCGACGGGGGGTGGTTCCCGCCGACGGCCCGGCGCAACGCGAGGTCGCCTGCGGGAAACGCGTCGGGCTCACCAAGGGCGCGCAGGGCGACGTACTGCGCGGTCCAGTCGCCGATGCCGGGGAGCGCAACGAGGGCCGCGACGACGTCGGCCGGCGAGGCGCGAAGGTCGAGGCGTCGGTCGACGACGGCGCGCGCGAACGCGAGGATGGCGCGGGCGCGGGCGCCGGTGAGGCCGAGGCCCGACAGGTCGGCGGATGCCAGGATGGCGGGGGACGGGAAGAGATGGGTGAGGCCGTCGGCGGGAGCGGGCAGAGGCGCACCGGCACGCCGGACCAGCCGGGCGGCGAGCGTGCGCGCGGCGGCGACGCTCACCTGCTGGCCCAGGATTGCGCGCACGACGCACTCGAACGGGTCCCACGCGCCGGGGATACGCAGGCCGGGCCGGCGGCGCACGAGGGGCGCGAGCGCCGGGTCGCCGCGCAGGGTCGCGGCGATCAGCGCGGGCTCGGCGGCCAGGTCGAAGCAGCGGCGGGCGTCAACGGTGAGCTGGAACAGCGCGAGCGCGGGGGCGCCGCGCACGCGAAGCTCCAGGGCGGCGGCGGCGGGGACCGCGCGAACGCTTACGACGGCGGGGCCGGAGGGAAGCTCCAGGGTCCGGGCGTAGCCGCCGGCATCGACCCGCTCGAGGCCGGGCACGGCACGCGCGGCGAGGAAGTCGAGGAGGGCATGGAAGTCGTACGGGGGGCGATAGGCGAGGCGAAGGGTCAGGTCCCCGGGAGCGACGGGCCCTTCGACCCCTCGACTTCGCTCGGGGCAGGCCCGGCGCAGGGCGCTGGGGGCACGGCCGTAGGTCGTGGCGAAGGCGTGGTTGAAGCGCCGGAGGCTGCGGTATCCGGAGGCGAGCGCGACCTCGGTCATCGGCAGGTCGGTCTCGTCGAGCAGGCGCTTGGCGAAGTGCAGGCGACGGGTCTGCGCGATCGCGACGGGCGGGGCGCCGACATGGGCGAGGAACAGGCGGTCCAGGTGGCGGGGGCCGATGCCGACGCGCGAGGCGAGCTGGTCCACGGACGCCTCGTCCATCGCACCCTCGTCGATGAGGCGCAACGCGCGGCGCACGACGGCGGACGCGCCGAGCCAGGCGGGAGTGCCGGGGGCGGCCTCGGGCCGGCAGCGCAGGCAGGGGCGGAAGCCGTCCGCGGCGGCGGCCGCAGCGGTGAGGTAGTAGCGGACATTGGAGTCCTTGGGCGCCGGGGCGGGACAGATGGGGCGGCAGTAGACGCCGGTGGACGTGACCCCGACGAAGAAGCGGCCGTCGAAGCGAAGGTCCCGGGACCGGCGCGCACGGTCGAGGACGGAGCGAGGGGGAAGGTTGGGGGGGAGGACGTCCGGCGTTGCGAGGGGCGTGGATGCGAGGTGAAGGGTGGGCGACTTCATGGAGGCGAAGGTACGTCGGGCGGGGGGGGCGATGCTAGCCGTTTTCGGACGTCAAGGCCGCGGGGAGCATCGGGCGTAGGGAGGGGGGGGAATGTAAATGCCCAAACATGCAATTGAAAGCCGACAACGGGCGGGCCCCTTCGCGTTCGCAGGCCTTCCGTCTTCCATCTCGAGTCGTCCGTCCTGCGTTGCGCCGTGCCAGCCCTGAGCGAAGTCGAAGGGGCCGCTCCCGTTGCCGGTCTTCGATTGCATGATTCAGCACTTACATTGCCCTCGGGCCTCCGCCCGGCGCAGACGTGCACACCGAAGTTCAGGGGCGGAGCGGGGGTCAGGGGGCGGGGGGGGCGGGGGCTTCGGAGGGCGGGGCGGCGATGGAGCGGGCGCAGCGGAAGCCGATGGTGATCAGCTCGCCGTGGAGGTGCTGGGTCTCGTCGACGCCGCGGCGGTTCGTCGTGCGGTACGACGTGATCGGCTCGGAGTAGAGCCAGGTGCCGCCGCGCACGACCCGCTGCTGTTCGGTGAGGAACAGGTTCTGCGCGTCTTCACCCTCGCCCGTGGAGTTGACGAACACCTCGAGCGCGTGTTCGGGCCCCGTGGGGTTCGTGGACTTGAGGTCGCGCAGGGTGAGGTAGTAGCCGGGGGCATAGTAGTCGGAGACCCACTCGCGATCATTGGCGCCCATGTCCATCACGCCGAACGGGCTCTTGTCCATGGGGTACAGCTCGACATTCTTGGTGCCGAAGCGATCGCAGGCGTCCTTCTCCTGTCCCAGGCGCATCGCGATCTCGCCGCATTTCGGCTGCTGTTCGCCCCAGGGATACGTGCGGCCGTCGGTGCCGCGGGCGGCGAACTCCCATTCGGCTTCCGTGGGCAGGCGCCGGCCGATGAACTCGCAGAAGGCGCGAGCGGCCTGCCACTCGACGCCCGTGGCCGGGCGGTTGGGGCCCCAGAAATCGACGTCCGAGCCGAGGTCGGAGGGCTTGCAGATGAGGGTCTCGGCGCACTTCTGGTAGGCGCCGAAGGTGACCTCGTGGCGATCGATCTCGAACGGATCGAGGCACACGTCGTGGGCCGGCATCTCGTCCTCGTAGACGCCGTAGCACTCGACGGCGTCCCCGCGGCCCTTGACGCAGAGCTTGTCCTCTTCGCGTTCGGGGCCGTTCGGAGGGGCGGGCGGGTTGTCGGTACCCATGCGGAAGCACCCGCCCTCGATGCGCACCATCGGCAACAGGTCGGCCGCCTCGCGTTTGAGCTGGGAGATCTCCTCGCGGGACTGTTTTCCCGGCTCGGTCTGCTGCTTCTTGCCGCAAGCCGGGACGAATGCCGTTCCGAGGAGCGCCACCACAACCAGCCATCGTGCCGCGCAACGCTGCGTCATGCTCGACCTCCGCGCCGCGATACTAGCCGTTCGCGGGGGAAGAAAGAAACCACCGATGGACACCGGGTGCATTCCCCCAACTGGGGCATCGTCCGCTCTGCCGACCGGCAGGGGAATTTTCGCGCAGAGACGCAGAGACGCAGAGACGCAGAGGGGGACAAGTGGCCCGGTGGCGCGAGTGGTGTGGCTGTCAACGCCGCCGGCGGCGCGGGTGGCCCTCGTAGATTTCATCCATGTCGACGATCGAGGCACCGACATCCTGCGCCATGCG
>JACRCX010000010.1 GCA_016218815.1 Deltaproteobacteria bacterium
GAATCGTGCGTATCTGGGCGCCGCGCCCGACGCCACGGCGGCCGCGGGCTGAAGCCCGCGGTTCGGATCCGGAGCCCGGCCCGCCGAACCGCGCGCCTCAATTCTTAGCCGGATTCCCCTCCGTGGAAATCCAGGCTAGGGCCGAACCGCTGCACGCCCCGGCGGGTCGGCCGAGCGAGTCCCGCCGTCTCCGACGGCGAACGTCCTCGCGCCTCCGCGCTGCGGCAGCAGGGACGGGCCCGGGCCCGCTCAGCGGAACACGGCCGAGCCGGGAACGAGCTGGACCCCTCGCGCCGCGGCGGAGCGCGCCAGGCCCGGCACGAACCCGCCGTGCGAAAAGACCGCCGGACGTACCCGCTCGCGAACCGGCGCCGCCGTGTACGCCACGTGCGTGCAGCCGGCGCAGAACCGCGCCGCCAGCTCGGTCTTCCCGACCCGCCGCCGGCCCCATAGCACGAGAAGCTCGGCATCTCCCCCCGCCAACCGCCGCTCCCAGTCCGCCAGCTCGGCCTCGCGGTCGACGAACATCCGGTCCTCCACGCCGGAATGAGATTATCAGACTCGTGCTCCGAAACACACGCCCGTTCATCGACCCGACCCCGTCCGCCCCGTGATCGGTGACCGCCTGCCCGCGCCCTTGCTCCGCCCCGCGACCATGCTCCGCAGGACCGGGCCGAGTCCCGCGCGGACCCATCCGGCCCGCCGCTACTGCGGAGCCGGCTCAAACGACAGAAGCACGGGCGGGACGATGGGCATGCGGGTCGTCTCGTCGGCCGCGTCGAATGCCATCGTGCACGCAACCGCGCAGACGCAGTCGAGCATCGCGGGCGTTATGCGTTCGTCCCCGGACGGCACTTCCGCCCAGACCCGCTCCATGCTCCCGTCGGGTGCGATGGTCAGCGAAACCGTGACATACACGTTGTCCAGCTCCCCTTCCCCGTCCGGGTCCAGCTCAGGCGCGCACGACTGGAAACGACGCAGGCGCTCGCCTCGGGACGCTCGGACCTGGTCACGGCCCCAGCGCCGGGATCCGTCGCTCGAACCCGGGTTGCAGAGTCCGCAACCCTGCGGCGGCGGCGTGGGAGGCGGGACCGCCGTCGTGGTCGCCGGCGGGGTCGGTTCGGGGCCCGGCGCGACCGCGGTCGCCGCCGCAGCGACGGTGTCGCAGGCTGCCGCGTCCCCGAGCTCGCACGCCGCCCGGAAGGCGTCGAGCGATTCGGCCGGCTGCCCTGCGTCGGACAGCGCGCGTCCGAGGAGTGAGCAGGCGACGGCCGAGTCCAGCTCGCACCCACGGCGCAGGGCGGCGCGCGCCGGCGCATCATCCGCCGCAACGGAGAGCCCGTCGAACACCCCACGGCAGGAAGGGCCGTGGCCCAGCGAACAGGCCTTCCGTTCCGCCAGCGGCAGCTGGTCGCAGGCAAACGCGTTCCCCCCTGCGCAGGCCGGTCGCATCCGATCGAGGTAGTCCACACAGGCCGCCAGCCTGTCGTTCGTGCAGTCCCCGACCAGCACGTCCGTTTCGTCGGAGAGCACGGCCATCCCGGCCAGCCAGGCCTCCGGAACCGCCGACCCGGGAGCCGCCGACGCCGGCAGGAAGGCCGAGCGCGAAGCTGCGGACGCCGGGGCCGGCGCGACGGCTGGAGCTGTTCCCAGCGTCCCGGCCGCGGTCATCACTCGCCCCGTCAGCGTCGGCGACGGAAGGACCGGGGGCGAAACCGGCTGCCCACCGGCGGCGGTCCGCACCATCGTTGGTGTCCCCGCGCTGGCCAACAACGTGTACTCACCGGCCGTCCCCGTCTCGTAGGGATGCACCTCGACCCGCGCCGGGCCGCTCGCCGCCGACGTGAAGTCGATCCCCGGATCCAGCTCCAGGTAGTCGTCGTTGACCAGCACCGTCCCGTCCGGCAAGCTGACACGCAATACGCTGTCGAACGTGGCATTCACCCGCACCGAGACCGGCTGTCCGGCCGCGACGTCCAGCGCCCACTCCTCGTACCATGCCCCCGCCGTGGTCACCGGATCCCCGGGCCCCAGCGTCCCGCGCGCCGTGGACCAGGTGTCCCAGGCCCGTAGTCCGTACCGCCCCCCGACGGGCGCCATCACCCCGGAGACGTCCGGGTCGGCGTACAACGCGTACGTTGCGTCGATGGGGCCGAACAAGGGATTGGACAGACTGGACACGAGAAGAAGCGCCTGGCCGTCGGCCGGAGACTCGAACTCTATGCCCACCGCGTTCGTGCCCGGTTCGAGCGGCGCGATGCTGCCCCACAGCTCGAAGACGTTCCGGACGGTCCCCGTCCCCGGCGGCAGCACCGCGACCAGCGGTTGCGCAATCGAGTCCGCGGCCTGCACCACGATCCCGACCAACTGCCCGGCGAAAACCGGAACCACGTAGGAGACGACCGGCAGCTCGTAGTACTCGCTGTAGTCGGCTTCGTCGGAAACGGTCAGCCCGGCCGACGACCAGGTCCGCCAGTCACCGGCGAGCGGTCGGTCCTCGGGTTTGAGGTCCTCGCCTTCGTCGGTGACCACGAGGGAGTAGGCCCCTTCCGCGCGAGTGTCCACCGAGTCCCCCGTGTCCCCGTCACCGAAGACGATGACCCCGACCCGTCCCGAGCGCATCGCGCGGAAGACGACGCGCCTGCCGGCGATGCCGCTCTCCTGCTCGTCCTCTCCGCCAGGTCCTCCGCCGGTCCCGGTAGGCACGCCGAGCACTCCGACAGGACCGCCGCCGAACCTCCCGCCGGTGGGGGTCGTGACGTCGAGCATCGGGACGAAGTCCGCCGAGTTCAGCTCGATGCGGATGACCCGTCCCTCGGTTACCTCGAATTCCCATCGGTCGCAAAGCGCTCCCCTGTAACATCGGTCGCTCTCGGGACTGAGCCACCCGTTCGTTCGAAACGGGGTCCCCGGACCGACCTGCACGGCCGCCGGTCCCACCGCCCCGGCCGTCGCGCCGCACCCGGCACTCCACGGTATCGACGCCGCTGCCGCGAGCACGAGCAGCACAGCGCCCGGAATCACCTCCCCCTCCCCGCGCACTCCATGATGAACCACGATCTCTCTGCTTCCGGCCCGAACGGCTCATCCGTCGCCCGAACGACGATCCGCAGCCGGCTAATGGCATCCCTGTGCCATCGGAACGCAGCCCGGGTCGAAACACCCGATGATCGGCAAGACCAGGCAGGGCGTCGCGTAGAAGCTGCCCTCAACCCCGCAAGGAGGGACGGCGCCGCACCACCCGAACGCGTAGCCCGCGCAACTCCCGACGCAACCGCCGCCGGCGGTCGGGTCCTGCACTTCCTCGACTCCGTTGCAGTCGTAGTCGAAGCTGCCATCGCCCCGGTTCGTGGTGAAGAATGCCGTCTGGCCCGGAAAGACGTCGACGTTGGTGTCGAGGCAGTCCCCGTCGCAGGGGCGGAAGCCGTCTCCATCCCCGTCGATCTCGTTTGCCGGGATGACGCCGTCGCAGTCGTTGTCCTCGCCGTCGCACACCTCGGTGGGGTGATCGGGCGTGCACAGCCACTGCATCACCTGCCCCTGCGGGCCGAACGCGATGACGTGTCCCGCCCCGTCGCCGGCGAGCGCCGCCAGAGGTCGGGTGCCGACGGCGACGCGCTGCCAGACCCGGGCGTGGAAGCGGTACGTCACGGGCGCCGCGCCGTCGGTCACCCACACGTCCCCGGACTCGTCGGCGTAGACGTCCACCTCCGGGTCGTCGTCGCCCGCGTCGGCGTCGACGGTCGGCAGGTCCCATCGCTGCCAGGCGGTGCCATCGAAGTGCACGACCACCAGGAAGTTCGTGGCTCGCTGTCGTCCCGTTGCCCATACGTCGTTTCGTCCGCGTCCTCGGACCCGGTCGAAGCGGACCGGCGGGATGCTCGAGATCTCGTAGACCTGCGACCACGCGGCGCCGTCCCACCGCCAGACGCCGTTGCCTCGCGAGTGGTTCGGAATGACGTAGACGTCGTCCGGACCGCTCGCCCAGATCGACCGCGAGGACAGGTCCCCCACGCTGGTCCAGGACGCGGCGCCGCCGCGGTGCACGCCCGACCGGCTCGCGAGCCAGACGTCGCCGGGCGTCGAGGCCCACACCTCGGCCCGGCAATCGTTGCCCAGCTCGGGGCTGCAAAGGGTCGAGAACGGCGCGTCGACGATGGCCCAGCCCGTGCCGTCGAAGTGCATCGCCGCAGCGGCGTCGGACGGGAGCCAGACGTCGCGGGCCCCGCTGCCGCCGACGCTGGCGAAGTCGGAGAACGGTTCGTCCGGCAGCGCGGCCCGGCTCCAGCCGCGCCCGCCGCGCCGGATCGCGGAGTGGTCGTCCACGGCCCACAGCTCCGTCGGGCTTGAGGTCCACGCCCCCTCCGGCGTCTCGACGAGCCCGTCGCTGGGCCAGAAGTACGTGAGATGGGCCGTCCCGCCGTTCAGATAGGCGAAGCCGGTTGAGACGTCGCCGCTCATCCCGCGTCCGAGGAGCCACACACCGCCCCCTCCGTCGGCCACCGCCTGGGCGGTGAGGTCGAGCGGTACGAGCGTGAACGCCGTGCCATCCCAGTGCAGGGGATCGTCGCAGCCCAAGACCCACACGTCGTCCGCGGCGGAGCCGGTCACGATTTGCAGCGGGCAGCCCGAGGGCGGCGCCGCGAGGGGCAGCTCCGGCGCGACCCACGAACCGCCTGTGCGATGAAGCACCAACGGGGATCCGAGCGTACCGTCCGCGTCGTAGACTTGGCCAACCGCCCAGAAGTCGTCCGCGCTGCTGCCCCAGACGTCCCGCACGTCGCCGGTGTGCCCGGCCACGGGCACCAGTTCCAGATGCCATGCGACACCGTCGAAGTGGAGCAGCCGCGCCTGCCCGGGGCTCGGGTTGGCGTCCGGGAACACGACCAAGGCCGCCCATACGTCGTCCGCGGTGCCGCCCCAGATCCGCCGGATCCCGTCCGCGACACCGGTCGGGTACGCCGCGGTGCCCCGGCCGTCCCAATGCAGCATCCTCCCGTCGCGGCCTCCGAGCCATCCTTCCGTCGTCGACGAGAGCCAAAGCGCATCCGGTATGAACGGAAGCGGACCTGGATCGAGGTCGGTCTGCGTCCACCGCGTGCCGTCCCACCTGGCGAGCCCGCCGCTTCCCGACGGAGTGTCGACCGAAGCGAGCGCGAATGTCGGACTCAACGCCTGGAGGTCGCGCACGTTTCCCGAAATCGCGTCGAGCGCCCGCGTGGTCCAGGTGCGCCCGTTCCAGTGCATGCCCCAGCCCTGCCCGAGGGCCCAGACATCGTCGGGGCCGGAGCTGGCCAAAGCACTGAGGCCTTCCGGGACCGCCGTCCGGCTGGCGGACCAGACACCGCCCTTCCGCCGCCCCACGAGGCCCGCCGTGCCGACGACCCACAGCTCGTCGGGACCCGCGGCGGCCATGCCGCGCCGGGAAGGCCATGACGCCGCCGGATACGGACCGAAGTCGACGGGCTCGCGCCGCCAGGTCGTGCCATCGAACCGCCAAAGCTCCCCGTCGCCGACGGCGACCCAAGCGCCTCCCGCCTGCCCGACGACCAGGGGAGGGCGAGTGAGCGACACGGGCCACTCGGATCCCCCGACCTCGAGGAAGCCGGCCGCGCCGCCGTGGTAGGCGCGAAACGAGGTTCCCGATCCGCCGACGGCCCAGACGTCCGAGGGTCCCGTCCCGCCCACCGCCAGCATGACCGTTCCTGCGAGACCCGTGTCGAACGCGGTCCACGCGGTTCCGTCGAAGTGCGCCAGGCCGGACGCGGTGTCCTCGCAGACGGCCCAGACGTCATCCGCCGCCGTGCCCCAAAGATCGGCCACGCGGCAATCCGGCCACACCGCGGTCCAGCTCGTCCCGTCCCCGTGCAGCAGTCCGTCCGGACCGCCCGCCCACAAGTCGTCGTGCGCGCTGCCCCAGACCGCGGCGAGGTCGCCGGAGACCGGGGTGGCGACGGACGTCCAGGCCGATCCGTCCCAGTGGAACGAACGGCCCGCCGCTCCGACGGCCCAGACGTCGGAGGGGCCGCCGGTCCACACGTCGCGCAGCTCCGGCGCGTCAGGAACCATTTCCAGGGACCATGACACTCCGTTCCAGCGCATCGCGACCCCGCCCACGCCCACCGCCCAGACGTCGCCGGCAGAAGACGCCGCCACCGCTTCGAGATCGGACCCGATCGGAATCGGGTTGACCCAGCACAGTCGGCCCGTGCACAACAGGTGGCCGCACGTGTTGGCCACACCCGAACCGCCGCACGAGTCGGGCGCGGCACAATCGCCGCACTCGAGTTCATTCCCGCAGCCGTCGTCCACTGTGCCGCACGTGGCGTCGAGCTCGGCGCACGTTCGGGGCGTGCAGCCGCACGTCCGGTCGGCGCCCCCGCCGCCGCAGGTTCGGGGCGCGTCGCACCGTCCGCAGTCGAGGATCCGGCCGCACCCGTCCGGCAAGCCGCCGCATTCGGCCCCGACCAGGTTGCAGCTCGTCGGGGTGCACCCGCATGTCGGCAGGCAGTCGGGATCGAAGCAGTCGACCAGACCGTCGCCGTCGTCGTCGGACGCGTTCGCGCAATCCTCGAAGGCGTCCGCGGCCGAGTCCACGCCACCATCGGCGTCCCCGGTCCCGTCCCGCGAGCTGTCTTCTCCATCGCAGCGTCCGGCGAGCAGCACGCCGACCACGGCCGCGATCGCGGCCATCGGGCGTCGTGGCATGTGTCGTCCGAAAGACCGAGACGTCACTGGGCACCCCCCCGCGGAAGGGTCCCACCCCCAAACGTGCGCTTGCGAAGCTATCCGTCTGCTTCATCCAGGTCAAGTGGGGCGGTGTCCCGATGGGGCGATGTCCCTCGTGGCGGCTCAGGGAACTCGCCTCTTGCGACGCGTCCGCGCGCACCGGAGCGCGGCGAGGTCGGTTCTGCGCGACGAATCGGGGCGCCGATCTCATTCTCTTCCGGCGCTACGGCGTGTCCACCTCGTTCGGTTCGCAGCAGAGCCGGCTGCCGTGGCGGCAGCCCCGAGCCCACGCCGCGGCCGCCTCGTCCGGCCGGTCGCTCTGCGACAGCAGGTGGCCGAGCAGGAAGCACGCTGCGCCCATCGCCTCGCGGTCGCATTCGTCGCCGGCCGGACCCTCGCACATCGGTCGCAGCCGCGACTCCGCCTCGTCGAATCTCCGGGCCTGGCTGAGCAGGCTGCCGAGGTAGAGGCATCCGGTCCGGTGTCCCGTTTCGCAGGATCGGCGCGCCAGGTCCTCGACCTCGGCGGCCGCCTCCGGCCCCTCCCCGAGCAGCTCGACCAGCACGTCGCAGTCCGACTGCTCGCCGTGGAGACAGGAGGCCCGTAGAGCCGCCTCCCGGTCCTCCGGCGGCGAATCATCCGTCCCGGTCGCGAGGCGCCCCCACGCGCGGCAGGCGTCGTGGCCTCCGAGGCGCTCGCACGCCTCGCGAAACGCCGCCCGCGCCTCGTCCGGCCGCGCTTCAAGGTCGAGGAATACACCGAGGTGCCAGCAGCCGCGAACGTCGTCCAGGGCGCACGCCCTCCGGAGCAGGTCCTCGACGGTGGGCGCGGAACCCCAGGGGCCCCAGATCTGCTCCACGATGAACAGGCAGCCGCTCGCGTCCCCGGCGTCGCAGCCCTTCTGCCACCAAGCCCTCACGCTGGCAAACGGGGAGTCTGCCGCGGAGAAGTCGGCGACTTCGGTGCATCCGCGGGCGTCGCCCAGGTCGCAGGCCCGCTGCGCCGCCTCGCTCGCGGCCGAATCGCGGGCGGGACATCCCTCGGCCGTGCAACTCCAGAGGAAGCGGGCCAGGGCCCGGCAGGCGACGGGATCGCCGGCGTCGCAAAGCGTCCGCAATGGCTCATCGGCCGCTGCGGCTTGCCCCCGGTCGTACGACAGGTAGCTCAGCTCGACGCACGCAGCGAGCGTGCCCTGGTCGCACTCCCTCCGACAGTCCGCCTCGCTTCCGCACGGAGGCGGCAACGGCCGCCCGATCGAAGGATCATCGCGGGGAGGAAGCGCTTCCGACGCCGGGCGGCACTCGTCCTCCGGCGGCGGATAGGCATCGAAATACTGCGTCTCCAGGTCGCTGGTGTAGGTGTCCTCGCTCGCGGCCTCTCCCGACTCTGCCGCCCCGGCCTCTCCGGGCGGAAGTGTCCCCTCGTCCGGCGACGGCTGCACCGGGCTCTCCACGACCGGACCGGGCCCGCCCGTGTCGGGCGCCGGCGGACGGCACCCGCTCCCGGCCGCGACCGCGACGAGGAACACCAGGACGGACCGGAAGCTTCCTCGAGCGTTCCGCATGGGGGCGACTCTACACCGTCGGAGCGGCGGTGCATCCTGAATTGTCCGGCGCGCCCATGAACCCGGTGTCGTCCAGCTCCCGCCCCGCCGTCGAGTCGAGGAGTTGAGGGGCCTCCGCGTTGACGGGGCTCTCCGACGAACTCGTTGGCGAAGGAGCCGGACCGGGACCGCCGAGAAGGCGTGCCGGGTCTCGACAGGGAACAGGCGATGGAAGACGGACAAGTCCGGCGCCCGGCAGTCGGCGGCTGCTTGTCCGGGACCGCGGGTTGTCGTAAGAACGCATTCCGGGAGGGCGATCATGATCTTGGACCGCGCGAATCGGCGGCGGCATCCGGCGGCGGGAGGGCCCGGCCGGCGTGCCCGGGGCGTTTCCGCGCGGCTCGGCTTCCTGGTCGCGGCCTCGTGCGTCGGGGGCTGCTACGGCAGCTCGGCGGCGACCGACGGCGCCGGGGACGTGTTCGACGGCGACGCGGACGCCGTCGATGTCCGGGAGGAGCTTGCGGACGACGGACTCGCGGAGCTTTCGGAGGCTCCGGACGGCCTCGCCGACGACGGTGCGGCGGACCGGCCGGGGGACGCGGACGACGTCACGGAGGTGGGAGCGGAGGAGACGGGGGATGTCGTCCCGCCGATCGTCGCGATCACGATCGAACCGGTCACGGCGACGCTCCACGCCGGGTCCGGAGAGATGGTGGAGTTGACGGCGACGGGGCACTTCTCCGATGGAACGTCGCGGGACGTGACGGAGTCGGCGACGTGGGCATCGTCGGACGAGACGGTGGCGACGGTGAGCAACGCGCCGGGCAGTCGCGGGGTGGTGACCTCGGGCCCGATCGAGTCCGGTGTCGTGCAGATCCGGGCATCGACGGAGGGCATCACCTCAGCGCCCGCGATCATCTCGGTCCTGGGCTGTCTTTGCGTCGTCGACGTCGTCGTTGACCCCCCGACTGCGGTGGTTCCCGCCGGGATGAGCCGGGACTTCACGGCCACCGCGACGTACGGGGACGGCCGGTCGTCAGACGTGACGGCGTCGGCGACGTGGGATTCGAGCAACCCGGCGGTAGCGACCATCGACCGTGCCGGCTGGGCCACGGGGGTGTCGGCGGGCACGACGGCGATCTCGGCCTTGTACGGCGGGCTGCCGGGTTCCGCGGAGCTGACGGTGACGGAGCCGGTGCTCGTGAGCATCGTCGTGGAGCCGTCGACGGCCACAGTTCCGACGGGTTTCACACAGGCGTTCGTTGCGTTCGGTACGTTCTCCGACGGGTCGTCGGCCGCGCTGACGAGCGACCCGGATGTGACGTGGTCGTCCGGCAACCCCGCAGTGGCCACGGTCTCGAACGCCGCCGGTTCGAAGGGGGTCGCCACGGCGGTGAGTTCGGGTGCGGCGACGATCGAGGCTCGGTACGTGTCCGGATCGGTCGACGTCAGCGGAACGGCCACTCTGGTTGCAACGAGCTGCGATCCCTTCGGACCGCTCGACGTGAGGCCGGAGACGGCGACGGTGGCGGTCGGCTCGACGACGGCGTTGACCGCGATCTCCGGGACGACCTGCGGGACCGAAGTCGAGGTCACGTGGGGAAGCACGTGGACCAGCTTCGACCCGACCATCGCGACCGTGTCGGGAGGCCTGGTGACAGGAGTGAGCCCCGGCGGTCCGGTCACGATCACCGCGGACTGGTGGATGATCACCGACACGGCGTCGGTAACGGTCGTGCCGTGAAGACTGCGCCGCGGGCCCGGCGGGCCAGGACGGTCCCCGGCATCCCGACCGCGCGGCCGGCGAACGTCGGCGACCGCAAAGCCCGCGCAACGCGGGAGGCAGGTGTTCCGGGGCGAGGTCGCCCGTGCCCGCGAAGAGAAGGGCGCGCCCCAGGACGTTGGCCAGCTCGCGCACGTTGCCCGGCCAGTCGTGGAAGTTCGTCCAAGCGCCCCGGCCCATGGAACTCAGCCCTTCGAGTCGGGCGGACGGGGCGTGGCGCGTTGGCCTCCCCGCAGCGATCGGACGAAACATGACGTTGGTTACGACACCGAGCAGATCGGCGCAAGGCCGACTCGTGTATGGCAGGCGGCATGGAGGGCTTGACGGGCAGGCCGGTCGGGGTCCACGCTGGCGGCGTGGGGTACTACGTCGGGGGTCCGGACCGCCGGGGGGTTCGGCCCGGTGTTCGGCGAGGGAGTGCACCGGGCAATCGGGATGGCGCTGCGGCATCCCGAGTGGCCTCTCGCGGAAGTCGTGGCGCGGGCCGCTCGGGCCGTTGCGCTCGTCGACCACATCGCGGACGCCGAAGGCGACGCCCAGCGCGTGCTCGACGCGCAGGAGGGCCTGATGAACCGGGAGAAGAGGCTCTGCGAAACGATCCAGAACGAGGCCGCGGTACGACTTCGCGACCACGGAGGAATCGATGCGCGCGAGGATTCCCGGGCGTTCGGCGCGTTGATCGAGCGTCGCATCGTCGACGCCTGGCCGGCGATCTGTCGCACACACGCGTGGACCCCAGAGGATCGCCCGGGGCGCCGCACGATCTACGACGTTTCGTGCATCGTGGGGGGACGAAGATTTGGACTCGACGTCAAGACCACGGATACTGACGGCGGCAAGTACACTGACGGCGGCGTCTGCTCCGTCGACAACCTGCTGCGATTTCTGGCGGGCAAAGATGCGGATGCGACGGGGGTGCTCGTCGTCCTGGAAGTCACCCACGCTCGGGTCGATCGCCGAGTGAACCGTCGGGAGATCGCCTCCGTCGTCGCGGCGCCGTTGCATGCGCTCCCCATGGATGTGATCCGCATCGAGAACCTGGGGACGGGGCAGGTTCGGCTCGATCGACGCGTTCGCGAGGTGATCCCGGAGATCGACTGGGAACGCCCGTCGCGGGACTTTCTCCAGGAGTTCGTGGAACTGGCGAAGCTGCACTACGCACAGGTCGGCGAGGTTGCCGCGCGCCGCCGCGCGCATCTCGACGAGTTTGCGAAGGGCGGGTATACGGGCTTCGTGGCGACGCGAGGGCACCGGTGACGTCGATCGGCACCGCCATCGGGCAGGTATTCACACCCGTCGATGCGGCGAAGCGCATCGCGTCGGAGCACGGCGTTCTCGAGGCATGGCTTCGAGGCGCCACGGTGCTCGACCCGACGGCCGGCGACGGAAGCTTCCTCGAGGCGCTCATTGAGCTCGCGCTCGAACGAGGGATCGCGCGTGCGCGGTTGCCCGTGCAGCGGCTCTACGCGGTGGAGCGCGACGAAGCGCTCCTGGCCTCCTTCGCATCGCGGATGCGCGCGCGCTTCTCGCTTCGTCTGCCCGACGCGAACCTCCGCGCCCACGACCTTTTCACACTGCAGGATCCGCCCCAGGCCGATGTGCTGATGGGCAATCCTCCGTGGGTCAACTACGTTGACCTGCCGGAGACGGAACGCGCGAGGCTGCGGCCGCTGTTCCATTCGTGCGGCCTTATCCGCGATCCGCGGCGCCTGCTGCTAGGGGGCTCGCGAATCGACCTCGCGGCGCTGGTGATCGCATGGAGCATTCGTCACCTTCTGCGCCACGGCGGGAAGGCGGTGTTTCTTGCACCCCTGTCGCTGTACCTGAATGACGGCGCGCATGAGGGCTTCCGTCGGCACGTCGTCGACGGCGTGCGCTACGCCCTCCGCGAGGTCTGGGACCATCGCGGTGCTCCGATCTTCCCTGGGGTTGCGACCCGCTATGGACTGGTAACGTATGAACGAGACGCTGCGGCACGCTGGCCCGTTCCATGGCGGGAGTTCGCCGAGGACCGATGGATCACCCAGCAGGCGGCGCCGTGCGGCGGAGAGGATGGTCCGTTGGTCGTCCACGACCTCGGGGCGAATGCGCCGACGGCCAAGGTGACGGTCCAGAGCGATCCCGACCGGGCGGCGTGGCGTCCTCGCCAGGGCGTGAACACCTGTGGCGCGACCGACCTCTTCGTGTTTGATCGCTGCACCGCAGAGGGGGTGATGGTCGTAGCCGAGAACAAGGTCCTCGGGCAGGTCAGGCTCCCACGGCGTTACGTACTGCCCTTGATGACCGCCGAGACGTTGCGCTCCGGCAATCGCACCCCGCATCGCTGGATCCTCATTCCCCACGATCCGGTGACGGGCAGACCCCTGGAGCGCGACGCGATCGACGCGATGCCGGATCTCGCACTACACCTCGACGCACATGCCGTGCGGCTGCGCATGCGCAAGGGAACGATGCTGGGGACGCATCTGCGCCGCGGCCACTGGTGGGCGCTGCTCGGCGTCGGCCCGTATTCGTACGCGCCCTGGCGCGTCGCATGGGAGGCGTTCGGTCGCTCGACCTTCCGCCCCGCGCTGCTCGACGCGACGGACGACGGGCCCTGGCAGGGCAACCAGGCGCTCCATGCGTACATCCCGGTCCGCGATCGTGCGCAAGGAGAACGCGTGCTGCGAGCGCTCGCGCCCGAGGTGATCGAGCCGCAGCTTCGCGCGCACCGGATGGAGGGCACCTGCAACTGGGCGCAGCCCGGTCGCATCGCGCGCATCCTCGCGCTGACGATGCCGGTGCGATGGACGCTCCCGCTCGCAAGGGTTCGCACGGCGGGATGACGCAGATCACGACCCGTGGATCGAGCATTCGATAGGTACAGGACGCGCTGCACCGGGTTCGTCGGCATGGAACATGACCTCGACCGCACCGGGCGATGGCCGATCTCGCCGACGCCGTACGCCGTTCCCGAAGGACAACAACGAGTTTGCCTGTCCGAGCTGCGGGGCTCCGGCCGATCTTCCACAAGTGCGCCGGCAGCTGGAAATGCAGACGAAGAAGCCCGTGGTCGTGTAGGAGGAGCAGATGGCCGACGAGCGATTCAAGATCGTGCTGGACATGGTGCCCGAGGCCGACCGCGACGGGGAGGAGATCCGGGCCTGTGTCGAAGAGGTTCGGGTGCTTGAACCGGACATGGACGAAGTAGCCGAGTTGCGGCGAGCGGCCGCCGAAGCAACCCCCGGGGACGCTCGGGTGTTCACGACGACGTAGCGAGCACCACGCCGATGAGGGCGGCCGACCTGCGCTGCGGCTACTCCGCCCGCTCAACTACCCGGAAGCCGGCATCCCACAGGCTGGAAGTTCGTCCAAGCGCTCCGGCCCATGGAACCCAGCCCCTCCGAGTCGGGCGGACGGGGCGTGACGCGAGCCGGCCGCCGGGCAGCTCGCTGCGATTCGGAGGAAGGCATCCTGTCGCGCGTCGATCGTCGCGGGTCCGGGTATCAGCTTCGCGTTCGCGTTCTGACACCGCAGTTCACACCGCGGTGCTACCTCCGGCGACCGCGCAGCGCCGTCTCGAGGCGCTCGGCCGCCGCGGCCCGGGAGAAGTGCGTGCGTGCCAGGCGCAGGCCGGCGGCGACGCGGTCGGCGCCGCGGCCATCGTCGGCGGCGGTGACGATCGCCGCGGCCAGGGCGGCGGGCGAGTCGTCGCGAGCAGCGACGACGGCCGCTTCGACGTCGAGGCCCCGAACGGCCGTCTGCGTCGCGGCGACGGGGATGCCGGCGGCCAGCAGCGCGATCAACTTCATCGGAAAACCGCCGGGGACGTTGCGGGCCAGCGCGGCGACGCGGCAATCGCCCAGCACGCACAGCGCATTCGCGAGCGACTCGTGCGGGACGAAGCGGATCGGAACCCGCAGCCTCGCCGCGCGCGCGCCGAGCGCCTCCGGCGACGAATCCGAGATGACGACCAGCTCGGCGACGCGGTCCCGGTCGCGCACACGGGCAACGGCGGAGAGGAGCGTGTCGAGGCCCTGGTAGCGGTCGAGGTTGCCGAGATGCGCGACGCCGAGAACGTCGGGTACGTCGGCCCGCGCGCGGGGTGTCGCGACGGCGCGCTCGAAGGCGTCCCGGACGGCGTCGGACGAAGGCCGGGCGATGACGGTCGCGGGCTCCCCGGCGCCGGCCAGGCGCGGCGCGGGCGGCCCGGCAAGGTCCTCGAGGTCCGCCCCGGGCTCGACGACGCGGACGCGTGAGGGGTCGGCGCCGGCGCGCAGGAGGCCGTCACGGGTCGGCGCCGAGATCGCGAGCGCGAGGTCGGCCCGCGCGGGGAGCTGCGCGTCGAGCCACCGTCCGAGGCGGCGTGCGAGCGCGGGTGGGCCGAGCGTCCCGTAGATCGGCAACTCGTGCTCCATCAGGTTGTGCGCGTGGTAGACGCAGGGAGCGTCGGGGCGGAAGGGGAGGAGCAAGGCCGCCGCCGCGGCCTCGACGTTGTGCAGGTGCACGACGTCAGGACGCAGCACGCGGGCCAGGCGGCGCAATTCCAGCGCGAGGCGGAGGTCGAGGAGCGCGCGGCGCCAGTCGGGGCCCGAACGCAACGAGCGGAAGCGCGGAGAGTCCGGCAGGCGGTGGATCGTGTACGGCGCGCGCAGCGGGAACGCTCCGTGGGCGTAGACGAGGAGATGGACGTCGTGGCCGCGCTCGGCCAAGCCGCGACAGACGGAGTCGAGCGCGACCTGCGTGCCCTGGCGCGACGGGAAGGGCAGGGCGGCGACCTCGAGGATACGGAGGGGGTCCGCCTTCGCCGAGGCCACGGCGGACGGGTCGGCGGTCGGGGGTCGACGGTCGGCGGTCGGCGGTGGCGGCGTCATCCGTCGTCCTCGAGGTAGCCGAGGGCGCGGAGACGTGCGGCCAGGGCTCGGCGGTCGGCCGGGGAGAGGCCGTCGGATGGGTCGCGCGGTGCGACGGAAGGGCCACCGGCGCGCGAGGCCCCGAGCGCGCCCGCGTCGGCCGTGCGCGGCCGGCGGGGTTTCTCCAGCCACGGCGGCTCGGGGATGCCGAGCAGCTCGTGGACGATCGGAGCGACGTCGCGGAGGTCGAGCGAGCGCGACGGCTCTGCGACGTCGAGGGCGGAAGATGCGAACCGGAAGTCGCCGAGGAGCATGCCGAGCGGGCGGTGGCTGCCGCGCAGGAAGCCGCCCTTGCCGCCCGGGCGTTCCGCGGCCGGCACGGGCATGTGCCACGAGGCGCCGAGCGCCGGGCGCAGGTGAGGAGGGCACAGCAACGGCGTGCGCCCCTCGGGGTCCTCGGCCGGCTCGAGCAGGATGTCCGGGGCCGAGTCCACATACGGGCCCTCGAAGAGCTCCCCGCGCAGGTGCACGGCCGCAAACAACAGCTCCCCGTCGGGACGACGAGCCGCACGCAGGAACGAGGCGACCTCGCCGGCGACGCGCGGGCGGTCCGCGGGGTCGATCGTCCCCCGCGGCTCGCGCCCGCGGACGTTGAGTCGCACGGACGGAGCGTAGGTCAGCTCGTCGGAGTACGCGGCGCTGCGGCCCAGGTCGATGCCGGCAGTGCGCGCCAGCGATTCCGCCAGGCCGGGAACCACCACACCGGCCGTGCGGAAGGCAATTCGCCGCAACGGGGCGGGGATGCCGCGCAGCGCCGTCCGGCGAGCGAGGAGCGCCGCGCGCGAGGCGAGGGACGGTCGGGCGGCGACCTGGAATCCGCCGGCCACGAGCAGCGCGTTGAGCGAGACGACGAGGTCCGACGTCGGCCCCATCCCGTGGTCGGATGCGACCAGGACACGTTCCGGCCGCAGCTCCCGCAACAGCCCCGCGACCGCGTCGTCGACCGCCTCGTACGTGGCGGCGATCGCCCAGGGAATGCCGGTCGCCGCGAGCGGTTCGCCGGGACGCGGCCAGCCGTGATGGCCGGCCGTGTCGAGGGCCTGCAAATGGAGTGCGAGCACGTCCACCGGCACGGCGTCGCAGAGGAAGCACGCGAGGTCGACGCGGAGGCGCGAGGAGGAGCGCAACGCTTCGACCAGGGCATCGGCGCGGTCGCCGGCGCCTGCGGCGTACTCGTCGAACGCGGCGAAGCCCAGGGCGTCGGCGCCGAGGGCCCGGTGGATGCGATCGAACAGCTCGGGCGGTCGCACGTGGCTCCGGCCGGCGGAGGTGTCCAGCGGCGTATCCCAGCCGGCGACGTGGAAGCGGAGCGGGGTCTCGTCGTGCAGGCGGCCGGGGAAGCCGACCGCGCCCACGCCCAGGCCGGCGGCGGCGAGCGATTCGAGCCACGACGGCACGGCGGGGCGGGGCGAGCCGAACCGCAGGCGGTAGCCGTCGGTGCGGGCGAAGTCGAACACGCCGTGGCCGCCGGGGTTGACGCCGGTGAGGCACGTCGCCCAGGCGGGAAGGGTCGCGGCGGGGACGGTCGAGCGCAGGGGGGCGACGAAGCCGCGCGCGGCGAGCGCGCCAAGGGCCGGCAGGCGTCGAGCGGCCAGCAGCCGGCGGACAATGCCCGGGTCGGCACCGTCGAGGCCGAGGAACAGCAGGCGGAGGGGGCGCGGGCTCACGGGCGCACCGTGTCCGTTCCCGGCACGAGCGTCAAGCACGTCCACCCTTGACTTGACGGATCCACGACCGACAATGACGGGAATGACAGTCCAAGACGGGACGCGGACCATCTACCTCGATCACAACGCGACGACGCCCCTGCTGCCCGAGGTGCGCGAGGCGATGCTGCCGTGGCTGGGGGAGAGATTCGGGAATCCGTCGAGCGGGCACGGCTTCGGGACGGAGGCCAGGCGCGCGGTGGAACGGGCCCGCGAGCAGGTGGCCGAGCTGCTCGGCGCCTCGCCCGACGAGATCGTGTTCACCGGGAGCGGGACCGAGGCCAACAACCTCGCGCTGCGCGGGCTCGCCGAAGGGCGCTCCGAACGCGGGGGTCGCATCATCCTCAGCGCGCTCGAACACCCTTCGGTCGCCGCCTGCGGCGCCTGGCTGGTGCAGCGCGGGCCGCTGGTCGGCAAGCCGGCGATCCCCGCCCGCTGCTCGGGCGGGCAGATGTGCCTCGTGCTCCAGGGCGCCTGGGAGCTGGTCGTCCTGCCGGCCGACGGCGACGGACGCGTCGCCCCCGCCGCGCTGCGCGCCGCGCTCGACCGCAAGGCCTTCGTGCTGAGCGTGATGCACGCGCAGAACGAGGTGGGGACGCTCGAGCCCGTGCGCGAGCTGGCGGACCTCGCGCACGAGAACGGGCTGCTGGTGCACACGGACGCGGCCCAGAGCGCCGGCAAACTCCCGACCCGCGTCGGCGAGCTGGGCGTGGACATGCTGACGATCGCGGGCCACAAGCTCTACGCGCCCCAGGGCGTCGGCGCCCTGTACGTCCGCCGCGGCGTCGAGCTGGCGCCGGTCCTGGTCGGGGCCGGCCACGAGCGCGGCCTCCGGCCCGGCACCGAGAACGTCGCCGGCCTCGTCGGCCTCGGGACGGCATGCGACGTCGCCCGGCGGACGATGCTCGACGAGGGGACGCGGCAGCGCCTGCTCCGCGATCTGCTGTTCGACCTTCTGCGCCAGGACATCCCGGGGATCCGGCGCAACGGGCATCCGACCGAACGCCTGCCGAACACCCTCAACGTCAGCTTCCCCGGCGTCCGCGGCGCGAGCGTCCTGGAGGGGGCCCCGGAGGTGGCGGCGACCACCGGTTCGGCGTGCCACGCGGGCGACGAGGCGCCGTCCGCCGTGCTGACGGCGATGGGCGTTCCGGCCGAGGTCGCGCGGGGCGCGGTCCGGTTGTCGCTGGGCCGCGGTACGACGGAACCGGACGTGGAGCGCGCGGCCGAGGCGCTGCTCCGGAGCTGGAGGGCGGCGCGGGAGGCGACCTGACTAGCCGTAGCCGAGCCTCTCGAGGCGCTCGCGGACGCGGGCCTCCTCCTCGGGGGTGTAGACGCGTGGCGCCTGCGCGACGAGACCGCGCTCCGCGAGGGCGCGGCGGACCGCCTCCACGACGGCGAACGAGGAATCCGAGGCCCGTGCCTCGACCGCGGGCTCCGGCGGCGGCTCGTAGCCGTCCGGCATCGTGCCGTGGACCAGTACCTCGAGGAACCGGTCGATGTCCCGGTGCGCCTCGTCGCGCACCGCCCGGCGGGGAGAGGCGGCGACGGCGACGGCCGCGCCGCCGTTGCGCGCGAGGACCCGGCAAAGCCAGGCGAGGCGGCGCACCACGACGTCGCGGAAATCCGCGCTGCGCGCCTCGTGGGCGCACAGCTTGTCCTCGACCATCTCCGCCGTGAAGACGTCGATCGTCCGGGCCGTACCCGCCAGGCCGGTGCGAAGCGCCTCGGCCAACGCGTCCATGCGCACCCGGTCGCCCGTCAACCAGACCACGTACCCGTTCATGCGCCCTGCTCCCGGGCCCGCCGGGCGCGCGACAGGATGCCGTCGCCGCCCATCGTCTCCGGCGGCGCGACCGCGAACAGCTCGAGCACGGTGCGGGCGACGTCCCGCACCTGCGATCCGTCGACCCGTCCGACGGGCGAGACCTGGGCGCCCGACGCCACCAGCAGGCCGTCCCACGAGTGGTTCGCCTCGTCCGGACCCGTGTCGTTCCCGGAAGCGTGGATCGTCCCCGTGCCGACGGAGCCGATGCTGCGCCAGTCGAGGTTCCCGAAGAAGACCAGGAGGTCGGGCGGGGTGCCCCGGGCGATCGGGTACAGGTCCTTCGGCCGGTGGGCGATCGTGCCGATCGGCTTGCCGGCCTCGTCCGGGATCGCCTCCAGCATCGCCTTGAGCGCCTCGCACTCGGTATCGACCTGCTCGGGCGGGATAATGCCCCGCGGTTCGCGGCCCCGCACGTTGAGGAACACCCGGCCGTAGTAGCCGCCCTCGCCCCAGGCCTTCGTCCGCGACCAGTCGATCTTCAGCTTGTGCAGCGGGGTGGGCCGATCCGGCGGTTCCTCGAGCGCCAGGTAGCCGTGGCGCAGGAGCCACTCGTTCAGGCAGATGCCGCCCCTCATCGTGCGGGCGCCGTGGTCGGACACGACGAGCACGGTGGTGTCGGCGTCGGCGAACTCGACGAGCGTGCCCAGCTCGCGGTCGACGTACGCGTAGTACTCCCGTCCGGCGTCGGCGAAGCGGTTGCCCGGCACGTGCCCCGGATGGTCGGCCGCGATGTGCCTCCAGAACCCGTGGTGGAAGCGGTCGCAGCCCATCTCGACCATCATGAAGAAGTCCCAGTCGTCCTTGTCCAGGAGGAACCGGGCCATGGCGAAGTGCTGCCGGCTCATCGCGTAGATCGATTCCAGCAGACGCGGCTTGTCGTCCGTCCGGAACCCGGGAACATCGACGATGTACGCGCCGAAGGTGGCCTCGAGCGTCTGCTTCAGCTCCGCCGGCCGCGCGTAGTCGGAGTCGGCGCCGGGCGTGAGGAAACAGGTCACCATCGATCCGCGCAGCTCGCGCGGAGGAGGGTACGTCTGCGGGACGAACAGGATCGTCGAGCGGAGGCCGGCGTCTCCCAGGACGTCCCAGAGCCGCGGCACCCGGACCGCCCTGGACGTCGCGAACTCCAGCCCGTACGAGTCGTAGCCCGTCCGGTCGCGGAAACCGTAGATTCCCAATTCCCCCGGGTCGGCACCCGAAACCATCGTCGTCCACGCCGGCACCGTGATCGGCGGCACGGTCGACCGCAAGTTGCCCCAGCAGCCCCTCTTCATCAGGCGGCGCAGGTTCGGCATCACGCCCGCGTACCTGTCGAACGCCAGGCTCGGCTCGGCGCAGTCGAGCCCGATCACCATCACCCTCCGCCTGCCCATCGCCGTCACCTCGCGCGGGCCTCCCCGCAGCCGGGCGCCAGTCTACCGTCTCGCGCCAAGGGCGCAAAGAGGCAAAGCGCCCGCTCGGCCAGCGCTCCCACGATCTCGATGGTGTAGACGTCCGCGCCCAGCTCCGCCAGGACCGCGGCCTGGTAGCCGGAGCCGGTGCCGATCTCCAGCACCCGCTCGCCCGGCGCGACCTCGGCGAGCTGCGTCATGATCGCCAAGATGTACGGCTGGCTGATCGTCTGGTCCCAGCCGATGGGCAGCGGACCGTCGTCGTACGAGTGCTCGCGGACCTCCTCGGGCTCGTCGCGACCGCGTCCGGAACACGCCGATTGGCCGGGCGGCGAGGGGGTGTTAGGCTTCGACCCGGTTCCCTCGGCGGCGCCCGGCGGCCGCCGGACTTCGGAGGGAGGCAGACGATGCGAAGCATGATGTTGCGGTGGTGGGGCGCCCCGGCTCTGCTCGCGGCCGTCTTCGGCTGCTCGGACGACGGCGGGAGTTCGGACGTCGCCGGCGATCCGGGCGCGGAAGAGGGGGACTCGGCCGGCGAAGTCGCCGCGGATGCGGACGCGGATGCGTCCGAAGAGTCGGACGCCGAGCCGGAAACCGAAGCGGGTGCGGACGCGGACGGGGATGCGGACGCGGATGGCGATGCGGACGGGGACGGGGACGCGGATGCGGACGCCGATGCCGACGCGGACGGGGACGCGGACGCGGACGCCGATGCCGACGCCGATGCCGACGCGGATGCGGACGGCGGGACTCCTCCGGCGCCGGAGTGCGCGGGCGCGGGGGAGTGCACGTTGCACACGGACTGCTGCAACTGCCTGGCTCTCGCTCCCGGCGAGCCGCCGCCGTCGTGCGGTATCACCGAGTGCTTCGTCACCACCTGTACCGCACGGGGAGTCGACGCCTCCGACGTGACCTGTGCCGCGGGCCGTTGCACGGCGGGCTACAACTGCGACGACTCGACCGTGGTCTGCCTCACGCCGACGCCCGTGTGCGCCGAGGGCGAGGTTCCCAGCGTGACCGGGGCCTGCTGGGGCCCGTGCGTGACGGCGACCGAGTGCGCGTACGTGAACGACTGCAGTCGCTGCGATCCGGACGTCCAGTTCTGCGTGCAGGACGTCGGGCGCTCCGGATACGTCGCGCACTGCGTCGCGCGGCTGGCGGAGTGCGGGGCGGTCCCGACCTGCGCGTGCGCGGGCGCCAGCGTCTGCGTCGGCCCGTTCGACCTGTGCGGCGATGACCCCGCGGGCCCGATCTGCTCGTGCCCGACGTGCGGGTAGGGGAGGCGAGCGGTCGAGCGGTCGAGCGGTGGAGCGTTGGTAGCGGCGAGGCGCAGCCGCGGACGGCCGCGAGGCCGGGCCGCGGCAAGCCCGCCGGGGGTGGCGCGGGGTGGCCATGAACGAGCGGCGCGGGGAACAGGTGGGGGTGCTGCTGGCCGACGACGAGGAGGCCTCGCGCGAGGTCCTGTCGTACCATCTGGGCGAGCTGGGCCTGGAGGTCGACGCGGTGCCCGACGGGCGGACCGCCATCGGCCGCTTCGATTCCGGTCGGCACCGGCTGGTCGTGACCGATCTCAAGATGCCGCACGCGGACGGCATGGCCGTGCTGCGACACGTGCAGGAACGCTCCGCGGCGACGCCGGTGATCGTCGTGACGGCGTTCGCGTCGATCCCGGGGGCCGTGGCGGCGATGCGGGCCGGGGCCTACGACTTCATCGGCAAGCCGTTCGACCGCGAGCAGCTCGGGGTGGTCGTCCGCCGTGCGCTCGAGCGCGTCCGCCTGCTCGACGAGAACCGCCGCCTGCGCGAGGAGCGCGAGGCGCGGCACGAGTTGGTCTTCCGCTCCGGCGCGATGGCGGAGACGCTGGACGTCGTCGACCGCGTCGCCCCGGGCGACGCCTCGGTGCTGATCACGGGCGAGAGCGGGACGGGCAAGGAGCTGATCGCGCGGCGCCTGCACGCCCGCTCGAAGCGGGCCGGCGGGCCGTTCGTCGCCGTGTCGTGCTCGGCGATCCCGGCCGAGCTGTTCGAGAGCGAGCTGTTCGGGCACGTTCGCGGCGCCTTCACGGGCGCGACCCGCGACCGGCGGGGGCGCTTCGCCAGCGCGGACGGGGGAACGCTGTTCCTGGACGAGGTGGGCGACCTGCCGGCGCCGATGCAGACCAAGCTCCTGCGCGTGCTGCAGGAGCGGGTCGTCGATGCCGTCGGGTCCGACCGGCCGCAGCCGGTCGACGTGCGCGTCGTCTCGGCGACGAACCGGGCCCTGGCCGAGCTGATCGACGTCGGCGGGTTCCGCACGGACCTGTTCTACCGCCTGAACGTCGTCGAGGTCCGGGTGCCGCCGCTGCGGGAGCGCGCGGACGACATCGAGCCGCTGGTGCGGCGCTTCGTGGCGCGGTTCGCGGGCGAACGGGAGCTGGAGGTGCCCGAGGAGGTGCTGGCGGAGCTGCGGCGGCGGCCGTGGCCGGGCAACGTCCGGGAGCTGGAGAACGCGTGCGAGCGGGCCGTGCTGCTGTGCCGCGGCGACCGGCTGCGCGTCGAGGACCTCCCGGCCGCGGCGGGTCCGGAGCCGGCCGCGTGGCCGCCGCTGCCGCCGGACGGTCTGCCGCTCATCGACCTGGAGGTCGACGTCATCCGGCGCGCGCTGGAGCTGCACGGCTGGAACCGGACGAAGACGGCGGCGTACCTGCGGATTCCGCGGCACGTGCTGATCTACCGCCTCGAGAAGCATGGACTCCGGCAGCCGTAGCCTCCGCGACCTGCTGGGCGCGCGGATGTGGGTCCTGTCCTACGGACCTATCCTCCTCGTCACCGCACTGCACTTCGCGACCCCGACGCACGCCCACGGGGCGCACGACATCCTGCGCCGCCTGTACTACCTCCCGATCCTGCTGGGAGCCTTCGCCGGCGGCTGGCGCGGCGGCCTGGCCGCGTCGCTGGTCACCGCCGTCTGCTACATCCCGCACGGCTTCATCGCCATCGGCATGCACGACCCCGGCCGGCCGGTGGAGAAGGTGCTCGAGCTGGTGCTCTACCAGGTCGTGGCCGTGGTCGCCGGGGTGCTCGTGGACCGCGAGCGTGCCGAGCGGCAGCGGCAGGAGCGCCTCGCGCTCCGGCTCCAGGCGACGCTGGACGAGCTGCGGGCCACGGAACGCCAGCTCGTGCGCTCGCAGAGCCTGGCCGCCCTGGGACAGATGACCTCGGGCCTGGCGCACGAGATCCGCAACCCGCTGCACGCGATGAAGGGCACCGCCGAGGTCCTGGGCGACTTCCTGCCGGACGACCCGCGCCCCCGCCGGATGCTCGAGCTGCAGGTCCGCGAGATCGATCGCCTCGCCGCGCTGCTCGAGCGCTTCCTGGCCTTCGCCCGGCCGCGCTCGCCGGAGAAGAAGGCCCACGCCGCGGGCGACCTGGTGCGGCGCGCCGCGGAGCTGCTGCGCGTCGAGGCCGCGCGCGCGGGCGTCGAGGTCGAGCTGCGGATCGCGCCGGACGATCCCGCGGTCGGCTGCGACGCGGCGCAGCTCGAGCAGGTGATCCTCAACGTGGGGCTGAACGCGATCCAGGCGATGGCGCCGGCGAAGCGCGGGACGCTCCGGTTGACGACCTCGCGCCTGCGGCGCGGGGAGCTCGAGCTAGGCACGATCCGGCTGGCGAACGACGGCCCTCCGATCCCTCCGGAGGTGCGCGAACACCTCTTCGAGCCCTTCGTGACCTCGCGCGAGAACGGCACGGGGCTGGGCCTGGCCATCGCCGAGCGGATCGTCGACGCTCATGGGGGTTTCCTCGAGGTGGAACCCGGGGGCGAGGGGCGGGAGGTCGCGTTCTCGATCTGCTTGCCGGCCGCGAAAGCCGACTCGACTGTGCTGGAACTCGGGCGGCAGAGGGGGTAGCCTCGCGCCCCGTTCGGGAGCGCGGGGCTGCCGGCCGGGCGGGCCGGGCGGCGGGAGGTCGACATGGTCGGTTCAACAACGTGTTGCAGGCGCGTGGTGGCGGCGGTCCTGGGCGTCCTTTCGTTGGCCGCGGTCGCCCCGGCGCAGGAGAGCCCGCGGATCGACGTGCGGGGCGATGCGCGGACCAAGGTCAACGTGACGGTGTACAACGCCGGCGTGGCGCTGGTGCGCGAGGTGCGCGAGGTCGACCTGCCGCGGGGCACGACGGCCGTGCGCTGGCAGGACGTCGCGGCGCAGATCCGTCCCGAGACGGTGTTCGTCGGCGATCCCGGCGAGGCGTCGACGTTCGCGGTGCTCGAGCAGAACTACAAGTACGACCTGCTCACCCCGACGCGGCTGATGGAGCTGTACGTCGATCGCCAGCTCACGCTGGTCACCGCCGATCCCGACAGCGGCGTGGAGGAGATGGAGCAGGCGACCCTCTTGTCGACCGAGGGGTACCAGTACGTCTACCGCACGGACGAGGGGATCACGTTCAACCATCCCGGCCGCGTGGTTTTCCCGGAAGTCCCGCCGAACTTCGTCCAGCGCCCGACGCTGGAGTGGCTGCTCGACAGCCACGAGGCGGGTCGCCGGCCGGTCGAGGCGAGCTACCTGACGTACGGGATGAGCTGGAGCGCGGACTACGTGCTCGTGCTCGGCGACGACGAGACGCAGGGCGACCTTACCGGATGGGTGACGCTGCGCAACGACTCGGGCATCGGCTTCGCCGGCGCCGGCCTGCAGCTCGTCGCCGGCCACGTGAACATCGTCACGCCGCCGCCGCTCGGGACTCCCGCCGAGCCGATTGTGGCGATGCGGATGGCGGCGCTGGAGCCGATGGCGCCGCCCCCGCCTGCGTTCGTCGAGGAGGGGATGTTCGAATACCACCTCTACACCCTGCAGCGCCCGACCGACGTGGCGGATCGGGAGCAGAAGCAGATCGAGCTGCTGTCGTCCGACCGGCTGACCATCGACAAGAAGTACCGCCTGGAAGGCAGCTCCTACTGGTATGTCTCCGAACAGTCCGGGCCGTTCGAGAACCTGCCGGTGGACGTGTGGCTCGAGTTCCGCAACGTCGAGGAGTCGGGGCTGGGGATTCCGATGCCGGCCGGCGTGGTCCGCGTGTACAAGGCCGATTCGAGCGGCAGCGAGCAGTTCATCGGCGAGGACGCGATCCAGCACACGCCGCGCGAGGAGCGGGTGAAGCTGCGCCTGGGGCAGGCGTTCGACATCGTCGCCGACCGGCGCCAGACGGACTACGAGATTCTCACCAACACGCTGTGGGAGACGGCATGGGAGGTGAAGATCCGCAACCACAAGGACGAGTCGGTGGTCGTGGAGCTGCGCGAGCCGATGGGCGGCGACTGGGAGGTGGTCTCGTCGTCGCACGAGTGGTTCAAGGAGTCCTCGTCGCTCTGTCAGGGACTTCGGCCCACGGGGTCGCCGCGCGTCATTTCAACTGATCCAGATGGGCGGGGCAGCCGCTACCGCGGTGGTGGCGCCTCGACGGCGTAGCGCATGCGGCGACCGTTGCAGCGGATCCGCCGCTTGTTGAGCC
>JACRCX010000118.1 GCA_016218815.1 Deltaproteobacteria bacterium
ACATCACGCCCCGCCAGAAAACACATAGCCCTCACCACCCCGGCGCGGCTTCGTCCAACCACGGTTTGCCGCACCGCGGCGCTCCTGCGAGCACGCAACCGCACCGCTCTGCCACCACGCGCTGCGGCAAACCGCATCTAGTTAGCCGGTTCGCGAGCGGGTGGCAAGGGGGGGCAAGAGCGGTGGAGCCGTGGAGCGGCAGAGCGTTGGAGGGGTGGGCGCGCGGTCAGCGGCGGCCGATGATCGGGGAGGATGCGCCGCCGGAGGAGTACTCGCCGCCGGGGACCTGGACGGAGTGGGGGGAGCCGATGGCGGCGAGGGCCTGGTCGAGGTCGGCGATGACGTCGGCGGGATGCTCGCAGCCGACGCAGAGGCGGATCAGGTTGGGCGGGACGTCGGCCATCTTCCGCGCCTCCTCGCCCTGCTGCTGGTGGGTCGAGATGGCGGGGATAGTGGCGACGGACTTGACGCGGCCGAGGTCGGTGGCGCGCCAGATGCGCTGGAAGGCGTCGAAGGTGCGACGGGCGGCGTCCGCGCCGTCCTTGAGCCGGAAGCTCATCAGGTGCCCATAGCGGTTGACCGGCCTGCCGTAGGCGTCGTCGTGCTCCGCGTCGGCCAGCCACATGTACCTGCTCGCCAGCGCGTGCAGCGGGTGGGAGCCCAGGCCGAGGTAGTCGACCTGCTCGATTCGAGGATGGCCGGCCAGGAAGCGGGCGACGTCCATCGTCGCGCGGCTGACCTTGTCCATGCGGGTGCGCAGCGTGCGCACATCGTTCAGGGCGAGGATGCAATTCATGGGCGACAGGTTGGGGCCCAGGTCGCGCTGGGGCCACAGTTTGAGCCAGGTGGCGAAGTCGCCGCACATCTCCGCGGAGGCGCACTTGCAGACCATGTCCTTGCGGGCGATCACGGCGCCCGCGATGGCGAAGCCCGAGGCGGCGAGCGACTTGGTCACCGACTGGATCACCACGTCGGCGCCGTGCTGCAGGGGGCGCAGCAGGGCGGGCGTCGCCACCGTCGCGTCGACGATCAGCGGGGCGCCCTTGGCGTGGGCCAGGTCCGCGACCTTGCGCATGTCGAAGCACGACTGCGCCGGGTTGCTGGGGAACTCGCCGTAGACGAACCGCGTGTTGTCGTCGATCTTCGATTCCCACTCGCTGAGGTCGGTCGGGTCGCGCACCCACCGGCATTCGACCCCGCGCTCCGGCCACCGCACGTTGAAGAGCTGGAACGTGCCGCCGTAGACCCGGCAGGAGGAGACGAAGTTGATCGGCTTCCCCCGGCTCCGCGGGTCGACGCACAGCAGCG
Source organism: Deltaproteobacteria bacterium (assembly GCA_016218815.1). GTDB lineage: Bacteria > Myxococcota_A > Polyangia > DRWM01 > JAAZOP01 > JAAZOP01. The sequence continues at coordinate 1,309 of JACRCX010000118.1, forward strand.
CCTCCGTCGCCATCATCGCCGCGCCCATGCCCGACGAGGTCACCGTGCACGACGCGTCCCCGTCGAAGCCGTACGCCTCCAGCAGCGCCAGCGTCCCCTCCAGGTAGTACATCGACGGGTTCGCGATGCGCGAGTAGCACCACGTCGGAACCCGGTACGACAGCGCCGCCTCCAGCTCGTCCGCGTCCCGGTAGCCCTGCGACGTGCTCATGTAGATCGGCTCGACGATCGAGCCCTGGTTGAAGTCGAGCGCCTCCTGCAGCGAGTAGATGCCGTGGACCGCGATCGTGTCGAAACGGCACTGGCGCATCCGCTCGCGCGATGCGGCGCGGTCGGCGATGGATCGAGCGCCCGCGTCGATGTAGCGAGTCACGCCGTCTTTCGGCTGGTCAGGCATCCCCATGTCGGACCTCCGTGTTCGTCCCGGCCGGAACCGATCCGGCGCCCCCACGCTGTCGTGTGCCGACTATGCACCCGGTCCGGGCTTGCGCTCAACCCCGAATCCGTGCGACGGGAAGGCCGAGGGAGGCGACGATGGGCGAACCGCGCAGGACGACCGGATCGCGACGACCGGGCGCGCGACCGGCGAGGAAGGACGACTTGAGGCATAGGCTGCGCATCGCGCCGGAACGGTGGCGCGAGCTGAACGAGTTCCTCGTCGATCCGGCCAACGCCGTGCTCGGACGCGTGGTGGAGCTGGTCGAGCGCTTCGGCGGCCCCGACGCGATCAACCGCAAGCACGTCGCGGCGAGGAGGCTGCCGAACCTCCTGCGACGGCTCGAGGACGAGCAGTCGCCCTATCGCGCCGACCTGGACTGGCTGGCGGCCCGGAAAGCGGAGGGCGCGTTCGTGCCGCTGGCCGAATACCGCGCCCGGGTGCTCGGAACCGCGGCGGTGCGGGCCCGCGTGACCCGCCGTTCGGCCGTGACGCTCGAGATCAGCGCGCTCCAGTTCTTCCCGTGGTTGATCGCCGAATCCCGCCGGGCGATCGAACGCCGCGAGCTGATGCCCGGGCGCTACATCCGTGTGCGCTGCATGAAGGAGCAGGCCGCCGACCAGGGCGACCTGCCGGCCGTCGTCGCCGCCACGCAGCTCCTCGGCGCTTCCTGCGTCGAGACCCTCGATACCAAGGGCACCGACGGCTCCAACGTCCACCTCGGCGGCCCCGCCACGATCACCGGCTACTTCGGCGGCGTCGGCCAGCCCAACGACCACGCGCTCGCCTGGGCCGAGGAATTCCTCCACTACTACACCGAGTACGGCGTTTCGCAGGCGCTCAACGTCAACGCCGGCACCATCCTGGTCGCCTACCTCCTCTACAAGCTCGGCGTCGATGCCACCTTCAAGATCTCCGTCTTCATGGGCAATGACAACCCGTACTCCGTCCTCTGGACCCTGCTCGCCGCCCGGCTCTTCGCCCGCCCCGACGGCTCGACGCCGCTGGCCGGCTTCAACTTCGCCAACTCGGTCAACAACGAGACGATCCGCCTCGCTTCCGACGTCCGCCGCGCCCTCGGCCTCGAGAAGGCCGTGCGCTTCGAACACCACATCGTCGAGACCTGGAAATCGATCGTCGTCCAGCCGTACGACCGGCTCGACGAGCTGGTGGAGCTGGCGGCCGACGTGCCGAACATCTCGGCCAAGCACGAGGGCGGCGTGCCGGCGGTGGAGAAGGACCTGGCCCACCCGTCCGACATTCTCGACTACTTCCTGCCCAAGGCGGAGATCGAGCGGCAGGGCCTGATGCCGGCGCTGGAGCGCAACTACCTCGAGAAGCACGCGGCCGTGAACCGCACGGCCGAAGCGCTGACGCGCGCGGGAATCGCAGTCGTCGCCGCCGCGGTGCACGGAGGACGCTGATGGATCTCGGGCTGACGGGACGGGTGGCGCTGGTTTGCGGCGCCTCGAAAGGGTTGGGCCGCGCGTGCGCGGCGTCGCTCGTGCGCGAAGGCGCGCGCGTGGCGATCTGCGCCCGCACGAAGGAGACGCTGGAGACGACGGGACGGGAGCTCGGCGCGGAGGCGATCGTCGCGGACGTGGCGCGGGACGCCGATCGCGAGCGGCTGGTGGCGGAGACCGAGCGCCGGCTGGGACCGGTCGACATCCTGGTCAACAACGCCGGCGGACCGCCGCCCGGGCCGTTCGAGGCGCACTCGATGGAGACGTGGCGCCAGGCGATCGAGACCAGCTTCCTCTCCGCCGTCGACCTGACGCGGCGGGTGCTGCCGGGGATGCGCGCCCGGAAGCGCGGGCGCGTGATCAGCCTCACGTCGTACGGCGCGCTGGAGTCCATCCCGGGCCTGATGCTCTCCTCGTCGATCCGCCCCGCCGTGCTGGCGTGGACCAGGACGACGGCGCGCGAGGTCGGCGCGGACGGCGTGGGGCTGGTCGCGGTCTGCCAGGGGCTCTTCCTCACCGACCGCATGCGCAAGCTGATCGACGTCCGGGCCCGCGACCAGCAGGTGGCGTCGGAGGAGGCGCTGCGGCGCTGGGTCGCCGAGGTCCCGATGGGCAGGATGGGGGATCCGGCCGAGCTGGGCGATCTGGTGGCGTTCCTCGCGTCGCCCCGCGCGGCCTACATCACGGGCGAGGCGATCGCCATCGACGGCGGCGTGCTGCGACGGATCCTGTAGTCGACGGCGCCGCTCACACCGCGACCGGCAGCCATTCCTCCCACCCCTCGCGCAGGAGGCGGCGCACGACGTAGTCGAGCGCCTCCACGGGGCGGGGCACCAGCTCGTCGATGATGCGGTCCTGGAGCGCGTGGTGGGCGCCGATCGGCGTTTCCGTGCCCGACACCAGCACCGTGCGGACCCGCGGTCGGCGCCGGCGCACTTCGGCGAGCAGGGCCACGCCGTCCAGGTCGGGCAGGTCGAGGTCGGCGACGATCAGCGACGGCGTCTCGCGCTCGAGCGCCGCGAGCGCGGAGCGGGCATCCCCGAAGAGCCGGAACGAGCGCTTCGGGTGCATCAGGCGCATCCACAGCGCATGCCGCGACAGCGGGCGCTCATCGACGATGTAGATGACGGCGTTCTCGAGCATCCGGACGTTCCTCGCGTTGCCGGCGTGCGGCCTTCCCGCACCGTCCCGCATCGCACCGTTGGTTGCGCGCAGGGGTGTCGAGCTTCAAACGGACGGCCGTCAACCGTGGTGCGACGGGTCGATCTCGGGCGTGACGAAGTGGCAGAACTTGCGTGTGCGCGCCAGGAACCTCCGCATCAACGCGCAAGTCGCCTCGCGCTGGGCGTCACTTTGGCGCTCCAGCTCCGCGACGACGGCCGGGCGATCGAGGCGCCCGACGATCGAGTCGTCGAACGCGCCCGGTTCGGCGAGCCAGTCGCCGAAGGCCGCCGGCGTGACCTCGGGGTGCGGGAGGATGCCCCAGGCGGTGTCGACCAGGCGGAACGCGGCGGGCTCCTCCTCCGTGCCCGCCAGCAGCACGGCCCGGGGGGGGAGCGCCAGCGACCGCCCCGGCCACAAGGCCACTGGCAGCGACTCGCGCCCGCCGAGCACGGGATCGCCGCGTCCGGCCGCGTTGAGCGGAAGCTCGCGGAAACCGATCGCGGTCGTGCCGGGCTGCGTGACGCGGCCGAGCATGGCGCGCGCGAGAAGCAGCGCGCCGTCGCCGATGCCCAGGTACGGGATGCCCAGGCCGACCGCGGTTCGCACGAAGGCCAGTTCGGCGCGCAGGAGCGGGCTCCGGTCCGCCGGGTCCATCCCGGCCAGCGACCGGCCCACGATCACGATGCCGCTGCACGCCAGCGCGACCGGGAAGTCGTCGGGCGAGCGGATGGTGCACAGGCGGAAGGGATCCGGCCCGTCGCGCACCACGTCGAGCAGCCAGCCCGGGCCCACGTCGTCGCGGTGCTTGAAGATGTGCAGCTCGGGCGTCATGGAGCACCGTTCAACGCGAAGCCGCGCAGCAAGTCAAGTCGCATCGGGATGAATCGGCGTCGCACGCGGATCGCCCCGGCCGGGCGCCGGTGGGGAACGGAACTGGCGGCCTCGGGAACGCCGTGGTAGGCGTCGGGACGATGGGGATTTCACGCGCCTGGGTCGTCGCCGCCGGGTGCCTCGTGCTGGCGACGGGCGCCGTCTCGGCGGGCTGCGTGCGGGGGAGGGCGTCGGGGGACGTCGGGGACGCCGCCGCGGCCCCGCCGGTTCGCGCGGCGCAGCTCGCCGGGGCTGCGGCGGGCGCCGCCGCATCGGCTCCGGGCCCGGCGACCGACGGCGATGTCTGTCCGGTCTGGACGCCGGGGCCGGGCTTCAAGGAACGGGCGCCCCAGGACGAGGCGTCGGCGGCGGGGCAGGGGACGCCGGCGACCGAGGACGGCCGGCTGGTCGTCGTGTCGTACAACCTGTGGGAGCTGTACGACGGGCGGGACGGGGACTCCTACCTGGGTCGGGACGACCACCCGGAGTGGGAGAAGCTCGACGAGGCGCATGCGTCACGCCGCGTCGCGGCGCTCGCGGCGCCGCTGTCCGGCCTGGCGGCCGACGTGTTCGTGTTCCAGGAGGTGGAGGACGCCGGGCTTGCGTGCGCCGTCGCCCACGCGGCAGACCCGGCGTCGTCCTGGAATTGCTGGGCGGGGAACTGGGCGCACGAGCCGCATCCGCAGAATGTCGCCGTCGCCGCCCGCATCCCCGGCGCCGCCGTCCAGCTCAATCCCGGCCGCGGAATGGGTCAGCGCGGCGTGCTGGAGTTCGCCCCGGAGGGCGCGGCGGTGCGCATCGCCGCGGTGCACCTGAAGTCGAGCGTCGGCGCGGCCGGAGCGCGCGATTGCGGGAACGCCGCGAAACGCATGGCCGTGGCCTGGGGCCTGCGACAGCGGCAGGAGTCCCTCGCGGGTCCCGCGTACCTGATCGTCGGGGACTTCAACGTCGACCCGGCCGACCCGGCCAAGATCGGTTACGACCGCACCGACGACATCCTGGCGGAGGCGGGGGATGAGGATCTGCTGTCGCGGTTCCCGGCCGAGGCGGCGGCCGGCGGGGGCCGCTACCGGACGATCATCGACCGCGCGTTCCTGCGCCCCGGCGCGGGCGTCGTCGTCGACGACCTACGGTTCCTGGATGCGCCGACCGGTGGCTGGGCCTCCGACCACCGGCCTCTCGTCGTCGTCCTCCGCAGCGAGTAGCCGCACGCCGCCGTCCCCGAGCGCCCCGACCGACAACTCGCCCCGAACGACCAACCAGCAACCAACAACTCCCCGCCTTGCCTTCCGCGCCGCCGTGGCTAGATCCATCTCCACTCGCCCCGGCGGAGTCGCCGGCGGCGGGGAGGAGGAACGGGAATGGGCCTTTCGTCGAAGAAATGCGTGCCGTGCACTCGTGGCGCACCGGCGATGGAGCGCGAACAAGCGGTGAAGCAGCTGGAGGAGGCGCCGGGCTGGGAGCTGTCCGCGGACGGGAAGAAGATCAGCCGCAAGTTCTCGTTCCCCGACTTCGCCCGTGCGATGTCGTTCGTGGGGCGGGTTGGGGAGCTGGCCGAGCAGGAGGGGCACCACCCGGACATCGCGTTCGGCTGGGGCTACTGCACGGTGACGTTCTGGACGCACAAGATCGGCGGGCTCCACGAGAACGACTTCATCATGGCGGCGAAGGTCGGCGAGGCGTTCGAGCGGAAGTAGGGCAGGCGGGGGGCAGCGTCAGGCACGGGCCGGCCACGGTGCGGCTGTGGCTACGGGCCGACGAGGTACAGCCGTTCCTGGGGGCGCGAGAGCCATTGGACGCCGTCGGGGTCGACCGCCACGATGTCCTCGCACGTCGCGATGCCGTGGCCCTCGACGGGCAGCCGCGGCTCCAGCGTGTAGCACTGACCCGCCTCGACCGGCATCTCCGGCAGTCGGCCGTAGCGCTCCCATCGCGGACAGAGGAGGCCGGCGCCGTCGTGGGCCGTGCGACCGATCTGGTGTCCCAGGGCGTGGGGGTACTCGGGGTAGCCGCGGCCCGTGATGTACGACCGCGCCACGGCATCGACGTCGCCACCCTTGACGCCCGGCCTGAGGAACCGGGCCGCGGCGCGGATCGACTCCAGGATGGTCTGGAAGCCGCGCTGCACGGCGTCGGGCGCGACCGTCTCCCCGGGACGGAGGAAGTACCAGGTCCGCTGCAGGTCCGAGCAGTAGTCATCCTTTCGCACGCCGAAATCGACGTTCATGATGTGCCCGGGCCGGATCTCGCGATCCGTCGGACCGGCATGCGCCCCGGCCGACTCGGGACCGGTGAACACCCCCGGACAGTGCTCGGGCTCCCACGCCAGGCCGAGGCCCGGCACCTTGGCCATCTCCTCGCGGATCATCGCGCCGACCTGCTTCTCGGTGAGCCCGGCGCGCAGCCTTGCCGTCACGCGATCGAAGATCCCCAGCGTGACCTCGCACGCGGCGCGGATTCGCCCCCGCTCGGCCGCCGACTTCCGGCCCCGCAACACGGAGACGATCTTTTCGCTCGACTCCAGGCGCTCCGCGTACGGCGTGCCGGCGAGCGCCTTGACCAGCGTGAGATACATGCCGTGGGTGAGCCCGTCGGAGATCGTGTCGTCGACGGAGTAGTTGATCGCGATCCGCCGCGGGTCGAGCCGCCGCAGGACCTGGCACAGGTCCTCCGTGATGCCTCCCACGTAGCCGATGACCTCCCGGTAGTGCCCGTGCAGCTCCTGGTTGGGCTTGTCGAGGCTCCCGACGATGGCGATCCGCTCGCCGCCGGCGGTGACCAGGAACGCCGACTGCCACGTCACGTTGGGACCGACGGCCAGGTCGAAACACGGGTCGTGCAGCGTCGCGCTCTCGCGCGCGAAGATCAGCCAGGCATCGATGCCCAGATCCTTGAGGATCGTCGGGACCTGCGCCAGCTTCTCGTCCACCATCGGGTCGCCGATGCTCATGGTCGCTCTCCCTCCGCCGTACCCCCCGGAGCCGACCGGGACCTTAGTCGCAGCACGGCCGCGAGGGAAGGGCCACGGGAATCAAGGATCGGCGAGCGCAGCGTCGTAGCCCCAGTCGGCGTCGAAGAAGCCGGCCAGGACGCGCGAACCATCGAGCCAGACGAGGTAGTCGGGAAGACCCGCGCGGGAAGAGAAGGGCACGATCCCGAACAGGCTCCACTCCCCGCCCGCCGGCGCGACCATCGCCGCCGACAGGTGCCCGCGCTCGGGAAACACGACGACCATGCTCGCGCCCGCGAAGTCCCGATCGCCCACGGTCACCGATGCGGCGTCCCAGGACACCGGCACGGCCAGGTCCGCGATCGCATCCTGCGGCAGGCCGACGTAGATCAGGTTGTACCCGTCCCGCACTTCGTCCGTCAGGCGGGCGAGCGGCACGGCGCACGCGTGGCCGTTGCCGTAGAGCGACCAGTACGACGCGAGAAACGCCGCGACCTGCGACGGGACGCCGTCCTCGTCGGGATGAACGAAGCAGAACGGCCGGTGGAACGCCTGGTTGAACGTTCCGTAGACGTCGGCGCGCTTCCCCGTCGTCGGCCCGACGAACAGCGGCTCGTCCGCCAGGTCGTGCCGGTCGCCGTCGACCACCGCGGCGACGATCCCGCGCCCGCGCAAGGCGGCGCCGTCCAGCTCCAGGCTGCGCACGTTGGTCGTCGTGAGCTCGACCGTGTCGCCGGCGTGCGCGGAGACCACCCGGACGTCCGCCCGGGGCGTCACGGCCGACTGGATCGTGACGAACGAATGAATGGGGCTGTAGGCGGGCGAGGGGCTCAGGAAGTCGAAGTCCAGCTCGAGCGGGTCGAGGGTGTGGGTCCGCATGAACTCGAAGAGCGGCGGCCAGTCGACGCAGTCGGCGCCCGGGGCCGCGTCGCCGTCCCACCAGTGCCCCGCGCCGGGCTCCTCGTGGTACACGACGTCGGTCGTCACCTCCTGTACCGCGGCGTACATGTCGCGGCCCTCCCGCACGGGGACGTTGTCGTCCGCGCTGCCGTGTATGATGTACACGCCCCGCCGCGCGAGGTTGCCGAGATAGACGTTGGTGTCGCTGTGCGCTCGCGCGCGGCCGATCGAGCCCGTGGGCCGGGTGGCGCCCGTGTAGCTGTAGAACGACGACCAGCCGGCGCTGGGCCCGACCGTGGCGAAGCGGCCGGGTGTCGTGACCCCGAGGTGCCAGGCGCCGTGGCCGCCCATGGAGTGTCCGGTGAGGTACACGCGCGTCGGGTCGATGGGGAAGGCGGCCATCGCGTCGTCCAGGGCGAACAGCGCGTTCGCGCGTCCCCACTCCTCCCAGTCGAAGCCGAACGGACGGCGGTTGGTCGGCGCGACGACGAAGTTCCAGTCGCGGGCCGAGTAGGCCGCCGCCTGCCCGCTCGCCTCGACCCCCGCACCGTGCGTCGACAACACCAGCGCGTAGTCGCTCGACGGGTCGTAGGACGACGGCGGGAGCACCCCGTAGTACTGCACCGAGCCGTCGTCCGGCGACACGAAGGTGCGCCGCCGCACGGCCTCGGGCGCCACCACCCCGACCGCGACCTCCCGCTCGTACGCCCAGCTCCATGACGGGGACTCGACGTGCAGTCGGACCGGTACCGTCTCGCCGGCCGTCGGGAACGCGGCTTTCGGCCGCAGCAGGAACGCGAGCTGCGTGACGGAGCCGCCGGGAATGCCCGGGACGACCGTCGAGGTTTCGGCGAAGTCGTCGGAGTCCACGACGCGGGCTTCGACATCCAGGGCCGGCGTCTCCGTCAGGTGGACCAGCGCCAGGCCCAGGGGCAGCTCGGCGGTCTCGCCCGCGACGAAGTCGGGCGGGGTCAGGTCGAGGTCGTTCAGCCGGACCTCGTCCGGCGTCCGGAAGAGCTGGCACAGGACGGCGGCCCCCGCCGGGTAGGCCTGGACCACGATCAAGTTCTCGCCCGGGACCGTGCGCAGCGGCACGCGCGTCTTGCCCGAGCCGTAGACGTCGGCGGGCTGCTTGACGCCGTTGGCGTACACCGAGAACGCGCGCTCGACCCGTGCCAGCAGGTGCTGACCGGGGTCGGTGGTCACGCGCGCGACGGCGTAGATGAGGATGTCGCCGGACCAGCCTCCGATCGCACCGTCCGGCCGCGGGGTGCGCCGGCTCCAGGAGACGCCGAGCACCGGGTCGTCGCCTTCCGCCGGATAGGCCAGCGTCCCGTTCTCGATCGCGCGTTCGATCGGGTCGTCTCCGGAGGCCGATACCAGTGCGACCATCCACTCCGTCACCGCCACCGCCTCCGGCTCGGAATCCGGCGCGACCGGCGGCGGTCCGCCGTCGGCCTCGGCATCCGCGTCGAGCTCGCCGTCCGCATCCGCGTCCGGGCTCGAGCCGTTGCCCGGGCACCCCAGGAGCGTCAGGCAGAGAACTTCCCCGAGCCATCGCTTCGTCCTGCGCATGGGGCGAACGTACCATCGGCGGGAGAGGGCGTCGAGCGGGCCGGGAGCGCCTCAGTGGCCGGACAGGGTATGGCAGTACCGGTCCAGGAGCGACTCGATGTCGCGCAGCTCGCCGTCGTCGAGGGCGTCGGCGGAGGCGCCGACGTAGTCCCGGGCGGACTCGCAGGTCTGGACGGCGGCGTCCCAGGCGCCGTGCACGCGGGCGGAGTCGATGCGCTGCAGCGCCTGCGCGTAGACGACGATGGCGTCGGCCTTGCGCATCGTCGGCGCGGGCGAGTCCACGAGTTGCTGGAGCGTGGCGCCGGCGGAGGTCGTGTGCTCGGTCGTGCCGGACTGGTCGCGGTACGTCACGCGCACGTCGATGCGGTCGTCGGCCCAGACTTTCCGGGGATCGGCGGCGCGCAGGAGCTGGTGGAAGACCATCGCGTCGTTGGGCGCCAGGTGCTGCGGGTCCACCTCGGCGGGATCGGTCGAGTACTCCTCCCCGTGGAACTCCTCGATGCGGAAGACGCCCGGCAGCGTGAGCTGCACCTGCACGTCGCGGACGGCGACCTCCATGGTCTGCAGGAAGCGGTCGACGAACATGCGCCGTGCCTCGCTCTCCTTGTCGATGAAGACGTAGGCCCCTCTCCCGGCGTCCGTGACCGCGTCCATCAGCGTGTCGTTGTAGCCGTCGCCGCAGCCGACGCCGACCAGGTAGATGCCCTCGCCCTCCATGTCGTCGGCGGCGGCGGCGATGATGTCGATGTCGGTGATCCCCGTGTTGGCCTGCCCGTCGCTGACCAGGACGACGCGGTTGAGCCAGCCCTCGCGGTAGTTGGCGCGCGCCAGGTCGTAGCCGGCGACCAGTCCGCCGTGCAGGTCGGTCGAGCCGCCTTCCACGAGGGACGCGGCCATCTCGAGGATCGCAGGGTCGGCGGGTCCGCTCACGCGATGGGAGTCGAGACGGACGGAGTGCTCGTCGTCCCACTCGACCGCCGAGACGACGTCCCCGGCGCGAAGGCTGTCGGCGATCGCCCGGACGACGTCCCGCTCCAGCCCGATCGGCCGGCCGCTCATGGAGCCCGAGGTGTCCAGCACGAGCGTCAGGTTGACGTTGCGCCGATCGGACGCCCGCACCTCGTAGCTCTGGACGGCGACCTGCAGTGCGTACAGCCCGTCCGCGGGCGCGATGCCGCGGAACTCGTTCGTGACGCGAACGCGGCCGCTGCGTGCGGGGTCGTACGGGAAGTCGTAGTAGTTCAGGAATTCGTAGACGCGCACCGCGTCCCACGGCACCGTTTCCCCCTGCTCGATGAGCCAGCGGACGATGATCGGCGACGCCTGGGAGTTGGAATCGTCGGCCGAGAGGTACAGGACGTAGGGCTCGTCGTAGTCCTCGGACTTCAGCCCCGGCTCGCCCGCCTCGTCGCCGCAGTCGCCGCCGTCCTCGGCCTCGGGATCGCACGCGCCATCGCCGGCATCCGGCGGCGCCACGTCCCCGACCGCGTCGCAGTCGCCACCGTCTTCCGCGTCGGGATCGCAGGCCCCGTCGGTGGCCTCGCGTTCGCCGCCGTCGTCCCGGCGGGCGTCCTCGGGGGCCGCGTCGGCATGGACGTCGCTCGGCCACCCGGCATCTCCGTCGGCATCGGCGTCCGCACCGCCCTCGGCCGAGCCGTAGTCCCGGCCGCCGGAATCGGCAGAGGCATCCGCGTAGCTCCCCCCGTCATAGCCCCCGCTGTCGTAGCCGGACGGGTCGGATCCCCCGTCCGCGGGCTCGCGGTCGCCCTTGGCCGCCCAGTCGGAGGACGGGTTCCAATCGGAGGACGGATCGAGCGGGACGCGCGGACCCGCCGGTCCCGACGGCTCGTCCCCGACGCAAGCGATGCCCGCACAGATCGTCCCGAGCCCCACGAGCAGAGCGACTCCCGCGATCCGGACCGCATTGGTGCGCGACATGCCTGGCCTCCCTTTCCTCGACCGGACGCTCGGACCCCGGCCCCCCTCCAGCAAGTCGCGTGCCGGCGCCCGACGGGCGCAATTGCGCGGAACTCCGGTACCCCGTCCCGGCGGCGACGGCGCACAGCGGCACAAGTCGAGAATGTTCGAGGCTGGGGGACCGCCCCTACGGCGCGGCGGGCTCGGGCAGCTCGTCGGGAAGATCGTAGCGCGTGAGGAGTGCCCCGAGCCACCCGGTGCGCTGCAAGTCGTCCAGGATCGCGTCGATGGCGACGACCAGGGACGCTTCGCCCTTGCGCGCCATGACCCCGTACCCTTCCTGGCTCAGCGGCGCGCCGGCCAGCCGGAATCGCGCGTCGCGCCGTGCCGGCGAGATGCTCTCGTCGACGACCAGGGCGTCGATCTCCGAGGCGGCGAGCGCGGCCACGCCCAGGTCCACGCTGTCGAACAGCCGGACCCGCTGCTCGCCCAGCGCCGCGAGCGCGACTTCGGCCGAGCTGGTCCCGCGCTGGGCCCCGGCGACGAACGTCTCGCTGGCCGGGTCGAAGGCCCGCGGATCGTCGACGCGCACCGTGAACCGCTGGCCCGTCCGCAGATACGGACGCGAGAAGTCCCACTTCTCACGGCGCGATTCGGTGATGCTGACGGCCGAGATCACGACGTCCGTCCGCTCGTCGTCGAGGCTTTGGAAGAGCCCGGTGCTCCAGTCCAGCTCCACGAACTGCGGCTCCGCCCCCAGCCGGCGGGCCAGCTCGCGGGCCAGCTCGACGTCGAAGCCGACGACCTCGCCCGACTGCGTGTCGAGGTACACGAACGGCCGGTGATAGGTGACCTCGCGGCCCACGCGCAGGACGCCGGTCGCGCGCACGCGCTCCAGCGCGGACGGGAAGTAGCGGAACGTCCGCGGGACGCTCCATTCGCCCGCCGGCTCGCCGGCCGCGCGCACGCGCCAGCGGTACGTGCCGGGAGCCGGGACGGACTCGTCCCACGGCCAGTTGGCGTAGGCCAACGGCGTGCGCATCGTCCGCGGCTCTTCGCTTCCTCCGTTCCCGACGCGAACGACCTCGACGACGTACCCCGCGCCCGGCGCCCCGTCCGTCGCGTTCCAGCGGAGCGGCACGGGGTAGCTGCGCACGTTGCTGTCGTCGGCAGGGTCGGCCGGGATGGGGGCCGGCGGGCCGGCGACCTGCGGAGCTGCGGTCGCGGAATCCCCGGCCGGCCCGTCGCCGCCGCGATTCGGGCCGCGCCAGAACAACAGCGCGGCGACGGCCACGGCGACGGCCGCGAGCGCCGCCGCGGCGATCGCGACGGTCCTGGAAGTCCGCGAAGTCGACCGCCGGTCGGGGACGTTGCCGGTCCGCGCGACCGAGCCGGGCGGCGGCGGCGGAGTCGACCCGGGCGCCGCGGGCTCGCCGGCCGCGGAGGGTGCGGCCTCCGACGGCGGGCCGTCGTCCGGTGCCGGTCGCGGGAGCGCGCGCTCGCGCTCGCCCGCGGTCAGCCGCCGTCCCGCCTCCTCCAGCGCCCGGCGCATTTCGCCGGCGTCGGCGTAGCGTGCGGAAGGCGCGGGAGATGTCGCCCGTTCCACGAGCCGGCGAAGCGCGGGCGGAACGTCGGCGCCGAGTCCGCGGGCAGGGGGGAGGCCCCCGGCCAGCATGTCGTGGAGCATCATGCCGGCGGCGTACACGTCGGCCGCGGGCGTCACGCGCCCGCCGGAAATCTGCTCGGGCGCCGCGAACTGCAGCGTTCCGACCGGCCCGGCCGTGATCGTGGCCAGCTCGGCGACGCGGGCGATGCCGAAGTCGAGCACCTTGACCGTCTCGCGGCCGGCGATGCGAGCGAGAAAGACGTTGCCCGGCTTGAGGTCGCGGTGGATGACACCCTGCCCGTGCGCGTACTCGACGGCCTTGAGCACGACGTCGAGGATTCCCAGAGCGCGGCCCACCGTGAAGCCGCCGAGAAGCAACGCGGCGTCGAGCGGCGTCCCCTCGAGCAGTTCCATGACGATGTATTGCGTGCCGTCGTGGTCGACGGCGAAGTCGAGGACCTCGACGACGTTCGCGTGGCGCAGGCGGACCGTCGTCACGGCCTCGCGCCGGAAGCGCTCCTTCCCGTCGCCCAGCGTGACGCCGGCGGCCGAGCCGCCGAGGGGCGAGAAGAACTTGATGGCCACGGGCTGCTCCAGGCGCAGGTTGGTCGCCTCGTGGACGCAGCCCATACCGCCGCGGCCGATCAGGCGGCCGACGCGGTACTTCTCGTCGTAGACGCGATCGGTGTGCTCGTCCCGCGCCTGCGGCGCCGCCACCTCGAGCAGGGCGCCGCCGTCGTGCGCGCACACGCCGTCGACCGGCCGTGCGTCGAACAGGCGCTGGCAGCGGCGGCACATCCACGACGGCATGGACGGACGGTAGCATCCGGCGGACCGAGGTGGCAACGAAGGGGGATGCGGTTCAGGGCTTTCCACGCCCCGGAGGGACGTCGGCGGCGCGGCGGCCGGTGTCGATGATCGTGCGACCGGTCACGCGAGCGCGGCTCGGCGCCCCCGCCGACGCGTCCGGGGGCGGCGCGGACGACGCGACCACGGGACGCGAAGCGTCGACGCCGGCCAGGGCCTGCGACAGCTCCCGCGCGAAGACCGTCGCGGACGCGGTGCGCTCCGCGGGCGAGACGGCCAGCGCACGGCGGAGCACGATATCGACCGCAGCCCATCCGGCCTCCGGGCGCCGCTCCGCCAGGGCCGCGAACCGCATCGACATCTTCCGGCCGACGACCGCGGAGAAGTCGCGCGCCCGGAACGGCGTCTCCCCCGCCGCGAGCTGGTACGCCGTCGCCGCCAGCGCGTAGACGTCTGTCGCCGGCCCGATGGCCGTGGCCTGGCCGTCGATCTGCTCCGGCGCCATGTACTCCGCCGTCCCGACGATCATGGTCCGCTCGGCCGGCGTCCCCGTGGCGGCCTCGACGAGGCGGGCCACGCCGAAGTCGAGGACCTTCACCGCCTCCTCGCCGCCGATCCGCGCCAGCATCACGTTGGCCGGCTTGATGTCGCGGTGGATCACCCCGTGCGCGTGCGTCCAGTCGAGCACCTCGGCCACCGCCGAGACGACGTGGGCGATGCGCGCCGGCGGAAGGACGCCGTCCTCCCGGAGCACGCCCTCCAGGTCCCGGCCCTCGAGGAACTCCATCGCGATGTACGGGCGTCCGTCCGGCGCCGCGCCGTAGTCCATCACGGCCACGATTCCCGGATGGCGCAGGCGGGCGATGAGCGTCGCCTCCTGGCGGAAGCGCTTCAGCACCTCCGCCGCCATCGTCCCGTCGAGCCCGGCGAGCTGCAGCACCTTGATGGCGACCGGGCTGTCCAGTCGCACGTGTCGGCCGCGCAGGAGCACGCCCATGCCGCCCACGGCGATCACCGAGTCGATCCGGAAGCGGCCCTCCAGCACCGACCCCAGGAGTGGCTCCGGACGCAGCGTGCCGCGACAGCCGGGTCGGTCGCACGCCTCGACCTCCCGATCGGCCATCGCCAGACACGTGGTGCAGAAGCGCTTCATCAGCCTTCGCCCGTCAGGCTACCACCCGTCCCACGGTCACTCCAGGTATCCGAGCGCCCGCAGCCGCTCGGCCGTCCGGGCGAGATCGTCGCCGCCCACCGGACCGACGACGGCCCGTTCCGCCTCGGCCTCCAGGCGTTTCCATGCTCCGTCGATGGTCGCACCAAGTGCGCCTGCAACGTCATTGGTTTCCATCGGATCGGATACCAAATCGTATGCCCGGCGAGAGATTTCCTCCCGGTTCCAGACGAGCTTGTGTCGAGGCGTCGTGAGGGCGAACTCGCACCACAGCTCAAGGGCATCGACGGGCAGATCCGGGCGCTGAAGGAAGTCCCGGTTGCGGGCGGAGAAAGCGTCCGCGGCCGGGGCGTCGCGGCCGTCGCGGACGGAGTCGCCCAGCGACATGCCGTCGATGCCGGGAGGAGGGCGGTCGAGCCCGAGGAGGTCGGCGAGGGTCGGGAGGAGATCGACCGTGCGGGCGAGGCCCGCGATCCGTCGCGGCGGGCAGCCGCCGGGCGGCCGGATGAGCAGCGGCACGCGGAGCGACTCCTCGAACAGGTTGTTGCCGTGCAGGTCGAAGACGTCGCGCATCTCGGACGGGCCGCACCGCTCGCCCCACGACTCGCCATGATCGGCGACGAGGACGACCCAGGTGCGGTCGAGGTCCACCGCCTCGAGCACGCGAGGCAACCAGTCCTCGCTGAACCGTTCGACGGCGTGGCGGTACAACGCCTTGACGCCGTCGCGCGCGGCGCCGTTGGCGCGGATCGCGTCGAGCACCACGTCGGTGAGCTTGCGCCACTCGGGGACGGTCGTGGCACGGGCGACGTACGGGATGTGGGTCCACCAGTAGTGGACGAAGGCGCAGAAGGGCCGGTCACGGCGTTCGCGGAGCCAGCCCAGCACGCGCTCGGTGTTCTGCGAGGAGCCGGCCACGCGCGCGGCAGGGACGGCGCGGAAGAAGTAGCGCGGTTCGAAGACGAAGGAGGTGACCTCGAAACCCGCGCGGGATGCCAGGTCGAAGAGGGACGGATGTTCTGCGGGCCAGGGCTGTTCCCACTTGGCCAGCCCCAGTCGGTGCGGGTAGACCCCGGTGAGCATGGCGGCGACGGAGGGCACGGTCCACGGCGCGGCGGACACGGTCCGGGGGAACAGCGCGGCGCTCCCGGCGAGGTGATCGACGGCGGAGGTTCGCGCGGGTCCGCCGCAGCAACCGAGGACATCGGCGCGCAGGCTGTCGACGACGATGAAGAGCAGGCTCACGCGTTCCTCTCCTCGCCCGGGGCCGCCGCTCGGCGCTCCCGGACGAAGGCATCCTGACGCGGAAGCCGATCGGCCGCAACCGGGGGCGAGAGTGCGGGGAGAGCGGGAAGAGCGGGGAGTGCGGCGGGCCGGGACTCCCTTCCCTGGGTCTCTGCGTCTCTGCGCGAGATTCCCGCTTCGGCTTCTCCGCGACCTCCGCCGGTTGACTTCGCGGCGGAACGGGCGAGGATCGCGCCCGATGAGCAGCCCGGACCCCGGCAGGACCTCCCCCGCCGTCTGCGCCGCGCCGCGGAGCGGAGGCGTCGGGCTGGTGGAAACGCTGTCGCTCGAGCTGCCGGACGGCCTGGAACTGGAGGGCGGCGCACGGCTGGCGCCGATCACGGTGGCCTACGAGACCTACGGCCGCCTGGCGCCCGATCGGCGCAACGCCGTTCTGATCTGCCACGCGCTGTCCGGGGACGCGCATGCGGCCGGGCTGCACGCGGCGGAGGACCGCTGCGCCGGATGGTTCGACGACTTCATCGGGCCGGGCCGGGCCTTCGACACCGATCGCTGGTTCGTGATCTGCTCGAACGTCCTGGGCGGCTGCAAGGGCACCACCGGCCCGGCCTCGATCGATCCCCGGACCGGTCTGCCGTACGGGCTGTCGTTCCCCGTCGTGACCCTGCGCGACATGGTGGCCGCCCAGCGGCGGCTCGTCGCCCACCTGGGCATCGATCGCCTGCTCGCCGTGGCCGGCGGCTCGATGGGCGGGATGCAGGCGTTGCGCTGGGCCGTGGACCACCCCGACGCCGTGGCGAGTTGCCTGGCCATCGCGACGGCGGGGCGGCAGTCGCCGCGGGCGATCGCCTTCCACGAGATCGGTCGCCAGGCGATCCAGGCCGACCCGGCGTGGCGGAAGGGTGACTACTACGTCGGACCCGCCCCCGACGCGGGGCTGTCCGTCGCGCGCATGGTGGGCCACATCACGTACCTCTCCGAGGAGGCGATGCAGGCCAAGTTCGGCCGCCGGCTCCAGGACAAGGCGGAGTTCGGCTACGAGTTGGCGACCGACTTCGAGGTCGAGAGCTACCTGCGGCACCAGGGCGACGCCTTCACGCGGCGCTTCGACGCCAACAGCTACCTCTACATCACCAAGGCCATCGACTACTTCGACCTCGGCCGCGGTGCGCGCTCCCTCGCCGCGGCTCTCGCCCGCGCCCGCGCGTCGTTCCTGCTCATGTCCTTCTCCTCCGACTGGCTCTATCCGACCGCGCACTCGCGCGAGCTGCTGCGCGCCCTGCTGCTCAACGGCCAGGACGCGTCGTTCTGCGAGATCGACTCCGCGGCGGGCCACGACGCGTTCCTGCTGGAGCACGAGCGCATGGCGCCGGTGATCCGGGGCTTCCTGGAGCGCGTGCATCGGCGCTGGACGGGGGGAGGGGACGGGGGGGAAGGGGACGGGGAGGGAGGGGAAAGTCTCGCGCAGAGACGCAGAGGCGCAGAGGGGGAGGGTTCCGGATGAGCCCCGAAGGGAACCCGGCGCGGGCTGATCACCGGCAGATCGTGCGGTTGGTCGAGCGGCGGGCGAAGGTGTTGGACCTGGGCTGCGGCGACGGGGACCTTCTCGCGCTGCTGGCCCGGGAGCGCGAGGCGACGGGCTTCGGGGTCGAGATTTCGGCGGCGGCGGTCCGCACCTGCCTGGAGCGGGGACTCGGGGCCGTGCAGGGCGACGTCGCGGAGACCGTGGCCGAGTATCCGGACGGCTCGTTCGACACGGTGATCCTCTCGCACACCCTCCAGGAGTTGGCGGACCCGGCCCGCGTGCTGGACGACATGCTGCGGGTGGGTCGCGACGCGATCGTGAGCTTTCCCAACTTCGGCCACGTCGCCATCCGGCTGTCCTACGTCCTGCGCGGTCGGATGCCGAAGAGCCGCGTGCTGCCGTTCGAGTGGTACAACACGCCGAATGTGCACCTGATGACGGTGCTGGACTTCGAGCAGTTCTGCGCCGGGCGGGGGATCGAGATCCTCGATCGCGTGTATCTCGGCGGTCCGTTCGGACGGGTCCCCGCGGCGCTGGCGAACCTCCTGGCCGAAACCGCGGTGTTCCGGCTGCGCCGGCACCGCGCCCGCGGTTCCTACTCGTAGTACCGGCCGGCAGGAACGGCGTAGCGGGCGGGGACGTCGGGTAGGCCGTCGCCGTCGTCGTCGGGGAACGACCGCAGCTCGGCCAGCAGGGCCTCCCAGAGCTTCAGCTCTTGGACGCCAGTGATGGCCGGGTCCGTGTCGAGGATCATCGAGGCCATGTCGGTCACCGGGGTCCCATCGGCCTGCTTGGGGGTGATCTCCAGCAGGCCGTAGGTCATCTCGCCCAGGACGGACATCATGGTCGCGACCCGGTAGTCGACGACAATGCGGTGGAGGGTCGGGTCGGCGCCGCTGATGTCGAGCGACGTCGGCGAGTAGCCGTCGACGTCGTTGCCCAGGTAGACGCCGTCGATCAGCGTCATGAGGCCGCCGCCGGGGTCGATGTGACAGCGCAGCCCGGAGGTCTGGATGATGTAATCGCCGCCGGCGATACCGGGCACGCTGACCGTGACCTCGCACGCGTCGCGCAGCTCGGCGCCGTCGACCCAGAAGCTGACCAGGGGGAAGCCGGGCCGGGAGTCGGGACCGGTCCCCACGAACAGCACGCGGAAGACGTCGGCGAAGCTCAGCACCCCGTCGTCCCCGGCCAGCAGATCGTCGCCGATCACCCCGTCGGACTCGAACGCCACGACCACCGGGTCGGACGCGGTCGCCGCCGCGGCGGCTTCGCGATACGCATCCGTGATCAGGTCGCCGAGGTTCGCTTCGGCCATCCCCGGCATGACCAGGTCGAAGGTCGTCTCGGCGATCGGCTCGTCGTAGGTCACGCCGTTCTCCGCCAGAAACCCGGCGTCCAGGTCATCGATCCAACCATCGACGAGAGCTTGGGTCGGGGCGTCGCCGGCGATCGAGTCGTCGACCGGGAGCAATTCATAGGAGACCAGCGATACGCCGTCGTCCGAGACGTCGACGGTCAGCTCCGCGAGGTACTCGGTGTGGGCGCCCGCCTGGATGATCAGCGTGTCGCCGGACACCAGCGGCTCCGTCAAGGCGTCATGGCCGTGCCCGCCGAGAATGACGTCGATGTCGGGCGCCGCGGCGGCGATCGCCTGGTCCCGGCCGCCGCCCCCCGCCTGCTGGCCGGTGTGGCTCAGCAGGACGACGAGGTCGGCGCCTGCGGCCTTGAGGGCCGCGGCGCGGGTCTGCAGCGCCGCCGCGTCCTCGCCGAACGTCAGGGGCTCCTTCTCGGGAACCACGGACGCCGCCGCCTCCCCGAGCCAGCCGAGCACGCCGACGACCAGGCCGTCGCCCAGCGTCAGCGTCGTCTCCGGCAGGATCGTGCCGTCGTCCACGAGCGCGGCCAGCCGGTCGTCGCGCGCATCGGTCGCGCTGGTCACCATGTTGCTGAGCACGATCGGGACGTCGAAACCGAGGCCGTTTGCCGTCTCGATCGTCCGGGCGAGGTAGTCCGGGCTCCACTCGAAGTCGTGGTTGCCCAGCGTCACCAGGTCGTACCCCAGGTGCTGGAACATCATCAGCGCGGGGGCGGCGTCCGCGTCGAGGATCTCGAACGGCGTCCCCATCAGGGAGTCGCCGCCGTCGGTGACCAGTACGTCGTTGCCCGCCGCCTCGGCTGCCGCGCGGCGTTCCGCCAGCAGCGTCGCCAGGCGGGCGACGCCGCCTCGCGTCGGGTCGTCGCCCGTCGTGCCCGGGGAGTACTCCAGCTCGGGGCCGGTGCCCATCAGGTGCGAATGCACGTCGTTGGTGTGGAGGATCGTCAATCGTCGCGTCGGTCCGGCTTCGACATCCGCCTCGTTCGCGTCGCCGTCGCCGGCCTCCGCGTCCGCATCTCCGCCGTCGGCGTCGGGCGTGCCGGCGTCGTCCCCGTCGCAGGACGTCAGTCCGAACGCCGCGGCCATGCCGCCGAGCACCGACCACCATCGCAGGCGAGTGAAGTTGCCCATCGCGATTCCTTTCCCGGAGGCCGCTCATGGCCCCGACACCGCCGGACAGGATAGCAGACGAGACCTGGAGAGGAAGGGTGTATGCTCGATGTGTTCCGGCCCACGGGGGGGCGGAGGAAGCGGGTGGCGACGTCGTTCTGTCCCTCTTGCGGCGAGGAGAACCCGGACGACGCCGCGATCTGCGGGAGCTGCGGCGTCGCCATGGATGCGGACCGGCGGGCCGAGACGCGCCGCGCCCCGCCGCTGCGCTGGGCCGCGATCGGCGTGTGCGTGGCGCTGATCGCGGTTCCCGTGACACTGACGCAGCTCGTGCCGCCGCTGCGCTTCCTGGCCTTCCGCGCCGTGCCGGAGACGCACGTCGAAGGGGCGGTGCCGTTCAGCGACCGCGAGGCCGACGTCCTGCGGCGGATGGCGGCCCGCGCTGGCCGCTCGGTGGAAGAGGAGCTGTCGTCGCTCGGCGGCGCGAAGCTGGTGCGGAGCCCCGTGGCGCGCGGCGGGATGTCGCGCGTCCTCTGGCCCGCGCTGTTCTTCTTCGCGGGGGGCGCGGGAGCGGCGCTGCTGTTCCGCCGGCGCCTCGGGCGCGAGGCGGCCATCGCGGGCGGCCTGGCCTGCGCCGTGCATGTCGCCCTGTGGGTCCAGGCGCTCGGATGGAAGCCGTCCCTGCTCTTCGGGCGGTCGCTGTACGCCGTCTCGACGCAGACGGTGCAGCAGATGCCGGCCGCGTTCTTCCTGATGGTGCTGGTCGTCCTCTTCTGGGCGGCGACCGTGGCCGGCGCGACGTCCGCCGCGCGCGTCCGCGAATGGGTGACGCGGAAGGGGACGTGCGTCGACTGCGGACGCGATTTCCCCGCACGCCCGCTGCCCTTGGCTTGTCCGTCCTGCCACGCTCCCATCCAGCGCTCGCGGGTCGGCTGGGGCTACGTCCTTGCCGGAGTGGCCGGCACGGTCGCGCTCTTCTCGATGATGCTCGTGCTCCTGGGGCCGGCGCTCCGCTTCTACGACCGCTGCGCGCCGGACGAGCCCACTCCGTGCTGCAAGGCCGCGATCAAGGACCTGGGAACGAGGCGGCAGGTGGAGTCGTCCTCGTGGCGCCTGTACGCGACACGCGCGGATCCGGAGCACGACCGGAAGGTCGAGGCGGTCGTGATGCACACCTGGCGCTACGCGCTCTGGCTGTCGCTCGCCTTCATTCCGGCGCCGCTGCTTCTTGCCTGGCGCCTCCCGCGGGGTGGGCTGGCTTCGGCGGGCGTGTCCATCCTCCTGGGATGGCTGGCGGCCACCGCGACGGCGCTGATCGTCTTCCGGCTCGGGGCGTTCGAAGGCGCCTTCGTCGAGTCGCTCCGCCTGCACCTGGTCTACGTGATCCCCTGGAGCATCGCCGGCACCGCGGGGGCCGCGATCGGAAACCGCCTTCGGGGCGTGGGCATCAAGGGCGAGCCCGTCCCGGCGGAGCCCCCGGCCGGTTTGGAACGATGAGGGGCGGCCTGGGGAGGCGACGCGGCGACGTCCTCCGCCCGGGGAGGGCGGGGTGCGCCCTCGTCGCCCTGCTCTGGCTCCTGCCGCCCCTGTCCGGGTGCGGGCGCGGGTCGTCGCGCTCCGACTCGCGCTCCGACCGCGGGGACGGCGCCGCCGCCTTGGTCGGCGCCGGAAGCGCGGGTCGCGCGGAACAACCCGGCCCCGGCGTTCCGGGCGCCGTCGTCGCCGCGTCGAGCGGGGGTGCGATCGGTCGCGACGGAGCGGATGCCCGCCCCGCGGCGTCGGCCCTCCCCGCGTCCGGCGCGGCGCCCGAGTCGGCCGTCCGCAAGCCGCCGCCGCGGGAGGAGCGGACGCAGTTCGTGCTCCTGTCGTTCGACACGACGCCGAGCTGGCAGGGCAGGGGGAAGTGCAGCGGCTTCTGCCAGGTGTACGAGGGCCTCAACCGGGACCGTGATCCGGACCGCCCGCCGAACTCGTTCACGCTGTTCATGTCCACGGGCGGAATGCAATTCGCCCCCGAGCGTCGCGACCTCACGGAGGAGGAGCAACGGTATCTCGGCGTCGAGCCGCGCCTGGCGCCGGTCTACAAGTACGCCGAGCGGCTGGAGCAGGTACTGGCCAAGGCGCAGCGGATCCGCGAGCTGGACGAGCTGGGGGTCGAGCTGGCCTCGCACACGGTGCGCCACCGGCACGGCGCCGACTGGTCGGAAGACGAGTGGCGCTCGGAGATCGCCGATCACCAGCGGATCCTGGATCTCGTCGGGCTGCCGCATCCGGCCGGCTTCCGCGCACCGTTCCTGGAGTGGAGCCCGGGACTGTACCCGGCGCTGGAGGACTCCGGCGCCGTCTACGACAGCTCGCAGGTGGGCGGGCGCGACTGGCCGAGGCGCCATCCGGGCACGAGGATCTGGGTCTTCGGGCTGCCGAGCGTCTCCGTCCCCGGTCGCGGCGGGGTGTTGTTTTTCGACGACAACGTGCGGTCCGTGCTGCGCCAGGCGGCCATCGACGCCGGCGTGACCGGCGAAGAGCGGATCACGGCCTGGGTCGACGACGCCTACGGCGAAGCCGCCCTCAGGGAGTTCCAGGCGCACTACTCCGGCAACCGGGCGCCGTTCCTGATCAGCAGTCACGGCGTGATCCTCGAGCCGATCCTCCGCGTGATGCGGCGCATCTGTCCCCTCCCGGACGTGCGCTGCGCGACGTTCCGCGAGGCGGCGGCGTACCTGGACGAGCATCCGGAGCTGGAGGGGGTCGGGGACGAGTAGGGGATCAGCGCGGTGCTTCGGGCTGCGGGGCCGCACGTCTCTTCCCGGAGGCCGGCCGGCGCGGCTTCGTGGCGGCGCCGCGCTTCGGCGCGGACTTCTTCTTCGCGGCCTTCGTCTCCTCCAGCATCAGGTACAGGCAGCGCAGGAACTCGGCGCCGGGGCGGTCCCGCAGGTGGAGCGCGCCGCCGCGGCAGCGGTCCCACGAGTCGCAATCCGTGCAGGCGCCGGTGCGGGCCCACGAGCGGTCGCGGAAGATCCCGTACCGCTCGTACCAGACGTCGCGGAACCGGTCGCGCGAGACGTGCCCCTGGACGAACGCCGTGCCCAGCTCCGGGCAGGCGCCGATCGAACCGTCGCGCAGGATGCCGCCCGTCGTGATCCCCGCGCGACATTGCGCCAGGAACGGCCGCACGTGGTGCTCGTAGCGATCCCCCAGGTAGCCTTCCTCGCAGAACTCCGGCGAGGGCAGGAGGCCGTCCGCGCGGCAGCCGCGGATGAACTCCAGGACCGTGCGCACCTCGTCGGGCCCGGGCACCAGGTCCGGGCGCGCCGCGGCGCGGCCGATCGGCATGACCATGCCCAGGCGCCAGAGCGGCACCCGCGCCTCGGCCACCATCCGCCGCACCTGCGGCAGGAGCGGAATCACGGGGCGGGTGACGGTGGTGATGATCTCCAGCTTGCCGCGGTAGCCCGCCTTGCGCAGCGCCCCGATCGCCTTGCCCACGGCGAGCGTGCAGCCCTTGCCGCGCAGCTTGTCGTTGAGCTCCGGCGTGGCGTCCATGCTGAGCGAGATGGAGCCCATCCCTGCGCGCACCAGCTCCCGCGCCGCGGCGTCGTCGAGCAGCCGGCCGTTGGAGACCATGCCGTAGGGGAAGCCGTTGCGGCGCAGCTCGCGAAACAGGTCGAACACGCCCTCCCGCAGCAGCGGCTCGCCTCCGGTGACGGCCACCATCACGCGCCGCGGGTTGAAGTCGCTCGCCACCTGCCGCACCAGGTCCCGCCACTCGGCCATCGTCAGCTCGTGCGAGGCGTCCGCGGGCGAGCACGAGGAGCCGCAGTAGGCGCAGGCGAGATTGCACCGCCGCGTGACCTCGAGGAACAGGTACCGCAGCGGACGCTCGTGCTCGAGCCCGTCGAGCATCGCGGCGTGGCGTTGCCAGCGCGTCTTGGAGACCGGTCGTCGCGGCTTGGAGCGGGGAGCGGCGGAAGGGCGAGGCTTCGCTTCGGTCATTTGCCGTCGGCGGGGATGGGTCCGTAGAAGGTGCCGGGGACATCGGCGTCCCCGCCGCCGCCATCGACCGGAATCGGTCCGTACGCGGTGGCCGGGGTGTCGTCGTCGACACCCGCATCGTCGGTCGGCGGCGGGCCGTACCACGTGCCGGCGTCGCTGTCGGTGCCGGCGTCGACGGGGGGCGGGCCGTAGAACGTGCCGATGTCGGTCGTGTCGCTGGCGTCGACGGGGGGCGGGCCGTAGTAAACCACCATGTCGTCGCTGCCGTCGTTGACGTCGGCGTCCGCGTCCGCGCCACCCGGGGGCTCGCAGAACGGCCCCCAGTTCACCGTACCGCCGCACGTGTCCGGCAGGCTCTCGTAGCCTGTGCAGGTCCAACCCGTGCCGAACTCGCTCTCGCACTGCGCGTCGTCCGCGCAGATCGGGTCGGGGCCGTAAAACACGGCCGGGACGCAATCGGCATCCGCATCGCCCGGCGTCTCGCTCGGCACGTCGGCGTCCGCATCGACGGCAACGTCGTCGGCGTCGGCATCGGCGTCGGCGTCGCCGACGGCGGAGCAGATGCGCCCCCAGTCGACGAGGTTGCCGCAACCGTCGGGCACCAGCACGGTGTCGGTGCGGCAGTAGGAGCCGGGGCCGTTCCGGGCGACGCACTCCTCGTCCGTCGTGCACGTCGGCTCGTCGGGCACGCACGTGCGGCCGCCGTCGTCGCACGAGCTCGCCCACGCGGCACCGCCGGCGAGCGCCACGGCGACCATCCAGGGCCGGACCTTCTTCACCGTGCGCATCAGCTTCGCGATCATGGCGCCTCCCCTCCCCGAATCCCCCCCAAGGGTCCGCTCCCGCTACCGGGCCCCGCAAGCATGGATCGGGAAGGAGGTGCGTGCAAGGGGTACGGGAGTTATTGGTTGTTGGTGGGACAAGAGGAGGAGTTGTTGGTCCGGAGGTTGGTCCGGACCGGTTGACCCTCGCGGCCTTCGCCTGTACCTTCGGTCCGTCGGTCGGGGCGTGCGGGACGTGCGGCGAGGCCGGGAGGCTGCGCCGCGGGACGCCGGCCGGCGGGAGCGTGACGACATGAAACGCTGCTGGCTGATCGGTGCGGCCGTGCTGTGGACGGCGTGCTCGCCGGGCGGGACGACGGAGCCGGCAGCGGATGTCGCCGACACGGTCCCGCCGGACGACGCGTCGTGCACCCCGGGCGAGACCGCGTGCAACGGCGAGTTCGCGCGGCTCTGCAACGGCGACGGCTCGGGCTGGCAGACGCAGTACTGCGATCCCGCCCAGGGGATGGCCTGCAACGTGGCGACGGGCCTGTGCCAGGGCTCGTGCGCTCCGCAGTACCTTGGTGCGACCTACATGGGCTGCGACTACTACCCCACGATCAGCGGCAACGACGTGATCAGCGACTTCGAGTTCGCCGTCGCGATCTCCAACACCACCAGCAACCGGGCGACGGTGACGATCGATTGGGGCGCGCTGACCGAGCCGCTCGTGTTCGACGTGCTGCCCGGCGCCGTCGTGACCCAGACGCTGCCGTGGGTCGAGGCGCTCAAGGGCTGCTGGGGCGGACAGGCGACCCTCTGCCCGGACCGGGCGTGGCCCGTGCCCCAGGTCGTCGCCAAGGGCTCGTACCACCTCCGCGCCACCCAGCCCGTCACCGTCTACCAGTTCAGCCCGCTGGACTACCACCAGACCGAGGGCCGGGACGAGATCTTCTCCTACACCAACGACGCGTCGCTCCTCTTCCCGGTCAACGCCATGGGCACCGAGTACTTCGTGGCGTCGTGGCCCGTGATGCCCAGCCCCGGCGGCACCGATACCGGCTCGCCGAGCGAGATGGCGATCACGGCGACCGCCGATGGGACCCACGTGACCATCACCTCGCGCGCCGAAGCCGAGGGCGGTCCGCTGGCGCCGGCGCTGGAGATCGGCCGGCCGGCCGAGGCGACCCTGCAGCAGGGGGACGTGTTGGCCTACTTCTCCTATTCCGGCGACTTCACCGGGACGCGCGTGCAGTCCGACAAGCCCGTGCAGGTCATTGGCGGGCACTACTGCACGTACATTCCCTTCGGCACCGGCTACTGCGACCATCTCGAGGAGTCGATGATCCCGCTCAGCTCGCTCTCCACCCGTTACGCCGTGTCGCCGCCCGCGGTGACGTCGATGCCGGACGGGAAGATCCGCTACGTGCGGCTCATCGCCACGGCCGACGACACGACCGTGACCTACGATCCCCCGCAGTCCGCCTCGACCCACCTGACGCGAGCGGGGGACTTCCTCGAGCTGGCGGCGACGGACGCGACCTTCGTTGTCGACGCCAACAAGAAGATCGTCGTCGCCCAGTACATGGAGGGGCAGGATGCGGGCGGCGAAATGGGCGACCCCGCCATGGCGCTGGCCGTGCCCATCGACCAGTTCCGGCTGTCCTACCTGTTCCACGCGCCGACCAACTACGAGGTGAACTACGTCGAGGTGTTCGGGCCCGTCGACGCGGACATCGTCCTGGACGGCGACTCGATCGGCGCCCTGACGGAGATCGGCGACTCCGGCGTCGGCCACCGCCGCATCGTCCTGGACGACGGGCCGCGGGCGGACGGCAACCACGAGATCCACGCCGAGCAGGAGTTCGGGATCTCTGTCTACGGCTACGGCCAGTACACGAGCTACTGGTACCCGGGCGGCCTCGATCTCGACCAGATCATTCTCGAGTGAGCCGGCGAGGAGGGACGACGATGCGAACGACGAACGGAGCATGGACGCTCGGCCTGCTGCTCGCCGCCGGTTGTGCGGAATCCGACGGCGGAGGAGGAGACGGCGGCGACCCCCTGGGCACGTACTGCGTCCAGATCGAGGTCAGCGAGACGGAGATCTGCCTGGAGCAGGACACGCTGCACGCCTACCGCACGGAGACGGCCGGGAAGATCTGGTTCGAGGTCCAGGGAACGATCGACGTGCCGGTCGAAGACACGTACTCGGGCGAGCGCTCGACGGTGACGGAGCCGGTCCGCGTATTCGGCGAAGTGCCCATGGGCCGGGATTTCCCGCTTCGCGCGGACAACGCCATGGTCGAGATCCCCGTCGCCGGCTCCTGCGTCAAGACGGTGCAGGTGAGCCCCTTCGGCGCCTGCGACACGCTGACCCGCATGTCCGTCTGCCAGGCGCAGTCCGTGTACCGCCCCGACCTGACGACCGTGACGGTCGAGCGGCTCACGACGACCGATATCGTGCTGTCGTTCTCGTCGATGGTGTCGATCGACGACTTCCACCTCTGCTGTGCCGACGAGGAGCTGTCCTGCGACGTGGAGACGCCGGGGTCCTTCACCCCCGCGGGCCCGTTCATGATCACCGGCCGGATCCACGCCGCTCTTGGCGGCTAGGGCGGCGCCGACCAGCCGAAGCACAAGACGCCGCGCACGTCCGGTGCCCCGTAGCCCCGGGTCCCCAGCCCGCTGCCCGCCGCCAGCGCAACCGAGAGTCCTTCCCGCGCCCAGACGCGCACCCCGCCCAGGAGCTCCACGGGCGAGAGCTCGCGCTCGCCGAACGACGCGAACGTCGTCGTGCCGTACGCCTCCAGGTACGCCTCGAGCGCGCCCGGCAACGCCGGCACCGTGAGTCCCAGCCCCCAGAGGAACTCCTGGCCGACCTCGACCGAGCCCAGCTCCGCGGGCCGGCGGAACCGCCCGCCCAGATCGGCGGTCACGACCATCCAGCGCCAGCGAAGCTCCAGCAGCAGGAGCACGTCGCCCCCGATCGTCCAGTCTCCCGCGAACGACTGCCCGTCGTCCGCCAGCTCCGCCGTCGGCACCGTCAGCGTCGCCTGCGCCGCGATTGCGAACAGGTCGTCGCGTTCGCCCCAGATCCGGCCGCGCAGGCCGGCGAAGAGATCGCCGACCGAGCTGCCGCCGGGCTGCGGCGCCCCGGGGTACTCGTTACCCGCCATGAGCAGGTTCACCGGAAGCCCGAGGTAGAGCACGAGACGATCGATGAGGCCGAGAGCGCCGGTCAATCGCCCGACGACCTGGTGCTCGACGATGGGGCCCACCTCGGACGACGACGAACCCTGGTGGGCCTCCCAGACCAGCGGGTCCATGGCGTAGTCGAAATCGAGACGCACGCCCCAGCGCAGGTGGCCCAGGTCCCCGGGGCGACTGAGGGCGAGGCCGTCGTCCGCGAGCGGGGCGCCGCGGTAGCGGTCGAGCGCCACGCCCGCCGCGCGCGGCGCGGCAGGGGTGGCCAGGACGAGGGCGAACAGCAGCAGCGGCGCTCGACGGCACGACATCGGTGTCGGCATCAAACCACGAACGCCGGGGCTGCGGGAAGATCCTACGGCATCCGATGCCCGCGATTCGGCGGGGCTGCCGCCCCGCACCCCGCTCCTCGCCACCTCTCCAGCCGGCCTCCCCACCTCTCCTTCCCCGCCGCCCTCTCCTCGCGTACCATCCCCCCGATGAGTTCCATCTCTTTCCGTCGGCTCCTCGGCTTGGCGTGGCTCGCGATGGTCGCGCTGCTGGCGGCTCTCCCGGCCCGGGCCGACGAGCCGCCGGCGACCGGTCCGTCGATCGACGAGCTGCTGGGGCCGATCGGCGAACCGGCGGGCGAGGTCCCGGCGAATCCGGAGATCCCGCCCGGTCCGTCGGTGGCGGAGCTGTTGGGACCCATGCCGGGTTCGGAGCCCGAGGCCGAGCCGGAAGCCGAAGGCGTGCCGTCCTGCTGGTTCTGGACGCTGACCGGGCTGGCCGCCGCTGCCGGGATCGGTGGCGGCATCGCGGGCGGACTGGTCCTGGGTGCCGAGGACGAATACGACACGGCCCTGGCCGCCTGCCGCGCCGGCAGCGGCCGCGCGTGCGCCGACGGCCCTCGGATTGTGTCCGACTTCGAGGACTACCGGCTGGCGACCAATATCCTCCTGTTCTCCGCCGGAGGATTCGCCCTCGCCGCCTTCGTGCTCGCCTTCTTCACCGAGTTCGCGCTGCCCCCGCCGATGGACGATACGCCCCTGGCCCCGCTGTTGGGGCTGCGGAGCGGTGGGGCGACGCTCTCCTGGCGTTTCTAGGCTACGGGTTGAACCAGCGGTCGTTGATCGCCTGGAGCGTGCCGTCCTGCTTCATCGAGGTGATCGCGGCGTTGAAGGCGTCGAGCAGCGGACTGCCGGGGGGGAAGGCGAAGGCCAGCGGCTCGTCGGAGGTGATCTGGGGGCCCAGCTTCAGCCGCCCGCCCGTCTTGGCGATGATGCGCAGGGCCGTCACGTTGTCGGCGACCACGGCGTCGATCATGCCGTCGAGCAGCGCCTGCGTGGCGCCGTCGAAGTCGGGAAACGACAGCACGCGCTCGGCCGGGAAGTTCGCCTGCGCCGTCGCCTCGTTGGTCGTCCCGGACTGCGTGCCGACCGAGTTCTCGGCGTCCTCCTTGAACGAGTCGAGGTCATCGACCGTCGCCCCGAAGGGCAGTACCAGCACCTGGCCGACCGTCATGTAGGGCGCCGAGAAGTCGACGAGCTGGTCGCGCTCGGCCGTGATGCTGATGCCGTTGGCCGCCAGGTCGTACGTCCCCGCGGCGATCGCCTGGAAGATGCCGTCCCACGGCGCCTGGCGGAACTCCGGCACGCAGTTGACGCGACGGCAGATCTCGGCCAGCGCGTCGTAGTCCCACCCGTAGCTCTCCCCGGTCGACTCGCGCACCCCGTTGAACGGGACGTAGTCGTTCTCGACCGCGACCGTGACCGTACGGGCCTGGAGGTCCGGATGACCGGCCATGGCGTGCGTCGTCGGCCCGGTGGGCGTCGTCGAGGCGTCCGTCGCCGGGCCGCACGCGGCGACGGCCGCGAGCCACAGCGCGCACAATCCGGTGCTCCATCGTGTCTTCATGCCGGCACTCCCCTGCGCGGACGATGGCGGCCGCCACCGCTTCCGTGTTCGTCACGGAGGGATGAGCGTGCCTTCGGGCCCCGCCGCACGGCGCTGCTATGCCACCGCGGGCAGGGCGAGTCAATTCCGGGTGAAGGCCGCGGGGAGAAGGTGATCCGGATTTCGCGCAAAGGGCGCCAAGAACCGCAAAGGAGCGCAAAGGGGGGGCCGGGGTTTCCGCTGCGGGCTCGATCCTGGTAGGAACGGGGGGCGGGAGGTTCGGTGATGACGATCAGGGTCGCGGTGATCTACGGGGGGAGGAGCGGGGAGCACGACGTGTCGTTGCGCTCGGCGGAGGCGGTCATCCGGGCGCTCGATCCGTCGCGCTACGAGGTGCGCCGGATCTTCATCGACCGGGCGGGTCGCTGGGAGCCCGGGCCGCTCGTGCCCGAGCCCGGGGCGAACCCCGGAATCGACGTCGTGTTCCCGGTGCTGCACGGGACGTTCGGCGAGGACGGGACGGTGCAGGGGCTGCTCGAGCTGGCCGACCTGCCGTACGTCGGCGCCGGCGTGCTCGGCTCCGCCGCGTGCATGGACAAGGAGCTGGCCAAGCGCCTGTGCCGCGAGCGCGGGATCGAGGTCGTCGAGTCCGTCACGCTCCGGCGCGGCGCGCTCGACGTCGCGGCCGTCGAGGCCCGCCTCGGCTACCCCGTGTTCGTCAAGCCCGCCAACCTCGGCTCGTCCGTCGGCATCTCGAGGGCGGCCGACCGGCGGGAGCTGGAGGAGGCGCTGGCGTTGGCGGCGAGCTACGACCGCAAGGTCGTCGTCGAGCGCGCGATTGTCGGGCGCGAGCTGGAGTGCTCGGTGCTGGGCAACGACGAACCGAGCGCGTCGGTGCCGTGCGAGGTGCTCCCCTCGCGGGCCTTCTACGACTATGACGACAAGTACCTGCTGGACGCGGCGAAGTTCGAGCTGCCGGCGAAGCTGTCGGCGGACACGACCGAGCGGCTGCGGCGGATCGCGGTCGAGGCCTATCGTGCCCTGGAATGCACCGGGATGGCGCGCGTGGACTTCCTTCTGGAGGGTGCCACGGGCCGCCTGTTCGTCAACGAGCTGAACACGATCCCCGGGTTCACCTCGATCAGCATGTACCCGAAGATGTGGGAGCACTCGGGCCTGCCGTTCCCCGCGCTCGTCGAGCGGCTCATTGCGCTGGCCCTGGAACGGCACGCGGAGAAGAGGGCGACCCGCTACGAACGGTAGGTCAGGCCAGAACCTCCCCACCTCTCCAGCCGACCTCCCCGCCTCTCCTCTTCCCGGTCCGCAAGAGCCGCACGCATCGTTGGGAGCCGCACACATGCAGCTTACCCGAACCGCTCGCGGGCGATCAGCGCCGCCCCGAAGGCGCCGACGATGTCCGGGCGCGGCGGGACGCGCACCTCGCAGCCCAGCGCCGCGGAGAGGGCGCGCACGACGCCCGCGTTGTGCGCTACGCCGCCCGACATCGCCACCGGCAGGCCGGAAGGGTCGGGGACGATGCGCTTGATCATCGCCAGCGTGCGCGAGGCGATGGCGCGGTGCAGGCCGCGGACGATCGCGCCCACGGCGACGCCGTCCGCGATCAGGGAGACGACCTCGCTCTCCGCGAACACCGTGCACATGCTGCTCAGCGTCGCGCCGTCCGACCCGTCGCGATCCAACTCGCCCAGGGCCGAGACGTCGACCTCGAGCGCCCGGGCCATGGCTTCCAGAAAGCGCCCGGTGCCGGCGGCGCACTTGTCGTTCATCGCGAAGTCGGCCACGCCGCCTTGGGCGTCGAAGCGGACCGCCTTGCTGTCCTGGCCGCCGATGTCCACCAGCAGCCGCGTCCCCGGCAACAGGGCCTGGATGCCGCGCGCGTGACAGGTGATCTCGGTCACCGCCGCGCGGCGACCCTCGACGCGGTCCCGCCCGTAGCCGGTCGAGACCACGGCGGTCACGTCCTCCGCGCTCACGCCCGCGGCCCGGAGGACCTCGTCCTTCGCGCGCGCGATCGCCTCGCGGTTGCGCGCCCCGGTCGGCACCACGGTCGCCGCGAGCAGCTCGCCCCGCTCGTCCAGCAACGCCGCGTCGCAGCTCAGGCTGCCCACATCGATGCCGAGGAAACGCATGGCCGAGTGCTCCGTCAGGCGCGGACGCGCGGGCGTCCGGCGATCAGCTCCAGGAACGCCTCCAGGCGCGTGCGGAGCTGGCCCTCGGAGAAGCTCCGGGCGTCGATGCAGTCGACCTCGAGGTTGAGGACGGGGATTCCCAGCTCCTGGAAGCCGCGCTGGACGAGGCCGCGGATGCCGGTGCCCTGGCGGCAGCCCC
This sequence comes from Deltaproteobacteria bacterium, assembly GCA_016218815.1. Lineage (GTDB taxonomy): Bacteria > Myxococcota_A > Polyangia > DRWM01 > JAAZOP01 > JAAZOP01. The sequence goes on from JACRCX010000118.1 coordinate 33,611, forward strand.
AGTGGCAGGGTTGGATGATTCCGTCGACGCGGTACTCCGTCGCGAGCTGCCGCAGACGGGCCACGCGACGCTCGGCCGGACCGTTGAGCGGCAGGCCGATCGCCCTGCGCGCCATGCCGGGGAACGGGTCCGCGGGATCGATCGGCTCCCACGTCACGTCGTTCAGCTCGTCGACGACGATGACCGCCCGGTACTCGTCCTCCAGGAGCCTGAGGAGCGGGTTGGGGAACTGGATCCGGTTCTGTACCCACAGCAGCCGGAAACGCTCGCCGGGGACGCCCGACTTCCCGTCGCGCGCCCGCGCCGCCAGCTCGTCGCGGGTCGCCCGGGCGACGTCGACGCCGGCCTGCGTCCCCATCAGGAGCGGTACCACGATGCCGAAATTCGCCAGGTCGCGGTTCGAGACGGGGGAAGGGACGCGGCGAGCGAGGTCGTAGATCTCGACCATCAGGGCGCGCGTGACGTTCGACAGGTCGACGGCGGCGGCCACGCACTGCGGGTCGAGCTGCGCGCCGGCCCGTCCGGCGGCGAAGCGCGCGAGTCGCTCGAGCTGGCCCGCGAGGAACCGGACGCCGGCCTCCGTCTCCGCGCGCGGGATCTGGAGCACCAGCAGGTCGCGCCGGAACAGCCGCGCGAGGTTCTCGATCGCCGCCAGTCCGCCGGTGCAGGGCGTGGTGGTGGCGACGAGGAAGTCCGGAACCGGCATCATCCCCTGCATCGCGGCGCCGACGACCGCGCGGTGGTACGCGCACGTGTCCGCCGCGTAGCCGGCCTGCTCGGCCCCTTCCAGCGGCGCGGACGCGGCGCCCATGCCGGCGAGCATCGCGCCGACGAACTCGGCGAAGCACGACGTCACGCCGACGGCATTGAGCAGGTCGAACGGCGCCAGGACGCCGCACCAGGCGACGGGGCGTCCGGGCGAGTACAGCCGCACGCCCAGCCTCGCCACTTCCAGCGCGAAGATCTTGCGCGCCGACGCCGCACCGGGCTCCGCGGCGAGTTTGCCCTCGATGTCGTGCGCCAGTCCGCTGAAATACTCCCCGATCATCGCCGCTCCAGCATTTCCACGAACGCCTCGATCCGCGTGCGCTGCTGGCCGAGCGAGCGGCGGGTGCAGTCGCCTTCCAGGACGAGCAGCGGCAGACCCGCGTCGCGCAGTGCCTCGCGGATCGCGGGGAGGCGGGCGAGGTACGGGTCGCAGAACTTGGCGACATGCGCGACGACGCCCCGGGCGCCGCAGGCACGCGCGGCGTCGAGCACGAGCGTCGCAGCGCGTCCCGGGTGCGCCGGATCGATCGTCCGGGCGCAGGGGGAGCGGCCGAGCAGACCGCGGGCGAGGCGGACGTACGGGTCGGCGTCGGCCGCGGGAGCGAGCGACGCGAGGACGCGCGCGCCTGTGCAGAGGTCGTCGGCGACGACCCTTGCCCCGCAGGACTCGAAGAGGGCGAACGCCTCCGGGTCGGGCAGCACGTTGCCGAAGACGAACACGGGGACGCCGGAGACGGGAAGAGCGTTCAGAGTCGACAGTCGAGAGTCGACAGTCTCTTCGCCTGCCGCGAAGGAAGCGGAAGGTCGTCGATCAAGGACCCGTAGAGGGTCGGGACCAGCCAACCAGCCTCGGGAGGCCGCCTCCCATCCGCCGGTGGTGACGTCGTTGAGCGCGGCCTGGAGTGCGGCGGCGCCGCCCGGAAGCTCGGCCCGGGCGAGCCGGGCGCGCAGCTCGGCGGCCGAGGCGGCCAGTCCGTCGTAGCGCCGCATCGCTTCCACGAGGCGCTCGTCCGGGACTGGCGAGCCGTGCCACTCGGCCAGCGTGCCGGCCAGGGCGCGCAGCTCGGCGGCGAAGTACTCCACGGCGTCGTCGGCGGTGGAGACCGGGAGGTCGACGAGGGCCAGGCGATCGTGTGGCCGCGCGACGCGCCAGGCATCCGGGAGGCGGCGCATGGCATCGCAGCTACTCATGAAGACGATGCCGGCGAGGGGCGGGAGGTCCGCAGCCATGGCGCGGTCCAGGATGCGCTTGACGTGCGGGCAGAGGTTGTCGTGCAGGAGGTGTCCGGCCTGGTCCGGCGCGTCGCCGACGGGGAGGATCCTCCACGGGACGAATCCGGCGGCGTCCAGCAGCGGGAGCGGGGTGTAGGCGCAGGCGAATCCGACGAGAGCGCGATCGGTCATCCCGCGCACCATCGCCCGAAGGGGGAGGGCGGTCAAGGGCCCGGGTGCCGCGGGGGTGAGCGGTGGGCGCGTCGCACGCGCGAGCGGACGTGATTCCGGGCAACGGCCCGCTCAGTGGGGGACCGTCCGGGCAGACGCCGGTCGCCGCCGGCGCTCGGCGAGGCTGGCGCCGGGGGCGCTTGCATCCGGTGATCGAAGCACACCACGCCGAAAGCGTGACCCCGACGCGTAGCGCTCTTCAAGCTCCGATCGCCGCCCGCGATCGGCGCGGCGGCCTTGCGCCGAGCCGTCCCATGTCGCACAAGGAAGCTGATGTTTCATCCGCTCGCTGCCTCGCCGCCACCGACCCGGCCTGCGTCGGCTTCGCCCGCGCCATGGGGGTTCCATGGGACGTCGCGCTTGGACCACCTGGCCTTTCGGTGGTCATGCAAGGCCCGAAGTGGTGCACTGTTGCAGCCGGCCCATCCCGGACAGCACCCGGCGGCGAGCTCGATCTGGTCCGAGCGCCGGCCGGCCGGACCTGGCAAACCTGACTGCTCGCGCGGTCCTTCGGATCGGCGGTGGGACAGCGGCCAGGGCGAGGGCGCCGGACCCGTCGTTGCGGAAGGTCCCGAGCGTTTGGGAGCTCGTGGGTCGAGACGACGCCGACGCCGTCCCCGCCGGTGGTGCGGGACACGGCGACGGTCTACGACTCGGTGCGTGCCGTCACCGTGCTTTTCGACGGCGCGAACGTGTGGGAGTACGACGGGACGAACTGGGCGCACGCGAACCCGGCGGAGACTCCACCGGTTCGGGACCTGCACGCGATGGCCTACGACCCGGACCGGGCGCGCGTGATCCTGGTCGGCGGTAGCGGGTACGTGTCCGACACGTACACGGCGTTCCAAGACCATTGGGAATACGATGGCAGCACGTGGATCCAACGTCACGGCGTGACGGGCCTGCCGCAGACGGATCGGAGTCCGATGGTGTACGACTCGGCGCGCGACCGCACCGTGCTGTTCGGAGGCGGCGTCCCGTGCGGGGACGGCCCGTGCGAGGAGACACTGGCAGACACCTGGGAGTACGCGGCGCGTTGAGCGCCGGCGAGGAGCGCAGGCGGCCGGGGTGGTGGTGGAGCAGCGCGCACCTGGCTCCAGCATCCGGCTCTCGCCATCGTCGTACCCCACGCCGGAAGCATGGCCCCCCACGCGTGCCGCTTGTCACGCTCGGAACGCCGCCGGCGATCCTTCGCGGCGGCCCGGTGCCGGACCGTCCCATGGAACCTCCGTGGGAGCGGGGCCGGACCCGGCGAACCTTCACAGACGCGCCGCCCACCACGCGCCCGGCGCGGCCTCCTCGGCGGGGCCGGCATCGGTCTCGAAAACGTAGACGCCGTCCCAGGCGCAGCGGGAACCGGCCGCCGCCTCGCCAAGGCGGTCGATGGAGCCTGCCGTCACGCCGGCCGGACAGGCGTTGCCCACCGGAGTTCCGAGCCGCAGGACCGACGCCGGCGCGCGGAGCCAGTCGGCCACGCCGCCCGCCCCGACGGTCGCGACCGCCGCGCAGGCCGCCCGGCTGGCGTCCGCCGTGACCGCAGCGGCGTCGTCGCATTCCGGATCGGATGCAAAATCGCCCTCGCACGCGAGCCGGTCCGCGAACCGATCGCAGTCGATCAGCTCGGCGAAAAGATCCGAGAACCCCGACACCTCCGGCGAGACCGCGATCGGAATGCCGACATACTCGACCACCCACGCCAGGAGCATGACGTAGTCCAGCGGCACCTCGTGCGGGTCCACCTCGAGGGACGGGGGCTCGAGCGGCGCAAGCCTTGCGGCGACCGCGTCCGAGCCCGGAAGCGGATCGGTCGGGATCAGGAACGTCCGCGAGCCGCCGCCGTCGCCGCTCCAGGTCCACGCGACCTCGTTGTAGACGACGGAGTTCGCGGCGCCGAGATCGCCGTCCGGTCCGGCGTCGGCCGGGAGCACCAGCATGCCGTCGAGCCGGTAGCTCTCCGCGTTGTCGAGGATCGGCGCGATCCGCGCGAAGGCCGTGGCGACGTCGTCGCCGGAGCCCAGAACGGCGAGGCTCTCGTCGATCAGCACGACCAGGTCTGCGACCCACACCTGCCCGAACGTCGAGAGGCTGATCCGGCCGGTGCCGGCGTCGAACTCGAAGAGCAGGCTCCACGGAGCCGTCTCCCAGTACGGCGTCGCGGAGCCGATCGACGCGCTCGCCGCCAGCACGTGGGCCAGCGCCTCCCCCGGATGGGTCGCGATGGTCCGGAGCCGCTCGATGGCCGCCTGCACCTCGTCCGGAACCGTCCCCAGAGAAGCCAGCTCCGACGAAAGCGCGAAGGAGCCCGCGGTGCGGGGCGGGCCCCCCGCCTCGGCATCGGCCTCGGGCGCCGCGTCGGCCTCGGGCGCCGCGTCGGCGACTTCCGCAGCGGCGTCGGAATCGGCGCCATCGGGACTCGACGACGACGCCCCGTCGCAACCGGACAGCATCGCGAGCGCCGCGACCCAACCCGACCGGACGATCTTCATGCGGACCTCCTGCAGCCCCGGACTTCCTCACGCCGGTCTGCCACCCGCAACCCCGGCGCCGCGCAACCCGGAACCGTAGCATCCGCGGATGGTACGGGCCAGGATGTCGCCTCTCCGCCGCGCGCCGCCTCGCGTGAGCGCGCAAGTGCCGTCGGCCCCGAGATCGAAGCGTCCATCGTGCGCGCCGAACCGGCGGCGCCGGTGTTGACGCGCGCCGGCGCGGCAGGGAAAATCTCGGGTCGGTGCGGTCCCGTGCAGCGCGCGGAGGAAGCCGCCCAGGGGTGCGTGCGTGCCGGAACCGAACGACACGTATACCGTCGAGGTCCTGGGGTTCCCGTCGCTCACGCCCGACGAGGCGCTCGAGGCGTACGCCGCGGCGTTGGACCTGCCGCGGACGCGCGTCGAGGGCCGGCTGCGGAGCTACCCCGCCTTGGTCAAGGCGAACGTTCCCGGCGCCGGCGCCGCGATGATGGCGCGCGCGCTGGTGAAGGCCGGGGCGGACGTCCGGCTGACGCACGAGCCGACCGGCAGGACGAAGACGCTCGAGGCCCGTGCGGCCGGCGCTTCGGCCGCGCCGCTTCCCGCGACGCCGTCCTCCGCCGCCCTGACGCCCGGCGCCGCGGCGCCCGCGGCTCCCGCGCCACGGATCGTCCCCCCGGACGTCCCGGCGGACCCGACGGTCGCCGCGGACGCACGCTGCCCCTCGTGCGGCGGCCCGCTCGCCCTGGGCGGAACCGCGAGGTCCCCCGGCAGCGGCGCGAAAGTCGCGTCGGCTGTCGTCGCCATTTTCTCCGCCGGCGCCGGGTGGTTCCTCTCGCAGCGCTACGGATTCCGCGCGTCGGTGGCGTTCGTCTGCGCCCTCGTGGCCGTCGCCACGGCCGGGCTCGCGCCGTTCGTGCGGTGGAAGTGCGAGCGCTGCTCGCGGAGCCCCGCGCCGGAGCGTCTGGCCGCCGCCGACCGCGCGCGAGCGCGCAACCGGCGCCTGGGGATCGTGGCCGCCGGCGCCGTGTTCGCCGCGCTGGCGCTGGCCCTGTCGTGGCACCTGCTCCGGACGCCGCGGATGATCCACACGTCGGAGGCGGGACGGTGGACGGCCGAGCTGCCGCGAACGCACTGGGAAGTGGAGCACGAGCCGATCGAGGTGCCCACGCCGCTCGGGATCGTGCGCGCCGACGCGTACGGGGCGATCAACGACCACACCGCGATCGGGCTGTTCGCCCTGTACCACTTCCGGCTCCCGGAGACGGTGGCCGCGTCCCCGGACCTCGACGGCGACGCGCTGCTGCGCGGCGCGCTCGAAGGCGCCGTCAAGAACGTCGGTTGCGAGTTGGGCGACGTGGCCGACGCGGACGCGGCCGGCGGGCACGGGATGGGGGCAACGTTTGCCGGACGCCACCAGGGCGAACCGATCCACGGGCGTGCGCGCGTGCTGCAGTTCGGCGACGAGGTGTTGATGCAGCTCTATGCGGGCCACGAGGAGTCCGCCGTGCACGATTCCGACGGCCGCCGGTTCTTCGACTCGCTCCGCTTCGAGCCCGCCGAGGTCAAGCCATGAGTTATTTCACATCGAGGACGGCCGTTCTGCTGTTGTGGTGGGCGAGCGCCGGGTGCGCCGGCGCGCCCCCGGCACCTCCGGTCGCCGCGTCGGAAGCGGCCGCGCGGCCCGCGGCGGCGGGCGACCCCGAGCCGACGCGAACGACGCTCGAACTCGCGGGTGACGCGATCGAGGGCGGGCTTCTCGTGCCCGAATCGGCGCCGCCCGTCCCCGCGCCCACGCCGGCGCAGCAGGAGCTGTTGGATCGCGCCGAGCAGTTCTTCCTGGCCGGGGACGTTGCCGCGGCGCGGCAGGCCTACCAGGGGATCGCAGACACCGCCGACGAGTCCGAGCGCGCGCTGCGACGGGCAGCCGCCGACGAGGTGGCGTCCGCCTCCGTCTACGACGTGCCGGGCTTCGACTGGTCCGAGCCGGCGACGGGGTTCGCCGACCCGCCCTTCGCGGTGCCGACCGGCGGCGGGTTCCAGTTCCAGTGTGACTGGTACAACACGAGCGGGTCCGTGCTGACCTTCGGCTCCAGCGCCGACGACGAGCTGTGCTTCTTCTGGGCGTACTACTACCCGAGCCACGGGGCCAAGATCTGTGTGCACACCCAGGCGTCCGGCTCCCCGGTCGACGTCTGCTGCCCCGGCGACTCGCTCTGCGCGGGGCTCGGGCTGTGACTGGAGGAGAGTCCCCTCGGATTCGGACGGAAGGCGGCGGAGGGGACGGGCGAACGGGCGGCGGGGAATCGAATGAAGGCAATCACGTACAGCAGATTCGGCGCTCCCGAGGTGCTCGAGCTGCGGGAGCTGCCGAAGCCCGCGCCCAAGGACAAGGAAGTGCTGATCCGGGTGCGCGCGACCACGGTGACTGCCGGGGACTGGCGGTGCCGCAGCCGCGACTTGCCGAAGGGGTTCGGCGCAGTCGCCGGGTTGGTCCTGGGCTTCACGAGGCCGCGGCAGCCCATCCTGGGGTCGGAGCTGTCCGGCGAGATCGAGTCGGTCGGCGGCGCCGTCACCCGATTCAAGGCCGGCGATCAGGTGTTCGCCTTCACCGGCGTCGGCATGGGCTGCTACGTCGAGTACAAGTGTCTGCCGGAGGACAGGGTGGTGCTCAAGCCGCCGAGCCTGGAGTTCGAAGAGGCGGCCGCGCTCTCGTTCGGCGGCACGACGGCGCTGGGTTTCCTCAGGAAGGCGGGGGTCAAGACCGGTGACAAGGTGTTGGTGAACGGCGCCTCCGGCGGCGTGGGGACCGCCGCGGTCCAACTCGCCCGGCACTTCGGGGCGGAGGTGACCGGGGTGTGCGGCACCGGCAATCTCGCGCTCGTCGGCTCGCTCGGCGCCCGCAAGGTGATCGACTACACGAAGGAAGATTTCGTCCGGAACGGCGAGACCTACGACATCATCGTCGAGACCGCCGGCACCGCTCCGTTCTCGCGGAGCAAGGCCTCGCTGAAGCAGGGGGGACGTCTGCTGGTGGTCTTGGGGAGCCTGCCCGACCTGCTCCGGGCCCCCTGGGTGTCGCTCACGAGCGGCAGGAAGGTCATCGCGGGTGTACCGAAGTGGACCGTGGAGGACCTGCGCTTCCTCGCGAGCCTCGCCGAGTCGGGGGCCTTCCGGCCGGTCATCGACCGGCGCTACCCCTTCGAGCAGATGGTCGAGGCCCACCGCCACGTCGATGCCGGTCACAAGCGGGGGAACGTCGTCATCACCGTGTGACTCGAGTCGGTTCTCCCGCTGCTCGTGGCAAGAAGGGGTTCGGCGGCGATCAGTACCCGAAGTCGACTCCGACCAAGGCGACCAGGTCCACGAGCGTCGCGCCGTAGTCATCGGCATCAAGTCCGGTCTCCCAGGGAACGACCCGCGCGCCGAAGTCGAGGGTCCCGCCCAGCTTGAAGGAGCCGGTGTCCAGGAACAGGAACCGGGTGGGGTCGCGTGATGGTTGAGTCCGCTCGCTCGTCGTCCTCCGTTCATCCGTGCCGCCCCGCTGGGTGGCGTTGCCTCGTGCGCTCACGGCACCGCGTGAGCCGGTTCGGGTCCAGCACTCGTCGTCGGGTCGAGTGCTCGCGGAGGACCGGGGGAGCAGGGTGGACGAGAAGAGGAGCGCGCGGGGAAGGTCCCGCCCGCCCCGGGCGCGCGCGCGTGCTGACGAACGGCCGGCCGTCGCGCAACTCCGTCAGGCGGCAGGCCGGTGTCGCCGCCGCCTCGCACCACCTTTCGGCCAGGGCCGTGCGCTCGGCCGGACCCAGAGCGACCGCGTGCGTGGAGCGGCAAGAACCGGACACGGCGGAGACGCATCCGGTGAGGCGAACGGAGTCGGTCCCGATCTCCACGTCCAGCGTGAGATGTCGGCCCCGCTCCGGCCCGGGCAACTCGATTCGTGCATGAAGGCCGGTGGGCGTGGCCGTTTCGCCGCCCCCGCGGCACGCGTCGGAGACGGGAATCCCGGCGTCCGAAACCGTGGCCTGGGGTGCCGCGGAATCCCCCGCAGTTGCGGCGTCGGGCTCCACGGTCGCGACGCCCTCCGGGCTTCGGCGAGCAGGTCCGCCGCGCCTGGGACTTTGACCCCGGCCCTCCCCACCTCTCCCGCCGGCCTCTCCACCTCTCCTCCTCCGGTTCCGGAACACCGCGACGGCGCGTTACGAAGTGAGGCCTTCGTCCCTCAGAACCGGGCTTCCGTCCGCACCAGGGTCGTGTCGGCGATCCACGAAGCCGCGGAGATGCTGTCGGGGGGCCGCTGGAAGCGCTTGCCGTCCACTTCCTCCGGAAGGGCGAGCGACTGGTCGACGACGCCGACGACGACGGGGCGGCCGGGCGCGGTCTCGAGCGTCCACTCGAAGCCGCCCGGCGGTGCGCCGAAGTACGAGAAGCCCCAGCGGGTGTCGGCGGGAAGCGTCGCGGGGAAGAGCGACGGCGGGAGCGAACGGCCGGCGACCGAACCTCCGAGCGCGATCGTTCCCTCGGGGAGGATCACGCGCACGATCGGTGCACCGCGCTCCGACCGGACGCGGAACCGGAGGACCCGGCGGCCGTCCCGCTCCCCGTCCTCGACCAGCCGGATGCTCGGCGCGGGCAGCTCGATTGCCGGCGCGGAGGCACGCCGGACGGGGTGCGGCTCGCCGAGGAACCCCGGCAGCTCGGACGGCTCGACATCCTCGCCGACGAAGTGGACGGCCCACGGATCGACGCGCGGTCCGTCGCTGAGCCACCACGCTTTCCCGGCCGTCGCGTCCAGCGCGTAGGCCAGGCTCGTCGGAATCGGACGGCGAGCGTCGAACTTGTTGGTCAGGCCGGCCGCAAAGAGCACGCCGGCCGCGGCGAGCACCAGCAACAGGCGCACCCACCGCGCCTCCCGCGACACGACCGGGCCCAGCGCCGGCAGCAGCAGCCCGAACGCGGCGGCGATCACGGCCGCCGGCGCCGGCACGCCGGGCAAGCGCAGCGCGGGGAAGAGCAGCACGACCAGCGGTGCGAGCAGCAGCACGGCCGGCACCGCCGCCGCCGCGGCCACGCCGACCTCCGCCGGAACCGTGGGCTTGGGGCGTGCCCGCCAGGCGAGGAAGGCCAGCGCCCCGAGCTGGAACAACAGCGGCCACGCGAAGAGGTGGCTGCCCGAGGGCACGAGGAACGTCGCCGCGCCCAGCAGCAGCAGCCAGCCGAGCGCGCTGCCGGCGGCCAGATCGAACAGCTCGAGCCTGGTGCGCGCCGCCGCGAACACGGTCGCCGAAAGCGCCAGCGCCGCGAGGATGAACCCCAGCCGGTAGAGCGAGGGCTCGTAGGGATCGCCGGCGCGCATGAGGCTCAGCCCGTCGTGCACCGCGTGCATCCCCTGCCACAGGAGCCAGCAGGCCAGCGGGACGAGGACCACGGCTCCGAGAAACGCCGCGAAGCCGAGCAGCGTCTTCTTCCCGCTGAGGACGCGCTTGCGTCGGGCGAGAACGCCCACGGCGACGAACGCCGCGAGTACGAGCAGTGCGAGCGGGACGACCCAGCCCGTCCCGTACGACACGACGAGCCCGCCGGCGATGTTGAACCAGACTGCGTCGCCGGCGTGCAGGTCGTGCAGATCGGCGTCGCCGAAGCGGCGCGCCAGCGCCAGGGCCTGGTCGCCCAGGTGTTGGAGGCTCGCCGTGGAGAGGTGCGCGAGGTCGTCGCACGGCGTGTGGTAGCACTCGACGCCGTCGCTGAAGGCGAAGTTGAGGCCGGGCACGCCCGCGTCGCGGAAGATCGCGAAGTCGGTGCCGTGGCCGAGGCGTTTGGCGACGTCGTAGAAGACCGACGAGGAGACCGGGTCGGGGGCGGCATCGGCGAAGGCGTCGACCAGGGCCGCGTTGCCGGGACTGGTCTCGAACATCATCGCGGGCCCGCGTACGCCGCGGGCCTCGAGGTTGAGCACCAGGCCCAGTCCGCGCGCGGCAGGGTTCTCGGCGACGAACGCCTCCGCGCCGACCAGGCCCAGCTCTTCGGCGTCGGTGAAGACGAACAGCACGTCGTTGCGCAGGGCGGGTCCGGCGCGCAGGGCGCGCAGGGTCTCCAGCAGCGCGGCCACGGGGCTGCCGGCGTCGGCGGCGCCGGGCGCGTGCAAGACGGTGTCGTAGTGCGCGACGAGGGCGAGGGGCTTCGTGCTCGCCCGGCCGGGGAGCCGGGCGACGACGTTGCGCACGTCGGCGACGGGGAACGGCACGCCGTACCGCGTCCCGGCCCAGACGGCGGCCTGGACGTCCGGGTCGAGCCCCTGCCGCCGCAGCTCGGCCAGGATGTACTCGCGCGCCGCTTCGTGCGCGGGCGTTCCGACCGGCCGCGGCTCCTTCGCGACGACGCGCAGGTGCTCCAGCGCGCGCACGGCGGAGAACTCGGTGGCCGGCGCGTCCGCAGGCAGCGCCGGATGCGGCGTCACCGCGAGTCCCTGCCACACCGCGACTCCCGCGAGGACGGCGATGGATAGCGGCGCGAGCCAACGGGCAAGCATCGAGAGCCTCCGCCCACCGGATCCGACCGCGTTCTACCTCGAAGCCCGCCGCCAGGGAAACACCTCTGGACCAACAACTCGTCCCGGACGACCGACCAACAACCAACAACCTTCCCACGTTTGACTCGGAGGGCGCGAACGGCCTACAGAATACCGGGTCGTGGGGCTCGTCTGTGCCGGACGGCACCTGGGGTTGAGACATGGGCAGACTGTGGAAGCGTGGGACGGCGGAGAGCGGGGCGTTGCTGGCGGCGTGCGCGCTCGGCGTGCTCGAGGCGGGGTGTCCGGCGGCGCCGCGTCCGGCGGTGCTGTCGTTCGCGGCGATCGACGCGCCGGACCTCTCGGGCCAGGTCCGGAGCGCGGTGCGCCTGCGCATCCAGGATTCCTCCTCGAGCATGGTCCGTTCGGGCGTCCTGGTCGGCGACCGCGGCTACATCCTGACCGCGTTCTCCAACGTCGGCCTGGCGGTGGCGCGACAGGGACGCGCGGCGGCGTACCTCGGCGGCGGCGGGCGCCCCGGGACGCTGTACGGCGGCGGCGAGGACATCCGGGTCGAGGTGTTCGACTCGCCGTACGAGTCGCAGCCGTCGGAGTACACGGCGAGGGTCGTGCGCGGGGACATGCAGGTCAACTTCGCGCTGCTGCGCATCGTCGCCTCCGAGGACGGTCCGCTGTCCGCCGACCAGCGCTTTGACGGAATCGAGCTCGGCGCGGCGGCGCCGGTCGAGTGGGGATCGACGCTGTGGGTGCTGGGGTCGTCGAGTCAGGCGGGGCTGCACGTCGAGCCGCGGACGGTCGCGGAGGGCGTGTTGAACTCGAAGGGCGAGGTCGCCGGGTACTACATCGGCGGGTTCCCGTCGTTCATGGACGGCGCACCGGCGTACGACGCCGAGGGCCGGTTCGTGGGTCTCGTGCAGTCGTCGTACCTGCGGGCCGCGGACCGCATTCCCGGCGACTGGCTGGCGGACCTGGCGGCCGGGATCGAGGACCGCCGGATCGATGGCATGCCGGACCTGCCTTCCGGCGAATGGCTGACGGTCGACCTGCTGGGCGACACGCTGCGAGGCGCCAGCCCGTACGAGGACGCGTCGGAGTCGTCGGTCGAGGACCTGTACTTCTCGGTCCCGGACCAGACCGCGGGGACGGTGAAGATCGAGCCCCCGGTCGATCTGGTGGCGGTGCAGGGTGGCAGCGCGCTGGGGGCCGGGACAGGCGAGCTGTTCGTGCCGGCGGAGACGCAGGTCTACCTCATCGTGCGCTTCCCGCGCAGCGAGGATCCGCGCGGGCTGAGCTTCCGCGTCCGTTTCTCGCCGGAGGGCCGGTGACGCGGGGGGCGTACGGGCCGCGAGGGCCCGAGGGAGCGGGACAAGGATGATGCCGAGTCGAGCGACCATGATGGCTGGCCTGGCGGCGTGGCTGGCGTTCGCGCCGGCGGCACGGGGCGCCGAGATTCCGGGCGAGATCAGGGAGGCCTGCATCCGCAACGTCGTGCGAGTCGAGGTCGGTACCTCGCGCGGGACGATCACCGGCAGCGGCACGCTGATCGGCGCGAGGGGCTTCATCCTGACCAATTTCCATGTCGTGGGGCACACGTCCTACCGGACCGGCTTCCCGGGCAGCTTCCACTCCGACGAATTCCGCATCGCGTTGACGCGGGACGAGCACGAGGCGGTGGTCGACCAGTACCTCGCGGAGGTGGTGCGGGGCAGCGTGGAGTTGGACCTGGCGCTGCTGCGGATCGTGCGACCGCTGGCGGAGGGGGAGGAGATGCCGGAGTCGTTCCCGGTGATGGAGCAGGCCGTCGAGCCGTCGCTGGGCACGGCGGTCTGGGCGCTGGGGTTCCCGGACGGGCTGCGGACGATCAACCTCACGGCCGGGCAGGTCGCGGGCTTCGAGAAGAACAGCGCGGGCGAGGTCTCGTGGTTCCGGACGGACACCGAGTTCAATCCCGGGAACAGCGGCGGCGCGCTGGTCGATGCCCAGTGCCGGCTGGTCGCCGTCCCGACGGCGATCTCCAGCTCGGTCGAGCCGATCGAGTTCGCGCGGCCGGCGAGCCGCATTCCCGCCGAGTGGCTCGTCGCGATGGACTCGCCCGACGTCGAGGCGCAGCCGGCGGAGGGGATCCCGCCGCTCACGGCGGTGACCGAGTTCGTCGACCGCTATTCGGGCGACAGCGCCGGCGCGGGCGGCGGCGTCCGCTACTACGCCGTTCCGCGGGACCGCCCCGGCGTGCTCACCGTCTCCCCGCGCCTGAGCTGCGGCCTCATCGGCTCCGGGGGCCAGGTGATCCGTCGTGGCGACGGGCAGATCATGGTGACGAATTCCGATCCGCCCCAGACGCTGCTGGCCGTCTTCATCCCCCGCAGCTCGGCGGGGGAGGTGCCCGAGGTCCGGGTCGGATACCGGCCGATGACGGTGAAGCCCGGGGTGGAGGTCGAGGGCGCGGCGTACATCGATGGGCGCGTCGACGGGGGCGATTGCAGCCTGTGGGTCGCGCTGGGCGCCGAGGGCGACGATCTGGCCGCGCTGCGGTCGCGCCTGGCGTACGGGGAGATCACGGAGGCCGAGTTCCGCGCGGCGCTGTCGGCGCTGGTTCCGGTGAAGGACGACGGGACGTTCCGGCTCCCGCTCTTGCCGGGGCCGCACCGTCTGGGCATCATCGGGCCGTCGGGGATCGACGAGCGCGCGATCGACGTCGCGGGCGACGCGACCTCGCTCGGCGACTTCCCGGCGCCGGACGTGTGCGGAACGGACGACTGAATCCGGCGCCGGCGAACGACAAGGGGATGCGACTGGCCGCCATGTCCGGAGCCGAAGGGGAGCGCGAAGGCGGGGTGCCGCCGAGCAGGCCGTGGGGTCCGCTGTGCGAGGTCGTCGGCGGAGCCCGTCGGTTGGTCGTCTTCCTGCACGACAATCCGGATCCGGACGCCATCGCCTCCGGCTGGATCCTGCAACGCGTGGCGCAGCACCTCGGCGTCCGGTCACGCGTCGTCTACGGCGGGCACCTGGGCCGGGCCGAGAACCTCGCGATGGTCCGCCTGCTGCGGATTCCGCTGACGCGGCTGACCAAGGGTACGTTCCAGCCGCGCGCGGGCGACCGCTTCGCCCTGGTCGACACCCAGCCGGGCTCGGCCAACAACTCGTTCCCCCGCAAGTGGCGAGCCCACATCGTGATCGATCACCATCCGCGGCGGCGGGTATCCGCGGCGGACTTCGTGGACATCAGGCCCGGGACGGGCACCTGCACGACGCTGCTGCTCGACTTGGCCCGCACCTGCGGCCTGCCGCTGGACGCGCGGCTCGCGACGGCGGCGGCCTATGCCATCGTCTCGGAGACGCAGGACCTGAAGCGGGAGTCGCAGCGCGAGGACCGCGCGGCGCTCCAGGAGCTGATGCCGCTCGTCCGCCTCGCGACCCTCGGTCGCATCCGCCACCCCCCCCGACCCCGCGAGTACTACCTCGCCGTCGCGCAGGCGATGCGCAACGTCCAGCTCGGCCGCAACACCTGCGTCTGTCACGTCGGCCCCGTGCCCGCGCCGGAGAGCGTCGCCGAGCTGGCCGACTTCCTCGCCGGCATGGAGCGGGTGACGTGGTGTCTGGTGACCGGGCTGCACGCCGGGACGATGGTGCTGTCGATCCGCACGACGAACGCCCGCGGGCATGCGCACCGCGTGATGCGCCGCACGGTCGGCAGCGGCGGGACGGGCGGCGGCCACCGCACCATGGCGGGCGGCCAGCACCCCTGCGCGGACGAGACCGAATACCGGCGCCTGTGTGCCGCGATGACCGAGCGTTTCCTGGCGAGCGTTCCGCACCGCGCCGAAGTGCGCCTGCGCCCGTTGGTCTGCGAACCAGCGCCACCGGACGGTACGAAACCAGCCTTGCCGCCGACGGCGTGCCCGCCGGCGGAAGACGTTCCGTAGGTCGGGTCACCCGCCGCTCATCAGGTGCATGACGACGACCACGGCGCCGTCGGGGACCGCGGTGGCCGCGAAGGCATCGCGCGGGACGTGGACTCCGTCGATCGACACGACCAGGAGGGGGAACACGAACTCCCGTTCGCGCAGGACGTCGGCCACCGTGAGGCCGGCGCGCCAGGGCAGCGGCTCGTCGTTCACGAGGATCGATCCGGCTGCGGCACGCGCGTCGCTCAGGCGGAACCCTCCTCCGCCATCCGCGCCTTCACCACTTCCACGACCCACGGGTAGTCGATGCCGAGGCCCTTGAGCGTCTCCGGGGTCGGGGTGCCGTTCCTCGTCCACCCGCGGCGCTTGTACACGGCGTCCAGCACGCCCTCGTACTGCTCCTCGCGGTACCGGCGCAGCAGCGCCATCTTCTCCGCCGTCGACCTGCCGGCGGGGTCGACCTTCAACAGCTCCTTGAGCTGCCCGTCGTAGCGCTCGGCGCGCGATTCGTACTCCTCGGCGGTCACCGGTCCCATGGCGCGGTACGGTCCGCGGTCGTCCTCGCGGCGCCCGTGGCCCATGCGGATCGAAAAGACGCGCTGGAAGTTGTAGACGCGCTCGGACATCTTGAGGATGTCCTGGATGGTGTACTCGCCGCCCATCATGCCGGACACGAAGTTCTCGTAGCCTTCGACGTGGCCCGGCACCTTGTTCGGCTCGGGCCGCGTCGCGTTGTCTTCCGGCTCGACGTCGTTCCACGGCAGCTTGCACAGGCCCATCAGGCCGAACCACGTCCGCCACATCGGGAAGTAGTACAGCGCTTCCGCCTTCTTCTCGAAGGTTGGGAGCTGTTTGTTCACCATGTCCATGAAGATCAGCCACGCCTCGTCGTGCTGAGGTCCCTTCTGGGCCATGGCGTAGCCGGCCTGCTGCGCCAGGGACTCCTTGGTCACGTACTCGGAGTACTCGAGGCCCTTGGCCTCCATCCCGATGTCCTGAAGGAATCGGGGGTCGCCCCCGAACCGCTCGGCGAAGATGCGCTTCATCTGCCGGATACCCTGGCCGACGATGACGCCGAAGCCTTCGCCCCTGCTCATGTGGTGCAGCAGCTCCAGGGCCGCGGGGCCGTTGCCGAACTTGAGGTCGAGGCCGCCGGTCTTCCGCTTGTCCAGGACGCCGGCCTCGTAGCACTCCATCGCGAAGGCGCAGGCCGTCCCGAAGGAGATCGTGTCGATGCCGTAGGTGTCGCAGTAGAAGTTCAGCTCGATGATGTCGTGGGGATCGAAGACGCCGATGTTCGAGCCGCACGAGGCGACGGTCTCGTACTCCGGGCCGTCGACCAGCACCTTCTTCCCCTGGTAGGGGCCGGTGCGGGGGACGAAGTCGTCGACGGCCTTGGCGCACGACATCTGGCAGCCGACCCAGCAGCCGTCGGGGACGTTCTGGCGGACGAGCGAGGTCCAGACGGGCGAGGCGATCTCGGCGATCCTCGCGTGCTTGCCGAACTTGTAGTTGTGGGTGGGGAGGAGGTCGTAGGCGTCCATGATCTCGACCAGGTGGGCGGTGCCGACGCGGCGCATCTTGCACTGGCTGTCGTCGAGCGTCGCCATCTCCTTGGTGAGCCGGAAGCCGTACTTGCGGATGCGGGCCGGGTCGACGGGGTTGTTCTTCTCGTCGGTGACCTTGATGGCGCCGGTCGGGCAGATGTACGCGCAGGTTCCGCACCCCGTGCAGCGTTCGCTCTGCTTGCCGAACGGCATCGTCACGTGGCGCTTCGCGCCGCGGCCGGCGAAGGCGATGACATCCTCCCAGACCATCTCGCTGCACGCCTTGACGCACAACCCGCAGAGGATGCAGGCGTCGGGCGCCTCATTGCGCAGCGGGTGTTGATAACCTGGGTTCTGGACTCCGTACCGCCCGGCAAGCGACTGGATGACCGGCACCTTTGGCCATCGCGCGAGCATCATCGACAGCACCCCGCGGCGCTGTTTCTTCGTCGCCTCGGACTCGGTGAAGATGGCCGTCGGCTCGCGGATCGGGAAGTTGCAGGCGGTAACCATGCGCTTCTTCCCGCGCACCTCGATCTCCGTCATGCACATCCGGCACGCCCCGTACGCCTCGACGGCGGGGTGGTGGCAGAGGGTCGGGATGGAGATCTTGAGCATCCGGGCCGCCTCGAGCACGGTCGTGCCCGGCTTGACCTCGAGCGCCTGCCCGTCCACGGTGACGGGAATCGTCCCCTCGACTCCGCTCGGGGCAAGCTCTGTCGTCGTTGCGCTTCCCATCGTTCTCGCCTCCTGGGGGCCGTCGCGAGACGGCCTCCCAGACTGAGCGGCGCCGCTGCCGGCGCCGTCGAAGTCTAGCCCACCCTCACGGCGTCGAACTTGCAGACGTCGCGGCAGATCCCGCACTTGATGCAGGCGTTGGCATCGATGACGTGCAACGTCTTCTTCTCGCCCGCGATGCAATTGGTCGGGCAGTTGCGGGAGCAGACGTGGCAGCCGTTGCAGTTCGGGGTGATCTCGTAGCGGATGAGCGACTTGCACACGCCCGCGGGGCACTTGTGGTTCCGGATGTGCGCCACGTACTCGTCTCGGAAGTACTTCAGCGTCGAGAGCACGGGGTTGGGCGCGGTGGCGCCGAGCTGGCAGAGGCTGGAGACGGCCATCGTGTCGCACAGGCCCTCCAGCTCGCCCAGCAGCGCTTCCGTGGCCTGGCCGCGGGTGATCGCGCCGAGGATCTCGGACACGGCGATCAGGCCCTCGCGGCACGGCGTGCACTTGCCGCACGACTCGTCCTTGAGGAAGTCGATGAAGTACTTCGCCACGTCGACCATGCACGTCCGGTCGTCCATGACGATCATGCCGCCCGAGCCCATCATCGAGCCGGCCTTGGTGAGCGAGTCGAAATCGACCGGCAGGTCGAGCATCGACTGCGGCAGGCAGCCGCCGGACGGCCCTCCCGTCTGCACCGCCTTGAACTCGCGTCCTCCCGGGATCCCGCCGCCGATGTCGAAGATGATCTCCTTGAGCCGGATTCCCATCGGGACCTCGACCAGCCCCGTGTTGGCGATGTTGCCCACCAGCGAGAAGACCTTCGTTCCGGACGACCCGTTCCACGGGCTCTTGGCCACGTCGCCGGTGCCGATGGAGCCGAACCACGCGCCGCCCTTCTCGACGATGACCGGAACGTTGGCCCAGGTCTCGACGTTGTTCAGCACCGTCGGCCGGCCCATGTAGCCGGACTCGACGTTGTGCACGTACTTCGCACGCGGCTCGCCCACGCGGCCTTCCATGGAGGCCATGAGGGCGGTGGACTCGCCGCAGACGAACGCGCCCGCGCCGCGATGGACCTTGATGTCGAAGGCGAAGTCGCTGCCGAGGATCTTCCTGCCGAGGAGTCCGCGCTCGCGCGCCTGCGCGATCGCCTTCTCCAGCCGCTCGATCGCGAGCGGGTACTCCTTGCGGATGTAGATGAAGCCCTCGCTCGCGCCGATGGCGTACGCGCCAAGGCACATTCCCTCGAGCACCGCGTGCGGGTCGGTCTCGATGATCGAGCGATCCATGAACGCGCCCGGGTCGCCTTCGTCGGCGTTGCAGACGAGCACGGGAGGCCTTCTCTCGGGGTGTTCAAGCGAGGGGCCCACGGCCTTGATGCAAGCTCCCCACTTCACGCCCGTTACAAATCCCGCGCCGCCTCTTCCCCGGATGCCGGAGCGCACGACCTCGCCCAGCACATCGCCGGGCTTCATGGTGGTGAGGGCCTTCCTGAGCCCGGCGTAGGCGCCCATGGCGATGGCGGACTCGATGTTTTCGGGGTCGACGATCCCCTTGTTGCGCAGGGCGACGAGCTGCTGCTTGGCGAAGAAGGGGATTTGGGCCATCTTCGGGATGGGGTTGCCGGTCGCGAGGTCCTTGTGCATCGAGGCCTTGACGGGCTTGCCGCCGACGAGGTGTTCCTCGACGACCTTCTCCAGGCTCTTCTCGTTGAGCTTCTCGTAGAAGATGCCTTCGGGCTGCACGACGAGGATCGGGCCCATGGCGCAGAAGCCGTTGCAGCCGGTCTGGACGACGAGCCACTTCTTGTCCAGGCGGCGCTTCTTGAGCATCGCCTGGAGGCTGTCCCGGATGACGAAGCCGCCGGCGGAGACGCAGCCGGTGCCGGTGCAGACCAGGAGGAGGCCTTTGTAGCCGGCGAGGAGTTTTTGGTGCTTGCGGCCGACGGCATCGAGGTTCTTCAAGTGGATGCGCGCCATGGCTCAGCCCTCCGCCAGCTTCTTGACCAGGGTCTTGACCCGGGCGGCCTGGATTTCGCCGTGGAGGTCCTTGCCGACCTTGACGACGGGGGCGATGGCGCAGCAGCCGAGGCAGCGGACCGGCTCGAGGGTGAACTTGCCGTCCTTGGTGGTGCCGCCCTCGGGGACTTCCAGCTCGCGGGAGAGGGCGTCGAGGATGCGGGGGGCGCCCCTGACGTGGCAGGCGGTGCCCATGCAGACCTCGAGCACGTGCTCGCCGCGCGGCTTCAAGGAGAAGGCCTTGAAGAAGGTGCCGATGTGGTAGAGGCGGCCGACGGGGAGGGCGAGGGCGTCGGCGACGTAGTGCAGCACGTCCGCCGGCAGGTGGCGGTGTTCGTCCTGGATGTCCTGGAGGATCTCGATCGCGTACTGCGGGTCGCGCTTCCAGCGGTCGAGGATCTTGTCCACCTTCTGCGTGGTCATGTCAGTTCTCCCCGAGCCCCGGGTCCAGGGTGATGGTCCAGTTGTTCCTCCACGGCTTGGCGTGGACGACGAGCGCCTTGATCTTCTTGTGGCGCAGGACGGTGCCGATGCCGCCGCGGCCGGCCTGCTTCAAGCGAGCGGTGCCGCGGCGCCAGTCCCACCACGAGAAGTTGAGGCAGCCCATGAGGGCGTGCTCGGCGCCGCTGCCGGCGGAGACGACCGAGACGTTCTCGAAGTCGTTCGGGGTCGTGCCGAACATGCGGGTGAGCTGTTCAGCGAGGAGGTGGCTGTCGGTCGCTTCTTTCGGTGCGGTCTCGACGCGGACTTCGTTCGCGGTCGCGTCGATGACGACGATCACCTCTTCCTGGGCGATGCCGGTGACGACGAGGGCGTCGAAGCCGGAAAACTTCAGCAGGGGGCCGAAGTGGCCGCCGACGTTGGAATCGATCGGAATGCCGGTCATGGGGGAGATCGTGGTGACGAGCGACTTGCCGGACCCGGAGTACGTCGTGGTGCCGCCGAGCGGACCGGAGGAGATGCAGATGGCGTTTTCCGGCGAATCCCACTTCGTGGTCGGCTTGACCTCGTCCCACATCAGGCGCAGGTCGAAGCCCTTGCCTCCGACGAACTGCTTCTTCATTTCCTCGCTGACGGGTATTTCGGAGACCTTGTTGCCGCCGACGTCGACGCGCAGGCATTTCCCGGTGTAGCCGCGCGAAAGCTCGGCCGGCGCATAGCTCTGCCGGAC
The DNA here is from genome assembly GCA_016218815.1 of Deltaproteobacteria bacterium. GTDB lineage: Bacteria > Myxococcota_A > Polyangia > DRWM01 > JAAZOP01 > JAAZOP01. The sequence goes on from JACRCX010000118.1 coordinate 54,183, forward strand.
CAGCACGCGGTGTTTGGCCCGCAGTGCCTCAAGGACCTTCTGTTCCGCCATGGACCACCTCTCCCGCGCGTCCCGGCGCCCCGCCTTCGCCTCCGGCTTCGGCGGGCAGGCCCCCGATGCCACCCGCTCGCGCCGGGCTTCCGGCTCCCCCCACCGGGACCGCCGCCGAGCATAGTCAAGTGGAGTGGCGATGCAAGGGGGTGGTGGGGGGGTGGGGCAATTGGGTCGAGTTGTTGGTGGGTCGATCGGGTCGAGTTGTTGGTCCGGAGGTGCGGGCGAGGCGAGCGGTCGAGCGGTCGAGCGGTGGGGTAGTTCCGGGTGGGCGTGTCAGCAGGCGTCCGGCATCGTGCCGGTTCGTGGAGCCTCCGTGGTCGCCAGGTAACCCCAGCGCCGGAAGACGGGAGCAAGCGCGGCGTCGTCGTGGAAGGCCAGGAAGTACAGGTACTCCGGCGCCACGTCTTCCTCGCCGCCGCCGCCCGCGACGGCACCCCACCATCGTCCCGAGAGTGCGCCATCGTCCCGAGAGTGCGCCCCCCCCTCTCCCCCCCGGAATTGAACCACTCGATGAGCCCGTGGTAGGTTCTGTCGAGAGTCCGCGATGCGGCGAGTTGGCGTGTATCTGTCGCGTGGCAGAATCCTGGTGCATCCGGAGTCACGCACCACGTCCGGCCTTTGGGTCGCGGTGGCACCGTGTGAGGTGCTGTCCGCGGACTGCTCGGCGGATGAATTGGGACGAACCGTTCGTGCGGGTCTCCTTCGATCCCAGATGGGTATCCCTCACCCCGTTGACTGGCGCGCTGTGGCCGACGTCGTCTTGTCGGTGGTTGGCGAGAAGTCCTGGCGAGTGTTCTCGAATCGTGCAGCACACATTGCCGTGGAGTCGGAGGGCGATGAGGTGGGCGTGTGCCCGTATCGCAATCTGGGTCCCGCCGGGGGATTCGAGGAATCCGGCGCATGCCGAAGGGTCGCGGCCGGGGACGACGTGGCCCTTGGCCAGACGGTGGCGAAGTCGCTGAGCGAGGCTGTCAAGGAATTCGCGCCCGGTGATCAACCTCCTCCGACGGATTGACGGCCCGGTGTCTCGCCGATCACTCGAAACCGCAGGCGACAAGCAGGGCGGCCCGGATGTCGTCCCACCGGCGTGGTGGCATCGGACAAATCAGCTCGCCGATCCGCTCCCTTCGCGCCAGCGTCAGATGGTCGAAATTCAGGACGCATTCGACAGGCATCCCGTCATCCAGGCCGAGCGCGACCTCGGAAGACAGGCCGCGGATGGTCCTGGTCGCGGGGACAACGATGACCTCGCCCACGACCTCCAGCACCTTGTCGCGCGCCAGAATGAGCACCGGTCGTCTCTTGTCCGGCCGGCGGAACGAGTACCATCGGATGTCCCCGCGAGTCACCCGAACTTCTCCCACCCGTCCGCCTCCCACTCGAGCGGATCTTCATCCGGTTCGGTGGCGAACTCGTCCGGGCAGGGTGGGCACGCGGCGTAGCGTTGCGCGTCGGTCG
>JACRCX010000119.1 GCA_016218815.1 Deltaproteobacteria bacterium
ACCATCGGATGTCCCCGCGAGTCACCCGAACTTCTCCCACCCGTCCGCCTCCCACTCGAGCGGATCTTCATCCGGTTCGGTGGCGAACTCGTCCGGGCAGGGTGGGCACGCGGCGTAGCGTTGCGCGTCGGTCGCCGCCGGGGGCAAAGCGACGCGAGCGAGGGCCAGCCTTGCCAGCTTCAACCGTTCCGCCCGAGGGAGCTTCTCCACCAGCGGCCACAGATCCTCGGCGGTCATCGCCATTGCCAGCCTCCTGGTGGCCAGGATAGTCCCGAGCGTCGCGGGGGGCAACGCGGAACGGACTCGCCGCGGGAGGGTGTCGTCGAGGTCGGGCTGCCCGGCTCCGACTGCGGGGCCGAGGGTCCGGCGGACCGGAGTTCGCGCCAAGGACGGCAAGGACCGCGAAGGCCGCCAAGGAGGAACAGATAGGGGGGGTGCCATCGGGTCGCGTGGTGATGCGTCCGATACGGAGGACCCGGCCGACGTGCGGGAAGCGGGGGTAGCCGGTCGAGACCGACGTCACCTGGGTTCGCCGTGGCGCTCGGTGATGACGTTTTCGGCGGCAGGTGCGGCGACTTCGGGAACGGGTGCAGAGGCGCAACCTTGGTCCGCTGGGCAGGCCGCTTGGCGAGCCGCCTCCTCCTGCTGCTCAAGCTGCAGTTCCTGTCGCTCCAGTTCCGCGTTGGCGGCTGCCAGAGCTGCCTCGGCAGGAATGGCGCCACCGTCGCAGGGATGCAGTTCCCGCTCGAGCCGATCCAGCGCCTGGCGGGCTGTGGCGCACGCCTCCGCGTGTCCCGGCTCCCCGTCGCCGGTGTCGCCCGTCCCGCAGAGTTCGATCGCTCGCTGGTACCCGCGACGGACTTCGGCCAGAACGGCGTCGTAGTCGGCGGGATCCACCAGGTAGTAGCGCCGGTCCTCCAGCAGCAGCGCGCCGTCCAGGTACGCCTCCGGTCGGTCGGGGGCGATGTGCTCGGCCCGATGGTAGGCGTCGAACGCCGACTCCCTCAGCTCCGAAACGCGTTGGAGCTCGGTCCTCCCGGAAGCGACCAGATCCACCTCCCGGCCCAGGCCGGCAAGCGCGGCGCCCAGGCCGATCCACGCGTCGTAGTTCTCCGGGTCCAGTTCCGTCGCGGTCCGGTAGGCGGCTTCGGCGTCGGCGAACGCGTTGATGCCCAGCGACAGCGAGCCGAAGTTGACGAGCGCGTCGAAGGACCCGGGATCCAGCTCGATCGCGCGACGGAATGCGTTCCGAGCCGACGAGACGTCGCCGTCCAGCCAGGCCAGCATTCCAAGGAGGTTGTGGAACGGCGCGTACGTGGGGTAGGCCGCGAGGGCGGCATCGATGAATCCACGGACGAGATCCCGGAACGGCGAGCGCCTGCCGCCCGACGAGCACCGTACGAGCCAGGCCGCCACTGCCTCGACCGTGACCGGCGAGTCCCCCTCCGTCGCCAACTGCGCGAGGGGCCACCCCTCGCCTTCGCGGCCGGCGCTCCCCGGCGCCCAGGAATCCGGGCAGCAGTTCCCCGGGCCGCACCATCGGCTCAGCTCCACCAACCACGTCCCGAGGTATGCGTCGGAGCGTAGGACGTCCGACTCCCAGGCACGCCGGAACGACTCCGCCGCATCGTCGAGCGAACCGTCCACGACGAGGTAGATCCCGATCTGGACGAGCGCGGCCGGGTAGTCGGGACGAAGTTGCAGCGCGCGCTCGAATGCTCGTCGCGCTTCCTTGTGCCGGTTGCACTGTTGCCACGCGACGCCCGCGTCGAACGCCGCCTCGGGAATGCCCGGGGGCGACGCGGTCGAGATGGCCTCAAACAGGCCGGCGACTTCGGTGCATTGTTCCGCCGACCACTCGGCGCCGGTGCGGCGGATTTCGAGAAACCGGGCCGCGGCTGCCGCGAACTGCGCCCTCGCCTCGTCCGTCAGGGCTGTCGGGACGGGCGGCGGCACACCCACGCCGTCCGCTGCGATCGACCCAGGTGCGGTCGCCGAGGTCGTCGGCTCGGCGGCCGGGCCGTTGGCAAGTGTCGAGCATCCGGCAGCGAGTAACGCGACGATCAGGAGTCGGGCGCCCGCGCTACCCCACCGAACCGTCCGCTCTCCCCGCGGCGCCCAACGATCAGGCCGAAACGATTTCCCGAACTTCATCCGTCGGGGATGGTACCACGCGCGAGACCGCGGGGCACACCACCATGCACTTGCCGCAGACCTGCGCGTTGCCGAGGTGCGCGAGGCGTGCCGCGTTCTCGAGGCAGCGGGCCCAGCAGGCGCCGCGGTCGAAGACCTCGCCGGCGAGGGCGCCGATCGGGCAGGCCTCGATGCACTTGCGGCACTTCGCGGCGTTCTTCGCCAGGCACAGCTCCGTCGGCGCGGCAGGGGAGGGCGCGATCGGCGCGTCGGTGACCAGGGAGCCGAGGCGCCCGACGGCGCCTTCGCGCGTGATGAGCAGATGATGGAGGCCGAACGTGCCGACGCCGCAGACCCACGCGGCGTGCTTGTGGGACCACGGAGCCACCAGCTTCTCGCGGTCGAACTTGCCCGTCGGCGGGTCCGTCGCGGCACGGTACCCGCGCTCGGCCAACCGCGCGGTGAGGAACGTTCCGGCCTGCGCCAGCAATTCATTCACGCGCACGTAGGACTCGCCCCACGACTCGGCCGCCCACTCCCCGCCGCGGTTCTCCTTCGCGAGCCACGATTGGAACGGCAGGAACCACGCGACGACGCTGCGCGCGCCGGGCAGCAGGTTTTCGGGGAGAAGGTGCGCCGCGTGCGCCACCGTGCGAAGCTGCATCCACCGAGCGTCTTCGGCGGCGGCCGCGCCGACCACCGGCGCGCGGCAGAAGCGCGCGGACGCGGGCTGCCCCTGGAGCCATGCGGCCAGCTCGTCGTGAAGGACCTCGACATCGATATTCCCGGACGCCGTCATCCGTGCGTCGCCTCCACCGGAAGGAGTAAACCACCGATGGACACCGATGGACACAGATGGCTCCGCCCCTTGCCGGCAGACCGGGACCGTCGCTCGAAGGTCGGCCGGCAGACGGTCGGTCGTCCCGAAATCGCTCCCTATCGGTGTCCATCGGTGTCCATCGGTGGTTCCATTCTTCCGGGCCGGGCCATCCCGCCGGCTTGCGCTTCGGACCTGCGCGTGCCAGCGTGCGGTCGATGGTTCGCCGCGCCGCCGCCTGCGTGGTCCTGCTCGTGGCATTCGCCGCGTGCTCGGGCGGAACCGCCGCGAACGACGCGTTCGGCGATGACGCCGCGGTCGAAGCCGAAGACGTCGCGCCCGAGGGTACGGACGATGCCGACGAGGCGGCCGATACCGACACCGGCGACGTTGTCGACACGCCTCCCGACGGCACGTCCGACGCCGAGCCGGAAGCGTCCGAGGACGACGCGGGCGAGGCAGCCGAACCGTTGCGCGTCCTCTTCATCGGCAACTCGTACACGTATCAGAACGATCTGCCGGGACGCGTCGAGCTGGTCGCTGCTTCCGACCCCGTCGGACCGGCCATCGACGCCGAGTCGATCGCCATCGGCGGTGCGCGCCTCATGGACCACCTGGCGACCGCGAGCACCGTCGCCGCCATCCACGACGGCGGGTGGGACTTCGTCGTGCTCCAGGGACAGAGCGTCGAGCCGGTCGTCGATCCGGCGGGCTTCGCCTATGGAGCGACGGGACTGGCAGCGGAGATAGCGGCCACCCCGGCGGAGTCGCTGTTCTTCGAGACGTGGGCGCGTCGGGCGGGCGACGCGGTCTATGCCGAAAGCTGGTCGGGCGGTACACCGGCCGCGATGCAGGCGGGGCTGCGAGACGGGTACCAGAGCGCTGCCGACGCGGCCGGAGGGCGGATGGTCCCTGTCGGCGACGCCTGGGAGCGAACGCTCGCCGACCATCCGGCGATCGTGCTCTTCGATGCGGACGGCAGCCACCCCTCCGAAGCCGGCACGTACCTGGCCGCCTGCGTCTTCTACGCCGTGCTCACCGGCAGACCGCTGACCGCGATCGGCGGCGCTCCCGCCGGCCTTTCCGAGCCCGACGCCGCCGCGCTGCGCGCCGCGGCAGAGGGAGCGGTCTTTCCGTAGGATCCCGCCGGTCTTCCCTCCTCCCGGATTCTGTGCTCCTCTTTGTGCATCGGTGGTTTTCCCAGCCGGTCGAGGGCCGGCGGCGGAGGAGGACGCGATGACGACTCGTTGCCGGCGGCTCCGAACGGCGGCCCTGGCGGTGCTTACGGCGGTCGCCATGTCCAGCGCGATTCTCGGCTGCGAAGAGGAGGATCGTTGGGGCGCCTTCCGCCAGGACTGCGTCGACAAGATCAACTCCTACCGCGCGACGCTCGGCCTCGCCCCATACCAGCGCTGGGCCTCGGCCGAGTCCTGCGCCGACTCCGAAGCCGCGAGCGACGGAGCGACGGGCACCGCCCACGGGGCCTTCCCGAGTTGCGGCGAGAACGCGCAGAACGAGTGTCCCGGGTGGCCGTCGGCGCAGGCCTGCATCGAGGGGTGCCTGGACATGATGTGGGCCGAGGGCCCCGGCGAGCCGTTCAGCGAGCACGGCCACTTCATCAACATGAGCTCGACTGGCTACACGCAGGTCGCCTGTGGCTTCGCCGCCGTGGGCGGCACCGTCTGGGCCGTGCAGGATTTCCGGTAGGCTCCCAGCGTCTCCACCCGTTCACACCCGGTTCGCCAACCAGGCGGGATCACCGGCGTCAGCGACGAGTACGTCATCCGCGACGACGGCACGGTCATGCACGTCGACCGTCTCAACGGCGCCTCACGGGAGCGCGCCGTTCCGGGCGGCGCCGACCGCGCGGTCCAGCTCGCGGACGCGCTGGACGCAACGCGGGTCCGTGATGCCGAGCAGGGTTGCTTCCTGCCCGGGACGGAGAGTGCGGATGCGCTGGCGGTCCGCGTGACTCTTCATGAAGAGGGCCAGCTCTGGTTCTTCGGCAGCGACTGCGACAGTGGGCCGGGCGAGCTGATCGGCGCGATCGACCTGTTGAAGGCGTGCGTCCAGGAAGCCTTGTAATTCCGCCCTCTCCTGGCCCGTCTCCCCCCTCCCAGCTGTGTTCAGCTGTGACCGCGCCTTTGAGGGCGCGGCTTCCGGGGGGATCGCAGCCGCGGGCTGAAGCCCGCGGTTCGGATGGGGAACCAGGGCTTGACCACCGACGAAACCCCTGCTAGCAGAGGTCAGCCGGCTTTCCGCGGGAGAGGGGACCACGGACGTTGGCGGAAGGGCGCTGGCGGGTGCGACCGGCCGTTGCGATGGAGTGGGGGCAGGACCGCGGGACGAGGAAATGATCAGGCGGGTTCTCGGCATTCGACGCGAGGACAAGAACCGCTGGGAGCGGCGAGCGCCGATCACGCCCGCGGACGCTCGCGGTTTCATCGCGTCCGGCTTCGACGTCGTCGTCCAGCCCTCGGGCATCCGCGTCTACCCGGACGCCGACTGGGCCACCGCCGGTGCGCTCGTCGCCGACGATCTTGCTCGGTGCGACGTCGTGCTGGGCGTCAAGGAGATGCCGGAGGAGGTCTTCCGCGCGGGCGGCGTGTACGTGTTCTTCGCGCACGTCGCCAAGGGCCAGAAGTACAACATGCCGATGCTCCGCGCGCTGCTGGCCCGCGGGGCGACCCTGTTGGACTACGAGAAGATCGTCGACGACCGCGGCCGGCGGCTCGTCTTCTTCGGGCGCCACGCCGGATTGGCGGGCGCGATCGACACGCTCTGGGCGCTCGGACGGCGTTTCGCAGCCGAGGGGCTCGACACGCCGCTGACGGAGGTGGAACCGGCGCACCGCTACGGCGATCTGGAGACGGCACGAGGCGCGCTGGCGGCAGTCGGCGCCCGGATTCGCGAACGCGGGCTTCCCGGATCGATCGTCCCGCTGGTCGTCGGCGTGACCGGCTACGGCCACGTCGGCGGCGGCGCGAAGGAGGTCCTCGAGGCGCTCGGGGCAACGGAGGTCGCCGTGGAGGATCTGCCGCGGCTGTTCCAGCCCGGCGGTGCGGACGCGCGGACGGTCTACCGGGTGACGTTCCGGGAGGAGCACACGGTCGAGCCGGTGGCGGCGGGGGCGCGGTTCGAGCTGGCGGAGTTCTTCGCGCATCCGGAGCGGTACCGCGGGGTTTTCGAGCGACACGTTCCGATGCTGACGGCGATCGTCAACTGCGTGTACTGGGACGCGAAGTACCCGCGGCTCGTGACCAAGGCGGGCCTGGGGCGGCTCTGGGCGCAGGAGGCGACACCGCGGCTCCGGGTGATGGGCGACGTCACCTGCGACATTCTGGGTTCGATCGAGTGCAACGTGCGGACGACGACGCCGGATTCGCCGGTCTACGTCTGGGATCCTGCCACCGACGCGGCTCACGACGGGGTGCAAGGTCGTGGGCCGATCGTGTTGGCGGTCGACAACCTGCCGTGCGAGCTGCCGGCCGAGGCGTCGACGTCGTTCGGCCGGGCGCTCGCGTCGTTCGTCCCGGCGCTGCTGGGGGCGGACTGGGCGCAGCCGTTCGAGGGGCTCGTCCTGCCGCGGGAGCTCAAGGACGCGGTGATCGTCCACCGGGGCGAGCTGGCGCCGCGATACGCCTACATTGCTGGATTGTGGTGAGAAGGAGGGCGGAGATGGCGAAGAAGGCGGCCCGGAAGACGGCGAAGAAGGCGGCGAAGAAGGCCGGGAAGAAGCCCGTCCGCAAGGCGGCGCCCAGGCCCGTGCGCCGGGCCGTGAAGAAGCCGAGCCAGCGCGTGGCCAAGAAGGCCGTGCGCAAGGTCGTCCGGGCGGCCGCAAGGAAGGCGGCGCCGAAGCGCAAGCCGTCGCCCAAGCCGTCCCGGCGTCCGGTCGTGCAGAAGCCGGTCGCGAAGAAGGCGACGGTGAAGGCGCCGAAGAAGGCATCCAAGCCGTCGGCGAAGCCTGCGCGTCCCGCTCCGGCGAAGTCCGCCCGTCAGGCTGGGCCGGCCGTGACCGTACGTCCACCGCTGGGTGTCGGTGTCCCCGGCACCCCCGGAGTGGTGAGGCGTCCGCCGTCCGAACGGAGGGTGCTGATCCTCGGGGCGGGTCTGGTGGCGCGTCCGATCGTCCAGTACCTCCTGCGCCAGCCCGGCTACCACGTGACGGTCGCCAGCCGCACGGTGTCCAAGGCCGAGGATCTCGTCGGGGGCGCGCCGAACGGCGAGGCGCTGGCGTACGACATGAGCGATCCGTCGCAGCTCGAGGCGCTGGTCGGTCGTGCGGACCTGGCGGTTTCGCTGCTGCCCTACGTCCACCATCCGGCCGTTGCGCGCGCGTGCATCCAGCGCCGCAAGCACATGGTGACCACCTCCTACGTCAGCGACGCGATGCGGGCGCTGGACTCCGATGCGCGGGCGGCGGGCATCGTAGTGCTCAACGAGATCGGGCTGGACCCCGGCATCGACCACATGTCGGCGATGCGCATCATCCACAAGGTGCAGCGCGAGGGCGGCTCGATCGTGCACTTCCACTCGTACTGCGGCGGCCTGCCGGCGCCCGAGGCGAACACGAACCCGCTGGGGTACAAGTTCTCGTGGAGCCCGCGCGGCGTGCTGATGGCGGGGCGCAACACCGCCCGCTACCGCAAGGACGGGCAGTTCGTGGAGATCCCCGGTCCGAAGCTTTTTGAGAACTACTGGGAGGTCAAAGTCGACGAGCACGGGACGTACGAGGCCTATCCGAACCGGGACTCGCTGTCCTACCTGCCGGTGTACGGGATCCAGAGTGCGCGGACCTGCTTGCGCGGTACATTCCGCAACGTCGGCTGGTGCCGCTTCATGAAGAAGGTCGTGGACCTGGGGCTGCTGAACGACGAGCCGCGCAGCGACCTGGGCGGCCTGAACATGGTCGGCTTCACCCGCTCACTGCTCGGGCCCGGTGCCGGTTCCGACGTCCGCGTCGCGCTGGCCCAGAAGCTCGACCTCCCGCCCGACTCGGAGGTTGTCCTCAAGTTCGAGTGGCTCGGCCTCTTCTCCCAGGAGCCCGTGCCGGTGAGCAAGGGCGGCAACATCGACGTGCTGACCGCACTCATGAACGGCAAGATGCAGTACGGCCGGGGCGAGCGGGACATGATCGTGCTGCGGCACGAGTTCGTCGCGGAGTACCCGGGCGGGCGCCGGGAGGACATCACGTCCACGCTGATCGACTTCGGCGTGCCCGGCGGCGATTCGGCGATGTCGCGGACGGTCGCGCTGCCGGCCGCCATCGCGTGCCGGATGATTCTCGAGGGGCGGATCGCACGGCGGGGCGTCTGCGTCCCGGTCGAGCCCGCGATCTTCCATCCGGTGCTGGACGAGCTGTCGACGCTCGGGATCCACTGCATCGAGAAGACGACGGTGCGGTAGGGGCGGGGACGGAGGAGGCGGGAGCGGGGCTCCCGGCCACGACGACGACGACGACCACGACCACGACCGGGGAACCCCGGCGCCGGTACACGACGGGCAACGAGGCGGCGGCGCACGGCGCGCTGGCGGCCGGCTGTCGCTTCTACGCCGGCTACCCGATCACGCCGTCCTCGGAGATCATGGAGACGTTGGCCGAGCTGCTGCCGCGCGCGGGCGGCGTCTTCGTCCAGATGGAGGACGAGATCGCATCGATCTCCGCCGTCATCGGCGCCTCCTGGACCGGCGCGAAGGCGATGACCGCCACCAGCGGGCCCGGCTTCTCGCTCATGATGGAGGCGCTCGGCTACGCCGTCTTCACCGAGACCCCCTGCGTGATTGTCGACGTCCAGCGCGCGGGCCCCTGCACCGGCCAAGCCACGCGCGTCGGCGGCGGCGACGTCATGCAGTGCAAGTGGGGCATGCACGGGGACGTCGAAATCGTCGCCCTCTCCCCCTGGTCCGTCCAGGAGATGTACGACCTCTCCGTCCGCGCCTTCAACATCGCGGAGCGCCTGCGCCTCCCCGTATTCCTCATGGCGGACGAAGCGGTCGGGCACCTGCACGAGACGGCGGAGTTCCACGAGCGCATCGCCGTCGAGCAGCGCGACCGCCGCAAGGGTCTTCCCCCTTTCGGCCATCCCGACCCGGGCGGCGTCCCCCCCATGCCCTGCTTCGGCGACGGTGAGAACCTCCTGGTGACCGGCTCCACGCACGACGATCGCGGCTACCGGAAGGTCGAGGAGCCGCAGGTCCACGCGCGCCTGGTCGAGCGGCTGCGGCAGAAGGTCCTCCTGCGCCGCGACGAGCTGGTCGACGTCGAGCGGCACATGCTGGACGACGCCGAGACCGTGATCGTGGCTTACGGCTTCACGGCGCGCGGCGCGCTGGCGGCGGCGCGCGAGCTGCGCGGCCGCGGCCGCAAGGTCGGCCTGCTGCGGCTGCGCACGCTCTGGCCCTTCGCCGACAAGGAGGTCGCGGCGCTCGACGGCCGTGCAAGGCGCGTCTTCGTGCCCGAGATGAATCACGGCCAGGTGGCGGGCGAGGTGCGCAAGCACTTCCGCGGCGACGTCGTGGGGTACGGGCAAACGGACGGAGAGGTGATCCCGGTGGCCACGATCGTGCGCGAGGTGGAGAGGATCAGTTGAGTGGTTTTCAGTTTTCAGTTTTCGGTTCTCAGTTTTCGGCCCGGGCGGGCGACGCGGCGCGCCACCACGTCCGGGTCCGGATCTGAAAACCGATGACTGAGAACTGAGAACAAGGGAAGCCGAGGCGGATGACGCGATCGTTCGAGCAGTACTTGCGGCCTGGCGTGAAGGCCACGGCCTTCTGCCCCGGGTGCGGCCACGGCATCCTGCTGCACGGCATCCTGCGGGCCGTCGACGAGCTGGGCCTGGATCGCGAGAAGCTGCTGTTCGTGTCCGGGATCGGCTGCGCGGCGTGGATTCCGAGCCCCCACATCCTGGCCGACACGCTGCACACGCTGCACGGCCGCGCGGTCGCCTACGCCACTGGCGCGAAGCTGGCCAACCCGGCGCTTACCGTGATCGTCGTCAGCGGCGACGGGGACCTCGTGTCCATCGGCGGCAACCACCTGGTCCACGCGGCGCGCCGCGGCGTCGACCTGACGGTGATCTGCGCCAACAACGAGATCTACGGCATGACGGGCGGGCAGGCGGGGCCGACGACCCCCGTCGGCGCGATCTCCGCGACCACGCCGCGCGGCAACCCGTACCCGACCTTCGACCTCGTGAAGCTCGTGCTGGGCGCGGGCGCCGCGTACGTCGCGCGCTACCCGGTCACGCAGCCGCGCCCGATGACCGACGCGATCAAGAAGGCGATCCGGACGCCGGGCTTTGCCTTCGTCGATGTCGCGTCGCCGTGCCCGACGCAGTTCGGCCGGCGCAACCGCTTCGAGGACGTCGGCGCGCTGTACGACCGCACGCACGACCTCGTGATGCCGCGCGAGGAGGCCGCGATGCGTCCGCCGTCGGAGCTGGCCGGACGGCTGGTGGTGGGCGAGTGGACGCCCGAGGATCTGCGGCTGGGGGCGGGCATCGCGCACGACGGCCCGGGTCCGGGAGGCCCGCCGTGCTGACGCGAGTGCGCTTCGGCGGCCTTGGCGGCCAGGGCATCGTCCTGGCGGGCTCGATCCTCGGCGAGGCCGCGACGCTCGCCGGCCTCAACGCCGCCGGCTCGAACTCCTACGGCGCCGCAGCCCGCGGCACGGCCTGCCGCTCCGATGTCGTCCTGTCCGACGAGCCGATCGACTACCCGCACCTCGCGGCGGCCGACGTCCTGGCCGTCATGTCCCAGGCCGCCCTCGAGAAGTACCTGCCCATCGTCACGCCCAACGGCATTGTCTTCGTCGACGATTTCTCGGTCAAGGCGCCGGCCGACGACGGTCGAAGTTTCCACTCGGTTCCCGCGACCGCCACGGCGGTGCGGGAGTTCGGCGGGCGGCAGTCTGCCAACATCATCCTCCTGGGCGTGGTCCTGGGCGCCGTCGACATCATCCCGCTCGAGGCCGTGCGTGACGCGATCCGCGCGACGGTCCGCGAGCGCTTCCACGCCGCCAACCTGCGGGCGCTGGAGCTGGGCGTCGAGTTCGGCCGCGCGGCGAGGAGGTTTTAGTGGAAGGCCGCACGCACCGGCCGGTGCACGACGAGGCGCGGTGTGCGGCGTGCTCGATCTGCGTTTCCCTCTGCCCGGCGGTGCGTTTTCCGGAGTACCGGCTCACGCCGAACACCGTGCGCGGCGCGGTGCACGCGTCCGGGGCGCTGGTTCCGGTCGCGGGCGAGGTGCGTCCGTGCCGGGCGGCGTGTCCGTTGCACCAGGACGTTCCGGTGTACTGCGGCGGGATCGCCCGCGGCGACGCGGCGGCGGCGCTGGCGGTCATCCGGGCGACCAACCCGCTGCCGGCGGTCTGCGGCACGGTCTGCAACCGCTCGTGCGAGCGCGCATGCGTGCGGGCCCGGGTCGACCAGGGTGTGCAGATCCGGGCGACCAAGCGTTTCGCGGTGGAGGAGCTGCGCCGAGCAGGCGGGGTCTTGCCGGCCGCGGCGGGTTCTCCCGCGAGCGGGCTCGGTGCCGTCGCGGTCGTGGGCTCGGGGCCGGCCGGACTGGCCGTCGCGCACGACCTCGCCGCGGCCGGCGCTCGCGTGACGGTCTTCGACGAGCAGCCGCGGGTCGGCGGCATGCTGGCCTGCGCGGTGCCGTCGTTCGTGATGCCGCGGGACCTGCTGGCGGCCGACATCGACGCGATCCGCGCGATGGGGGTCGAGTTCCGGGTGGGCGTGCGGGTCGGCCGCGACGTCAGCCTGGAGACGCTGCGGCGAGGGCACGACGCGGTCGTGCTGGCGGTCGGCGCGTGGCGCGGGCGGCCCATGGGCGTCGCCGGCGAGCGCGGGCTGGAGGACGTGGTCGACCACGTCGAGTTCGCCCGCCGCATTACCCTGGAGGGGCCGCGGCCCCGGGGCGGTCCGGCCGTCGTGTTCGGCGGGAGCACGGCGGCGGTCGATTGCGCGAGGATCGCCGTGCGGCTCGGTTGCCGGCCCGTGACGCTGGCCTGGCGCCGTCCGGCCGAGCGGCTGCCGTGCGACGCGGAGACGCTGGCCGACGCGATCGAGGAGGGCGTGCGGGTACTCGAGCTGGTGCGACCGACCGAGGTCCGGGCGGAGAGCGGGCGGCTGTGCGCGGTGCGGTTCGAGGGTTTGCGCGAGGACGAGCCCGACGGGTGGGGCTTCCGGACGCTGGTCCCTTCGGAGAGCGGCGAGACGTTCGAGCTTCCGGCGGCGCTGCTCGTCGTGGCGATCGACCGGGCGCCGGACCTGCGGCTCTTGGGCGGGATGCCGGGGCTATCGCGCACGCCGCTGGGCTACCTGGCGGTGGAGCCCGCGACCGGGATGACCGCGTTGGGGGGACTGTTCGCGGCGGGGGAGGTGGTCACGGGGCCGAAGGGGGTGGTCGAGGCGGTGGCGGCGGGGCGGAAGGTTGCCGCCGCGGTCGTCGCGTGGATTGGCGCGCATCCGCGGGCCGAGCGTACCTCGACGATCGCCGCCGCCGCCGTCGTGCTGCCTGCAGGCGAGCCGAACGGAGTTCACTCGCCGGGCCCGGAACGGCCGTCCCGTTCCCGGAACCGCGGCGGCGCTCCCAAGCAAGGTGCCGGTCGCGTCGCGACGCGTGCCCGCGGCGGCGCTCCCAGGCAAGGTGCCGCTGGGGCCTCCAAACGCTCCCCTCAGTCCGCGGCTGTTACAAAAAAGAGGAGCGGGTAGATGGGGGAGCGGGTGCCGGTGCAGCTCAGGATCGACGGGCGCGAGGTGCGGGCGCAGGCGGGGGAGTCGCTGCTGCAGGTCGCGCGGCGCGAGGGGTTCGCGATCCCGTCGTTGTGCTGGCACGAGAGGATGTCGTCGTACGGTGCGTGCCGGCTGTGTCTGGTCGAGGTCAAGCGGGGGAAGAGGAGCCGGCTCGCCACGTCGTGTGACTTCCCGGCGATGGACGGGATCGAAGTCGCGACCGACACCGAGCAGGTGCGGGCGCGGCGCCGCACGGTGGTGCAGCTCCTGGGCGCGATGGCGCCGGGGGCGCCGGAGATCCAGCGTCTGGCGCTCGAGTACGGTGCGGACCTGGGTCCGCTGGTCGCGGACGTGGAGGGCGACTGCATCCTGTGCGGGCTGTGTGTGCGCGTCTGCCGCGAGATGGTCGGCGCGTCCGCCGTCGATTTCCGGAACCGCGGCGGGACGAAGGCGGTCGGCGGTCCGTGGGGCGAGCCGTCCGAGCGGTGCATCTCGTGCGGGGCGTGCGCGGCGGTCTGCCCGGTGAACGCGCGCCGGACGCTCTCGGGCGTCATCCGGCGGTTGCGGCACGAGGGGGCCGGGGAGCACCCGTGCCGCTACACGCTGCTCGGGCTGTTCTCCGAGGGGGTGTGCGCGAACCGCTACGAGTGCGAGCGGTGCGAGGTGGAGCAGCGGATGCGGGACGGGCTCCGTGGGCACCCGGTGTTCCTGCTGCCGGGCGCGGCGAGGGATCGCGATGGCTGAGGGACGGACCTGCGGCGCGCCGCGGAGCGGGTGCGAGTGGACGGCGACGCCGCGGGTCGCGCGCCGGCTGCGTCCGGTGGAGGAGCGGATCCGGGATTTCGAGCCGGCGGAGCTGCCGGCCGAGCGCGAGGCGGGGACGGCGGCTGCGGCGCGGTGCTTCGGCGCCTCGACGTGCCGTGCTTGCGAGATCTGTATCCTCATCTGCCCGGACTTGTGCATCACGCGCGATCCGGTGACGCAGCGGATCGTGATCGACCTGGACTACTGCAAGGGCTGCGGTCTGTGCGCGCACCACTGCCCCAAGGGGGCGATCGGGATGGAGCTGGATCGGTAGGGTGGGCGGTCGGCGAGGGGATGGGAGTCGACAGTCGATAGTCGACAGTCGACAGTCGACAGCTCCTTCGCTTGCCGCGAAGGAATCGGAAGGTAGTGGATCAGGGCGGGGTCGGCGGTTGCTTGCCGCCCGCGGTCAGGGTGACCAGCTCCTCGTCGAAGTGTGCGAAGGGCACGAAGCGGACCTCGAGTCCCCCGGCTCGCCGGGTCGAGGGTTCGGCCAGGTCGAGGCACACGACGAGGTTCGGGCCTTCCGGGTGCCGGCCGCGGAAGGCGCGCAGTCCCGCGACGTCGAACGCCGTCGAGCGGCTCTTGGCTTCGATGGCGACCGGCTTGGCGCCGCGCATCGGCCGAACGACGAAGTCCACCTCATGCCGCTGCTTGTCGCGCCAGTAGAAGACCCGTTCGGGCGGCAGGTGGGCCAGCAGCTCGTTGAGCACGAGGTGTTCGAGCAAGTGGCCGCGATCTTCCGCGCGCAACGACGTCCATTCGTGGAAGTAGCATACGAAGCCGGTGTCGAAAGCATAAACCTTGGGTTGCGACTTGATTTCCGCCGGGCTTGCGCCGGCATACGGACGTAGCACCGTGGCCGTCAGCGTCGTCGTCAGGATCTCCAGGTAGTTGACGATCGTCTGGCGCGACACTTCGCAAGCGGCGGCGAAGGACGTCGCCTCGAACAGTTCTCCGCTCTGGTGCAGCAGCAGTTCCATGAACTTGAGGAACGCGGCCTTGCGCTCCACGGCGAACAGCTCCTGGAGGTCCTTGGCCCAGAAGGAGTCGATCCATTCGCGGATCGCTTCCAGGCTTTCGACGACGTGCGGGTCGTTGCGCAGCGCGACGATGTCCGGCACCTCGAACGACGAGCAGTCGTGCAGACCAGATCCCGCTTCAAACGCCGCTGCCGCCAGCGTCCTCAAAGGACCCCACACGACATCAGGAACGTGAAGCTGCTCCTCTTCGCTCTCGCCGACGTTGACGTCGGGCCGCGAGGAGACGCGGGAGTCCGGAATATCGTCCGCCGATGGTGCCGGGGCGGGCTCCCCAGGCCGGTCTCCTGGGACGGACCCGTAGGCGCTCGACGGCGTTCGACAGCAGGCGTGGACGAACGACGCGGCACCCACCAGCATCAGGACGATCCGCCACCTTGAAGCTGGGGCCGGACTCCCTGGGCACGAGGTATGCAGACCGGATCCCGCCGAGCACCGATGGTGCTCCCGATCCCGCGGCTTGGTGGCTCGGATCTCCACAGCAGATCCACCGGTGGGTAGGGTACCACATTCCGGGGGAGCGACCGGTCAGCGTGGGCCAGCGCATCGATCCCGGTGCCATCGCCGAGGTCCGGCCCGACCGGGTCGTCGACCGGCTTGCGGCGCAGAGCGCTTTGTACTCCACCATCCTCAACCAGTCGGTGATGTTCCGTTCGTCCTTGACGCAGGTGGATCGGCCGCCGGTGGCGGCTATCGGGCGTCAGGACGCGCGGCCGTCCCGCAGCAGCCGGACGACGAGGTCGACGACCTCCGCAACGGAGTGCACCGCGACGGTTGCGCGACCGACCCACGGCGGGGAGGTACACACCGCGCGCCCCGCGCGCGCGACCGGGGTCGTGAGCATGCCGCCACGATTCGCCCCGCCCCGAGCTTCAGCCGTTCGGAATCCGTCGAGCCCACGGCAGCCGACTTCTCACGGCCGCAGCTTGCACTCCGCCGCGATGTCCATCGTCGCAGCCTGCCCGCATCGGGCCATCCAACGTGCCGATGGAGGGCTCGCGTGCTATGGAAGCAGCGGAAGGCACGGTGATGGACTTTCGGAGGGACATGGATCGAAGGGTCTTCCCCGCGGGGCGCTGCGCCGCGGGAGTCGCGTTGCTCGCGCTCGTCGCATGCGAGGTTCCCGTCTCCCGTCTCACCGGCGATCCGGACTCCGGGGCGACGGACGATGGCAGGGATGCGGCGACCGACGACGACCGCGCGGATCCGCCGGACGGAGCGCTCGACACCGACGTCACTCCGCCGCCGCACGACCGCCCCGTGCCGGCTGTCGCCGGCTCCTCGCGCGCCACCGGCAGCCTGTGGGCTCACGCGGAGCGCACCACGCGGCGGCCGCTCTTCCGCTGGCACTCACCCGAGGATGATGGGGGCGGGCCCTGGCTGTACGAGATCCAAGTGGACGACTCGTGCGCCCCCGGCTCGGGATCCTCGTGTGTCTTTCCGAGCCCGGAGGCGCAGGCGAGCGGGATCGCGGGGGCGTCATGGCAGCCGGCAGACGACCTTGCGGTCTCCGAGACGCCGCCGGTCGGTCGGAGCTACGGCTGGCGCGTCCGCGGCTGCCGCAGTTCTTCGTGCACAGCGTGGAGCCTTGTCGCCTTCGTCGGCGTCGGGCGTGTGGCGAAGGACTTCGACGGGGACGGCTACAGCGACGTCGCCGTGGGCGGTGATGGCAGAACCGCCGAGACGGCCATCGATCGCGCGGTCTACGTCTTCCGCGGCGGCGCGGCGGGCATCGAGCCGACCCCGTACGTGGTGCTGGAGAACCCGTTGCATCCGGGCATCTTCGACGCGTTCGCCTGGGACTTGGCGGCGGCGGGCGACGTGGATGCGGACGGATTCAGCGACCTTCTCGTTCCCGCGTACGGCCCCGATCGCGGCTATCTCGACCCACCGACCCTCGGCTGGGTCTACCTCTACCGCGGCGGACCCGGGGGGCTCCGGCCGGTCCCGGACGTCGTCCTCGCCGATCCGGGGGCCCAGCCGGGGTCGTTCTTCGGTATGTCGTCCAAGTCGGCCGGGGATCTGGACGCCGATGGCTACGACGACGTGG
The DNA here is from genome assembly GCA_016218815.1 of Deltaproteobacteria bacterium. Lineage (GTDB taxonomy): Bacteria > Myxococcota_A > Polyangia > DRWM01 > JAAZOP01 > JAAZOP01. The sequence continues at coordinate 16,582 of JACRCX010000119.1, forward strand.
TGATCGGGGCCGGCCACGCGGACGGGGCCGTGGAAGGCGCGGGCAAGGTCTTCGTCTATCGCGGTGGGCCGATCGGTATCGAACCTGAGCCAACGACGATCTTGGAGAATCCGCCCGGCTCGCAGGGGGAGTTTGGGAACGTCGTCGCGGGGGCCGGCGACGTCGATGGCGACGGGTACGGTGATCTGGCGGCATCGACGATGGGAGTGCCCGGAGCCGACTACGGCGAGGGAGCCGTTTACGTGTTCTACGGCTGTCCGGTCGGAGTCGAGACGACCGCTCTGACGGCGGTGCGGAACCCAAGGCTCAACTTGGGGTGGCTCTACGGCAACCTCGCGATCGAGGGGATGGGCGATATTGACGGCGACGGTTACGAGGATCTCGCGGTGGACGGCTTCCTGAACGACCTGGGCGCACCGGGCGACGCGGGAGTGTACTTGTACCGGGGCAGCCAGGCGGGGTTGGGGATCGAGCCGTACACGAGTCTGTTCAACCCTGACGGCCGGGTCAGCGCCATGACGAGCTGCCGGCTGGCGGTGGACGACCTCGACGGGAACGGCCTCTCCGACCTGTTGGTCGCCCTTCCCCTCGGCCCGATAGGGTGGACCGGCTCGGGGATCGTGTTCCTCTACTCTGCGGGTGTGGGGCGATTCCCGATTTCGCCGGGGCTGATCCTGTCCAGTCCGACGCCGGAGGATGCGGCCCATTTCGGCGAGGACGTCGCAGCAGCCGGGGACGTCAACGGTGACGGCTATCCGGAGGTCGTCGTCGGGTGCGGGGACTGCGCCACTACCGCGTTGTCGCCGGGCGCGGCGGTCATCTTCTTCGGGGGCGCGGAGGGGATCACCCCTTCTTCCTCGGCCGTGCTTGAGAACCCGATACCGCGACTCGACGCGGCATTCGGAATGTCCGTTGAGTGACCGGCCGATGGATGGGGGGGCCTCCACGTCCCGCCCGGCACCGAAGACGAACGAGGCTACCCCAACGACCACGTTCGGGGGAGGGGGAAGGCCGCGCTGCGAACTCCAGGGAGGGGGCGTACGCTCGTCCAAGCGCCCCGACCCATGGAACCCCAGCCCTTCGAGTCGGGCGGACGGGGCGTGGCGCGTTGGCCCCGCGGGAGCGAACGGACGCAACATTATCGCGAGGGAATCGGATCAGGGCGATGGGTCGACGGCGGGGACGATGACGTAGAGTTGCCGTTCGTCGACCCGCGCGTCGGTCGTACCAGCACTCCTACGTCGCCGGGCGCTCCACCCGGTCCCACAGCAGACCCAGATCGATCTCGATGGCGTCGAACGGCTCGGCCCGGACCGTCGTCGCGCCGCGCCAGACGGCGACGAGGCGGTAGGTGGCGCCGTCGAGCCGCAGCACCTCGAGCGTGCGCAGCAACGGGTCGAGCAACCAGACGTGCCGGACGTGCTCGCGGCCGTAGATGGGGAGCTTCTCCGCACGGTCGATGTCCTCGGTGGACTCGGACAGCACTTCGCAGGCCCAGTCAAGCGGCAACGTGACGCAGGCGGCTCGCGGAACCGTGGGCATTCGCTCCTCGCGCCATCCGGCCAGATCCGGCACCAGGACGTCCGGTTCCGGGCCGAGATGGAGTTCCGGCTCGTCGAGGATGACCCATCCGCCGGGGCCCCCGCGACCGCGCATGAAAGGAGGGCCGAGCTCCATGCCCAGCGCGGACGAGGCCAGCGCGTGCGGGAGGGCGGGTCGCGGATGCAGATGGAGTACGCCCCCGACGACCTCGGCGACCATGTTCGGCGGTGCGTCCAGGACGTCCTGATAGGTCGCGCGCTTGGGGGCAACCCGAACCGCCATCGGTTTCAACCTAGCACGCGTCGCGGGCGGTCGACCATCCGACCGCCCGCGACGTCCGCAACTGCCGCCGCCTCGAAGGCCTCGCCGGACGCGACGAACGGTCCGCCCCCACGCAACGTGCGCCCGCCTACTCCATCCTCTCCAGCAGCGCGCCCGTCTCTCCCGCGACCCAGACCCCGACCCCAGGGATCTCCCAGAGCGCACGAAGGTGGGTCTCCGTGGTCACCGCCGTGCTCGTCCAGAGCCCTCCGCGGCGCAGATGGATCCGACCCGGATCCTCGAGGATCCAGACGTCGCCCGCGGCGTTCGCCCGCACCGCCAGCGCCGGCCGATCCAGTGCCAGCGCGACCGGTGACCACGAGGCGCCGTCCCAGTGCAGCACCACCGGCGGATACCCCCCGACGGCCCACGCGTCGGTCGTGGAGACGCCCCACACGTCCAAGAGGTCGGCCTCCGTTCCGGAGGCGACCGCGGCGACGGTCGCGCCGTCCCAGTGCAGCACCGTTCCACCGTGCCCGACGAACCACACGTCGTTCGCGGTGCTGCCCCACACCCCGTTCAGAACGCGGAACCCTTCGGGCGCGGCGACGGTGCGCCACCCGGAACCGTTCCAGCGGGCGATGCCCATCGCGGCGCCCGCCACCCAGACGTCGCTCGGCGAGGTCCCCCAGATGTCGTACCAGGCCCGGTACTCGGTGTCGAAGTTACGCTCGTTCCACCGGGTGCCGTCCCACTGCCGGATCGTGCCGGCCTCGCCGACGACCCAGACGTCCTCCGGTCCGGAGCCCCAGATTGCCGAGAGACGCCCCCCACCGCCGCCGCCCGGGTGGAATTCCCAGGTATCCACGATGTCCCCACGCCGGCGCAGCACCTCTCCCTCCTCGCCCGCGAGCCACAGGTCTTCCGCCCCGCTTGCCCAACCGTCGGCGATCCCCTGCTCCGTGAGGGCCGACGTGGTTCGCCGCCACCGGCGTCCGTCCCAGTGGAACGCGGCGCCCCCCTGTCCGGCGAGCCAGACGTCGTCGTCGCCAGTCCCGCCGACATCGCGCAGGTTCGCCGTCGTGTCCACCGACGCCTCGGCCCAACGCGCGCCGTTCCACTGTCCGGCCAGCCCGCCCCAGCAGGCCAACCAGACGCTCGCCGGCCCCGTTCCCCACACTCCGGCGCACGAACCGAAGGTGACATCGGGCACCAGATTCGCCCAGGAGTCCCCGTTCCAACGCAGGACCTGTGAGCCCGCCGCAATGACCTCGCTGGACGACCGCGCCCACACGTCGAGGAACTGGATCCGCACGTCCGTCGGCACGAACGACCACCGCTCGCCGTCCCAGTGCACCGTGGCCCCCTCCTCCCCCACGGCCCACGCGTCGTCCGGGGCGACAATCCAGGCGCCGGAAACGGCCTCCAGGACGGCCGTCGGCACGATCGACCACGACGAGCCGTCGTCGTGCGCGAACGTTCCATCCTCGCCCACCGCCCACACGTCCTGTGCGGACGACCCGTGGACCGCCAGCAGCGCCGCGCGGGTCCCGGACGCCTCGCTGGTCCACGCCACGCCGTCGCATCGCAGGATCGTCCCCTTCTCCCCGACCGCCCACGTCTCCCCCGTCGGCGCCGTCCACACCGCCCGCAGGGTCGTCCCGTCCGGCTGTCTCGCGACGCTGCCGCCGTCGCCGTCCCAGCGCAGTACGGTCCCCATCTCGCCGACCATCCATGCCTTGCCGCGAGCGTCGGCCCAGACGCCGTTCAGGGCGTATCCGGCGGGGCGGGGGTGAAGCCAGCACCAGCGCGCGTCGTCCGCGGTCCCGTCGCCGTTTTCGTCGGCGCCAACGCAGATCTCCTCGGCCGCCGGCGTGAACGCCGTATCGGAGAATCCGTCCCCGCCCGTCACCCCGTCGCCCGCCATGTCCGCGTCGTCGGTCGTGCCGCCGGCGGCGCCCGAGCACCCGGACGCGGCGGCGAGCGTCCAGAGGGCGAGCAGTCGCGCCCGTAGTCCGCCGCACACGGTTCGTTCCTCCACCGTCCGCTCCTCCGTGTCCTCTAGTCGAAGATCGGGGGCTCGGTACAGATGTCCGTCCCCGCCAGACACGGGAACTCCAGCCCGACCAGCGCCGCTCTCAGGCAGTCGAGCAGTTCGCCGCCCGGATCGCACCATCCTCCCCCGTCCTCCACATCGACGACGACGCCGCTCGTGTCCACCCGGACCCTCACGGATTCCCAGCACCCCGCCGCGAGCGAGTCGGGACAGCTCGCCATCGCGGCGTCCTCGATCGCCTCGATTTCCGTCCTGTCTCCCCCGTCGATCGCGACCTCGGCGTACCGCAGGCAGTCCGACTCGAGATCCGCGAGCGAAGCGGCGAACGCATTCGCCTCCGCCCGCAGGCGTTCCTCGTGCTCCCCCCAGCAGTAGCCGATGGTCCCGCCCCACTCCGGCACCGTCCGGCTCGTCCAATCGAGAATCCGCCGGACCTGGACGTGCGACGACCAACTCGGGAACGACACGTCCAGCGTCGCACACGGGTTCGACTCGGCCGCGCGACGGCGTAGTTCCGCCTCCATCGCCGCGCGCGCCTCATCCGGGCAGGGAACCTCCGCGGCTGCGTCGCCCGCGTCGCGAGTCTCGCGCGCGCCGTCCGGTGCGCCGTCGGCCCCGGTCGCGTCGGCGCCGTCGGCGTCGCCCTGGAGCAGGGTCGCGCCTCCGGAGCAGCCGGTCGCCGCGCCCGCCAGACAGAAGCTCAGCAGGCAGGCCGAGGCCGTGCGCATCGGCGCGTAGATCCGCCCGGGGCGGGGGATCCGTCCGAGCAGTTCGGCCGTCGCCGCGTCCGCGATGCGCCGCAGCCGTTCGACCTCGACGGCCGAGACCCGCACCAGCTCTCCCGCTTCCGCGGCGGTGCCGCCGCGACAGGCCAGCCGCAGCGCCTCGCGCAGGCCGGCGACGCGGAGCGCGTTGGCCGCCGCGCCGATCCGGCGGACGCGCTCGCGCAAGTCGTCGGCCGCTGCCTCGGGATGGAGCACGTGCGCCAGCACCAGCGCCAGGGCCGCGTCGTGGAGGCGGAAGGAGAGGCTATAGTCGCGCCACGCGTCGCTGCGCAGGCGGTGCAGCAGCGCGGCGAAGCGCTCGATGGCCGGGTCCGCATGGCGGTAGCCCCAGCGCAGCGGGTTTCCCCGCAGTCGACCTTCCGCCGCCATCCGTTCGTGGAGCCGAGTGCCGTGGTACACCCGCATCTCCATCGGCTCGAAGGTCCCCCGCCGGACTTCGCCCAACCAGTCGAGCGCCGTGCCGACCGTGGCGGGGGTGGAGTACGGATGCACGAGGAGCAGATTGGAAATGGTCGCGACGCCGAGCCGCTCCAGCTCGCCGACCATCGCCAGGGAGTGTGCGGGGTCGCCGCCGCGGCCGAACGCCGCCAGCTCCTCGCGCGACGCCAGCTCGACGCCGACGAACGCGCGGACCAGGCCCACCTCCCGGAACGTCCGCGCGACCGCGGGCGTGAGCAAGTCGGCGCGCAGGACCGCCCCGATCCCGCGGGCACCGACCTCGCGCCGCTCCAGCTCCCGCTGCCACCGTGCCAGCCAGTCCAGCGCCTCGGCCTCGCTCCAAGGCAGCAGGTGCTCGTCGACGAAGTAGAAGTAGCGCACCCCGCGCCCGTGCCACAGCTCGGCCATCTCGTCGCAGAGCGCCTCCAACTCGCGCCTGCGGACGCCGCCGACGCCCGCCGCGCGCAGCTCGTCTTCGGCCCGACCGGCCCGCCGTCCCTCCTCGCGTTCGAGGTCCTGGAGCGCGGCCGGGCCGCAGTACGCGCATCGGCCCGGGCAACCGCGGGTCGCCGCGATGTGCACGAGCGGGTGGCCGAGGATCTCCGGCAGGTCAACGCGTTCGGGTACCAGCTCCAAGGGCCGGGGGTCCAGGACGGGAGCCGGCGCGCCGTCGCCCGACCGCGTGGTGATGCCGGGAATTCCCTCCGCGTCGTCGCCGCCGGCCGCGAGCCGCGCCGCCAGCGCGCACAACGGCACCTCGCCGGCGAACCGGACGACGCTGTCCAGCCACGGGAATCGTCCCAGGAGCCACGACCGCGCGGCCGTGGCAAAGCCTCCGCCCGCGGTGACATGGCCGCGGTAGCCGCGGCGGCGCAGCAGCTCGCCCAGGCCCAGGGCGAGGAACGCCGAGCCTCCGTCCGGGAGCGACAGGCCGACCAGCTTCGGGTTCGTCTCCAGGATCCGTGTCGCGATGCCCGCGAGATCCGCGGCCGAGTTGAGTGTCGCCGCCTCGCCCCGCCGGCCGTCCTTTCGCAGCGCCGCCAGGAGGTAGCCCAGGCCGAGATTCTCCGCGTCGGGCAGGCGTCGCCCGACCAGCACCACGTCCGCCGCCGTGGATCCCGGACCGACCGCCATATCCGTCCTCCCGCCCCGGAACATGCCCGGCGCCCTATCCGCGCCGAACTCCTCTCGCCGTATCGCTTCCCGAACCGGGGCTCCCGACTGAACTCTGGGCCGCGCCCGCCTGCCCGTCAAGCCGGACTTCCGACAGGACCTCGCCGTAGTCGTCGCCGCGGCGCGGGGCCGGCGGCCCCGCTTCGGGCGCGCCGGATTTCGCGCCAAGAGCGCAAAGGGCCGCCAAGGGCGCAAAGGGAGGGCGATCCTGGGTTCCGCCGAGCGGACGGCCTGTCGGCCGGGGCAGGTCCAGCTCAGTGCTGGTGCGGATCTCCCGCGTCTCCAGGCGGCCGTGGGCCTTGTCCGTCGTCTGGTGCATCGGAGGGGGAAACTCCAAATGGAGGTCGTGGATATCGTCGCGGCGCGCCGGTGCTGGGCGAGACGGGCAACTTTGCGCGGATGAGGCGGACTCTGCGCGGCCTTGCGGCGACCTGGATCGAGTGGCGGGGCCCGATGTCGAGAGTCGACCGTCGACCGTCGACCGTCGACAGTTCGTTCGCTTGCCGCGAAGGAACCCGAAGGTCGTGGATCAGGGCGTGGTCGGCGGTTGCTTGCCGCCCGCGGTCAGGGTGACCAGCTCCTCGTCGAAGTGTGCGAAGGGCACGAAGCGGACCTCGAGTCCCCCGACTCGCCGGGTCGAGGGTTCGGCCAGGTCGAGGCACACGACGAGGTTCGGGCCTTCCGGGTGCCGGCCGCGGAAGGCGCGCAGTCCGGAGGAGTCGAACGCCGTGGAGCGGCTCTTGGCTTCGATGGCGACCGGCTTGGCGCCGCGCATCGGCCGAACGACGAAATCCACCTCATGCCGCTGCTTGTCGCGCCAGTAGAAGATCCGTTCGGGGGGCAGGTGAGCGAACAGCTCGTTGAGGACGAGATGCTCCAGGAGGTGGCCGCCGTCCTCCGCGCGCAACGAAGTCCATTCGCGGAAGTAGCAGACGAACCCGGTGTCGAAAGCGTAGACCTTGGGTTGCGACTTGATTTCCGCCTGGCTAGCGCCGGCATACGGACGGAGCACCGTGGCCGTCAACGTCGTCGACAGGATCTCGAGGTAGTTGACGATCGTCTGGCGCGAGACCTCGCACGCAGCGGCGAAGGGCGTCGCCTCGAACAGCTCCCCGCTTTGGCGCAGCAGCAGCTCCATGAACTTGAGGAACGCGGCCTTGCGCTCCACGGCGAACAGCTCCTGGAGGTCCTTGGCCCAGAAGGAGTCGATCCATTCGCGGTACGCGGCATCGTCCAGCCCTTCCCCGAGGAGGAACGGAGGCAGTCCGCCGTGGAGCATGCGTGCGTCGAGAGACGGCCGGCCGAAGTCCCGCAGATCGGCCAGCACCGCGGGCAGGAGCCAGAGGGTGTTCTTGCGACCGGTCAGCGTGTCGCGGAACTTGCGGCGTGCGGCGAGCGTCGAGGAGCCGGTGGCGATGACTTTGACCTGCGGGAAGTGGTCGGCCGCGATCTTCAGCACCTCGGACGGGTTGAGCAGGCGGTGGATCTCGTCCAGCACGATCGTGGCGTGGCCGACGCCGCGGAGGAACAGCTCGGGGTCCTCGAGCGCACGGCGTACCCGCGGCAGCTCGCAGTCGAAGACCTGCGCGCCTTCGAGCGAGTGGCAGAGCGTCGTCTTGCCCGAGCGGCGCACGCCCGCCAGCCACAGGACGTTCCGCCGTTCCAGCAACCGCGCGATCCGTCCCTTCCAGAAGTGCCGCTCGAACATGAAACCATAGTAGCGTTTGGTCGTACCAAACGCAATCATGGATGCGAGGCCGGTGCATCCCCAACGGGGGCGTCGTGCCGTTCTGCCGACCCAAGGGGAGTTCCCCTCGACTTCGCGCAGGGCAGGCTCGCGCAGATCGCAGAGGGGACAGCTGGCGCGGTGGCAGGATGGGGTGACTGCACCACAAAGTACTCATTATCTTGACGGATTCGCTTTTCGCGAATAGCGTACAAGTATGCTCCTCCGGCCTCAGGATTTCGTCGTTGCGCTCAAGCGAGGCCTTTGGCCAGACAAGGCCTGGACCTACCCGCAACTGGGTCGCGTGCTCTTCCTGAGTGCGTCCGAGGCGCACGCCGCCGTTCGCCGGGCGGTCTCGTCGGGTCTCCTGTATCGCCCCGCCGGCCCGCGCCCGCAGGCGAACGTCACCAACCTTCTCGAGTTTACCGTACATGGCCTCCGGTACGCCTTCGTCGCGGAGCGGACGGGCCTCACGCGCGGCCATCCGACCGCCAGTGCTGCGCCGATTCTCGACAAGTGGTTCGGCGCTCCGGGGCCCACGCCGCCGGTCTGGCCGCACCCGAGCGGACCGGCGTGGGGTGAAGGGCTGTCGCCGCTCTACCGGCGAGCCGTCGACGCGGCACTTGCCGACGACCGCCTCTACTCCGCGCTTGCGCTGGTCGACGCCCTGCGGATCGGGGGAGCCCGCGAGAGGGCGATCGCCCAAGACGCGCTGCAGCAGCTACTGGCTGGTGGTGAGCCGCCTTGATCGTCGACCTTGCGACAGTGAGGCGCGTCGCGGAGGCCCTGGCGGACTTGCGGCCACGTGTTGTCTTCGTCGGCGGATCGATCCTCGAGCTGCTCGTCGTCGAGAAGGTTTCTCCAGTGCCGCGGGCCACCAAGGATGTCGACATCGTGGTCGAGGCGACCACGACGAGGAGGTACCACGTTTTCGGGGAGGAGTTGGAGCGACGCGGGTTCGTGGTGGACACGGAGGATGGGGCGCCGATCTGCCGTCGCGTCCTGGACGGGCGGATCAAGGTGGACGTGATGTCGACCGAAGGAGGCGCCCTGGGTTTTTCGAATCGCTGGTATCGAGCGGCGCTGCGTGACGCCGTGGAATACGATCTGGCCCCGGGCCTTGCCATCCGCATGCCGACGCGACCTGTCTACCTGGCGATGAAGCTAGAGGCGTTCGGCGACCGCGGGGCCGGCGACTACCGCGCCAGCCACGACGTCGAGGACCTGATCACTGTTATCGACGGCTCGCCGCGCATCGTGCCGGAGATCGCCGAAGCCCCCGAGGAGATTCGCAACTACGTCGCCGCCACCGTCCGTCGGCTTCCATCCGACGGTCGTTTCGTCGAGGCGATCCCCGGCCACCTCCGCGGGGATCTCGCCAGCCAGGCCAGATTCCCACTCGTGTTGGAGCGACTTCGCGGGATCGCCGACCTGCCGTGAGCGCCCCTACGTCGCCGGGCGCTCCACCCGGTCCCACAACACACCCAGATCGATCTCGATGGCGTCGAACGGCTCGGCGCGGACCGTCGTGGCGCCGCGCCACACGGCGACGAGGCGGTAGGTGGCGCCGTCGAGCCGCAGCACCTCGAGCGTGCGCAGCAACGGGTCGAGAAGCCAGACGTGCCCGACGTGCTCGCGGGCGTAGATGGGGAGTTTTTCCGCGCGGTCGATGTCCTCGGTGGACTCGGACAGCACTTCGCAGAGCCAGTCGGGCGGCAACGTGACGTAGGCGGCTCGCGGAACCGTGGGCATTCGCTCCTCGCGCCATCCGGCCAGATCCGGCACCAGGATATCCGGTTCCGGTCCGAGGTGCAATTCCGGTTCGAAGAGGATCACCCATCCCCCCGGACCACCGCGTCCGCGCATGAACGGCGGACCGAGCTCCACGCTCAGTGCGGAGGAAGCAAACGCGTGCGGGAAGGCCGGCCGCGGGTGCAGGTGCAGCACCCCGCCGACGACCTCGGCGACCATGTTCGGTGGCGCGTCCAGGACGTCCTGGTAGGTCGCGCGCTTGGGGGCAACCCGTGCAGCCATCGGTCTCAACCTAGCACACGTCGGGCGAATTCGACCATCGGCGGTGGCGGCCCTTCGACAAGCTCAGGGCGGGCTGGTCGAGGGTCGGCTGTCGGGGGCGGGGGTGGGCGGTCGGCGGTCGGCGGCGGTCGGCGGGCTTGACCCGACCCGCGCCGGCAGTCCAAGCTCGGGCCAATCGGGAGTTGCCATGTCGAGAGAAATCGCCGAGGGGCTCGCCGCAACGACAGATCACAGCCATTCGTGGTTCGGCGCCGGATTCGCCGGACCTCCCCGACGGTCCCCGAGCGCCGGGACGGCTCCCGAAGCCGTCGTCGCTGCTGCTGCCGTCCTGTCGGTCCTGGCCGCCGGTTGCGCGACGCTCGACGCGCGGTTCGGACCCGTCGGGTACCACGACAACGTGTACGGCCTCTTCGTTCGCTACGTCGACGCGCCGCGCTACGACCTCATGGGCGCGGACTGGCGCCTGGACAACTTCGTACTCAACGACCACGGGCTCCCGACAGCCGTGAAGGCGACCGATGAGTACACGACGGAGTTGGAGTTCGACGTCGATGGAGACGGCGAAGACGACCGCGAGGGGACCTTCCGCCTGTACGTGCTGCGGTTCGAGCATCGCCGCGACCCCGGAGTGATCTGGCTGCGGACGTTCCCCGTCTCGGATCGTCTCGCCGAGCGCGAGTTGCCCGCGCTCGCCGACGACTACGTGCAGGAGGTGGCCGGCGGCAGCTACTTCGCTGTGCGCCTGGCCGGTCGGCCGATGGTGCAGGATGTGCGGTTGGCCACGGTCGTCATCGAGGAGGGCGAAACGCGGGTGGACGAGACGCCGGCCTGGCAAGTGACGTTCGACGTCGCCAACGTCGATCAACTCCGCCTGGATCCGAACAGCCGGTCGTCGCGCGTCCGGGTCGTCCTGCTCCGTCCGCCCTTCACCTACCCGGTCCGGGCGCGGGGCCACGATATGGTCGAGTACACGACTCTCATGGTGCTCGGCTATGCGAACTCGCCCGACTACTTCGATGCGCACGTCGGGGAGTTCCAGGACTTCCTGGACCGGATTCGGCTCGAGCAGTCCGAGTAGGTCGGCAGAGCCGGACAGCCGGGGTGATGCTCCCGGGTCGCTGTTGTTTCCGGCGGGAGCGGCCGGCGCCCGTCACGGTCCCGCCTCCGGCTCCCCGAACGCGGCGTGGAACGCGGGTGGCAAGGGCACCGGGCGGTTGTCGTCGCCGACCGTCACCATCACGCAGAAGCCCTCCACCAGCAGGGTCCGGGTGCCATCCCCGCCCACCCGGAAGACCCGGCCCCCGAGTCGGAAGCCCTTGGCGCGCACCTCCTCGACGAAGGTTTCGACTTCCAGAAGGTCGTCGAACACGGCGGAGGCTTGGTAGCGGCACCCGGTCTCGACGATCGGCAGGTGCCGGTCGTAGGTCAGTCCCAGCTCGCGGAACATCTCGATCCGGCCCACCTCGAGGTACACGAAGTACTGGTTGTAGTAGACGATGCCCGTCGCATCGGTCTCAGCGTACCGCGCCCGGAAACGAGTGGTGAACACCTTCTCCCTCGGCTCTGCGTCCGAGGGGCGGAGCAATCTGTGTTCATCGGTGTCCATCGGTGGTTTCTTTCTTCCCCCGGCTCCGCAGGAACACCGCACCCAGCGGCGGCGCGACGAGCCGCACCGACCACGGGCGACCGTGCGCGCCTTGAGGCGAGGCATCCACTCCGCCGAAGTTCCCCAGCCCGCTGCCGCCGTACTCGAGCGCGTCGCTGTTCAGGACCTCTTCCCACCATCCGCCCCGAGGAACGCCGACGCCGTACCCGTATCGTGGCACGGGGGTGAAGTTGCACAGGACGAGCACGAGATCGTCGTTCGACTCGCCGCGCCGCAGGAAGGTCAGCACGCTCTGGTCGGCGTCGTTGCAGTCGACCCACTCGAAGCTCCGCCCGTCGAAGTCGCGCTCCCACATCGCGGGCTCGCCGCTGTACAGCCGGTTCAGGTCGGCGACCCAGCGCGCCAGTCCCTGGTGTGACGGGTACTGGAGAAGGTGCCAATCGAGGCTCGTGTCGTGGTTCCATTCCTTGCGCTGCCCGAACTCCCCGCCCATGAACAGGAGCTTCTTGCCCGGCTGGCCGAACATCCACCCGAAGAGGAGGCGCAGCGTCGCGAACCTATGCCAGTCGTCGCCGGGCAGGCGCGAGAGCAGCGAGCCCTTGCCGTGGACGACCTCGTCGTGCGACAGGGGCAGGATGAAGTTCTCCGAGAACGCGTACATCATCCGGAAATTCGCCTCGCCGTGATGGAACCGACGGTGGATGGGATCGCGGGCCAGGTAGGCCAGCGTGTCGTGCATCCAGCCCAGGTCCCACTTCATGTCGAAGCCGAGCCCGCCGACCCACGCCGGACGGCTCACCATGGGCCAGGACGTCGACTCCTCGGCGATCGTCAGCACGTCCGGGAAGTCCCGCCGGACGTCCTCGTTGAACCGCCGCAGGAAGTCGATCGCCTCCAGGTTCTCGCGGCCTCCGTGGCGGTTCGGCACCCACTCGCCGGCGGGGCGGGAGTAGTCGAGGTAGAGCATCGAGGCGACGGCGTCCAGGCGCAGGCCGTCGACGTGGTACTTGTCGAGCCAGAACCGGGCGCTGCTGAGCAGGAAGCTGCGAATCTCGTGGCGCCCGTAGTTGAAGATTTCCGTGTCCCAGTCCGGATGGTGCCCCTGCCGGCGATCCGCGTGTTCGTAGAGGTGCGTCCCGTCGAAGTACACCAGTCCGTGCTCGTCCTGCGTGAAGTGCGAAGGGACCCAGTCGAGTATTATGCCGATGCCGCGCCGGTGCAGCGTGTCCACGAGGAACATGAAGTCCTGCGGCGTGCCGTAGCGGCTCGTCGGCGCGAAGTAGCCCGTGGTCTGGTAGCCCCACGAGCCGTAGAATGGGTGCTCGGTGATCGGCAGCAGCTCGACGTGCGTGAAGCCCATCCGCTGCACCCAGTCGGCCAGGGGCTCGGCCAGCTCGCGGTACCCGAGTGAGCGGTTCGCCTCTTCCGGCACGCGGCGCCACGACCCGAGGTGGACCTCGTAGATCGAGACCGGCCGATCGGGCGGTCTCCGAACCTTCCGCGCCGCCATCCACTCCGCGTCGCCCCAATCGTACGACAATTCGTGCACGACCGACCCGGTCCGGGGCGGCAACTCGGCCAGGAGGGCGAACGGGTCGGCCTTGTCGACGTGGTAGCCGTCGAGCCGCGAGACGACGTGGTACTTGTAGACCGTGCCGGGTCCGACCCCGGGCAGGAAGCCCTCCCAGACCCCGGACTCCGTCCGGCCGACCAGCGGATGGGCGGAGTCGTTCCAGCCGTTGAAGTCGCCCATGACCCGAACCGAGGCGGCGTTGGGCGCCCACACCGCGAAGTGCGTCCCCGCCTGGCCGTCGACGGTCATGGGGTGGGCGCCGAGCCTCTCGTAGAGCCGGTTGTGCGTCCCTTCGCCGAGGAGGTAGAGGTCGTCCCCGGTCAACAGGGTCACGTCATGTCGCATCGGATCCCCGCCTTTCCCGCGCCCGACCGGCGCCGCGCAGCTCCGGCCCGCTTTCTTGATCGTTCCCGGCGATCCTGCAAGCCCCCGAGGCCGGCCGAGCGGGAAATTCTCGCGCAGAGACGCGGAGACGCAGAGGGGGACAACAGGCTCACCACAGGGACAGCAGGCCGGGCCTTGACGGGTCGTGCGGGTGGCGGCAGGCTGGATTCGGCGAGGTCGGCGCATGCAAGGAATGCAGATGAAGGCCCGGACCTGGATTGTCGTGGCGCTGGCGGCGATGTCCGCCTGGGCGTGCCGGTCCGCGCGCGCGGGCGGGCCCGAGACCGGCGCGCGGGTTGAGGAGGCGAGCGGCGGCAGGGGCGCCGACGCCGCGAGCGGGCAGGTGGGCGAGGCGGGGTCGAGTCCGGCGGACGGGGGCGAGGCATCCGCGGGGCCGACCGAGGCCGAGCGGCGGCTGCTGCTGGCGCTGGCGCGCGCTTCGATCGAGACGCGGCTCTCGGGCGAGGATGCGCCGAGGCTCGACCCGGGCTGCGTGACGCCGTACCTCTCGCAGCCGCTGGCGTGCTTCGTGACGCTGAACACGAGCGACGGGGAGCTTCGGGGCTGCATCGGGATGTTCGAGGCGGAGACGCCGCTGTGGGAGAACGTGATGAACCGGGCGCGCGCGGCGGCCTTCACCGACACCCGTTTCCTGCCGGTGCGGGAGGACGAGCTGCCCGGGCTGGTCCTGGACATCAGCATCCTCACCGCGCCGCAGCCGTTCCCGTTCAGCGCGCCCGAGGACCTGCTGGCCCGCCTGCGGCCGCTGGTCGACGGCGTGATTCTCCACAGCCCCTGGGGCTCCTCGACGTTCCTGCCGCAGGTCTGGGAGCAGCTCCCGGACCGGGAGGAGTTCCTCGGCCACCTGTGCCGCAAGCACGGCGCGCCGGCCGACTGTTGGCGCGACCCGGAGCTGCGCGTCGAGACCTACCAGGCGATCGTCTTTTCCGAGCGCGAGCTGCCCGCGCGTGACGGCGACTGGTTCACCATCGACGGGGACGGGCAGGTCCACTGCACGCCGTAGCGGGTTCGGTGTGGACGACGACCGAGGCGATCTTCTCGGCAAGACGCCGGACGCGCAGCTCGATCCGCGTCGCCCGCGCGTGCGCCTCTTCGAGCGACAGCGAGGCGTCCAGCTCGCAGCTCAGCGCGACCCACAGGCGATCCTCGCCCTCGAGGATCGTGACCTCGGAGCAGCACGACGCCCCTTCCTCCGCGGCCGCCTCCCGGATGCGCGCGACGAGGGACGCGTTGTCCGCGGTCACGTCCCGGCGATCGGACGCCGCGCGGTCGAAGGACTCCAGGTGCGTGCGGAACGCCCGGATGCCGGGGAACAGCCTGCGGGCCCGTTCCTCGACCTCCGTGCCGCACCGGTGGGCCTCCGCGAGCGACTTGCCCGGGGGCCACTCAAGGTGTACGGCGACGTCGAGGCCCTGGGAGGTCCGCTGGATCCGCAGGTCGTGCATCCGGGCGCCGACCGCACCCGCGAGGCGCTCCACGGTCTCTCCCAGGCCCTCGGGGTGCCCGCCGTCCGGCTCCGCGTGTACGAGGACGTCGGCGTCCTCGAAGTCCCGGCGCAGGGCGTCCTCGACGGTGTCGGTGAGCGCGTGCACCGCCTCCAGGTTGAGGGCTGGGTCCACGGCGACCTTGAGGTCGATGAAGTGCTTCGGTCCGGCCTCGCGGACGCGGACGTCGTAGGCCCGTCGGACGCCCGGGACGGCGAGCGCCACCCGCTCCGCGCGCGGCCGGTGGTCGGGCGGCACGCGGTCGATCAGTGCGTCGACGGCCTTCTTGCCCAGGCGAACGGAGATCCAGACGACGAGCAGTCCGACGGCGATGGCGCCGACGGCGTCGGCCTGCGGGTAGCCCGCCTGCGTCAGGACGAGGCCGACGAGGACGACGGCCGAGCTGGCGATGTCGCTGGAGAAGTGCAGGGCATCGGCCTCGAGCGCCGCGCTGCGCGTCCTGCGGGCCACGCGTATCAGGGCCCGGCTGCGCGTGAAGTCGATGACGATGGCCAGCACGAGCACGCCGTAGCTCCACGCGTTGACCTCGACCACCGGCGCGCGGAAGAACAGCCGCTCCACGGCCTCGTAGAAGATCCAGAGGCAGGTCACCAGGAGCAGCAGCGTCTCGACGAGTGCGGAGAGGTTGTCGACCTTGTGGTGGCCGTAGGGATGGTCGCCGTCGGCGGGGCGGTCGGAGACGCGGACGGAGAACCACGTCATCATGGCGGCCAGGAGATCGAGGCCGGAGTGGGCGGCTTCGGAGAGGATGCCGAGGCTGCCGGTGAGGAGGCCGACCACGAGCTTGGTTCCGGTGAGGAACACGGCGGCGCCCACCGAAACCAGCGCGACACGGTTCTTTTCCCGCTGGTCGCTCACGGCGGCTGATGTCCTCCCGGCGGCTTTCCGGCCGTTTCATCCGGCGGCGGGGGGATCGTCTCCTCGTGGAAGATGGACTCGTCGACGGGCACGAACCCGTCCCTGGGGAGGGAGGCCCGTTCGATCTCCTCCGCGTGCTTGCCGAATTTCTGCGGCTTGACGAAGAACAGCGGCTCCATTTCGTGGATGGCGATCGTCTTGGAGTGCCGGACGATCTTGTCGAAACATCCGACGAAGCGGTGGTAGAACATGGCCGTCAGGGCATCCTCGCACTTCTCGAGCACCCGCTGCCGGTGCTGGTCCTTGAGCGCGCGGCTCCGCGTGGCGTACTCGTCCCGGCGCGCGAGGATCCGGGTCGCCAGCTCGCGGCGGTCCTCCACGGAGAGCATCGGGTCCAGCGACAGCTCGGTCAGGCGCAGGATCTCCTCCGCGCGGTGGTACAGGTCGACGAGCTGCGCCATGCTCTCGTCGTCGAACCAGATCTTGCGGTGGACCTTGTCGGTCACCAGCTCGACGAGCAGGGTCGAGTGGTCCCCGATGCGCTCGATGTCCGCCACCGACCCCTGGAGCTGTTGCACGATCAGGGCCTGGCGGCGGGAGAGCTGGTGCGAGGCGACGCGCAGGAGGTATTCCAGGATCGTCTTCTTCAGCTCGTTCACCGCCTGCTCGTGCTTCTCGACCTGCGCGAACGGCTCGCTCTTCATCTGGACGAAGCCGCGCATCGCGGCGATCAGCGTCCGGCGGGCCAGCGACGCCATGCGCCGGGTCTCGCGCATCGCGGCGGCGATGGCCATCTCCGGCGTATCGATGTACCGGTCATCCAGGTGCGTGTGCTCCGGGGTCTTGGCCTTCGAGGGCGTGAGGCGCTCGACGAGGCGGGCGAAGGGATAGGCGAAGGGGAGCACGAGGGCCGCGTTGATCACCTGGACCAGGGTGTGGGCGTTGGCGATCTGGTGGGTCATGTCGCCTCCGAGCGCCGGCACGGCCCACAGGTAGAAGCGCAGCATGGCGACGGCGAGCAGCGCGCCGAGGACGTTGAAGGCGAGGTGTGCCATCGCGGACCGCCGCGCCTCGATGTTCGTGCCGACCATGCCGAAGAGCGTGGTGGTACACGTGCCGATCTGCGCGCCCAGCACGAGCGCGAAGGCTTGTGCGAGATCGGTGAGCACGCCCGAGCCGGCCAGGATGAAGAGCATGCCGATCATCGCGCCGCTGCTTTGCAGCACCGTGGTCACCACGGTCCCGACGACCACGCCGAGCAGCACGCCGCCGACCGAGTCGGCCGAGGCGTAGGACAGGGCAGCCTGCAGCTCGCCGCTCGATCGCAGCGGCCGGACGCCCTCGCCCATGACCCGCATGCCGAGGAACAGCAGGCCGAAGCCGAGGACGACCTGGCCGAGGTGGCGGACGAAGGGCCGGCGGCCGGCCGCCAGCTCGAGCGCCAGGCCCAGGGCGATGGCGGCGAAGCACCAGTCGTCGAGCCGGAACGAGACGAGCTGCATCGACAGGGTCGTGCCGACGTTGGCGCCGAGGATCACGGCGATCGAGGACGCCAGGGTCATCAGGCCGGCGTTGATGAAGCCGACCACCATGGTGGTCGTCGGGCCCGAATGGACGATGGCGCCGAAGAGGGTTCCCGCCGCGAATCCCGCGGTGCGGTGGCGCGTGATCCGGAACAGCATCCCCCGCAGGCGGCTGCCGGCCGCCTGCTTGAGGCCGTCCGACATGAGACGCATCCCGAAGAGGAAGAGCGCGAGCCCTCCCAGCATCTGCCCGATCAGGAACGCGATCTCCGACCCGCTCATGCGACCACGCACCCCGCGAATACCGAGACATACCGCAGATCAGGCGTCGCTGCGAAATTCTCCCCTGCACCTTGCCACCACCCCCCGGGTTCCTCTATCTTGCCTGCGTCAGGGGAGGAAACATGAAAAGCCGAGAGGACATCCAGGCATACCTCATCCGCTCCGGGCTGCCCTACCAGGAGGTCGACGCGGAGACGTGGCTGGTGCGCGTCGAGACCGGCGTCGACGCCGTCGTCGTGCACATCCACGACCCGGTCGTGATCGTGCGCGCCGACGTCGGACCCGTGCCCGCGAAGGATCGCGAGACCTTCTTCGCCGACCTTTTGCGGCGCAACGCTGCGGAGCTGGTCCATTGCTCCTACGGCATTTCGGACGACAAGGTCGTCCTCTCCGGCGCCATGCCGCTGGAGAACCTCGACTACAACGAGTTCATCTCCACCCTGGACGACATGGCCATCGCGCTGGACCGGACCGCCGGCGACGCCGCGCAGAAGGCGTAGGCAAGGGAGGACACCATGGGAATCTTCCAGCGGCTGGCCCGCCTCATCAAGTCCAACATCAATGCCCTGATCAGCAAGGGCGAAGACCCGGAGAAGATGATCGAGCAGCTTCTCCGCGAGATGAGCGATCAGCTCATCAAGGCCAAGAAGCAGGTCGCCATCGCCATCGCCGACGAGAAGCGCCTGGCCAAGCAGTGGGAGCAGGAGGTCCGCGACGCCAAGGAGTGGGAGCGGAAGGCGATGATGGCCGTGCGTGCCGGCGACGACGCCCTGGCCAAGGAGGCCCTGGCCCGCAAGAAGCAGCACGCCGACCTGGCCGAGCAGTTCAAGCAGCAGTGGGAGGGGCAGAAGCGCGCCGTCGAGCAGCTCAAGCTCGCCCTCACACAGCTCGCCGCCAAGATCGAGGAGGCGGGGCGCAAGAAGACCCTGCTCATCGCGCGCAAGAAGCGCGCCGAGGCGCAGAAGCAGATCAACGAGACGCTGGCCGGCATCTCGGAAGGCAGCGCCCTGGGCGACTTCAAGCGCATGGAGGAGAGAATCGACCAGATGGCGGCCGAGGCCGAGGCGGGCATCGAGCTGCACTCGGAGATGAGCGGCTCGGACCTGGAGCAGAAGTTCAAGCAGCTCGAGGCCGGGCCGGGGGCCGATTCCGACCTGGAGGAGCTGAAGCGCAAGATGGGTCTCCTGCCCCCGGCGGAAGCCGCCGCGCCGGCCGCGCCGGCCAAGGCCGCCGAGGAGTCCGCGATGAGCGACGAGCAGCTCGCCGCGGAGATCGAGAAGATGAAGAAGGAGCTGGCCGAGGTCGAGGTCCCGGCCGCCGCGGCGGCGGCTCCACCGGCCCAGAAGGAGGTCGGCAAGTAGGCGGGTTCATAGCGCGGCCAGGGGCCGCAACCAAAGCGGCCCCTGGCCACGCGTCAACAGTCGAGAGTCGAGAGTCGACAGTTCCTTCGCGTGCCGCGAAGGAATCGGAAGGTAGCAGATCAGTTTTCAGTTTTCAGCAGATCCAGAACTGAGAACCGAGAACCGAAGACCCAGAACTGAGAACTGAGAACTGAGAACCGTGACCGTCCCGAACCGCCGGACGTGAATACACGAATCGCGCCCGCGGTCCGATGCGGCGCCGGTGGCCCCGGGGGGGCGAGGGGTGCAGAGGTGTTCGCCGCCGGGGAGGTGGGTGGAATGAATCGCATGTCAGGAGCGCGGAACGCGCTCGTCGCTTCCGTCGTCGGGCTCGCCGTTCTCGTCCCTGCCGGGGTCCTCTCCGGGCCGCGCGACCTGCTGCTCTGCGTGAGCGGGTTTCCAGGCACGACCGAGCAGGCGCAGCCGACCGTCCGCGGCTTCCTGGACAAGCTCGGCGAGAAGCTCGGCTGGGGCGCGTCGGCCGTCCAGGGCGACTACTACCCCGACGCCAGCGTCGGTCTGCAGCAGATCCGCGATCGGGACCCCGGCTTCGCCGCCATGTCGCTGGACCTGTACCTGGCCCACGGCTCCGAGTTCGAAGCCAAGGTCATCGCGCGCGCGGTGATGCACGGCCGCGACAAGCAGCGCTTCCACATCGTCGTCGCCAAGGAAGGCGGCCCCGCATCCGTCGACGCCCTCTCCGGCAAGGTCCTGGTGCCGTTCCGCGAGTCGGCCCGCTTCCTGGGCAACCTGGTCCTGGACGGCAGGCGCGCCCTGGCCGAGACGCTCGACCTGCAGTACGAGTCCAACGCGATGTCGGCGCTGCGCAAGGTCGCGCGCGGCCAGGCGGTGGCCGCCGTGGTCGAGGAGGAGATCATCGAGCGTTTCGACGAGGTTCCCGTCAAGGACCAGCTCACGGTGCTGCTCGCCGGCCCCTGGATCCCCGGACCGCCGGTCGTCGGGTTGACCGGCTCCGCCGAAGCCGATCGCACGGCGATGCAGACCGCCCTCATCGCCCTCTGCGGCGGGGACGGAGCCGAGACCTGCCGCTCGATCCGGGTCGACTCGTTC
Source organism: Deltaproteobacteria bacterium (assembly GCA_016218815.1). GTDB lineage: Bacteria > Myxococcota_A > Polyangia > DRWM01 > JAAZOP01 > JAAZOP01. The sequence continues at coordinate 36,820 of JACRCX010000119.1, forward strand.
AAGACCGCCACGGACGACGACTACGCCGAGGTCCGGACCCTCTGGGCCCGCTAGCCCTACCGAGATCCTTCCCTCGATGACCTCGAAGAAGCCCGCTCACGAACCCGCCGCGCCGGAGCCGGCACCTCGCCGGGCTCCGCCACCGGGGGCGCCGCCGTCATCCGTCGGCTGGGGCGATGTCGTCGCGGCGAGCGACGCGCTCGCGGACGCGGAGCGGCCCGTGGAGCCGCGCGTCGGCGACCTCCTCCAGCACCCCGTGCTCGGGACCCTCGACGTGCTCGCCGTCGATGACGCACGCCTCGAGGTGCGCGACCGGGGCCGTGCCCGCCGCAAGCTGGCTCGCGCGGCGCTCGAGTTCCGCCTCGGCGGCGAGCGGCTCGGCAAGCGCGTGCTGAAGGTCAAGGTCCGGACGGCGTAGGGCCGCGGCACCGGTCACGGACGGGGCGCCGTTCGCGGGGACATCGGCAGCGGGCCTTTCGCGGCGCCCGGGGGCATCGGCGGAGGGGGAGGGCCGCCGGGGCCGCCCAGCGGGATCGGCGGGGCCTCGCCGCAGACCGGGACGCCGCTGCGGCCCGCGTGGCTGGCGAGCGTCAAGCACGCCTTGCCCTCGGGGCAGTTGTTCTTGTCCATGTCGCATTCCTTGGTGCACCAGCCCTTGCTCGCGGCCTCGTTGAGGAAGAGGCAGATGTCCGAGGCGCAGTCGTTGTCCGTGTCGCAGGCGGCGCCGAACGCGAGGTTCTTTCCCTTCTTCTTGCAGGCAGACCCGGCCGCGGCGGCCACGACGAGCACCACGACCGCCAGGACGAGCCGGATCTTCTCCCGATTGCCCAAGTCGATTCCCTCCGCCCCGACTCCCCTGCCGACCCTACCCGATTCGTCCGTCGCAGAGAAGCGCTGCCGCCCAGGCCCGCCCGCCCGGACCAAGAACCAAGAACCAACGACACCTCCTCCCGTCCAGCCGGCTCGCAGTCCCCTTTTTTGACCACCCACCGCGCCGATCCCATACTCGGCCCGGCCAGAGGGAGGCCAGGTGCCGCTCTTCAAGCTCGCCCGTTCGTACGCCTTCGTCGCGCTGTTGCTTGGCGCCGTCATCCTCGGCTCGCTCGTCGGCCTGTGGCTCGGCCCCGGGGCCGAGGCGGTGAAGCCGCTCGGGGATCTCTTCCTCAACATGCTCTTCGTATCCGTCGTGCCGCTGGTGTTCTTCTCCATTTCCTCGGCGGTCGCCGGGATGACCGACGCCCGGCGCCTCGGGAAGATCATGGTCGCGATGCTGGGGGTCTTCGTGGCGACCGGCATCGTGGCCTCGGTCGTCATGGCGATCGGGGTTTCGGCGTTCCCGCCCGCGTCGGGGCTGCAGGTCAAGCTGGGCGAGGCGCCGGCGGCGGAGACGACGAGTCTGCTGCAGCAGATCGTGAACGCGGTGTCGGTCCCCGATTTCGTCGCCCTGCTCTCCAAGAAGAGCCTGCTGGCCCTGATCGTTCTCGCGGTCCTGGTCGGGCTGGCGTCCAGCGCCGCGGGGGACAAGGGCCGGCCGTTCCGGGACCTCCTGGCCTCGGGCAACGCGGTGCTGCTCAAGGTGGTCGGCCTGATCATGTACTACGCGCCGATCGGTCTGGCCGCGTACTTCGCGTGGCTCGTCGGAGTGCTGGGCCCCGACCTCCTGGGCGCCTACGCGCGCGCCATGGCGCTGTACTACCCGCTGGCGTTCGTCTACTTCTTCGGGTCCTTCACCCTGTACGCCTGGCTGGCCGGCGGCGGCCGCGGGGTCCGAGCGTTCTGGAGGCACATTCCGCTTCCCGCGCTCACATCCTTCTCCACCGGCAGCTCGATGGCCGCCATCCCCGCGAACCTGGCGGCCTCCCAGCACGCCGGCGTGCCCAAGGACGTCGCCGAGGTCGTGGTTCCGATCGGGGCCACAATCCACATGGACGGCTCGTGCCTTTCCGCCATCCTGAAGATCGCGCTCCTGTTCGGCATCTTCGGCCGCGACTTCGCCGAGCCGGGCGCCATCGCGACGGCGGTTGGCGTGGCGCTGGTGAGCGGGACGGTCATGGCCGGGATTCCCGGGGGTGGCTTCATCGGCGAGCTGATGATCATCAATCTGTACGGCTTCCCGCCGGAGGCGCTGCCGATCATCTCGATGATCGGAACGCTGGTCGACCCGCCCGCGACGATGGTCAACTCGACCGGCGACACCGTCGCCGGCATGCTGGTCGCCCGCATCGTCGACGGCAAGGGTTGGAACGCCGCCTGCGAGCCCGTGGCTCCTCAAGCCCGTTGACGGACCGGCGAGCTGCGTGACGCCACTACCGGACGGGGTTGGGCGCCGGGGCCTCGAATCCGAGCAGCGAGAGTCCGCCGCGGGGACGGTAGGTCGCCGGCGGCTCCAGGTCGTTCGTGTGGTCGACCTCGGGCCGCGCGAGCTGCGCGACGAAGTGCCGCGCCGGCTCCACCTGGTAGTGCCAGATCATGGAATTCCGCCCCTGGTCGTCCTCGAAGTTCTCCGTGCGCAGGATGACCGACCGTCCGTCGAACGGCAGCGCCGCGAACGCGTCCTTGAACGCCGCGTTGTAGAGGAAGTACTGCTCGGCGTTCGAGAGGTAGACGACCCTCACCGGCATGTCCAGCCGGTGCTGGGCGCTCGCGATCGCGGGCAGGACGGTCCGGCCGAGCAGGTCGCCCTTGAGGGTGCGGACCCGGCCGGCGACGAACGCCGCCCGCACCCACGCGTAGGCCTCCGGATCGGACAGCCAGGTGCTCGGCTTGCCATCCGCCTCGAGCGTCGCAAGGCGTTGGAAATAGTGGCGCAGGGACGGCTTGTACTCCTTGTACAGCTCCCGCAGCTCCTCGCGGTCGTCCTCGTCGTCGCGGCTCGCGTCGAGCACCTCGAGCGCGGCGGTGGTTCCGTCGCGCTCGAAGAACGCGAGGAAGGCGGCGGCGTCGGGCGCGGCGGCGATGAGCGCGCCGAACACGCGGTGGATGCGCGTCACGACGATGTCGTAGTCCATGAGCCAGATCAGCTCCGAGCGCGCGCGCGCGAACAGGGTGTAGTTCTGGTCCGAGCCGACGCCGACGTAGGCGCCGCCGACGCCATCGATGTACGGGAACCAGTCGTCATGGCGCGGCTCGTTGGTCTGCACGTAGTGGCGTTGGTCGATCGGGTCGCGCCCGGCCTCATCGCCGGCCACCGAGTCGACGATGGCCTTCTGTTCTGCGGTCAGCGGCGTCAGGCCCGCGCCAGGCATCGCCGCGCCGACCGCTGGAGGGGCGTCTGAGCCCGCATCCTCATTCGCGCCCGCATCGGCGTCCGGCGCGGAATTCCCGCCGGCGTCCGCGGGTGAGCCTGCCGCTGCCGGCCGTCGTGTTACCACCAGATGGTGCCGGCCCTGGGAGTCCGGGTAGCCGAAGCGGAAGGTGATCGTCTGCCGCGGGTTGTTGGAAAAAAGATCGAGGAAGTCGTCCGCGGGTCCCGCGGCCATGAACGGTCCGGCAAAATCCCCCCAGGTCTCCTGTTCCAGCCCCGCCGGCCTGGTGTACCGCGGCGGGATGCCGGTCGAGTCCGAGACGGTCCAGACCGCGTGTTCGAGGAGGTATTGGCGAATCCTGCCGAACTCGTCCCGCCAGAGGAGGTAGCTCGCGGCCTTGGTCATGGCCGCGACGTCGCCCTTGGTCGCGAGATGTCGCAGGACGCGGTCGTCGAGCGCGAGTGTCTCGTCCCCGAGATCGGCCCCGAGGTGCCGAAAGACGCGCACCGGGGCGTCGGGGTCGCGGGCCTTGCGGTAGCGCAACTCCACGTTGGCGAAGTGCTTGTTGCGTTCGGACCACACGAGTTCCGCCGGGATCGCGGCGAGCATCTCGTCATCGAGGTAGCGTACCGACCCGTCGGGGTCGAGCGTGAAGTAGCGCAGCGAGACGGGCTCGAAGCCGTAGTTCTTGAGCGCGACGAGCGTGAACGCGAGGTGGGCGGGCAGGCCGCCCCAGGTCATGATCTCGGCCATCTCGAAGGTGAGGCTGTGGTTGACGCGGATCAGTCTGCCGATCGCGTCGCGGATTTCGTCGGTCTGCTGCTCCAGCTCGTGCGGCCGCAGCTCGCGCACAGCCCGGACGTCCCCTGCCGGCTCCAGCGACAGGGTCGTAATCTCTTCGGCGTCCGGGAAGACCGCGAGCGCGGAGAGCAGGTCCGCACCGGCGAAGGGGTAGACGACGCGTTTCGGCAGGTCCGGCGGGACGAGCGCCGCGAAGAACGGTCGGGCCTTCGAGAGCCACTGGAGCTCGAACTCCCCGAGGGTCCGTTCCAGCGCTCGGCAGTGCCGTTCGGCCCATTCGGGTCGCACGCCCTCCGGCAGCGGCTCGTCGCCGCCGCAGGCGACGAGGCGGAACAGCATCCGCGCCTCGGCGATGAAGTCGTGGCCCGCGGTGGCCGTCTCCGCGCCGTCCGGGGCGATCGCGGGGGTGCCGGTATCGGTCGCGGTTCCGCCGTCGGCCGTCACGGCGTCGTCGGACGCCTGCCGTTGGTTGGCCTCGGCTCCCGGCAGCTCGGCGTCCGAGTCTCGCGCAGAGAGCGTCGCGTCTCCGGCGCCCGTGGCCGGGACGGAGCCCGCCTCCGCGGACGAGCCGGCGTCCGGGCCGCGCTTGGCGCAGGCGGAGAAGAACGGCGTGATCGCCGACATCAGGAGCAGGGCCGTTCGCGCGCGCATGGTTGCCATCCGCTTCATCGCCGGGCGCGCATCCTACCGCAGGCGGTGGCCGGGGCAAGACCGTGCGGCGGGGGTGAGCGGGGGTGGGGGGGCGGGGGCGGGGAAATTTTCGCGCAGAGACGCAGAGACGCAGAAAGAGGGGGGTAGGGCGGGCAAGAGCTGGATCAGCGGCCGGTGTTAGCCCCGCGCGCCCACCGGTCGACTGGCTGGCCCTTCAGGCGGCCCGCCCTGGGTTCAACGGCCAGGTCGTCAAGCACGACTTCTAGGGCATGCCGAGCGGCTTCGTTGAAACCGTCAGGGGGGAAGTAGTGCGCCACGCTTCCTGCGAGAGCCGCACGGAATGCCTCTTCGCTCTCGCTCCGCCGGCCCAGCCACAGGAGCGCGCAGCCTCGATGGTATTCGAGCAGGGAACGGGATTCGATGTCGCTGACGAAGTCGTCTCCGAGATCGCGGTATGGTCGCAGCCCGGCCTCGGCGTATGCGAGAGCGGCCGACGGGTCACGGCTCTCCCAGAGCGAATGCTCGGCCAGCAAGGCATGCGCGAAGGCCGTGAAGATCGAACCTCGGCTAACGATCTCGTCGCAGACCTCGACGAGTCGACCTACCCCCTCAGCACGAGCGTCGAGATCCGCCATCAGGCCGATCTGCCGGGCCAGGGCGTCCGCAAGGAAGTACCGACCCGCACCGTCGTCGCGTCCATCGGGAAAGAGCTGCACCAACCTTTCCCCCAGCTCGACGGCGTGGTCCACCGCGACGACCATCTGCTCACGGTGTTCCTCCCCGGCTTGCAGAAACGCCGCGAGGGCCACGGCGTCGAGACCACTCTCTCGTGGCTGCGCGGCCTCCTCGGCTTCCCGCAAGTACCACCGTTCAACGAAGGCGACGTTCAGGTTGACCGCAACGGCCCGCAGCAGTGCTTCCGGGCACTCGGGCAAGTCGGGGCACTTCGCACCGACGAGTCGCTCGACCTCCTGATGCTCCATCTCGACGAAGCGGCAGGCCGAAATCGGTTCGCATGGCGTATTCAGCGCGAACAGGCTGCCGTCGATCCCATCGCGCCAACGGATCGGCGCGATTCCCCGCATCACGTCGGGAACTGCGACGCCAGCCGTCGCCCGCGCCCCCTGCGGTGCCGGACCGCCCGATCCGCAGGCCGCGACGAGCAGCAACACCCACCACGCTCTGCAACAAGCCAAACGCACGAGGCCAATGATACCACGTGCGGGAGAGGCTGGAGGTCTGGGTGCTGTGTCCGCCCCGGACCGAGAGGTGAGGCGGACGCAGAGGCACCGTGACCGAGTGCACTCAGCGGATCTCGTGTTCGAATTCGGGGAGGCACGAACCGTCGTAGAGCATTTCGTCCAGTTCGGAAGCAGTGGTCTCGTCCGACCGGCTCGCAGCCATGGTGCGGAGCGCCAGCCAGTCGCTGAGCATCCAGCAACATCGTTCAAAGTCCCGGCAGGAGCGTCGGAGGGGCTCCCAGAACACGGGTGCGGCGGCGTCCGATTGCCGGCACGTCAAGGCCCGGGATGACTACCGCCACGGATCCCGTCCGGAGCATCATCAAGGGGCGGAATATTCCGCCGACCTGCTACCGCTCCTCCTCGCCGATGCCTCGGGCACGGGCATCGTCGGGAAGATCCACTCAGGAGGAGTCGGGAAGTCCGTTGGCCAGTCGTGCGATGCCGTGCTTGATGCGTTCCGCGCCGAAGTTGAGCAAGAGGCCCAGCCGCTTGCCGGCCTGGCGGACGTAGGTCAGCGTCTGCTTCTTGTGCACCGGCAACAGGAACTCGACGGATTTCAGCTCGACGATCACGAGATCATCCACGACGAGGTCCGCTCGGAATCCGATGTCGAAGAGAAGCTCCCGGTACCGGATGGCGATCGGAACCTGGCGAGCGACGAGATGACCGCGCTGCGTCAGCTCGTGCGCGAGGCAGGTCTCGTACACCGACTCCATCAAGCCTGGACCCAGGGTCCCGTGGACCCGGTACGCCGCGTCGATCACGGCTCCCGAAACAAGGTTCTCTTTCGGACTATCGCCCATGACGCCCTCCACCGGCTTCCGCCGACACGAAGCAAGTTGCCCTATCGCAGTTTCAGCCGTCTTCGTTGCGTGCTCGGAGGACGGGACGGGGGTGGCGGTCCTCCCTGGACTGCAGCCGCGGGCTGAAGCCCGCGGTTCGGATGCCGGGAAGGCTGTACACCGGAGCCTGGTTCCCGGAGTCCAATCCGGAGTGCTCCTATTCCGATCTGCGTCTCTGCGTCTCTGCGCGAGAATTTCCCCTTCGGAAGGCCATCACGCTTGCCACCGGCGATGGGACGGAACAACATCCGGGGCCCGGAGGCGCTCGCGGCACGATGCTTCGACTGTCGTTCACGGTCTTCTTCCTCGCCGCCGCCTGCTCCCGCGCGGACGGAGGGAGAGCCGCGCGTGCCGTCGATGCGACCGCGCAGCCCCCGCCCGACGCGTCCGCCGAAGCCCTGCCGGACGCTGCCCGCGCGACGCTTAACCCTCCGGACGGGGCGGAACCGTCGGACCCGGCTCGGCCCGCCGCCGATGCCGTTGGAGGAGCGGCTGGGGACTCTCTTGCGTTCGACGACGCTGCGCGGGACTCCCCGGGACCGCCTTCCACCGTATCCCCGCCGCACTTCCTCGTGTTCGGCGGCGACGTCCTGCTGCACGAGCGCGTCAAGGGCGTCGCACAGGCTCACGCCGGCGGTCGGCTTGCCGACGGCTACGCATGGTTGTTGCGCGAGTTGGCGCCGGTGCGCCGGCGGTTGGCGGAACAGGGGCCCGTGCGGTTCGTCGTCAACCTGGAGACCCCGATCGCGACGCGGCGGGCGACCGAGCCCAGCCGCTGGCCCCGGTTCGACGGGCCGCCGGAGGCATTGATCGGCATCCGGGAGGCAGGGGTCGATGTCGTCACGGTGGCCAACAACCATGCATTGAACCAGGGACTGCAGGGCCTGCAGGAGACGCTCACCGCCGCGCGCGAGGCCGGACTCCTGGTCGCGGGCGGCGGCGACGCCTCGACCGCTCGGGCGCCGCTCGTGCTCTCCGAGCACGACCCGCGCGTGCTGCTGCTGGCGTACCGCTGCCCGGCCGTGCCGCGCGCCGACCCGGAGGACGCCGCGACCTTGCGCACCGCGGCGCTCGACGAGCGCTCGACGGCCGAGGTGCGGGCGGCGGCGGCCAATGCTGACGTAGTGATCGTCTCCGTGCACTGGAACGGCGAGCTGCGCGCGGAGCCGGTGCCGGAGTGGCGCGAGTGGGTCGAGAAACTCGTCGCGGCCGGCGCATCCGCCGTCGTGGGCCACGGTCCGCACGTCGTCGGCCCGGTCGAGACGGTCGAGGCCGGCGGCCGCGCCGCGCCGGTGGTCTTCTCGCTGGGCAATCTGGTGTCGAACATGGGCGAGCGCGTCTTCCCGGGCTTCCCGGCGGAGTCCGCGGGCGACCCTGGCAGCCGCATCGCGACGCGCACGGAGGCCCTGGCGGTCCTGCGCGTCGCGCACGCCGAAGGTGCGGGGTCCGCGTGGTCGATCGACGGCCTGTGGGTCGTCCCGCTTTGGCTCGAGGACAACTTCCCGCTGGCGGCGAGCGATCCGGGCCGCGAGATCTTCGCTCGCCCGCTGCCGTGGTGCCTGCCCGACCCGGCGGCTGGCTGTTTCGAGGGCGCCGACGATGCCTGGTGCGCCGGGCGCCGCGACCTCCTGGTCGCGGGACGCGAGTCTGTCCTGCGCACGCTGTGGGGGGAAACGCCGCCTCCGCTCGCCCCTTGCCCTGCCGGCGCCGACCCCTTCGACCCCCCGGCCGACTGGCGGTCGCCCGTGTCTCTCGACCGGCTCGGGTCCAAGTAGCTTCCGCGCGGAACTTCCGTCCCGTTTGCGTTGTCACCACCGACCGCGCACGCGGACCGACCGTTCGCCCCGAACACCATCGGCGAACGGCGCGACTCCGACCGGGAGGGAATCATGCCGAACCGCGACCCGCTATGCTGCCGGACTTCCGGATCCGAACCGCGGGCTTCAGCCCGCGGCTGGCCCAAGCGGTCCAGCCGCGCCCTGAAGGGCGCGGTTCGGTTCTGGTATCTCAGCGGGTCGTTGCTTCCACTCGCCTGCCAGTCCGCGCCGGTGACCCCGGCCGGACCGGTGACGCCGCCCGTCGAGCGCTGGACCGCACCCGCGGGCTCCGCGGCGTTCGAGGAGCCGCCGCCCGTGGCGCTCGAGCCGGACGCGCCCGTCGACGTCCCGCTGCCGATCGTCGCGCCGTCCGAGCCCGGCGACCGGGTCGAAGGCGGCCTCCAGCTCACCATCCTCGGTCAGCTCTCACTGGCGGCCGGCGCCCACGCGGCACTGCGGGTCGTCGTGGAGCGCTCGACTTCGATCCTGGATGCCGAGCCGGCCTCCGGCGCGGACGTGTGGCTCGCGCTCGGCGCCGGCGCGGAGGCGCGGACGTTGTTCCACGGCCGGACCGACGACGCGGGCGCCGCGGACGTCAACTTCCGGGTCCCCAGGCTCCCGGCGGGCGAGTCGCTGCTCGTGCTGCACGTCCGCGACGCGGCAGGCGGCGGCGTGGGCACCTACGCCCGGAGAGCGACGATCGTCGACCCCGTGCGCGTGCTGCTCACGACCGACAAGCCGCTCTACCAGCCGGGCCAGACGATCCACGTCCGCGCCCTGGCGCTCGTGCCGACCGGCGCCGGCGCGCGCGCCGGCCTGCCCGTCACGTTCCAGGTCGAGGACGCGAAGGGCAACAAGATCTTCCGCAAGACGGCGAGCACCTCCGCCGAGGGGATTGTCGCGCTCGACGTGCCGCTCGCCGAGCGGCTCAACGAGGGCGAGTGGAGGGTCGCGCTGCTGGACGAAGAGCGCGCGGCGCTGGCCGAGAAGACCGTGCGGGTCGAGCGCTACGTCCTGCCCAAGTTCGACGTGTCCGTCGAGACCGATCGTGACTGGTACCTTCCCGGGGGCCTGGTCAGTGCGACGGTGCACGCCCGGTACTTCTTCGGCCTGCCCGTCGCCAATGCGCGTGTGGCGGTGCGGGCGAAGGCCTTCGACGCCGAGTTCCACACCATCGCCGACGTCTCGGGCGAAACCGACGCCGACGGCACGTTCGCCTTCCGGGTCCCGCTGCCGCAGGTCCTGACCGGGTCGGACCTCGAGGGCGGCGACGCGCGCATCACGCTGGAGACGACGGTCACCGATTCCGCGGACCAGGACGAGACGGACACGTCGTCGTTTCTCGTGGCCCGGGACGCGATCTCGCTGCTGGTCATGCCCGAGTCGGGCTCCGTGGTCCCGGGGGTCGACAACGTCCTGTGGCTCGCGGCGGCCCGGCCCGACGGGACGCCGGTGACGGGAGTCGCGACGATCGACCTGGATGGCGGCTCGATCTCCGCGCCCACCGACGAGCTGGGCATCACGGCGCTGGGGTTCGCGGCCGAGCGCCCCGACGGCGCGGAGCTGCCGGCCCGGGACGTCAACGGCACGATCCCGTTGCACGTCGGGTTCACCTCCGGCCTGGGGGAGAGCGTCGAGAAGGACGTGACGGTGCAGAGCCGTCCGAGCGGCGGGGACCAGGTGCTGTTGCGGCTGGATCGGGCGATCGCGCGCGCCGGGTACCCGGTCGGGCTCGAGGTCCTGGCGACCCGGGCCGTGGGCACCGCCTTCGTCGATCTGGTGCAGGAGCACCGCACGGTGATGACGAAGGCGCTGGAGCTGCACGACGGGCGGGCGTCGTGGGAGCCGGTCATTCCGCCGGATCTGGCGGGCACGATCGAGCTGCACGCCTGGCTGCTCGGCCGCGACGGGACCTTCGTGCGCGACGGGCGGGTGATGGTCGTGGAGCCGGCGGACGAGCTGCACATCGCGGTCGAGGCGGACAAGGACGAGTACCTGCCGGGCGAGCGGGCGCTGCTGCGGTTCGAGGTCACCGACGTCGCGGGACGGCCGAAGTCCGCGGCCCTCGGCCTGGTCATGGTCGACGAGGCGGTCTACGCCCTACAGGACATGCAGCCGGGTCTGGAGAAGGTCTACTTCCTGCTCGAGGAGGACGTGCTCCGGCCGCGCGTCGAGCTGCATTTCTCGCCGGGCGGCGTGACCGTCGAGGACGCGATCAAGGTACGGCGGCCGCCCGAAGGGAAGCAGCGGGCGGCGGCGATCCTCCTGGCCGCGGCCGAACCTTCGCCCGTGTACGATCTCCAGGAAGTCGCCGCCGCGGGCCGCGCCGAGTTCCGCGAGCACGGGCTTCCGGTCTTGTACGACGCGCTCGAGCGTGGCATCGGGCTGCTCGGCGTCGAGCGTTTCCGCCGCGAGGGCGAGCCGTCCCGCCTGCGCAGCGACGCTTTGGAGACGCTGGTCGCCGCGGACCTCCTCGGCGAGGGGAATCTCGCCTCCCCGATGGGCGGCACGATCGTCGCTGAGGACCTGGAGAACCTCGCGGGCGGCCTGTCCATGGAGGACCTGGGTCCGCGGGCCGCGCAGTGGGGCATCCTCCACCTGTACCAACTCGTCGACATGTGGGCGCGGCTCAAGGCCGAATGGTGCCCGGGCGACCTGGGTCGGGACGGCGCAGAGCTGTACTGCGTGCCCGCCGACGTGCTCTCGCGCCTGCCGCACACCAAGGCGCCGGGCGAGGCTGCACGCGTGGGGTTGGTCGAAGAAGAGGCCCTCGTCGATCCATGGGGCCGCGCGTACGAGGCGCGCTTGGACAGCGACGCCGAGTTCAACATCGGCCCGATCGGCGAGCTGCGCGGCATCGACATCTTCTCCAAGGGGCCTGACGGCATCGCCGAGACCGGCGACGACATCCGCTTCGACTCCACTCCGGCATCGGCGCAGCCCGCGTCCGGCGAGTACGCGCGTTGGGCGTCGAGCGGCTCGCGGCCCAACCCGTGGCAGGCCATGACGTTCCGCGAGAGCGACTGGTCCGAGAGGATCGACGACCTCGTCTACGACCGGGCCGAGCGGCGCGAGCGGGCGCGGGAGCAGCGCTACGCGGCGTTCCTGTACGCCGAGTACGGCGACGCGTACGGCGTCGGCGGCCTGGGCGTCTGGGGCACGGGGGAGGGCGGCGGGGGCAACTACGCCTTCGCCATGCGGCTCGGGGACGCGGGGGTCATGGGCTACGGCTACGGCACCGGGGATGGCGTGGGGTTCGGCCGCGGCGGCGGGACTTACGGGCGCGGGCGCGACGGCTCGCGCAGCGGTCCCGACCTTGCGGCGTCGACCACGGCCGGATCGGCGGCCCCGCGGGTCCGCGAGTTCTTCCCCGAGACGCTCCTGTGGAACCCGGAGCTGATCACCGACGAGCAGGGCAGGGCGCAGGTCGACGTGGACCTCGCCGACTCCATCACCTCCTGGCGCCTCTCGATCCTCGCCGGATCCGCCGATGGGGCGCTCGGTTCCACCGACCAGGCCGTCCGCGTCTTCCAGCCGTTCTTCGTCGACCTGGACCTTCCCGTCGCGCTGACCCAGAACGACGAGGTCGCCGTCCCGGTCGCTGTCTACAACTACCTCGACGAGCCGCAGGACGTTTCGCTGGAGCTGGAGCGGGCGTCGTGGTTCGAGCCGGCGACGGACCGCCTCAAGACGATCCACCTCGAGCCCCGCGAGGTGACGTCGCACCGATTTCGGATCCGCGCCCTGACGCCGGGCGATCACACGCTCGCGGTCTTCGCCGAGGGGACGAGCCGGGCCGACGCGGTCCGCCGACCGATCCGAGTCGAGCCGGACGGCTTCCCGGTGGAGGAGAACGTGTCGGAGTGGCTGCAGGGCGAGCTGACGCGCTTGTTCACCCTGCCTGCCGACGCCATTCCCGGCAGCGAATCGCTCGACATCAAGGTCTACCCGGGCGCGGTTGCCCAGGCCGTCGAGAACCTCGACTCCCTGCTGCGGGTCCCGAGCGGCTGTTTCGAGCAGACTTCGTCGACGACGTACCCCAACGTGCTGGTCCTCGACTACCTGGGGCGCACCGGCACGATCACGCCGGAGATCCGCATGAAGGCCGAGCAGTACATCCAGCTCGGCTACCAGCGGCTGCTGACCTTCGAGATCCCCGGCGGCGGGTTCGAGTGGTTCGGGAATGCGCCGGCCAACACGGTGCTCACCGCGTACGGCCTGCGTGAGTTCGTGGACATGGCCGAGGTCTATCCGGTGGAGCCCGAGCTGATCGAGCGCACGCGGCGGTTCCTGCTCGACCGGCAGAGCGCCGACGGGAGCTGGACGCTCGAATCGGGCGGGTACCAGGACGGCGCGATCAACCGGCAGCAGGGGAGCGACCTCAACACGACCGCGTACGTCGCCTGGTCGCTCGCCGCGGGCGGCTGGGAGGGGGAGGCCCTGACGAACGCGCGCCGCTGGTTGGGGCGCAAGATCGACTCCACCGACGACCCGTACAGCCTCGCCCTGCTGCTCCAGGTCTTCGCGGGGGATGGCGACCGCAGCCGTCGCGACGTTATCGTGGGAAAGCTCGTCGGGCTGCGGCGCACCGGCGAGGCGGGCGGCGCGTACTGGGCGAGCGACGAGGCGTCGGCCTTCGGCTCGCGCGGCGACGCCGCGTCGATCGAGACCACGGCGCTGATTGCCGCGGCGTTGGCGGAGGCCGGCCAGGAGCCGGCGCTGGCGCAGGCGGCGATCGATTGGCTGGTCCGGCAGAAGGACGCGCTGGGCAACTGGAGCTCCACGCAGGCCACGATCCTCGCCCTGCGCGCGCTGCTCGTCGCATCGTCCGGCGGGTCGCGCGAGGTGACGGCGACCGTCGAGGTCATCGTCAACGGCACGCCGCTGCGCACGATCGAGATCACGCCCGAGACGTCCGACGTCGTGCACTTCGTGGACGGCACGGCCGCGCTTTGTGCGGGGGAGAACACGATCACCGTCGCCTCGTCGATCGCCGAGCGCAGCGGTCTCATGGCGCAGCTCACCGCGCGCTCGTACGTCCCGTGGTCCGCCGCGCCGGAGGCGTCCGCGGTCGAGCCGCTCGAGCTGGCGGTGACGTACGACCGATCGGAGCTGGAGGCGGGGGACACGATCCGCGCGGACGTCCTGCTGCGCTACCGTGCGGCGCGGGCGGCGGAGAACGCGATCATCGATCTCGGCGTGCCGCCGGGGTTCGACGTCGTGGTCGAGGACCTGGACCGCGCCGTCCAGGAGGGGAAGATCGAGCGCTACGAGCTGACCGGGCGGCAGATCGTGCTCTACGTGCTGCGGCTGGAGTCCGGCGCGGCCCTGCAGCTCGGCGTCGGCTTCCGCGCCCGCTATCCCCTGCGTGCCCAGGCGCCGGCCTCGGACGCCTGGCTGTACTACGAGCCCGAGGTCCGTGCGACGGCGGCCCCTGCGACGATCACGGTGATCGAGTAGGTCGTCGGCGGCATCCATCCGAACCGCGGGCTTCAGCCCGCGGCTGTCCGCGCAGGATCAGCCGCGCCCTGAAGGGCGCGGTTCGGTTCCAGGTTTGTTGGATTATTTTGCACCCCTGCAACGTCGGAAGTAGCCTCGGATGGGGGATTCGGGGGACGGAGCGACGTGACGGGCAAGGGTGCCGGATTCTTGAGGGCGGCGTGCACGGCGGTGATCGCCGCCGTGGCCCTGCCCGGCGGGGCGAACGAGGCCGGGGAGCGCGCGTGCCCGCGAGGATCGACGTCCTACGAGGTTCGCTCGGGCGACTCGCTGTGGAGCATCGCCCACGGCCACGACTGCACCGTGGACGAACTGCGGGCGGCCAACGACATCTCGGGCGATCGCATCGTCGCCGGCGACACGCTCTGCGTGCCGCGCTCGGCCGGCGACGCGGAATCCGGCGGGGAGTCCCACCCGCGCACGGACCGGCCCGAGAGTGCTCCTGGCGACTCGTCGCGTCCTTCGCCGCCGGACGACGTCGACACGACCACGCTGCCCGCGCTGCTGCGGGAACGCGGATTCGACGAGCCTTCGGGAGGTTTCCTGGGCTACGTCGCGGAGTTCGTCTTCGACGAGGATCGGGAGCAGATCGTCCGCCGGCGCCGGTTCGACTACGGCGGGACTTCCGTGCAGGTCACGGGATGGAACCCGGCGTCGACCGTGAAGCTCTTTGCGGCGACCGCCGCGCTCCTGCGGATGCGCGAGCTGGGCTTCGATCCCGATGCGACGATCACCTATCACGGGAGCGGGGACGACCATGCGTTCACGCTGCGCGAGCTGGTCGAGGCCGCGATCGGGCCGAGCGACAACATCGCCTACGACTACCTGACGGTCTTTTCCGGGTTCGACTACCTGCACGGCGAGTTCCTCGTCGAGGCGCACGGGTTCGAGCGCACGGCGTTGCGCGTCGCGTACGCGCGCAGCGAGTGGACGGCGTTCGGGTTCGACGACTTCTTCCGGACGAGTCCGGCGATGACGGTGTCGGAGGACGACCGGGTGCTGGAGCGTCCGGAGGAGCACGGCGCGACGGAGGTGGAGTGCAGCCAGGCGGCGTGCACGACGCTGCTGGAGTTGGGCGAGACGCTGCGCCGCATCGTCTTCCAGGAGAAGCTGCCGGCGGCGGAGTCGCTCGGCCTGCACGCGGACGATCTGGAGCTGCTGCGCGGGCTGCTCGGCTCGACGCGGAGCCGCGGCGAGGAGGCGGTCAAGCTGCTGCGGCCGTTCTTCGGAGACGGTGCCCGCATCTACCACAAGGCCGGCTACGCGTCGGAGTGGTTCACGGACGACGTGCTGATCGATGATCCCGGCCTCGATCGGGCGTGGCTGATCGTGCTGGCCGGCAATCCCGGCCGCTCGGCGCTCGACGAGGCCGCGCGCCTGGTGGGCGAGCTGATTTCGGCCGGCGCGTTCGATCCGACTCCATCGTAACGGGCGCACTCGCCCTTCGGCTCGCTGCGCCCCTCGACAGGCTCGGGGCAGGCATCGCTCAGGGCTACGTGGCGCCCCTACCGGACGGAGAAACCGAGGCTATTCGGAGGCCAGGACGTCGGCGCAGTGCTCGATGTCGAGTCGCGTGGTGGAGGTCTCGAGGTAGCGGACCTGCATGTCGGAAGTCCGCACGACGGCGATCCACGGCACGTACTCCGTCGCCTGGGCGATGGCGTAGCGGCCCTCGGAGTTGTCCTGGTCGTTGGAGCGCCAGCCGAAGGAGATGCCGTAGCGTTCGATGTACATGCTGGCCCGCACGGGGCTGAGGGAGTCGGTGACCAGGAAGATCCACTTCGCGCCCGTTGCGGTCCAGTGGTCCTTCAGCCGGTTGATCTCCCGGAGGCGCTCGGGGCACACGGGGCACACCTCGGTGAGGACCATGAGGAAGATGCTGTGGATGCCGGGCTCGCAGCGGATGGAGGCGACGCTCGCGGCCAGCGCCTCATCGATGCCGCTGCGCGCGGCATCCCAGACCATCGGGGCCAGGATGTTGCCGACGCGCTGGAAGGCGTACGGCCCGGTCGGATACGGGCTGCACTCCGCGGCCTCGTCGGCGTCGGCGTCGGCGTCGGCGTCGGAATCCGCATCGGCGTCGGCGTCGGCGTCCGCGGCGGCCTCGAGGCGGCAGGAGCCGTCGCAGCCGTCGCCGGCGTCGAGGTTGCCGTCGTCGCACTCCTCGCCGTCGTCCACGGTGCCGTCGCCGCAGGCCGGGGCGGCGGTGCAGGCGCCCGCGGTGCAAAGCTGTCCCGCGCCGCAGGCCAGGCAGGCGGCGCCGCCGAGGCCGCACGCCCCCGGGACGTCTCCCGTCACGCAGGTACCTTCCAGGCAGCATCCGGCGCACGTCCCGGGTCCGCAGCTCGGCGTCTCGTCCGCCGGATTGCAGCTTCCGGCGAAAGCCGCACAAGACACGACCACCGCCCACCCGAGCCATCGAGTCCGTGAACGTCCCATGGTCCCTCCTCGTGCCCGCGCGCCCCGCCGCGAAGCCGATGGAGGGGAGAGTACCGCATGGGCGGGCCCGCGGCAACGCAACACCACGCCGCGTGGACGCACCCCCCCGGATCGGGTATCTTCCCAAAGGGCCCGCGGGGCGGGCGGGGCAAGGCAGGAAGATGACGTCCGAGCATCAGGCGTCGACCGGAGCGGGTGGGCTCGCGGCGATTCGGGCCGCCGGGCTGCTCCTCGTCGCGCTGTTGGCAGGTTGCAGCCTCTCCGCCGGAGGGCTCGGCGAGCTGGAAGACGGGGGAGGGGGGGACCTCGAGCTGGACGTCGATGGCCGCGTCGACCGCGGGGACGACGGAGACGGACGCGACGATCGCGGCGACGACGGGGACGCCCGCGCCGAAGATGGCGAACGCGACGAGGCCGTCGAAGAGATCGACGCCGACGAGGAAGCGGACGCCGAGGTCGACGACGATGACGGGGATCTCGAGACGGACGAGCTTCCCGACGGCGACGAGGCCGAGGACCTCGACGGCGAAGCCGATGCCGAAGAGGAGGTCGTCGAGGACGTCGTGGAAACCGAAACCGGCGTCTGCGACCCGGGCGGCCTCGAGGACCATTGTTCCAGCGACATCCTCCAGCATTGCCGCCCGGATGCCATGGGATGGGACGTCTTCCCCTGCGCCTTCGGCTGCACGGGGTACGGGCTCGGCGCGCGATGCCTCGAGCTGGCGCCGAGCAACATCACCGATCGCATGCTGCTCTGGGCGAGCACGACTTCTTTCGTCGCGACCGGCGCGCGCGTGGTGGTGTTCGAGACCGAGACGGGCGCGATTCGCGCGTGGGACGCGGCCGGGGCCGAGCTGGCGCCGATCCGGGCGGCGGGGGAGGGCGACGTCGGCGGAATCGTGTTCACGCCGCAGGCCCAGGGCGCGGGCGCCCCCGACCTGGGGATCTGGAGTTTCGGCGAGTTCATCGTGCCCGCGGGCGTCGATGTCATCGGGATGGGTGCTCGCGCCATGGTCCTGCTGGTCGCGGGAGAGGTGCGGATTTCCGGGATCATCCACGTGGGCGCCTCCGTCGCCTTCCTGCTGGGCAGCACGTGGGTCGGCCACGACCGGCCCGGGCCGGGTGGAGCGGCGGGCGGCAGCCCGGACAGTTGGGGCTCCGGGGCCGGCGCGGGGCAGGACGGGCGCAGCGAGGATTGGCCGTCAAACAACGATTCGGGCGGCGGCGGCGCGGGGTTCGGGGGCGTGGGTGGTCCGGGCGGCGACATCGGCGGTGCGAGCGGGGGCAACGGCGGCGTGGCCTACGGCACGGCCGCGCTCATGCCGCTCCTGGGCGGCTCGGGCGGCGGCGGCGGCGGCGACGGGCTGGGCGGGCGCGGCGGCCACGGGGGCGGCGCGCTGGAGATCGTCTCGGCCGCGGGGATCTGGATCTCGGCCGGTGGCGGCGTCACGTCCGGCGGCGGCTTCGGGAGTGGCGGACGGGCTGACGGCGGCGGCGCGGGCGCCGGTGGCGGCGCCGGCAGCGGCGGCGCCATCCTGCTCGAGGCCCCGCGGATCGACATCGGCGGCGGCGTCGCGACCAACGGCGGCGGTGGCGGCGCGGGGGCCCGCGACTCGGACACTTGGGGCAACAACGGCGCGAACGGCAGGCTCGCGACCGCTTCGGCCGCCGGCGGCGCCGGCGGCGGCAACGGCACCTCGGGCGGCGTGGGCTCCAACGAGACCGGAATCCACGGCGGACAGGGCGAGGACTCCTCCAGCGACGACGACGCCGGCGGCGGCGGCGGGGCAGCCGGCCACATCCGCCTCAACGCCCTGGTCATCTCCATCGGCGGCTTCGTCTCCCCCGGCGAGGCCACGGCACTCGCCACCCGGGGCACCCTGGTCCTGCTGTGACGCCGGGTCGAACTCCCACGCGGGACGAGCTGGAGGCGACTGCCGGCGCACAGCCGTCCACCGTCATCGCCCACCTCGCGCCGGGTGTCGTCTTCGCGCGCGAGTTCCGCGTCGCCCGCCTGCTCGGCCGCGGCGGCATGGGGGCGGTCTACGAGGTGGAGCAGCTCAGCACCGGCCGCCGCCGCGCGCTCAAGCTCATGGACCCCAACCTCGTCGCCGACGGCAAGGCCCGCGAGCGCTTTCTCCAGGAGGCCCGCGTCGGCTCCCGCCTCGAGAGCGACCACGTCGTCGAGGTCGTCGACGCCGGCATCGACGTCGACTCCGGCACGCCGTGGATCGCGATGGAGCTGCTCAAGGGCGAGACCCTGGGCGCCCGCGTCACTGCCCGCGGTCCGCTCGCCCCCGCCGACGCACGCGAGGTCCTCGAGCAGCTCGGCCACGCCCTGCGCGCCGCGCACGCGGCGGGGATCGTCCACCGCGACATCAAGCCGGAGAACGTCTTCCTGGCCGACCCGCGCCGCACGGGCGTGACCTGCACCGTCAAGGTGCTCGACTTCGGCATCGCCAAGCTGCTCCACTCGGCACAAACGACAGGTCGCACCACGGCGTCGGTCGGCTCGCCGATGTGGATGGCGCCGGAGCAGGCCGGGACGGGGAAAGTTTCGCCCGCGACCGACGTCTGGGCCCTGGGCCTGCTCGCCTACCATCTCCTCACCGGCCGCTACTACTGGCGGGCCGCGGAGAGCGCCGAGGCGACGGTCACGGCGCTGTTGACCGAGATCCTCGTGGAGGCCATCGAGCCGGCATCCGTCCGCGCGGCGCAGGCCGGGGTGGCATCGCGAATCCCGGCGGGATTCGACGAGTGGTTCGCCAAGTGCGTGGCCCGTGAGCAAGCGGCCCGATTTGCCGACGCGGGCGCGGCGGTCGATGCGCTGGTCCAGCTTCTCGGCGGCACGAGCGCACCGGGGTTTGTCGCGGCGGCGGCCGGTGCGGCGGCTGGCGGGGCGTCGGCGGCGGCTGTGGGAGGGCTCCGGTCGCGCTCGGCGCTCGACACGGGCACGCCCGCGGCGACGGACGCGGTCGCGGCGACGCTGCCGAGCGGCCCGCAGCATGTGCCTACCGGGGTCCTGGCCGGGGGCGCGAGGGCGGCGGTACCGGGGCGATCCCGCTCGCGGGCCTGGGTCGCGGTGGTGGTCGTGTTGGTCGTGGCGGTCGCGGTGCTGTTCGTGCTCCGCCAGCGGCGCGGCGCCGCCCGGCGTGCCGCGGAGGAGAGGCGTCAGGCCGTCGCGACGGATTCGACGGCGCCTGCGACGCCGCCGGCGCCGGGCGTGCTTCCGGCCTCGCCGCCGAGCCCGATGCCGCCCGGAGGTGCAAGGGCGCCCCGGCCGGGCGCGACATTATCGGCGGCGCCACCCGCGCCGCCGGAGGCGCCCGCGCCCCCGGCCGGGACGAGCGTGCCTCCTCCTTCCGCGCCGCCCGGCGTGTCGGAGCCGCCGTCACCGCCCGTTCCTCCGTCCGGGGCAGGAGTTCCGCCTCCGCCTCTGGCTCCGCCGCCACCACCGGCGTCCGACGCGGGCGAGTCCCTGCCGTCCGCTCCTCCCGTGCCGCCTGCGGTTCCGTCCGCGCCGTCCGGCGGCGGGCCTCGAGGGTTCCGGCGGCTCACGCCGTCGGCGCGCGCCTTCCTCAACACGATCGTCTTGCCCTGCTGGCGGGACGTGCTGGCGACCGAGCCGCAGCCCGAGACACCGGCGAGCTTCACGGTGCCCTACGGTGCGGGCGGCCGCCCGACGAACGTGAAGCTCGAGGGCGTTCCGACCGACGGCGTCTTCACGACGTTCCGTCGCTGCGTCGTCACGCACGGTACGGAGCGCTTCGCGTTCGATCCGATCCCGGAGGAAGCCGAGGTCGTCATCCGGGCGATGCTGCCCGCGGGACCGTAGCCGCCTTTGTTCTGAGCGGTCTGCGGTTTGCCTACGCGAGCGGGCGCTCGCGATCGAGCACCAGCGGGATCTGGCGCGCCGCCTCGGGCGTGAACTGGAGCAGGCAGCGGAAGGCCGCCCGGTGTGCCTCGCGCGAGGGCGCCGGCTCGAGGTACAGGGCGGCGACGAGATCGCGCCAGCGCAACAGCTCGCCGCGCAACGTGGTCTTCGACTGCACGGCGACCGTCAGATCGACCAGGCGTAGCACGCGCTCATAGCTGCGGCGGAGCCCCGCGCCGTCCTGCTCCTCGAGCAGATGCAGTCCCCGGTTCATCTCGTTGGCCACCATGAGGATCTGCCGGTCGAGGTCGAACTCTCGCCAGCGGTCCTCGGTCAGATCCGCGTGCTGCTGCGCCATTACAGATCCTCGCCGCGGCCCAGCAGCGCGAACGTGATTCGCCGGACGGTGGCGCGCACCTCGGGATCCTGGATGTCCATGCTGCGGTTGTCCTGCGACGGCCGGATGTTGATCAAGGCGGTGGATTCGATGCAGCCATCCGGCCCCTTGCCCGGCCGGTAGTTGGCGCCCCACAGATCCGCCTGCCGGCTGCCTCCGGCCAACAGGACCCGCTCGGCGTCGGCATGCAGTTCCCCGCCGACCGCGAGCACTTCGCGGCGAACGTCGACGACGTACTTCACCATGTCCCCGAAGAACCGCTCGACGAGCCGCTTCAACTCGCCGGGCGGGATCGGACCTTCCAGGACCAGAATGTCATCCATGACGACCTCGACCTCGCATCACCGCGATCTTGTCGGAACCGGAAGCGTCACCTGACGCGGAGGGCCCGCGCCTAACGCCGACGCGGGAGCCGCGGAGGAAGGCGACGAGGCGGCGGACGCGGCGGTCGCGGCGCGCGAGGGGCGCGCAGGCCCGCAGGGCTTCGGAGAAGGGGCGGCCGTCGCGGAAGAGCAGGGCGAAGGCGGCGCGCAAGGCGGCGATCGACCGCTTGGAGGCGCCGCGGCGCCGCAGGCCGACGACGTTGAGCGAGGCGACCGCGGCGCGATCGCCGCGCACGATGCAGTCCGGAGGAACGTCGCGGTCGACCATCGCCCCGCCGGCCACCATGGCGCCGCAGCCCACGCGCACGAACGGCGCCAGCGCCGCGTGCCCGCCGATCACCGCGTGCGCCTCGACGACGACGTGGCCGCCCAGCGACACGTTGTTCGCAATCTGCACGCCGTCGCCGATCCGGCAGTCGTGCGCGACGTGGACGCCGGCCATGAACAGGCAATTGTCCCCGATCCGCGTCGTACCGCCGCCCTTGCGCGTTCCGCGGTGGACGGTCACGTGCTCGCGGAAGACGTTACCGCTCCCGACCACCAGGCGCGTCGCCTCCCCGGCGTACGTGCGGTCCTGCGGCGGGCCGCCCAGCACCGCGAAGGGGTGGATCCGGTTTCCCCGACCGAACGTGGCCGGGCCGAGCACGACGGCCAGCGCATCGACCGTGGTGCCGGCCCCGAGCGTCACCGGCCCGCGGAGGACGGCCATGGGGCCGACGACGCAGCCGGGCGCGAGCCGCACGCGTCCTTGGACCACGGCGGTGGGATGGATCGCGCCGGCCGACGCCCGCTTCACGCCTGTTTTCCCCCGGCCTGCTCCGCGGCACGCGCGGGCGCCAGGAGCGCGGCGACGATTCGGGCGTCGGCGACGACCTGGCCGCGGCAGGCGATCGAGCCGTCGAAGCGCCAGAGCGGGCCGCGGCGGTCCACCAGGTCGGTGCGGATCTCCAGCTCGTCGCGCGGGCCGACTCGCGCCAGGAAGCGCGCCCGCTCGACCGTCACCAGGTACATGCGCGTGCGCCGGACGTCGAACGGCTCGGTGTCCCACGCCAGGAGCGCCGAGGCCTGGGCGATGGCCTCGACCAGCAGCAGGCCCGGGACGATCGGCTCCTCGGGGAAATGTCCGCGGAACACCGGCCAGGAGGCTTTGGGGCTCCACGCGGCCACGAGCCAGCGTCCGCGGGTCGAGCCGGTGACGGAGTCCACGAGCAGGAGCGGCGGCCGATGGCGCAGGATCGAGGCCGGCTCGGCGAGCGCCGGTCGCCGGGGGCGCGGCGGGGCGGCCGGGCGCGTGCGTTTCGTCTTCCCCGGCCGCTTGCGCGGCCGCGGCTTCTCCTTCTTGCGCGCGATCATCGTTTCCCTCCTCGAGCCAGGCGGGCCAGCGCGGCCGCGCCCCTCATCCACGTCGCGTGCGGCACGGCGGGCGTCCCTCCGAACACGGCGTCCGCCGGGACGTCGCCGATCACGCCGCTCTGGGCGGCGAGCTTCGCGCGCGCGCCGATCCGGCAGTGATCGGCGATGCCGGCCTGTCCGCCGATCCACACGCCGTCGCCGATGCGTGTCGAGCCGCCGATCCCGACCTGGGCGCAGATCACGCAGCCCCGCCCGATCCGGACGTTGTGCCCCACCTGCACGTGGGCGTCAATCCTCGTCCCGGCGCCGATGGCGGTCGGACCCAGCGTCCCGCGCGCGACGACGACGAGCGCGCCGAGCGAGACGTCGTCGCCCAGCTCGACCGAGCCGACGTGGGGCAGGGGAAGAGGCGCCAGGTCCCCGTGCGTCGCGTCCAGCCCGAACCCGTCCGCGCCGACGACGCAGCCGGGGCCGATGGAGACCCGCGCGCCGATGCGCACGTCGTGCAGCACGACGGCGCCGGGGCCGATGGAGGCCCCTTCCCCGACGGTCGAGCCCGGCCCGACGAGCGCGCCGGGGCCGAGCGACGCGGCCGGATGGACGGACGCCTCGGGGTGGACTGCGGTCCCGGGCGGGACGCCCGCCCACGGGTCGCGGCTTTCGTACAGGCGTTCGAGGACGCCTGCCAGGGCCCGGCGGGGGCGCGGATGGATCCACATCCCGAGGCCCCGGGCCGAGGCCGAGTCCGCGGCGCGCGCCGCGAAGGCGGCATCGGCGAGGAGCACGCGGGCGGCCGAGGCGGCGACGTCTGCTACGGCGCGCTCGTGCCAGAGCGGGGCGAGGGACACCGGGTCGGGCGAGTCGATGGGTCCCAGCGAGTCGAGCGGAAGCGACGGCGGGCAGGCGACCAGACGGCCGCCGAGGGCCTCGGCGAGCTGGCCGAGGGTCGGTGCGGGTCCGGGGCGCCGGAGCCAGCGGAGCATCGGTCCGCCTTCCGCGTGCGTGAGGGGTTGCGGGCTACGGGGTGGCGGTGCCGGAGGACTTGGTCGTGGATTCGCCGCCCGCCTTGGTGGGGTTCTCGCTGTTGTACATCTGGATCAGCTTGTCGGTGAGGTTGAGGTGGTCGGGGGCCCATACCAGTCCGGCCTCGGACTTGTCGAAGATCATCTCGTAGCCATCGCTCTGTCCGATGCGGCGCAGGATCTGCTCCATCTTCTCGAAGATGGCCTTGGTCAGCTCCAGCTCCTTCTCGGCCAGCTCGCGCTGGTACCGCGCGTAGGTGTTCTGCAGCTCGATCAGCGCCTTCTGCAGCTCGGCGTTCTTGGACTGGTACGCCTCGGGCGTCAGGACTTCCTTCTGCTTGTCGAGCTCCTCGAGCTTGGACTTGAACTCCTTGGCGCGCTGGTCGAGGTCGGTCTGGCGCTCGTCGAAGAGCTGCTTCAGCTCGGCCTTCGCCCGCCGGCCGTCCTCGGTCTCGTTGAGGGCGCGTTGCAGGTCGACGAAGGCGAACTTGGCGTCGGCGTAGATCGTCGGAGCGACCGCTCCCACGACGAGGGCGATCGCCAGCGCGGTCAAGATCCTCTTGGACATGCTCTCCAACTTTCCTTGGCGCCGTTGGGCGGCTACCTCGACAACCCGCCGGCCCGGGCGTTTGTTCCGGGCTTTCTACCGCCGATACGCCGGCAGGGTCAAGGACGCCCCATCCCTCCCGGGCATTCAGGTCAGAACAAGTTTCCCACCATGAACTCGAACTGGTACGTTTCCTCGCCCGGCTCCAGCCACAGCGGGAAGCCCCACTCGAAACGCAGCGGCCCCAGCGGCGAGATCCAGCGGAAGCCGAAGCCGGCGCTGACGCGGAGGTAGAACGGGTTGTGGTTGCAGGGATCCTGGAACACCGACGAGGCGCGCCCGTCGCTGGCGGCACAAAGCGTGTCCTCGAGGTTGTAGGCGTTGCCGGCATCGACGAAGAAGACGCCGCGCAGGCCGAGCCGGTCGACGATCGGGTACTCCAGCTCGATGTTGATCACGAGCTGCATGTTACCGCCGACGGGCACGCCGTTCGGGATCAGGTCGGCGTTGGGATCCAGGCGCGGCGGGAGGCGCAGGCGCGGTCCCAGCGAGAACCGCGGGAAGCCGCGCACGTCCATGATCCCGCCCGGCATGTAGCGTTCGTAGATCGGCACGCCATCCTGGCTCGGCGAGAGCACCAGGCCGAACTCGGTGTTGGTCTTGAAGACGAAGCCG
Source organism: Deltaproteobacteria bacterium (assembly GCA_016218815.1). Classification (GTDB taxonomy): domain Bacteria; phylum Myxococcota_A; class Polyangia; order DRWM01; family JAAZOP01; genus JAAZOP01. The sequence goes on from JACRCX010000119.1 coordinate 61,609, forward strand.
AGTCCCAGGTCGAAGTACCAGCGCGTGTACAGGGTGTAGCGCGTGAAGTCGGCGTCGGACAGGAGGTACGGCGAGGCCCACTCGACCGTGAGGCCGGTGATCTGGCCGTCGCGGGGGAAGAGGCGGTTGTCGCGCGTGTCGTAGGAGAGCGACGCGCGGATAGCGGAGGTGTAGCCGTCGTTGAACAGGTTGGCCAGCGGCAGGTCGCGCAGCGCGCCGATCGAGGAGCCGCCGAAGAGGGTGCTGCCGCCGCTGGTCGAGACGTCGACCCACTCCAGGAGGTAGCCGAGCGACACGCGCAGGTCGTGGGTCAAGGGATAACCGAGGGTCAGGTTGCCGCCGATCGATTGGCGGGTGTAGTTGGTGTAGATGCGCATCGAGTCGTAGACGCCGACGCCGAAGAGCCACTGCGAATCGAGGAAGTACGGATCGCTGAACTGGAGTTGGAAGAGCTGCCGGATGCTGGAGAGCTGGGCGGCCAGGGTCACCGACTGGCCGCGCCCGAGGAAGTTCTCCTGGGCGATCTGCGCCGTGGCGATGAAGTTCTCGATCGAGGAGAGTCCGACGCCGACCTGGAACGTCCCGGTCGCCTTCTCCTTCACCTCGAAGGTGATGATGACGTGCCGCTCGTCGGCGCCGGAGCGGGTGGACCACGCGATCGGCGTCTCGAAGTACCCGAGCTGCTCGATGCGGCGCTTGGACAGCTCGATCAGGGTCTCATTGTACAGATCGCCCTCCGCGATCTGGATCTCGCGCCGGATGACCTTGTCCTCGGTCTTGTCGTTGCCCTTGATCTCGATCCGCTCGATGTACACCGGCGTGCCGCGCACGATGCGGTAGACCAGGTCCGCCTCCGTGCTCCCGCGCACCGGCTGGACGTCGGGGTTGACGTTGACGTTGGCGTAGCCCTGCTCCTTGTAGTAGCGGGTCAGGGTCTGGAGGTCCTCGCCCACGGCGGTGCGGCTGAACTGATCGCCCGGCTCGACGTGGATCAGCTCGCGCACGGCGGCCCGCCCGCCCAGGAAGTCGAGCTCCGCGCCGTCCTCGTCGTACTCCTCGACCGCGACGCGCCGCAGCGAGTACTGCGGCCCCTCGGCGATGGGGATGGTGATCGAGATGTCGCGACGGTCGGGCGAGAGCGCCACGCGCGGCGGCCCGACCTCGACGTCGAGGAACCCCTGGTCGAGGTAGTACGCCTTGATCAGCGTCAGATCCCGCTCGAAATCGGCTTCCTTGTACCGCCCGCTGTCCGTGATCGGGCTCCAGAACGTCACGGGCGACGTCGACATGATCCCGAGCAACTCTTCCTCGGGGATCGATTCGTTCCCGGTGAAGGCGATTTCCCGCACCGAGACCTGCTCGCCCTCGTCGATGCGGTACGTCACCACCACGCGGTCGTTCGGACGCGCCTCGGTCTCCCACTCCACCTGCGCGAGGAAGAACCCCTCCTCCGCGTAGAAGTCGCGGATCTTCTCGACGTCGGCCCGCGCCGCCTGGATCGAGAAGATGGACCGCTCGTCCAGGCCGACCTTCTCGCGGATCTTGTCCTCCTCCAGCTCGTCCTCCCCTTCGATCCGCACCTCCTCGACCTCCGGCCGCTCCAGGACCGTGAGCGTGACGATCACCCCGGTCGAGTCGGCGTTCGGCGCAGCGTCCACCCGGATGTCGTCGAAGTAGCCCGAGGAGTAGAGGTCGCGGACGACGCCGCGGACCTTCTCGCGCGTGAGCATCTCGCCCACCCGCAGCACCGTGTTGTCGGAGTACGTCCGCTCGCCGTGGATCCGCTGCAGCAGGTCCTCGTCGGACGACCGGCGGTTGCCCTCGACCCGGATCTCCGACACCGGGAGACCCCAGGGCGACGCCTGTGCGGCCGCGGTCCCGCCCGCCAGGGTCGCGCCGAGGAAGCACAGGGCGGCGGCGAGCGACGACACGGGGAACCGCCGACCGGCCAGCCGCCGCTCGCGCGTCACCCCCGTTGATGGCCGCTCTGCCAAGCCCGTCTCAGTTCGTCGCGGGCGTCCCGGCGCCCGCCGCAGGAGTCCGGTACTGGAGCAGCGTGAACGCGCCGCTCCCCTCGATCATCTTGACGTCCGTCGCCCAGGTGCCCGACCGCGAGGCGCAGAACTGGACGGCCGGCATCGCGTCGGGCTGGTCGTCCCGCACCGCCACCTCGCCGTCCGGATCATAGACGTACAGGTCGATATCGACCACCGGCTGGGCGCCGACCGCGACGAAGAGGAAGCACTCTCCTTCGCGCAACTCATTCTCGAACCTCCGCACCCCGCGTTCCCGCAGCTCCCCCGCCTGCGGCCCGCCCAGCGCGACGAGCTCCGGGATGTGGATCCGGTCCACGACCGTGCGCAGCCGCGTCTTGGCCACGGTGTCCAGCCCGCGCGCGGCTTCGGCGCCGACCGCGGGCGAAGCGCCCCGCAGGACCTCGTACGGGCCGAATCCGCGCCGCATGGCCACGTCCAGCCGGAACCGGCCGTTCTCCTGCGGGCAGACCTGCACCACGGCCGTCGCCGTCAGGGCCTCGTCCGCCGCCACCTCGTTGCCGTCCGAGTCGTACAGGAAGAGATCCAGATCCGCCACCTCGGGTCCGCCGACCGCGCCGAAGACGTGGCACTTGTCGGCGCCCAGGTCGAGCATGTGCGTGCGGATCACCATCTGCCGGGCCTCGCCCGTGAGCGTGGCCGCGGCGTCCATGCGGTAGCCCATCGTTTCCAGGTGGCGCGCCAGCTCCTCGCCGGTCTGCTCGAGCGAGAGGTGCGTCGGCCCGGGCAGGTTCCGCGTGCCCAGCCACAGTCCGTCGAGGCCGCCGATGCGCTCCGCGGACGCCTCGAGACGCACGACGAGCACGTCGCCGCCGTCGCCCGCCATCTTCAGCCGCAGGTGGAACTCTCCGGCAACGACCGGGCACCACTGGACGTACGCGTCCAGCGCCGCGTCCTCGTCCAGCGCCACCTCCCCGCCGTCGGGAGCCGTGAGGTAGAGATCCACGTCCGTGGCGCCCGCGCCGCCGTACGCGCCGAACGTGTAGCAGCGGTCGGCCGCCAGGGTCACCGCTCGCTCGTCCTCCGCCCCGGCCGCCAGGTGCACCGGCTCGTCCTGGGCCACCACGGCGAAGCCGCGATCGGTCACGATCTCCGCGAAGCTGCGCGCCCGCTCCTGCATCTCCTCGGCCCCGCCGCCGTCCGCCGGCCCCTCCGTGACGTCGCGGAAGACGTCCGACACGCCCAGGGGCGAGTCTCCAGGTCCGTCGAACACGGCCCAGTAGAACAGGCCGTTGCCGTCGTAGGCCTCGTAGACCAGATAGACCGTCCCGCCCTGCGTCGGGCAGTAGCGGATCGTGGGATGGTTGTCGTTGCGCCGGTCCTGGTCCACCAGCGCGCCGGACGGCTCGAAGAGGAACGCGTCCAGGTCGGCCAGCTCCCGGGAGGATGTCGAGACGAAGAACAGGCAGTGCCCGGCCGGCGCGTCTGCCGCCACGGTGACCAGCCCTCCCTTGACCACGAACGCCCGTCCCTCCGCCCCCGTCGGCGCGAACTGGCCGCGTTCCAGCGCGGACGCCGCGTCCCGCATCGCTCGCGCCGCGGGCGCCTCGTCCGTCCGCCAGTCCCCGGGCCCGATTCCCGCGGTCGCCACGCCCGACGACCCGGTCGCCGGACCGCAGCCCGCGAGCAGCAATGCCAAGAAGCCTGCATGTCGGCGGCCCATTCCTCCCTACTCCTCCTTGCTCTCGAACACCGTGAGCATGTACTGCCCGGCGGCGCCCGAGACCGTCACCGTGGCGTAGTACGGCGCCGTCCGATCGGGACAAACGAACACCCTTGCGTCCGGCTCGCCGCCGACGTCCACCGCCACGCTGCGCAGCAGGTAGTCGCGGACCTCGAGGTCGACGTCCATGTTGTCGTCCGAGGCGACGGCGGTGATCGCGTAGCAGGAGCCGAAGTGCAGGTCGAGCGGGTGCGAGGTCTGTCGTCCCGCCTCGGCCGGGCGCCGGTCCGGGGTTCCCACCGGATGGAAGCCCTTGAGCCACAATTCCGCCGCCATCAACCCGTACGCGGCCGCCATGCGCCCGCCGATCCCGGGGATCTCGCGGGTGGCGCCGCCGAGGCGGTAGATGTTGACGACGAAATCGCCGGCGCCGTCGTAGGCATCGACGCTCAGCAGGTACGAGCCGGTCACCTCCGGGCAGAAGGAGAGGCGCGGATCGTTGGTTTCCAGGCGATCCTCGGCCACGCGGTTGCCGACGGCGTCGTCGAGCATGAGGTCGAGGTCGGCGATGCCGCCCGGCCGGGCCAGCCCGACGATTTCGTAGCAGCTCCCGCGGACGAGCTGGAGCTGGTCGACGGCCGGCTCGCCCGAGCCGATCGAGCCCTCGAAGGGCTCCCCGACCGGCTCGTAGCCTCCGTCGCGCATCCGGCGGTCCTGGTCCTGGAGAAGCTGTTCGAACGCCTGCTCGCCCCCCGGCAGATCCGGACGCGGCTCGTCGGGCAGCTCGGACGGCGTGACGAACACGCGCTCCTCGGGGGCCGCCTCGAAGTAGATCAGGGTCCCGCCGGCCGCGGCGCGCGCCGAGCGTGCCACGACGCGGACATCGACGTCGTCGTCGGAACAGTACTCCGCGTGGGCGTCGCGGCTCTCGGCCGAGTCCTCGGCGACGGCGCGCGAGCCGATGCGGAACACGAGGTCGAGGTCCTCGGCGGTCTCGTCCCCGACCAGCGCCACTCCCAGGCAGCGGCCGGCCTGCAGGTGCCGCGTGCGGTCGACCTCGCCGTTGGCCGCGAGCTCGACGTCCTCCGACTCGTCCAGCGGATGGAAGCCGAGCGCCTGCATCTGGCGTGTGGCGCGCAGCAGCGTGTCCTCGCGGCTCTCGCCGTTCGACTCGGGCCCCGGCGCGGGGGCCTCGTCGAACCGCAGGTCGCCGCGGCGGACGTCCGAGCCTTCCGGGAAGCGGTAGACGCCGAGGAAGGTCTCGCCGTCGCCCTCGTAGGCCAGGGTCACCGCGACGGCCCGGACGTCCTCGTCCAGGCATCGCGCCAGGACGGGGTGCGCATCGCGCTCCTCGTCCACGTCCAGGCGCCGGCCGTCGACGGCGAAGAGGGCCAGATCGAGGTCGGCGATGCGGGTACCGGCCAGTCCGACCAGCAGCCAGCACTGGCCTCCGGCCAGCTCGAGCGGCTGGGCGCTCTGCCGTCCGCTCATCAGGAACGTCGGCCCGAACCGTGCGGCGATTTCGCCGCCTCCCGCCAGGATCTGGGACTCGATGGAGCCGATACGCTGCGCCAGGGAGGCGTCGCCGAAGGCGCGCTGCGGCTCCGGGGCCGCGGGCGGCGGCGGGCAGCCCAGGCCGCAGGCCGGGAACAGCATCAACAGGGCACGCAGCGTCCAGGGGCGCACGACCACTTCGTCCTCCTCGGGCGAAGCGGCGTCACGGCCTACCTCCGCACCGGGTAATCGGCGCGAGGTTCTAGCAAATCGGGAACGGCGCGTCTACTGTCCGCGGGCGAGGGTGACGCGTTCGCCGAGGAAGATCTCGCGGGTGGAGGAGCTGATGATGCAGGTCGAGGCGGTCTTGCGTGCCTCGACGACCTGGCATTCGCCGATCCACTCGAAGGGCAGGTCGGCGGGGATGTCCTCCCTGAGGCTCTCGAGGTAGTGGTCGTTCGCGCGGATGATCTGGAACCGGTTGCCGTCGCGGACTCCGGCGTCGTAGCCGCGGTTGATGAACGCGACGAACGCCTGGCCGTTGAGCGTGCGGGGCCGCAGCAGGGCGACGATGCGGCCGTCCAGGTCCACCTCCGCCGGCCGCGGCTCGCTGATGATCACGTTGCGCTCGACCGGGCCGACCGCGTCCCCCCGTTCGATGGGGTTGATCGTCTCGGTCAGGGTCATGCGCGCCAGGTGCGCGTCGGAGTCGAAGGTCTCCACGCGGCCCGTGCCGAGGATCTCCACGATCTTGCCCAGGACGATCGGGTCGCCCGAATCGTCCTCCTCGAAGTCGGTCACGGTCTCGCGCACGCGGTAGATCGTGTACTCCTGGCCCTGCTGGACCGGGAAATCCTCGCGGAAGCGCACGTACACCAGGTCGTTGGTCGCCAGCATCATCTCGTCTTCCCAGGACGCGACGATCGACCCCGGCGGCTGCGGCTCGTCTTCCTCGTCTTCCGCCTGCCCCAGCTCCTCATCGATGAAGCCCTCGTTGCGGAAGAAGATCGTCCCGCCCGCGCCGCCCCCGCGCAGCGTCGTCGGCTCGCCCCAGACGTAGTCCTGCCCGTCGCCGCGGCGCAGGCGGAGCACCTGCCCCGGGTAGATCCAGTGCGGGTTGGTGATCTCCTGGTTCAGGCTCCAGACCTCCGGCCACAGCCAGGGGTTGGCGAGTTGGGCGGAGCAGATATCCCACAGCGTGTCGCCTGGCCGCACGACGTAGCGTTCGGCGCCCAGCCGCGTGCTTCCCGAGATGTGCACGCTCTCGCCCGCCCGCGCCGCCTCGGCCAGCCGCGTGGTTCCGCTGCTGTCCGACGCGGACTGCGCCGACGCCGGTGCGGCGACGGCCCAACCCAGGGCCACGATTCCCAATCCCATCGTCCTGCTCATGGCGTCCGTCCCTCCGTCCCCAGGGCCTCCAGCCGGGAGGCGGCGGTCACGGCCGCTCCCGACCCCGGGTGCTCGTCCACGATCCTCCCGTACATCTGCGCCGCCCGATCGTCGTCCCCCGCGCGCTCGCAGGCCTGCCCGATGCGCAGCAGCGCCTCGGGCGCCCGTCCGCTTCCCGGATACCGGGACAGGAAGCGCTCGAACAGCCCGATCGCTCCCAGCCAGTCGCGATCCTGGAATGTCGCCTCGGCCTTCAGGAACTGGGCCTGGGCGACCTGCGCGTCCCCCAGCCCCTCGGCCAGCGCGCGGTCGAAGTACCCGATCGCCTCCTGCCAGCGGCCGGCCCGGTAGGCTTCCATCCCGGCGTCGTAGGCCGACGCCTGGGCGGCCGGTGCTGCCACGGCGGGCGCGGTCGTCATCGTCGGAATGCGGGGCAGCTCGCCGAACGCGCTCGACGGCGTCCCCCCGGACCCGTTCGTCGTGCCCAGGGTGGAGGGCGTCGAGGCGGCCGTGGGTGCGGGCGGGGTGCCCTGGATGCGGATCGTGGTCGAGCCGCGGGCGCCGCCCATCTGCAGGTACCCGCCACCGGGGTCGTTGCCGAAGCCGACCCCTTCGTACGGGTCGTCCTCCACCAGCGGGTCGTCCGCCGGCTCCTCCGGGTCCTGCACGGCGACCGCGCCGGCCGCGCGGGTGTCGGGCGTCTGGGCGACCTCGACCTCGGGCGGCAGGGGGACCGGCGCCACGTGCACGACGGGCAGGTCGGGCGGCGGCTCGACCGAGGCGACGGTTTCCGCGGTCGCCGGCTCGACCGCGACGGAGGTCCCGAACGCGGCGAGCGCCTCGAGCACGGCCAGGCGGCGCTGCAGGTCATCGATTCGCGCGGCGTCGGCCACGCGTTGCTGCGAAGTCTCGTCGAGCCGGTGCAGGACTTCGTCGAGCGTCTCGCTGTCTCCGCCGAGCGCGGCGGCGCAGCCGGCGCCGGACCAGGACAGGGCGAGAAGCGCCACGGCGACCCGGATCGTTCGGCCGTCCGACATGTGCGACCTCCTCGAACGCCCGGCCCGAGAGCCCAGCGGCGTCCGGAAAGACGTTCCCTGGTAGTAGATCGTATCGGCGCGCGATCGATCGGGCAAAAAAACGGCAGATCGGCCCCCGCGGGACGGAAACCCACCGAACCGCGGGCTTTGGCCCGCGGCTGGAGCCGCGCCCTGAAGGGCGCGGTTCGGTTGTGGGGGGTGGTCGGGGACTCTCGAGGCGCGTGTTACGCGACGGCGTCGCCGATCAGCTTGTCGATCTCGTCGGCCGACACGCCCAGGGCCTCGCCGACGCGGCCGAGCAGCTCTTCCTCGGCGGCGGCGAAGACGCCGTCGACCGCGACGGCCTTGGCCAGCTCGGCGAGCAGGGTCTTGCGGGCCTCGGCGTCGCCGACTTCACGCGCCATTTCGGTCGTGTCGTCGCCGAGGTTGCGGTGGAGCACTTCCTTGCGCTGGGTCTTGTCGAGCCCGTAGGAGTCCATCAGCTTGTCGAGGAACGCGTGTTCCTCGTCAGTGATCGCCGCGTCCGAGAGGATCGCCTGGGCGACGACCTTGCAGATGACGATCTTGTCCTTGGTGTCCATGGGGTGCCTCCCTTCGCTGGCGGGGGGAGGCTACACGAAAACGGGCGCGGGCGCACCAGAGCGTCCTGGCGACTGCCAGCCGCGCCGCATCCCCGGTCACGCGGACTTGCGGTGGAAGGTGGGCTCGATCCGGCACCCGAGGACGTTGAGAAGGCGGAGCATCTGGTCGGTGGACTTGCTGTAGTTCGTTTGGTCCATCAACCGGTAGAACTGGGACGCTGAGGTTCCCAAGCGGCGGATGATTTCGCGCTTGCTGAGAGCGCTGGCGTGGACGAGGGCCTGTGCCTCGAGCGTCAGCCTGTAGACGAACAAGTCGCGGAGGTAAGCCGGGTCCTGGTTGTACTCGAGCACGTGGTCGACGTGGACGGAGCCCTCCCGGCCGGACTTGAGCGCGAACGTGAATCCCATTCTGGCCAGCTCGGGATCGACGACTGCCGACATCACGGGATCCAGCGACGATGGCGCGGGATCGCACTTGGCGAAGGGGAAAGCGAGGCTGCGCCCCCCTGCCAAGCCGATCTCGAAGCAACGTCGGCGGCGGTTGATGCTGACCTTCAAGATCTTCACAGGAGACCCTCCCGGCGGAGCTCGCGGATGATCTCGAGAATCCTCCGCGAGGCCCTGCCTTGCATGGCCCGGTCGTGTTCGAGGTCCCATTTTACGACCAACCGTCCATTCCGGAAGGCGTGCACGTGTCTTGGACCGTGGTCGCCTTTCCACCAGAGAAGCAGGAAACCTCCGCGTCGAGCCCGGCCCACGGACAAATGCTACCGCCGGAGGTAACGGATGTCAACGAAGTCCGCCGCACCTCCTTTCGGCCCCCTCCTCCTGGGCACCCCGTCGCCCGATGGCGGGGCGGGAGGCCGCGCACTGCGGCCGCCCCCGACGCTACGGCACCGCGGCCACGGACCACCACGGCGCCGCCAGCTCGTCCCGCTCGACCCGGGCCGCCCACTCGCCGTCGGTCAGGCGCCTCATCCCGCCCTCGACCGACTCGTAGTACGACTGAACCGGGCCCACGAAGAGCCGCTCGCCCGCGGGCGTGTCGAAGTCCGCGACCATCCATCGTACCCAGCCGGTCCCGACGTGCAGGATCTGCCGCGTGTCCGGCGAGGTGTGCACGTCGGCGATCGTCGGGCTGAACACCGACAGGTTCAGGCTCCCGTCGTCGGGCCCGCCGCCCGCGCCGGTGAGCATGATCTCGGCCAGCCAGCCTTCGATGCCCGGCACGCAGCCCTCCTGCCACCGTGCGACGCCCTTGAGGAACGCGGTTTCCTCCGCGGACGGCTCCTCCCCCGCCGCGACCCGGAGCGCCACCGCCTCCAGCGAGTTCATCACCTCGCCGAACCTCCGGAAGTACGACGTCACGCGCTCCAGCCCGACCTCGGCCATCGCCTCCTCGGAATCGCGCGCCAGCCGGCCGAGTCGCGCGAAGACCTCCGGGTAGGGCTCGACCCACGCGTCGGGATACGAGCAGACCGATTCCGAGTAGCTCTGCTTGGCGTACAGCATGTCGTCGTGCCGGAGCTGCGCCCAGGACGCGAGCTGCTCGCCCAGGATCCGCCGCGCCCAGGCCGCGGTGCGCATGACCCGCGGGAACGCCGGGTCGGTCGTGTCCTGCGACAGCGCGCGCAGCGCGCCCAGCCAGCCGTGGTGCACGTCCGTCGTCCAGAACGAGGTTTCGTGCGCGTTGAGCAGCGCGCGCAGCGCCGCGAGGTTCCCCTGGTAGTGCCACCGCCGGAGCTCGTCCTCCAGCAGGGGCGCGGCGGCGTCGTTGCCCAGGGCGGCGTAGGCGACGTCGAGCGGGTCGGGGAGCAGCCGGTGCGGGCGGCCACCGTCCCACAAGATGGCGTCGAAAACGACGTTGGCGAAGACGTAGGAGTCCGCCACGAACCGCTGACCGAGCAGCAGGTAGGCCCTGGGCGGCGGCGTACCGTCCGGCCCGATGGGCGACGAATGGAGGAACTGCGACGCGATGCGCTGCACGCCGTAGTCCTTGGCTCGGACGAGGGCCTGGAGCTCGGCGACCCGGCGCGCGGCGTCGGCCGGCGAGGCGATCGCCGCGTCGGCGATCAGCCGCTCCATGCCCCGCGGCGTGAGGTTGTCGGACGTTCCCGCGAACCGCGAGATCACCGCGTCCAGGCGCTCCCACTCCGGCCAGGCGTCGTTGCGCAGGGCCCACTGCAGCACGACGGCGTCCACGAGCTGCCTGGCGGTGTCCTCGCCCGGCGCGGCGTCCAGGCGGAACTCCGTGCGGCCGAGCCACATCATCGCCCGGAAGTAGCGGTCGATCCCCGGGCAGCCCGGACCCCCGTAGCCCAGCTCGTCCGGCTCGCAGTCGTAGTGCCCTCGCGGGCGGAACTGCGAGAAGTCGAGCTCCCGCGGGCCGCCGAACAGCGATACCGTCTCGGGCGCCTCCCGCTGCGCGGTTTCGACCAGCGCCGCGGCGTCGGCGGCGTTCCGTCCCCGGACCGGCGCGACCGGCTCTCCGCGCAGCAGGGACAGGGCGACCGCGACGAAGACGTCCACGTCGTCGAGCGAGTCGTCAATCGGCCCGCGGGCGGGATCGACGATCATGGCCGCCAGCCCGTTCTGGATCCCGGCCAGCAGTTCGTCGAGCGCCGGCGCCAGGACCTCGGTCTCCGTCTCCAGCAGCAGGGAATCGTACGAGCGGTGCAGCGCGTCGAGCACCGAATCGACGGTCACGAGCACCGGGAGATCGAGGCCGTAGATGTCGTAGTACGCCTCCGCCGAGTCGCTCGAGTGCCGGTCTGCCAGGACCACGAAACCGTCGCGCGCGAGCGCGTCGCGCTGCGCCTGGGAGAGCCCGAGCGCGCCGTCGACGAGCCCGAACCAGGCCGCCGCTTCCGGCCGGAAGCCGGGCCGTTCGAGGTACGTGCGGGCCGGGGCGACCTGCTTCAGGAACTCGTCCACGTCCAGCCCGGCGAACCGTTCCAGGACCGCCGCCAGCTCCTCGCGGCAGGTCTCGTCCTCCCCGGACGACGCGCACGGCGGGGTGCAGACGCCGGCGGAGCAGACCAGGTCCCAGGCGCAATCGTCCACGCGGCCGCAGGACTCTCCCACGCGGTTCCCGAGCGGTCCGGCCGGCGGGTCGCAGGCGACCAGCAGCAGCGGAACGAGCGACAGGATCGCGGGCGGCAGGCGGGTTGCAGGCACGGCGGCACCTCCCGACCCAGGGCCGGGAGCAAGACGCAGGCCACCCCGGCACACGAGCGCGGCGATCCGGCAACGGCGCGCGGGCGAAGGACTCCTGGCCTCTCGGCCGCGCCGTCTCTGCCGCCCGCGCCGCCAACTTCCCTCCGATCCGGCAACCCCGTTGACGCCTCCCGGAACGACTCAGGCCGATCCCATCGGGACATCTCCCGCGGCCGCGGGTCCATCGCCGCGCCTCCGGACGAACGACTCGACCGGGACGACCCGCGAAGAACCAACAACCCCAAGTTGTTCCCGCCCCATGATTATCCTAGGATGGCTTGCGGAGGGCGAGCTGCCGAGGTGGTTCGCTACGGGTGCGAGAGGAGAAACCGGACGATGGATGGAACGGCGTCGGGAAGTGGTGGCGGGTGGAGGAGGCGGCTCATCGGCGAAAGGGCGCTGGTGGGTTATACGGTCCTGTTGATTCTCGCGCTCACGGTGGCCTACGGGTCCCGTTCCGGTCTGGCCCAGCGCATCGAGACCCTGGGCGGGATGCCGCCGGCGCGCGCCGAAGTGCCGCCGTACGACCTCGGTCGTCTGCGGATCTTCAACCGCGTGCTGTTCCACGTCACGTACGAGTACGTCGACCCGCGGCGCATCGACCCGCGCAAGATGTTGCTGGGCGCGCTGGACGCCATCGAGGGCGCGGTGCCCGAGGTGATGGTCAGCGCCGTGGAGGACGGGAAGGCGGTCGAGGTCCGTGTCGGGGCGAACAGCGAGCGCTTCCGCATCGACGACGTCGACTCGCCGTGGCGCCTCGCCTCCCGCATGTACTCCATCGTGCGGTTCCTCTCGGGCAAGTTCGTCAGCAAGGCGGTGATCGAGAAGCCCGAGGACGTGGAGTACGCCGCGGTCAACGGCATGCTCCGGACGTTGGACCCCCACACCACGCTGCTCACGCCCGAGGCCAACCGGGACATGCGGATGGCGACGCAGGGCGAGTTCGGCGGCATCGGCATCAACATCGGCTCACGGGACGGCAAGCTGACGGTCATCTCGCCGATCCACGACACGCCCGCGTGGCGCGCCGGCCTGAAGGCGGGGGACCACATCGTGCAGATCGGCGACGAGTCGACGATCAATATGGACCTGGACGAGGCGGTGACGAAGCTGCGGGGCCCGGCCGACACGCCGGTGGTGATCTGGATCGAGCGCGAGGGCTGGACGGAGCCGCACCGCTTCGAGATCACGCGCGCGGTCATCCCGATCGAGTCCGTGAAGTGGGCGATGCTCGCCGACGGCGTGGGCTACGCCCAGGTCATCCAGTTCAGCCGCACGACCGCGACCGACCTCGCCCGCGCCCTGGAGAAGATGCGCGGCCAGGGCATGCGGCGCCTGGTGATGGACCTGCGCGACGATCCCGGCGGCGTGCTGGAAAGCTCGGTCGAGCTGGCCGATCTCTTCCTGCGCAGCGGCACCATCCTCACCACCGCCGGCAACGACCCGGCGGAGAACTCCGTGGAGAACGCCCGTGCCGCGGGCACCGAGCCCGACTACCCCCTGGTGGTGCTCGTCAACGGCGGCTCCGCCAGCGCCTCCGAGATTGTCGCCGGCGCCCTCAAGAACACCGGTCGCGCCCTGCTCGTCGGCCGCCGCACCTTCGGCAAGGGATCGGTGCAGGCGATCCACGAGTTCGACGACGACTCCGCGCTCAAGATCACGATCGCCCAGTACCTGACCCCGGGCGACATCTCGATCCAGTCCGTCGGCATCGTGCCCGACGTCGAGACCCTCCCCATGGGCTTCGACCCGGAGCGGATGGACCTCTATCCGGGCGAGCCGGAGTGGAGCGAGGCGGAGCTGGACGCGCACCTCTCCAGCGACCGCGCCGCGATGGAGCAGTCGTCGGCGTACTCGGTCCGCTACTTCCAGGACACGCGGGACAAGGAGGAGCCGGAGGGCGAGGCCCCGCCCGACCCGAACGCACCGGTCGTGGCGCCGCCCGGCGGCGTCCTGCTGCAGCCCGGCGACGAGCCGATGGAGCTGGACTTCGAGATCAAGCTGGCGCAGCGGATCGCCGCCGGCGCGAGCGAAGCGACGCGCCGCCGGATGACGGCCGAGATCGGGCCCCTGTTGCGCGAGGTGCAGACCGAGGAGGACGCGAAGCTCGAGGAGGCGATGCGGGGCATCGAGATCGACTGGAGCGCCGGCGTCCCGGCCGTGGCCGGCTCGACCGCGCACCTCACGACCGTCCTCAACGACGGCCAGACGCTGGGACCCTACAAGCCCGGCGAGAAGGTGACGCTCGCGCTCAAGGTGCGGAACGACGGGCCGGACACCCTGTACCGCCTGCGGGCAATCACCGAGTCGGACGACCCGGTCTTCGCCGATCGCGAGTTCCTCTTCGGGCGCCTGGGCCCGGGTGAGGAGCGGACGTGGAGCATCGAGACCAAGGTCCCGGAGCACGCGGTGCAGCGGCTCGATCCGGTGAAGTTCAACTTCGCCGCGGAGGGCGACCCGACGATCGAGCCGGTCGAGTTCCGGGCGGCGCTGGCCGACATCGGCCACCCCGTGTTCGCCTACCACCTCGCGGTGGCCGACGACGTGTCGGGAAACGGCGACGGCCGCATCCAGCGCGGCGAGACGGCCCGCCTGGTCGTGGACATCGAGAACCGCGGCGAGGTCGCGGCGGTCGACTCCGTCGCGTCCATCCGCAACAAGTCGGGCGAGCAGGTCTACATCCGCAGCGGCCGGGCCAAGCTGGACGAGATTCCCCCCGGCGGCCATGTGGTGGCCGTGTTCGAGCTGGAGGTCAAGGACGCCTACGACCAGGACACCTTCCTGCTCGAATTCAGCGTCACCGACTTCGAGACGCGCGACTTCGTGGCCGAGCGCATCGCGCTCCCGGTCGCCCCGGCCGCGACGGCGACGCCGGCGTCGGCCGAGGGCGTCGTCCAGCCGCGCGTCGCGCCGCTCACCTTGCGCGAGGTCGCCGAGGACGGGGGCGCGCCGGTCGGCACGATCGATGCGACCGCGAAGCTGGCGCGCACCAACACCCTCCCGGGCTGGGTCCGCGTCCGCCTCCCCGACGGGCATGCCGGGTGGGTGACCGAGGCCGAGGTCCGGGCGGCGACGGGTGCGGCGGCGGAGACGGTCGTGTTCACGCCCGCCCCCGGCAACGTCCAGCCGCGCTTCGCCCGCCTCGACGCCCCGCTCGCCGTCCCGGCCGCGATGGCGGTGCTCTCCGGCGTGGTCGAGGACGACAGCCCGATCCTCGATCTCCAGGTCTACGTGGGCGACGTCAAGGTGTTCTACGAGAACTACCGCGAGGCGAACACGAACCGGGTCGAGTGGAACGTCGAGCTGGCGCTGGAAGGCGGCATGAACGAGATCCGGATCTTCGTGCGCGAGACGGCCGAGGTCACCACCTGGCGCGGGCTCTGCATCCGCCGCGATAACGCCGACGGCACGACGATGCCCACCGAGAAGCGTTCCTTCGAGGACATGCTCGAGGAGTAGCGTCAGCCGGCCAGCGGCCCCACCACGGCGGCCCAGACGTCCAGCAGGAACAGGGCGAGCATCGAGCCCGCGAGCGCGTCCACGACGACCCGGCCCAGCGGCCGGCTCTCCCCCGGTCCCTCGTCGAGGGAGAACACGAAGGGGAGCGTCGCCGCGAAGACCAGCCCGTACGCCGCCGAGCCCGTCCCGAGCATTCGCGACCGGTCGGCGTAGTCGAACAGGCCGGCAAGGTAGGGGCTGGCCATGAACAGCGTCTCCGCGAACGCCGTGGCGTACGACATCGCGAGCACCGCAAGCACGGTGGCCCAACGCCCGCCGCCGAGCACCCGGCGGACGCGGCGCAGGCCGATGCTCATCACCGTGTAATAGGTCGTGAAGTAGACGTGGGCCAGGAAGTAGAGGAAGACCGGGACTTCCCCCCCTCCCCGGTCCATCAGGCGCGACTCGACGTGCCAGCGCACCGCGAAGCCGTAGGTCATCCCCAGCTCGTCGAAGAAGAAGTGAGTGATGAAGTACGACCCGACGAAGGCGACGATCGCGACCCAGACGTTGAACTTCAGCCAGTAACGTTCCCTCAGCGGCCTCCCGCGGTCGGCCTTGCCGGGGCGGACCAGCGGTACGACGATCAGCGGCAGGAAGACTCCGAGGCCCAGGGCCAGGCAGGCGACGTCGCCCATCCTGTGTGCGAGCCCGCCGAGCATGACGGCGGCGACGATCGCGATCCAGACGAGCGAGTGAAGAAGGAAGAACTTCTCCCCCCACGCCTTGCTGGGATTCTCCGAAAGCCAGCCCCGGCCCTGTGCCATGGCGGATCCGTAACAGAGCGCCCCCACCCAGGCCAGAAACCGGTGACCTGACCCCCTTTGCGCCCCTTGCGGTCCCTCGCGTCCCTTGCGTGCCTGCCCTGAGCGACGTCGAAGGGCCTGCCCTGAGCGACGTCGAAGGGAACTCCGGATGGTGCCCCCCCGGCGGCCTTCGCATTCGGGTTGACATGAGCCGCCATTCCCGTTACTCCACCCTCCGAATCCAGCAGGGGGGACGGAGGTCCGGATGAAGAAACGGGTGTTGCTCGTTCACGAAGAGGCGGTCGTACGACGGCGTTTGACGTCCGCGCTGCCGGCGGCGGAGTTCGAGGTGGCCCAGGCTGCGGATGGGCTGGCGGCTTTGCGCCTCATCGACGAGAAAGCCGCGTCCGGCGCGGCTTTTCACATCGTCGCGGTCCATGACGCGCTGCCCGACATGGACGGGTCGACCGTGCTCGCCGTCGTGAAGGGTCGATTCCCCCACACGTCGACGGTGCTCCTGGTCGACGGTGCGGACGCCGCGGGCGGCGAAGGCGGCGACATCCCGGTCCCCTTCCTCGCCCCGGACCGCCTGGCTGCCGTCCTGCGGGCGACGGCCGTGACGTCCCCCGGGGTCCCCTCCGTGGCCCCGACGGCCCTGCCGCCTCCCGCCGGCGCCTATGTGCTCGCACGCCTCGATCCCGCGTCGGATCCGCTCAAGGTGCTCGGCGAGCTGGGCTGCTGCGAGCTGGCCGCGCACTGCGACGCCGTTCGCGACGACCGGTTCGGCATCGTCCAGCTGCTGCGTGGCCCTCGAGCCGCCGTCACCGACCAGGCGAAGGCGCTCCTGGACGGACGTCCCGGGGTCGCGGGATGGGAGCTGGTGCACGTCGGTGCGCCCAAGGTGCCCGACGGAATGTGGGGTTTCCTGGATGCCCATGATCGGGCGCAAACGACCGACGCGGGGCGAACGCGCAACTCCGAGCGTCCGGCGGCCTACGTCATCGTTGAGGCGAATCCGCCCGATCGGATGGACCTTTACGTGCGTTTGCGGCTCCAGGACGAGGCAGTCGAGGTCGATGTCGCCGAGGACGGGCGGATCTTCCTGCTCCTGCAGGCTGACGACTTCGGCGGCCTGCACCGGGTCATGCACGAGCGCATCCGGATGCTGCCGGGCGTGACTCGCGTGCACGAGATGAAGCTCGTGCCCTACGCGGGGGGCTGAGGTGGCGCATGGCTGAATCGCAAGGCAATTCGTTCGCCCGGGCCCTGTGGATGACCGAGGGTCGGGCGCGGGACCTGATCCCGCTGCTCCAGGCCGCGCAGGAAGCCTTCGGCTACATCCCCGAACGGGCCATGGAGTCGATCGCCGGACTCACCGGCATCCCTGTTTCGGAAATCTACGGTGTTGTGACTTTCTACAAGCAGTTCCGGCTGACGCGTCGGGGCAAGTACATGCTCAAGCTGTGCGACGGCACCGCCTGCCACGTCAACGGCTCGACCGACCTCGAGATCGCCGTCGAGGACGCGCTCAAGATCCGCCGCGGTCAGACGGACCCGGACCTGCTGTTCACGCTCGAGGTCGTCAACTGCGTCGGCTGCTGCAGCCTGGCGCCGGTGCTGATGGTCGAGGACGAGACGCACGGCACGCTCAACCCGCGCAAGGTGACCACGCTACTCAAGAAGCTGCGCACGGAGGCCAAGTCGTCATGATCCGCCAGATTGTCGTCGGCACCGCGACCTGCGGCGTCGCCGCCGGCGCGAACAAGCTCCTCGCCGCGCTCCACGACTTCGTCGCCGAGAAGAAGCTCGACGTCCAGGTCACCGAGACCGGCTGCATCGGGCTGTGCTACCGCGAGCCCCTCATCGAGGTCCGCGAGAACGGCTCGCGCAAGCTTTTTGGCGACGTCACCGCCGACGTGGCGAAGAAGCTCGCCGCGGGGGAGGGCGGCGAGGACGTCGAGAAGTGCTTCCTGCGCGAGGGCGACGCCGTCGACCGCGACGGCGTGCTCGCGGGCCAGAAGCGCATCGTCCTGTCCCGCTGCGGGGTCATCGACCCCGCGTCGCTGGACCAGTACCTGGAGACGGACGGCTACAAGGCGCTGCGCAAGGTCCTGGGCTCGATGAGGCCGGCCGAGGTCATCGACGAGGTGCTCAAGTCGGGCCTGCGCGGACGCGGCGGCGGCGGCTTCCCGACGGGCAAGAAGTGGCAGTTCGTCGCGGCGCAGCCGCCGGGCGAGAAGTACGTCATCTGCAACGCGGACGAGGGCGATCCCGGTGCGTTCATGGATCGCTCGACCCTGGAAGGCGACCCGTTCTCCGTGCTCGAAGGCATGGCCATCTGCGGCTACGCCGTGGGCGCGGGCCACGGCATCATCTACTGCCGTGCGGAGTACCCCAAGGCCTTAGCACGGCTCCGCCACTCGATTGTCACCGCCGAGAGAAACGGCTACCTGGGCCAGAACATCCTGGGCAGCGGGTTCTCCTTCGACGTGCACATCAAGGAGGGGGCGGGCGCGTTCGTCTGCGGCGAGGAGACGGCGCTGATGGCCTCGATCGAGGGCCGTCGCGGCATGCCGCGCTTCCGGCCGCCGTTCCCCGCGGTCTCCGGCCTGTGGGGCCGTCCGACCAACATCAACAACGTGGAGACCTTCGCCAATCTGTGGTGGATCATCCTGAACGGCGGCGCCGCGTTCGCCGCGATGGGCACCGAGCGCTCCAAGGGGACGAAGGTCTTCGCACTGGCCGGCAAGATTCAGCGCGGCGGGCTGGTCGAGATCCCGATGGGGATGACCATCCGCGACCTGGTGATGAAGGTCGGCGGGGGCGTCGGCGAGGGCCGGACGTTCAAGGCGGTGCAGCTCGGCGGCCCGTCGGGCGGCTGCATCCCGGCCGAGAAGTCGGACCTCCCGATCGACTACGAGAACATCACGGCCACGGGCGCGATCATGGGCTCGGGCGGCATGGTCGTCCTGGACGACGCGACGTGCATGGTCGAGGTCGCGCGCTACTTCCTCTCGTTCACGCAGGCCGAGTCGTGCGGCAAGTGCACCTTCTGCCGCATCGGCACCAAGCGCATGCTGGAGATTCTCGAGCGCATCGTCGCGGGCAACGGCGAGCCCGCCGACCTCGACCGGCTGCTCGACCTGGGCGAGAAGGTCAAGCAGTCCTCGCTGTGCGGCCTGGGCCAGACGGCTCCGAATCCCGCGCTCACGACGGTCAAGTACTTCCGGTCCGAGTACGAGGCGCACATCCGCGACAAGAAGTGCCCGGCGCACTCGTGCAACGCCCTGGTCACCTATTCCATCACCGACGAGTGCAACGGCTGCACGCTCTGCGCGAAGGCCTGCCCGTCCAAGGCGATCACCGGCGAGCGGAAGAAGAAGCACGAGATCGATCTCCAGGTCTGCATCAAGTGCGGGCGCTGCATCGCCTCCTGCAACATGGGCGCGATCCTCAAGGTCTGAGCGGGAGGAGAACGAACGTGACTGCCATCCAGATCCAGATCGACGGAACGAGCCATGAAGCCGAACCCGGCGAGACCGTGCTCGACGTCGCCCGCCGCAACGGCCTGGGCGACCGCATCCCGACGCTGTGCCACGAGCCCGGCCTCCCGCCGTACACCTCGTGCTACGTCTGCGTCGTCGAGGTGCAGGGCATGAACAAGCTCATGCCCGCCTGCTCCACCCCGGCCTCGGCCGGCATGGTCGTCAAAACGCAGACGGAGCGCGTCGAGAGCGCCCGCAAGACGGCGCTCGAGCTGCTCCTCTCCGCGCACCCGGCCGACTGCGTCGCGCCGTGCGTCCGCGGCTGTCCCGCCGGCGTCGACGCCCAGCGCTACCTCGCCCTGGCCAAGCAGGGCGAGTACCTCGAGGCCGCCCGCACGATCCGCCTCCGGAACCCGCTGCCCGTCGTCTGCGGGCGGGTCTGCGTCCGCCGCTGTGAGGACGTCTGCCGCCGCCAGATCCTCGACACCCCCATCGGCATCAACATGGTCAAGCGCGCCGTCGGCGACGCGTGGCTCGACAACCCGTATCCCGAGCAGCCCGGCAAGCCGACCGGGAAGAAGGTCGCGATCGTCGGCGGCGGCCCCGCCGGCCTCACCGCCGCCTACTTCCTCCGTCTCGCCGGCCACGGCGTCACCCTCCTCGAGGCCAAGGACAAGCTGGGCGGCATGCTGCGCTGGGGCATTCCCGACTACCGCCTGCCCCAGGACCGCCTCGACCGCGAGATCGAGCAGATCCTCAAGCTCGGCGTCGAGCTGCGGACCAACGCGCCCGTCGCCGGCCTGGACGCCTTGCGCAAGGAGTTCGACGCCGTCTACCTGGCCATCGGCGCGCAGAAGGGCTCCGCGGCCCACATCAAGGGGGAAGACCATCCCAAGGTGCTCTCCGGCGTCGAGTTCCTCGACGCCGTCAAGCACGGCAAGACGTTCGACTTCGCCGGGAAGAAGATCGGTGTCCTCGGCGGTGGGAACACCGCCATGGACTCCGCCCGCACGTCCTTGCGCCTGGGCGCGGGCCACGTCTCGATCCTGTACCGCCGCACCCGCGACGAGATGCCGGCGAACAAGGAGGAGATCGAGGCGGCCGAGCACGAAGGCATCCGGCTCGAGTTTCTCATCGCCCCCGTCGCCGCGAACATCGTCGACGGCGAGTTCAAGGGCCTCGTCTGCCGCAAGATGCAGCTCGGCGAGCCCGACGCGAGCGGCCGGCGCCGTCCCGTGCCCGTGCCGGACAGCGACCACCCCGTCAACCTGGACTACGTCATCGGCGCCATCGGGCAGGCTGTTGACCTCGGCGGGCTGGCCGCCGGCGCGTCGGCCGTGGAAGCCAGCAAGTGGGGTACCATCGCGGCCGACCCCAAGAGCCTCCTCACCAACCTGCCCGGCGT
The DNA here is from genome assembly GCA_016218815.1 of Deltaproteobacteria bacterium. GTDB lineage: Bacteria > Myxococcota_A > Polyangia > DRWM01 > JAAZOP01 > JAAZOP01. The sequence continues at coordinate 82,177 of JACRCX010000119.1, forward strand.
CTTTGCCGGCGGGGATGCGGTGTCGGGCCCCAGCGTCGCGATCGACGCCATCGCCGCGGGCCGCCGCGCGGCCCTGTCCGTCATGCACTGGCTCGAGACCGGCGAGGTGCAGGGCCCGCACGACGTCTTCTCCGCGCGCCGCGAGAACTTCGGCACCATCGCCCCCCAGGACCTGCCGCAGTTCCCCGCCGCGCCGCGCGCGAAACAGGGCGAGGTGCCGGCGCGCGAGCGGATCAAGGTGTTCGACGAGGTCGAGTTCACGCTCGACGACGCGCAGGTCGCCCAGGAGACCAGGCGCTGCCTCAAGTGCGGCTGCCTGGCCCAGGACGACTGCGAGCTGCGCGCCCTGGCCGAGCGCTACGCGATCGACGAGAAGATCAGCGGGCAGGTCGTCCGCCGGCTGGTCGACGAGTCCAACCCGTTCCTGACGCTGGACACCAACAAGTGCATCCTCTGCGCGCGCTGCATCCGCACCTGCGGCGACGTCCTCGGCATCTCCGCCCTGGGTCTCGTCAACCGCGGCTTCGAGACGGTGGTCTCCCCGCAGCTCGGCCGGCCCTTCGCCAAGTCCGACTGCATTTCGTGCGGCAACTGCGTCGACGCCTGCCCGACCGGGGCGCTCTCGTTCACGGAGCCGGCGCAGGCGTTCGGGGTCCGGGCGGAAACGCCCTCGATCTGCCAGCTCTGCGGCGAGGCGTGCCCGATCGTCGTTTCGCGCAACGAGTTCGGCTTCGCGATCCGTCCGCCGTACGACCCGAACGAGGCTCGCCCCGAGCCAGGTCGAGGGGCCGAGGGCGTGAAGACGCGCCAGTACCTCTGTCTGCTCGGCCGCCAGGGGGGCCCACGGCTCTGGGGCGCGGAGCGCCTGGCGACCCCGTTGGTCCGCAAGAACGGGATCCTCGTGCAGGTGCCCTGGGACGAGGCGCTGCGCGCCGCGCACGACGGGCTGGCCAGACTTGCGGCGAAGCACGGGCCCGGATCCGTGTTCGTCGCGGCCGGCGGCGACCTGTCGGCGGAGGAAGCCGCGGCCGCCGGCTGGCTCGCGAACGCGCTCGGCGGCCCCGTGGGATGCCTGGCGGCGGTCGCGACCGAGGCCGAAGCCCACGCGCTCGATCCGCTGTTCGGACAAACCCGTTCCACGGCGTCCGACGACGAGCTCGAGCGGGCCGACGTGGTCCTGGTGGTCGGGGACGATCCGATGGAGTCGAACCCGGTCGCGGCGGCGCGGATGCGCCGCGCGGCGCGTCGCGGCGCGAAGTTCGCCGTCGTCACCTCGGCGTGCTCGCGCGTCTCCTCCCTGGCCGCCGCGCGGGTCGAGGTCCGTCGCGGCACGACGTCGCTGCTCCTGGCCTGGCTGCTGGGCAAGGTCGTCGCGGCGGGGACGGGGCTGCCCAAGGCTCTCGACGCGGCGAAGACGGTCGCGGCGTTGAAGGACGTCGCGCCGGCGGCCTTGGAGTCCATCTGCGGCGTGTCGGCCGCCGACGCCGAGCGGGTCCTGGGGCTGCTGGTCGGCGCCAAGGGACCGATCGTGGCGACGTACGCGCTCGACGCGCGCGCCGAGCGTTCGCCCGACGGCCTGCTGCTGCTGGCCGAGCTGGTCGAGGCCTTGCGTCCGGGCGCGAAGGGCTCGGGCGTCCTGCTGTCGAGCCGGATGCCGCACCTCGGCGGCCTGCGGCTGGCCGGGGCGCTGCAGGCCGGCGCGGCGGAGGCGGCGGAGTTCGCGCGGCAGGTGCGCATGGGAAGGTTCCGCGGGGCGTGGATCGTCCGCGAGGACCCGGACGAGAACGCCGAGCTGGCGTCGGGCTTGGCCGACCTCGAGTTCCTGGTCGTGCAGGACGTGTTCCTCTCGGCGACGGCGACGCGCGCGGACGTGGTGCTCCCGGCGAGCACGCACTTGGAGACGGGCGGCACGTTCGTCCGCGCGGGCGGCGCGGTCGTGGAGTGCGGTCCGGCGTTGCCGGCGAAGGTCGAGCGCTCGACCGTGGCGGTGCTGCTGGTGTCGGCCGCGGCCTTCGGTGCGGACGCGAAGAAGTACGCGGAGCCCGCGGCCATCGCGGAGGCGAAGCGCGACGCTCCGGTCGGTCCGTTGCCGATCAAGTCCTGGCCGGTGGTGGCGCCGGTCCACGGCTTCCACGCGGGCGTCCGCGGCGCCGTGTCGACGGCGCCCCGCACCGTTCTCGCGGGTCTTCCGCGCCGCGAAGCCCCTGCGGTCGAGCCCCCCGCGTGCGCCGCTCCGGGAGCGAAGACCTAGGACGCAACGTCGGTTGTTGACAACGGTCGCGCATGGTGACAAAAGCCGCCGCGCTTGCTCCGCGGCGGAGCACGACGGCCAGGATGAGGCCGCAGGACTAGGGTTCGGCGGATGTTCCGCGAACCGGGAATTGCCGCGGGGCCGGAGGTTTTCGATGCGTGTAGTTGCCATGTTCGTTGCGGTTTCGATGCTGTTCTCCATGAACTGCAAGAAGAAGAACCTCGAGGAGGCGGTGGACGCGGTGGCGGCGGCGACGACGCCCGTGACCCCGGCGGCGGTGCCGACGGCGAACTGCCCGGCGTGTCCGGCAGCGGCCGCCTGCCCGGCCTGTGCCGAGTGCGCGGTGTGCGCCGTGTGCGCCGACCCGATGGCGTTGTCGAAGGCGGCGCTGGACGCCGAGACGACGTTGAAGTTCAGCCCGCCGGCGGGTCTCACCTTCACGGTCGAGAAGGCCGGCGAGTACCAGATCGACGCCTCGGCCGGCGACCTGGATCCGATCGTCCGCCTGTACAAGGGCGAGGAGAAGCTCGGCGAGGACGATGACGGCGGCGTCGACCGGAACGCCCGCCTGTTCGCGTTCCTCCAGCCCGGCGAGTACGTCGCGCGCGTCGGAGAGGTCAACTGGATGCCGTGCGAGCCCAAGGTCAAGATCGCGGCGGCGGCCCCGTTCACCTCGGCCGGCGCGGTGGCGCTCGGCGGCACGCTCGAGGTCTCCGTCCCCGAGGTGACCGACGACAACCGTGGGATCGTGGAAGCGACGCTGGAGATCACCGAGGCCGGCAAGTACACCGTCGAGGCCGCGGGGACCGGCGAGGTCGACGCCGTCCTGACGCTGATCAAGGACAATGTCGTGGTTGCCGAGAACGACGATTTCGACTCGAGCGTCAATCGCAACGCCCGCATCGAGGCCGACCTGCAGCCCGGCACCTACGTCCTCCGCGTGACCGAGGCGCACGACGCCGCCGGGACCGTGCAGCTGAGCGCCGGCCGCACGGAGTAGTCGCTCCCCTCCTCGCTCCCTCTCCGCGCCCCCGCCCGGCCGGCCGCACTCAGGTGTAGTCGCGTCGCAGCGACGTACGTCCGTCTTCCGGGGCGCCGGCATCACGTGCCGGCGCCCCGACGTCGCGGCCCGGCGGCCGGCCGCGGTCCGCGGGAGGCCGGGCGTCGCGGAAGGGCGTCGCGGCCTCGCGGGCCGTCTCGCGACCCGCGTCCGCGCCCCCGTCCGTTCCCGCGTCCCCGTCCGAGTCCCCGCCGGCATCCGGCCCGGTCGCGGCGTGCGTCCCGTCGTCGTCCGCCGCCGCCTCCGGGGTCGACGCCTCGCCCTGGCCTGCGTCCGGACGCGCAGCTTCGGGGAGAATCGGCGCCGTCGCGGCATCCGGGGCGGCGGCGGGGACCGCGTGCGGGGCGGGAGTGGTCCGGCCGTCCTCCGTGGAGGACGGGGCCGAGCTCTTCCCGCTGAGCAACACGAGTGCGACGACGATGCCGGCCAGAGCGACCGCTCCGGCCCCCGCGTACAGCGCCCAGGGGCTCTTCCGCGCCGCGCCCGGCGCCTCGGGGATGGGCGAGTCGTAGCCGCCGGGGGTGAGAGTGGCCGGGCGCACGGGTTGTGGCGGCGGGGTCTCGCTTGCCGCCGCCGGCGCGAAGACCGCGGCGCTGCCCGCGCCGCGCGCGGCCACGTTCAGCTCATTCTTGAACTCGGCCGGAAGCTGGTATCGCTGCTCCCTGTCCTTGGCCAGCGCCCGCAGTACCACGCGCTCCAGCGCCGGATCGATGGCGGCGTTGACGGCGCGCGGTGCGGGCGGCGTCGTCATGAGGATCGCCGTGAGCAGCTCGTTGTAGTTGTCGCCCTGGTACGGCAGGCGGCCGGTGAGCGCCTCGTAGAGCATCACGCCGACGGCCCACAGGTCCACGCGGTGGTCGCAGTCCTTGCGGCCCATCGCCTGCTCCGGCGCCATGTAGTTCGGCGTGCCCATCACCGAGCCTGTGCGGGTCATGGAGAGCCCGCCGGCGGCCGGGTCGGTCATCTTGGAGATGCCGAAATCGAGGAGCTTCACGAATTCGGGCCGGTTGCCCACGCGCACGACGAAGACGTTGTCCGGCTTGAGGTCCCGGTGCACGATGCCTTTGGCGTGGGCGGCCTCGAGCGCGTCGAGCACCTGGGCCAGGAGGTCGGCGATGCGGGCGACGGGAATCGTCCGCCCCTCGCCGATCATCGAGGACAAGGGAGCACCCTCGAGCAGCTCCATCACGAGGAACGGCTGTCCCTCGGACGTCATCCCCATGTCCGTGACCTCGATGATGTTCGGATGGCGGATCGCCGTGGCCGCGCGCGCCTCGCGACGGAACCTTTCGAGCACCTCCGGGTTCTTGGCGAAATCGCCGTGGAGGACCTTCACCGCGACGGGGCGGCCGATCAGGGTGTGCTCGGCCTGGTACACCGCGCCCATCCCGCCCTCGCCAATCAGGCGGGAAACCCGGTACTTGCCCTCGAGCAGCCGACCCTGCATCGGGCACCGAGCATATCACCGCGCCGGCCCGCCGGGACAAGTCGAGGCGGCGGGTCGGCGGGTCCGCCGCGGGAGTTGACGTGGGGGGTGAGGCGGTTAGCTTGGCGGCCGGACGCGTCGCGGGACGTCGAGCGGGGTACGGGGAATGAATTGCGGGCGAAGGCAGCGGGGCGAGCGGGAGGGTGGATGAGCGAGCCGGCCCTTCGTGTCCTCGTGTTGGAGGATGACGCGGCGACCGCGCACGAGCTGCTGACCCTGCTGAAGCGTTCGCGCCGGCCGCCCATCCTGGCCGTCCATGCCTGCGCCTCGGCCGACTCGCTCCCCGACCCGTCGGAGGCGGCGTTCGACGCGGTGCTGCTGGGCGTGGAGCGCGGCGATCTCCACCGCCTGGCGATCCTCGACGAGGTCCTTCGGCGGGCGGGCGGAACGCCCGTGGTCGCAATCGTCTCCGGCAACGACCTGGAGCTCGGCGACCGTCTGATCGGACGCGGTGTGGGCGCCTGGGTGGCGGCGCCCGGCCTGGCCGCCGGCGCGCTGCGGCGTGCGATCCAAAAGGCGGTGGCGGGCACGCCGAAAGACCGGGTCCTGACGGGCTACGTGGCGGCGCTGGACTCCCGGCGCCCGTCGCCGTCCGAGGGATCCCCTTCGCACGCGGCGTGGGATCGGGTCCTTGCGTGCCTCGGCCGGCCGGAACACGATGCGCGCGTGGACGAGACCCCGGTGGAGGCGACCGGGTCGGAAGCTCCCGCGGCGCCGGCCGAGCGCTCGAGGGAGGCTCGCGGCGAGGTTCTCGACGGCAAGTACGAGCTGTTGCGTACCGTGGCGGAGGGGGGGCTGGGGCAGGTCTTCGAGGCGCGGCACGTGCAGATCGGGCATCGCGTGGCGGTCAAGATGATCCGCCGGCCGCTGTCCGGCGACGCCGAGCTGGCGGCGCGGTTCCTGCTGGAGGCCCGCGCGGCGGGCGCCGTCGCGCACCCCGGCTGCATCAAGATCATGGACTTCGGCATGTCGCCCGACGGCCGCGTCTACCTGGTGATGGAGTACCTCGAGGGCGAGAACCTCGCCCAGCGGATCCGGCGCGAGACGCGGCTCCCGGTCCCCGAGGCGGTCGCGGTCGTCTCCGACACCCTCGACGTCCTCGCCGCCACCCATGCCAAGGGAATCGTGCACCGCGATCTGAAGCCGGAGAACATCTTCCTCGCCTCCCGGCCGCACCGCCCTCCCGAGGTCAAGCTGCTCGATTTCGGCATCGCGCGGCTGAGCGACCGCCGGGCGGGCGAGGAGCGCCTCACCGACCCCGGCGTCGCCCTCGGCTCCCCCCACTTCATGGCTCCCGAGCAGATCGCCGCGCTGCCCGATGTGGACGCCCGGGCCGACACCTACGCGACCGGCGTCGTGCTCTTCGAGGCGCTGACCGGACGCACGCCGTTCCAGGGCGCCAACTCCCGCGAGGTGATGCTCCACGCACTGACCGAGCCGTTCCCGTCCCTGCGCTCGGTCGATCCGTCGCTGCCGGACGCGCTCGACCAGGTCGTGCGTCGGGCGACGGCGCGCGACCGCGCGCATCGATTCCCGTCGGCCGAGGCGTTCCAGCTCGCGCTGCAGCCGTTCGGCGGCGGAGCCTAGTGCCCGAGCCTGCGGGCGGTGACGTCGCCGTCGGGGCGGTGCAGCACGAGGTGATCGTCGGCGAAGGTGATGCGCAGGTCGCTGACACGCATGTAGAACTCGAGGTCCGTCTCCGCGTAGAGGCGCGCCGGCGGCTCGCCGGGACTGAGCAGCACGAGATGGTCGTCGTCGCGGCGGATCTCCAGCACCACGCCGCGCTCCAGCCGGTAGCGACCGACGTAGAGGTCGAGGAAGTAGGTGGTGAGCGCCAGCGTCGGGCGCAGCCGGGGCGCGTCGAGCTTCCCGAGCAGGACGAGCCCGACGTCGTCGATGACGGCGGCCGAGGTGTCGGCCAGGACCACGACCCCGAGTCCGTGCTGCGGGTCGAGCGCCAGGAAGCTGCGGCAGCCGCCCGTCTGGCCGTTGTGCCAGAGGGTGGTGCCGTCCTCCATGAGCTGCCAGCCGACGGCGACCTTGTCGGTCAGGTGCTGTTGGGAGGCCTGCAGCACGGGGCCGATGGGAGTGGGGATGAAGCCGAGGCTGGCGCCCAGGAAGACGACGAGGTCGTCGGCGGTGGAGCGCAAGCCGGCCGCGCCGGCCAGCGCATCGAAGTTCCACGCGTGGACCGGCACGAGGTCGCCGTCGTGGCCCTCCACGACGCCGGCGCCGTTCACGGCGGAGTGCTGCATGCCCAGCGGTCCCAGGATCCGGGCCCCGAGCATCGCCTCGAAGTCGTCCGTGAGTGCGCGCGCCAGGAGCGCGACTCCCACGTTGGAGACCGCGAACGTCGTGCCGAGGTCCTCGGGCGGCTGGAAGCCCGAGAGGAACTCGAAGAGCTTTTCGAAGGTGTAGTCGGCGTACGGGTCGGCGAGGTCCGCGGGGGCGAGGTTGTCGGGGTTGCGGGGCAGACCGGAGGTGTGCGTCGCGAGGTGGCGCAGGGTGATCGACTCCGGGAAGACGACCTCCTCGGGCAGGTAGTTCTTCACGGGATCGTCGGGCGCGACGGCGCCGGAGGCCACGGCATCGGCCAGCAGCAGACCGGTGAAGATCTCGGTCGACGCGCCCAGCTCGACGACGGAGCCGCCGTCGAGCCCGCCGAACGGGTAGGTGCGCGGGCCGGCGGCGTCGGCGACGCCGACGACGATGCCCGAGACCCACTTGCCGTCGAGCAGCGGCTGCACCGCCGCCTCGACCCGCTCCGCCTCGTCCTCCGGCACCGTCGGCTGCGGCGGAGGAGGAGGGGGAGGAGGCGGCGGCTGCGGCTCGGGCGGACAACCGACGCACACGATCCCCCCCACCAGACACGCGACAAGACGACGCATGGGTGCACGGTACCCGTCACGGCAGGCGCCGGTCAACCCGGGGGACGGCCCTGGGTGCATCCCCCCAACTGGGGCATCGTCCGCTCTGCCGACCGGCAGGGAAATTTTCGCGCAGAGACGCAGAGACGCAGAGGGGGATAACCGGCCCGGTGGCGCGAGTGGTGTGGCTGTCAACGCCGCCGGCGGCGCGGGTGGCCCTCGTAGATTTCATCCATGTCGACGATCGAGGCACCGACATCCTGCGCCATGCGAAGTCGTTGGCGGAGGCTGGCCGGGACGGCATC
>JACRCX010000120.1 GCA_016218815.1 Deltaproteobacteria bacterium
CGCGGTAGTTGCCCACGCCGTCGCCGTCCGGGTCGACGTCGCCCTCCTCCGTGTCGCTGATCGTGTTCCCGTCCGCGTCCAGGTCGCGGAAGTCGGGCACCGTGTCGTTGTCCGAGTCCAGCGGCGGCGTCTCGCAGTCCAGGTCGCCCGCCTCGGACGAGTCGGCGATCGTGTCGCCGTCGCTGTCGTCGTCCTGCGAGTCGGGCGTGGTGTCGCCGTCCGTGTCCACCGTGCCGCCGCCCTCGTCGACGTTCAGGATGTAGTCCCGGTCGCGGTCGTTGCCGCTGTCGCAGTTCCGCGGCCGCGGCACGTCCACCGACCCGTCGCCGTCGGTCGACCCGTCGCCGACGTCGGTGTCCCCGTCTCCCGTGAGAGTCGAATCCGGATTGTTGCAGGCCGCCACGGCCGCGAACACGAGGATCGCCGGCCAAGCCGCTGGGTTCTTCGTTCGGATCATGGTGTACCTCCTGCCAGGCCGAGGGAGTGTACGGGCCGTTCCGCACCTTGTCCAGCGCCACCGGTTTCCCCGCTTTCCCGCTCTTCCTGCTCTTCCCGCTCTTCCCGCTCTTCCCGCTCTTCCCCCGATTCCTGTTGCCCTCGCGTCCCGCTTTTGGCACAAGGCGGCTGGAGGAAGGGCGATGACGGCACGGGGCAGGAAGGACAAGGAGGACGCCGGGGCAAGTCCGGCGGTCGCGGTCGCGGGCGGGGTCGGCGGGGACACGGCGCCGAACGGCTGCGAGGCGCCGCCGCCCGGCCCCGTCCTGGCGCCGGCGGCCGCGCCGCCGCGCTCGATGCCGTTGCCGATGGTCCCGCGCTTCGTCTTCTTCACCAAGGGCTGCGGCGTGCACCGGCAGCGGCTGCAGTCGTTCGAGCTGTCGCTGCGCCGCGCCGGCATCGCACCCCTGAACCTCGTGCGCGTGTCGAGCATCTTCCCGCCGGGCTGCGCGGTGATCACCCGCGAGCGGGGACTGCAGCACCTGCACCATGGCGAGATCACGTTCGTCGTCATCGCGCAGGCCGAGACCAACGAGCCGAACCGCCTGGTCAGCGCCTCGATCGGTCTGGCGACGCCGGCCGACCCGACCATGTACGGCTACCTTTCCGAACACCACGGCTTCGGGCAGACGGCGAAGAAGGCCGGGGACTACGCCGAGGACCTCGCCGCCACCATGCTCGCCTCCACCCTCGGCATCGAGTTCGATCCCGACAAGGACTACGACCAGCGGCGCGAGATCTACCGCATGAGCGGCCGCATCGTGCGCACCCGCAGCATCACCCAGAGCGCCGAAGGCGACAAGGACGGACTGTGGACCACCGTGGTCGCCGCCGCCGTGTTGTTGTTCTAGGGTGATGGCCCCTCCTTTCCTGACGGCTGAGAACCTCCCGGACGCCACGCGCGCGTGGGCCGTGGTGGTCCCCGTGCCGTTCGATCGCTGCGCCGCTCCCGCACCCGGCGCGCGGCTCGCTCCCGCCGAGATCGTGGCGGCGTCGCACCAGGTCGAGACTCACGACCTGGAGGCCGGATGCGATCCCACCGACCGCGGGCTTTTCACCGCTCCGCCGCTCGAGCTGGACTACTCGACCGAGGACGTCGCGCTCGCACCGATCGGCGACGCGGTCGAGGCCCACGCGCGCGCCGGCCGTTTCGCGCTCCTGCTCGGCGGCGAGGCCACCGTCCTGGCCGGCAGCGCGCGCGGATTGGCACGGCTCGGACGCGGCGGCGTGGTGCGGCTCGAGGGCGTGCTCGGTTGCGAAGACGTCCGCCACGGACTGCGCGCCGTCCCGCGCACCGCCACCCGACGAGCCTCGGAGCTGCTGCCCGTGCGTTCCTCCGGCTGGCGACTGGCCGCGGAGGAGGCGCGCGCGTTCGCCACCGGGAAGGACCTGGCCGGGCCGACCGCGCGCCGTCTGGCCGCGCGACCCGGAGTGGCGCCCGCCACCGCCGACGAAGTGGTCGCCGGCCTGCCGCAGGACGTCTGGCTAGCCCTCGACCTCGGCGTCCTCGACCCGTCGGCGTTGCCGATGCCGGGCAACCTCGAGCCGGGCGGCCTGGCCTACGCCGATCTGACCGCCCTCCTCACGAACGTGTTCGCCTCGCGCCGGGTGCTCGGCGCGGAGCTGACGGGCCTGTGTCCGCCGACCGGCGACGTGCTGCCGGCCTTCGTCGCCGCGCGACTCGGGCTGCGCATCCTCGCCCTCGCCCATCGGCAGCGGTTCCCGGGTGGGGACGGCCGGCGATGAACGGCGGCGGCGCGGAGTCGTCGGGACGGACGTGCGGGTTCGTCGCCTCGCCCTACGAAGCCACCGCCTCGTTCGTGGCCGGCTGCGCCTTCGGGCCGGAGGCCATCGCGACGGAGCTGGAACGGGCGGCGCACACGGACCTGCGGCCCGGGTTCGCCCAGGTCGACGACTGGACGTGGGTCGAGGCGCACCACCGCTCGGTCGTCGTCCCGGATACCATGCGGCGCGACGTCGAGAGCTGGACCCGCGCGCTGCTCGTCGCCGGCCGGCTGCCGATCCTCGTCGGCGGCGAGCACACGGTGACCGCGGGAGCGCTCGCGGCGTTCGACGACCCTTCGTCGATCACGGTCGTGCAGTTCGACGCCCACGCCGACCTCCGGCAAGCCTACGAAGGGACGCCGTGGAACCACGCCTGCGCCATGCGCCGCGCGCTCGACCGCGGCCACCCGCTCGTCCAGCTCGGCATTCGCTCCGCGGTGCGGGAGGAGATTGGCGAGGTCTACGGCGTGGGCGCGGACGGCTCCTCCGGGCTGCTGCTCCGTTGCGGGCCGCCGCCGGCACGCCTGCTGACGCGCAGCGGGCTGCGCGACCGCGGACTGGACGAAGTCCTGGACGGCATTGGCGCGCGCATCTACGTCACGATCGACCTGGATGTACTGGATCCCGGCTGCGCGCCCGGCGTTGGGACGCCCGAGCCGGACGGCCTCTCATTCTGGGAGCTGCTCGACGCGCTGGAGCGGATCCTGGGAGGACGCACGCTGGCGGGCGCCGACGTCGTGGAGCTGTGCCCCGCGCGCGACGACGGGCGGACCGCGCGGCTGGCCGCACGGCTCACCGCGTTCCTGGGGACCGCCTGAAGCGCTGGATTCGGGCGGTGAAGCCGCCCATGTCCACCTCGCGGTCCAGGTCCGCGTGCAGACCATGCTCTTCCGCGATGCGCCGGGATGCGTCGGGCCGGGGCGAGATCCACACCATGCGCCCGTCCCGGGCCAGCACCCGGGCGGCGTGCGCGACGAAGCGCTCGAGCGTCTCGCCGAGATCGCGGTGATCGGCGGTCCGGCGGCCCATCGGCGGGTTGGTCACGATCAGCGTCGGAGGAGCGGGCGGGACGAACGTCGTGCCGTCCGCCCGCTCGAGCCGGATCGGGACGCCGGCGGCGGCGCCGTTGCGCTCGGCGGCGTCGAGCGCGCGGGGGTCGGTGTCGGTGCCCAGGAGCAAGGCGCAGCGTCCCAGCAGGGCGCGCTCGATCAGCTCGGCGCCGGAGCCGGCGAAGGGATCCCAGACGACGTCGTGGTCGCCGAGGCCGCCCAGGCGGGCGAGGGCGGCTGCGAGCGTCGGGTGCGAGGCCGCGGGAACGTCGGCCACGCGCCAGGCGAACCGCGGATCGGCCAGGCCTCGCGGGAACAGGTCGATGTACGCCTCGCCGCGGCGCTCGAGCACCACGGCCTCCCAGGTGCTGTTCGTCGGGTCGTTGCGCAGCTCGGGCCGGCGCTCGGCGACGCGCCGCGCGCACTCCCAGACCAGCGCGCGCCGGTGGCCGCCGCCGGCGAAGGCGAGGCGCCAGCGGATCGCGCCGGCGGTGAAGCGGCGCAGGAGCGAGAACGACGCGTCGCCCGCAAGGGCCCGGACGACGCCGTCGGCGAGCGGGTCGGCGGCCTGCGGCTCGAGCGGGAAGGCAAAGCCCAGCGCGGTGCGGGCGCGCCACGCGGACTCGAGCGTCCCGTGGAGCACCGCTTCGACACGCCCGCGGGCGACGATCCGCGTCTGCCAGGCCGCACCCAGCTCCTCGACCAGGACTTCCTCCAGGCCGGCGCGGCAGAAGAAGACGATGGGCAGGGGACTCTCCGGGGCGACGGACCCATCGATGCGCGAGGGCTCGGCGCGGTCCACGGTCCGTTCGAGCATCATGCGAGCGCGGGCGGCGATCGGTTGCAACAGCGGATCGGCATCCGGAGCGTCGCGGAGGGCCTCGAGCGCCCTCGGGCCGCCGATCTTGCCCAGCGCCTCGGCGAGGGCGCGCCGGAGATCGGGGGTGGCGGCGGCACTCCACGCCCGCAGGAGCGCCTCCTCGGATCGCGGACCCGGACGCTTGCCCAGGGCCCGGGCGGCGCGGCGGCGCGTCGCCGGATCGGGATCTTCCAGCGCCTTTTCGAGCAGGTGGGGCGCGGCTTCGGCATTTCCCGCGGTGCGGTGGACGAGCCAGAGCAGGCGCGCGCGGGCGGGAGGCTCGGCCGTCGCGAAGCGTTCGAGTGCGGCGGGGAGCACGGCGAGCTGGAGGCGGATCAGGGCGTTCAGGGCGCCGTCGGCGACATCTTCGTCCGTGTCGGCCAGCAACTCGAACAGCGCGGGGACGTCCCGCACGCCCGGGGTGAACCCCCGGTCGAGCACCATTCTCCTCAGCTCCGCATCGTCCCGCCGCGCCATCGCTCCTCGCTGCCGTCGCCGCGTACCACGACGGGTCTTCGGAGTCGACCCGCGACACCGAGCCTCCCCCGGTTGACGCCGCGGTGCCGGGTGACTAGGTTCCGGCGCCGTGCAGAGGAAGACCACGAGCAACGAATGGCGGAGCACGACCGTGCTTGCGGTGCGGCGCGGGGGCGAGATCGTCGTCATCGGCGACGGCCAGGTCTCGGTCGGCAACATGATCGTCAAGCACGGCGCGCGGAAGGTGCGGCGGCTGGGCGACGAGGGGGCGATCGTGGCCGGGTTCGCGGGGGCGAGCGCGGACGCGATCACGCTGTTCGAGCGGCTGGAGAGCCAGCTCAAGGCGCACGCGGGGAACCTGACGCGCGCCGCGGTGGAGTTGGCCAAGGAGTGGCGTTCCGACCGCGTGCTGCGCCGCCTGGACGCGATGATGCTGGCCGCGGACGGCCGGCGGATGTTCGTGCTTTCGGGGACGGGCGACGTCTTGGAGCCGGACGGCGACTGCGCGGCGATCGGCTCGGGCGGCGGCTACGCGCAGGCCGCGGCGCGGGCGCTCCTGGAGAACACCGGCCTCCCGGCGCGGGAGATCGCGGAGAAGGCGATGGGGCTGGCGGCCGAGCTGTGCGTATTCACCAACCGCAACTTCACCGTCGAGGCCGTGGCGGCCAAGGGCTGACGCAGGCGCCTCGGACCGGAAAGGACTCCCGATGGCATCCCCCGACGCGCCCGCCGAATCCGGGGCCTCGATGTTCACCCCGCGCGAGATCGTGTCCGAGCTGGACCGTTTCGTCATCGGCCAGGACAAGGCGAAGCGCGCGGTGGCGGTGGCGCTGCGGAACCGCTGGCGCCGGCGCCGCGTGGCCCAGGAGCTGCGCGACGAGATCGCGCCCAAGAACATCCTGATGATGGGGCCTACGGGCGTGGGCAAGACCGAGATCGCCCGGCGTCTGGCGAAGCTCGCGCAGGCGCCGTTCCTCAAGGTCGAGGCGACGAAGTTCACCGAGGTCGGTTACGTGGGCCGCGACGTGGACTCGATGATCCGCGACCTGGTCGAGCTGGCGATCCGCGAGGTCAAGGGGGAGCTCGAGCTGGGGGTGCGGCACAAGGCGGCCGAGCAGGCGGAGGAGCGGATGCTGGTGCACCTGCTCAAGACCCGTCCGCGCGGCAGCTTCGACGAGAGTCCGGCGGCCGATCGCGAGGCGAAGGACGCCCTGCGCGCGCGGCTGCGCGCCGGCGAGCTGGACGGCGACCTGGTGGAGATCGAGGTCCAGGATCGCGGCGGGCCCGCGGTCGAGGTGTTCAGCGCCTCGGGCATGGAAGAGCTGGAATTCAAGTTCCAGGACATGTTCGCCAACCTGCCGGGCGTGGGGCAGCGCAAGCGCCAGCGCAAGGTCAAGGTCAAGGAGGCGCTGCGGGTGTTCGCCGACCAGGAGGCGGGGAAGCTCATCGACATGGAGTCGGTGGTCGCCGAGGCCAAGTCGCGGGTCGAGCAGTCGGGCATCGTGTTCCTGGACGAGTTGGACAAGGTCGCGGTGCGCGAGCGCGGGGGGCAGGGACCGGACGTCTCGCGCGAGGGCGTGCAGCGGGATCTGCTGCCGCTGGTCGAGGGCACGACGGTGACGACCAAGCACGGGCCCGTGCACACCGACCACATCCTGTTCATCGCCGCCGGCGCGTTCCACGTCACGCGACCGTCCGATCTCATCCCCGAGCTGCAGGGGCGATTCCCGATCCGCGTCGAGCTGGGGCCCCTGGGCAAGGAAGAGTTCGTGCGAATCCTCCGGGAGCCGCAGAACGCGCTGCTCAAGCAGCAGACCGCGCTGCTGGCGACCGAGGACGTCTCGCTCTCGTTCACCGACGACGCGGTCGACGCCATCGCCGAGATCGCAGCCGACGTCAACCGCCGCGCCGAGAACATCGGCGCGCGGCGCCTGCACACCGTGCTCGAGGCGCTGCTCGAGGAGGTCTCGTTCACCGCGCCGGAGAAGCCGGGGAGCGAGGTCCGGATCGACGGCGACGAGGTGCGCCGGCGGCTGGCGCATCTGGTGCAGGACGTGGATCTGGCGCGCTACATCTTGTAGGGGGCTGGGGGGTGGGGTGACGGGGGCAAGAGGGGATCGGGGGCTGGGGGCTGGGGGCTGGCAGGACCGGGCGGCGGGGCGACCCGCGGGAGGCGAGACGATGACGCGGCATTTCCTGTCGATGTACGACGTCACCCCCGAGGAGATCCTGGCGCTGGTGGCGCGCGCGAAGGAGCTGCGCGCGGGGCGCGGGAAGCCCGGGGCGGCGCCGACGCCGTTGGCCGGAAAGACGGTGGCGCTGATCTTCGAGAAGGCCTCGACGCGCACGCGCGTCTCCTTCGAGGTCGGAGTGCACGAGCTGGGCGGCCACCCGATGTTCGTCTCGGCCAAGGACTCGCAGCTCGGCCGCGGCGAGCCGGTCCGCGACACGGCCCGCGTGCTGTCGCGCTACGTGCACCTGATCATGCTGCGCACGTTCTCGCAGGACACGCTGGTCGAGCTGGCGAAGCACGGGACGGTGCCCGTGATCAACGGCCTTTCGGACCTCTTGCACCCCTGCCAGGTGATGAGCGACCTGCAGACGGTGGCCGAGCAGAAGGGCGAGCCGCTCGACCGCTGGCGCTACGCCTGGGTCGGCGACGGCAACAACATGGCCAACTCCTGGCTCGAGGCCGCCGGCCAGCTCAAGCTCGACCTGCGCCTGGCGTGCCCGGCCGGATACCGGCCGAACGAGGCAATCCTGGCCGAGGCGCGCCGGCGGGGCGGGAAGATCCAGGTGGTCGAGCGTCCCGCCGACGCGATTGCCGGCGCCGACGTGGTGAACACCGACGTCTGGGCGAGCATGGGGCAGGAGGCCGAGGCGGAGAAGCGCCGGAAGGCCTTTGGCGGCTTCCTGGTCGACGAGGCCATGATGGCGAAGGCGGGGTCCGGAGCGATCTTCCTGCACTGCCTCCCCGCTCACCGCGGCGAGGAAGTCTCCGACGCGGTGATCGAGGGACCGCACTCGCGCGTCTGGGACCAGGCCGAGAACCGCCTGCACATGCAGAAAGCCATCATGGAGTTCCTCCTCCGCTAGGCCGCCGCACCAACGTTCCGCCGCTCCACCGCACCATTTGAGGCGCGCCGCCTCTCTTTGATACTCTCTGCCGCTCGATGGGGACGGATCGCCATCACTCCGAAGTTCCGCGCCGGGTTGCGGCCACGTCGCTCGCCGACGTGCCGTTGTCGGCCGAGGAGGGATTCATCCTGTCCCAGATCGACGGCAAGACGTCGGTGGACGACCTGGAGCTGATCACCGGGCTGGGCGGGGAGTCGCTGGGGGCGGCGCTGGAGCGGCTGCTCTCGTTGGGGTTGATCGAGACCGGTCCGGTGGTTCGTCCGGGTCGGGGCGTGGCGCGACCGGCCATCGTGCCGGATCGCCCCCCGACGGAGCCGCCGGCGGCCGGAGAGCGGCTGCGGGCTCCGGGTGGGTTCCGGCCCACGCAATCTTCCGAGCGGGAGACGCGGCCGGCGCCTGCGAGCGAACCGCGCGGGGCGGCGAAGCAGCGGGAGGGGACTTCCCGCAGCCAGCGCACGCCCGATTCGCGACGCGAGGCGCCGGAGGACGCTTCCGGACCGCGGGAGCCGGACCCGGGGAAGGAGGCGCCGCCGGGCATCGACGCGGACGGGAAGCGGGGCGGGGAAGCGGCCCGCGAGTCCTCGGCCGGGCCGTCCATGCCACCGGGAGCTCGGGTGGATCCGGCGACGTTCACGGAGGAAGCGCTGCGGCGGATCGACACCTTCCTCCTGCGCGCCAACTCGGCCGACTTCTACCGCCTGCTGGGAGTGGGCCGGCAGGCCGAGCGCCCGGCGATCCGGTCGGCGTATTTCGGGCTGGCCAAGGAGTTCCACCCCGACGCCTACTTCGGCCGCACCCTCGGCGTGGTCAAGCCGAAGCTGGAACGCATCTTCCGGCAGATCACGCGCGCGTACGAGGTGCTGTCGCGCTCGGCGAGCCGCAAGGAGTACGACGTCTACCTGAAGGGCCAGGCGGTCCTGGGGGGCCAGGAAGAGGAGGAACAGGCCTGGGCCGAGGAGGAACGTCGCCGCAGTGCGGAGCCGACTCCCCCTTCGCCGGAGGCGGCGGCGGAGGCAGCGGTCGGGTCGGCGGGCGCCGCGGCGGCGGGGGAACCCGCCGCGCAGGCTGTTGCGCCGCCGGCGACAGGACCCGCGGCCGGGCCACCCTTGAGTTCACCGGCGGATCAGGGTATCCACACAGGCGCGCGGGCGAGCGTGCCGCCGCCGCGCGGCGGACCCAGTTCCGCCGATGCCTGGCGCAGGGAGCGGACGGTGCGGCAGCTGGCGGCGGTGCTTTCCGGCGGGCGCCGGCGGCCGGTTCAGGATCGCCGGGGTGCCGACTATCTCGTGGAGGCGGAGTCGGCCGCGAAGGAGGAGGAGTGGGGACGAGTGGTCGGCCTGCTCGAGGCGGCGCAGCGGCTGGGGCTGAACGAGGCCGAGGCGACCCGGGCGGGGGCGTTGCAGGCGACGGCCGCCGGCCAACTGGCGCGGATCAGCGCGGGGCAGGCGCGGTTTGCCGAGTCCACGGGCGACGTGGAGGGCGCGCTGCGCCACGTGGAGCAGGCCTGCAAGTTCGGCCCCGATGTCGCCGACCACTGGGACATGCGGGCGAGGCTCCTCTTGCGCCTCGGTCGCGAGCTGCACCAGGCTCGCGACGCGGCGATGCGGGCGATCCGGTTGGAGCCCAAGGTGCTCGGGTACCGCACGACGATGATCCGTGTCTACCTCGTCGCCGGCCTGCCGAAGAACGCGCGGCGCGAGGCGGACGCGGCGCTCGAGATCGACTCGTCCGACCGCCAGATCCGGGCGCTCCTGGAAGAGGCGAAGTCGGCGCTGGAGTAGGTTGAAGCTCGGAACGGCTCCCGGCGAGGGGCGGCGGAGGAAGCAGGCGCATGGACAAGGTGATCGGCATCGACCTGGGAACGACGAACTCTTGCGTGGCCGTGGTGGAGGAAGGGGTGCCGGTGGTCATCCCGAACCGCGGCGGGTACAAGACGACGCCGTCGATCGTGGCCGTGACGGAAGCCGGAAAACGGCTCATCGGCCACATCGCCAAGCGGCAGGCGATCACCAACTCGGAGAACACCGTGGTCGCCGCGAAGCGCCTGATCGGCCGCAAGTGGAACTCGCCGCAGGTCGCCACCTCCATCGCGATGTACCAGTACCGCATCGTCGAGGGCCCGCACGCCGACGTGCGCATCCAGCTCCGCGAGAAGATCTACTCCGTGCCGGAGGTCTCCGCGATGGTCCTGCAGGAGATGAAGATCATCGCCGAGGACTACCTGGGGGAGGAGGTGTCCAAGGCGGTCGTCACCTGCCCCGCCTACTTCAACGACAACCAGCGCCAGGCGACCAAGGACGCCGGGCTCATCGCCGGGCTGGACGTGATCCGCGTCATCAACGAGCCCACGGCCGCGGCGCTGGCCTACGGCTTCGGCAAGAAGATCGACCGGCTCGTCGCCGTCTACGACCTGGGCGGCGGCACCTTCGACATTTCGCTGCTCGAGATCGGCGCCGAAGGCGTGTTCAAGGTCGTCTCCACCGCCGGCGACACCTTCCTCGGCGGCGAGGACTTCGACGCGCGGATCATCGATTGGATGCTCACCGACTTCCAGACCGCCCACAACGTCGACCTGCGGCAGGACCGCATGGCGATGCAGCGCCTCAAGGACGCCGCCGAGAAGGCCAAGTGCGAGCTGTCCACCGCCCGGCAGACCGAGATCAACCTGCCCTTCATCATCTCTACCGGACGCAACGAGGCCCTGCACCTGCAGTGCCAGCTCACCCGCGAGAAGCTCGAGGAGCTGACCGCCGACCTCGTACAGCAGACCGTCGACATCTGCGCCAACACCATGGACGAGGCCGGACTCGACGTCGAGGACATCGAGGATGTCGTCCTGGTCGGCGGCATGACGCGCATGCCCAAGGTCCAGGAGCGCGTGGCCGAGCTGTTCAAGCGCGAGCCGTGCAAGGGCGTGCACCCCGACGAGGTCGTCGCGCTCGGCGCCTCCATCCAGGGCGCCATGCTCGTCGCCGAGAAGTCCGAGCTGATGCTCCTCGACGTCACCCCCCACACCCTCGGCATCATGGTCGTCGGCGGCTTCTTCGAGCCGCTCATCCCCAAGGACACCACGGTGCCCACCGCCCAGACGAAGACATTCACGACGGTCCGCGACAACCAGACCGCGGTCAAGATCCTCGTCCTCCAGGGGGAGAGCGAGAAGGCGGAGGAGAACGAACTGCTGGGCGAGTTCGTGCTCACCGGCCTGCGCCGTGCGCCCAAGGGCGAGGTGGAGATCGACGTCACCTTCGAGATCAACGCCGACGGCATCGTCGCCGTCTCGGCCAAGGACCTGGAGACCGGCCAGGAACAGTCGATCACCGTCACCGCCTCCTCCGGCCTGACCAAGGACGAGGTCAAGGCGATGGCGGCCTCGAGCCACGACTACATGGTCGAGCGGCGGAAGGGCGAGTCGACGGAGAAGAACCGGCAGGAGATCGAGTCGCTGATCTCCGAGATCGAACGCCACGCGCCGCAGGTCGAGGAGGTGGTCAAGGGCTCGGAACACGGCTCGGAAGCGATGACCAAGGCCAAGGAGGTCGTCGAGCAGGCCCGCGCCGCCCTGCGCTCGGACAAGCCCGACGCCGAGCTGCAGGAGATCCTCGACTCGCTCCGTCGCACCCTGCGCATGTTCCGCGCCGTCCTGGCGTAGGAGAGGGCGCGGGGCGGACCGGACAGGGAGAGGTGGAGAGGCCCGGCTGGAGAGGTGGGGAGGGCCGGGGTGCGGATGCCCTGACGCGGCGCGGCGCCGCGCCAGGGGCATGGCATCACCATCCCTCTCCCTCTCTTCTCAGCCGACCTCGTCACCTCTCCCATGTTTGGGACGCGCGAAGGCGGGCTCCCCCGGGAGTCAGGAGCAGGGTCGCTTCCCCAGCGGGTTGGTGGGATCCCCGGCGGCCAGCATTTCCGCCAGCAGCGTCCGCTCCTTGCCCGCAGGGAGGTACCCGGTCAGCTCGGCGCGCAGGACCGTCTCGCCGCGCTGGTTCGTCATCTCGGCTTCGGCACGTGCGCGGCCCCGTTCCCCGAGCTCGCGGATCGTCATCCGGCATTCGATCGTGTCGCCGATGACCACGGGGCGCAGGAAGCGGAAGGACATGCCGTCGGCGAGCCACGCCCACTGCCCGCCCGCCTCGCAGACCATCGCACCCGTCAGCAGGCCGTGGATCACCACGGCCGGGAAGCCCTTGAGCGCCGCGAAGCTGGGCTCGAAGTGCACCGGATTGTAGTCGCGCGTGAGGCGGCCGAACTCCTCCACGTCGCGCTCGGTGAAGGCCCGGCGGAAGATCACGGTCGAGCCCGCGGTGAGGCGTCCTTCGGCCGCATCACGCCGCCAGCCTCGAGTGCCAGCTTCCCCCTCCGTCGCCGGCTCGCCGGCCGTCCCCGGCTCCGCCAGCGCGGTCGTCCCGGCCGGGTGGAGAGGGAAGTCGTCTGTCGGGCTGCGTTCGGGCATCGGTCGTCTCCGGTCGTCTCGTCGCGGTGTCGCAGCGACGACTACGGCGAGCCGGCAGCTTCCGTTCCCGGCAGGTACTCCACGAGGGTGCTGGTCATCGTGCGGGCGCCGCCGGCCTCGGTCCAGAACCGGACCGGCGGGCCGGGCAGGTCCTTGGCGAACTGGTACACCTCGACGCCCTCCGCCGTGGTCACGGTATACACGACGCACACGAACGTGCCGGCGGGCACGGTCACCTCGGCCTCGGTCAGCTCGACTGCGTCCTGCGGGAACAGGGCGTGGCGCCGCAGTTCCTCCCAGGCCACCGTCATCGGTTCCGTCGCCTGGAGGACGTTGCCCGCCTCGTCGGTCGTCGTCGACCGCAACGTCGCCGACTCGACGTCCACGGCCTCGAATCGGATCTCGCGAACCGCGTTCGGCGCCCCGGGGATCTCGACCAGATAGCGGTACGTCCGGCCCGGCCGCGACGCGTCCCGGATCTGTTCGGCGGTGTAGGGGGTGGGCGCGTCCCCGGCCTCGCCGGTCGCGGCCACGTCGGCGGATTCGTCGGGCACGGCCGCGTCGGCGGTCCCGGACGGCGGCGCGGGCGGCGGTGGACAAGCGGTGAGGGCGAGGGCTCCCAGAACGACGAACGGCATGGCGATCTTCATGGCGCCTCCTCGGCCCAGAATGGGCGGTGCCCGGACGTTGCCCGCGGCGGCGGCGTTCGTCAAGGCGCACGGCGGACGTCGCACGGCGTCGGGTGGTCAAGCGGGGCATCGCGCGGTGGGCCCGGATCCCGTTCCGGGCCCGCGCCGCGGTAGCTCTGCAACCAGGCGCATGCTAGCTTCGGTTCGTGGTCGACGGAGCGCGCAGGAGCGGGGGATGGAGGCCCGGGTGTGGTCCGGATTCGACGTGCTCATCGCGCGTCCACCGGTCCCGTAGGTCCGGGCGAAAGGTCTCCATGCATCGTCCCACGGCGCGGGCACTCATGGGACTGGTCGCACTTCTCTCGCCCGTGATGGCGCCGGCCTGTTCGCGGAGCGCGGGCCGACGTGGGCAAGCGGCCGAACAGCGGACGAGCGACGCGGCGGGCGCGGGCGATTCTCCGACTGCGCCCGAAGGCGGGGAACTGCCGTCAGGCGTCGTTGGAGGAGGCACCGATACCGGCTTCGAGCGCTTCTACTCGTATGAGGCTCCGCAGTACCGCATCGTCGGGCCGGCGGCGGCGCTGCCAATCCCGGCCGATCAACTCGTCCGGGATCCGGCGCTGCGCGACGAGCTTCTTGCCGGAGAACGAACCGACGCGGCCGACAGGGTTCGTCGATCCGTACCCCGAGGTGTACGCGAAGTTGCGGGCGGCTGGCCGGATGATGCGGTCGGGCCTGAAGGAGCTTGGGTTGCTCGCGGATGCATCGGCCGCCGAGGACGTTCTGGCGGCGTTCGACCGCCTTCTGATCCGCCTCCAGGACATTGCGATCCGCGAGCTGCAGGACCAACCGCTCACGAACGACCTCGCGTTCCTTGGGGATTTCGCCACGTCGTACGACGACCTTCTCGGTCGCATCTCGCGGCTCGGGGGTCCGATCCGTGGAATGGGCGACCTCCTGGCCGACGACCTGTGGACGACCATCGCGGCGGACGTACAGACCAACCTGTGGGCGGGTGAAGTGCTGGAAGAGGGCAGCGGAACCCTCGAGCTGCTTGTCGTTGCACCCCGCATTCCCGGCGGAGAGAGCCACTTCGTCGCCGCCGGGCCGGTCTTCACCTACTACGAGTTTCGTCATCCTGCGAACGACCGGCTGACGGACCAGGTGTGGCGCGAGATGCTCGATGGTGATTCGCCGCCAGCGCACGCGCCCTGGACGTGTTCGTTCCGCTATCCCTGTTCATCCGGGCCCGATTCGCCCGAATCGGCCGAAGGAACGGCTCGCGCAGATGCCGCGAGGCGCCCGAGCCTCACCGAGTGGCTCGTCGCACACGGCGGGGTGCCACGAAGCTCGGTCGTTTCCTCCTCCTCCGCTCGCGATCTTTCGACGACGGGCGGCCTCCGCCACCCGTTGTACGGCATTCCGCTGGACGGGAGCGGGTGGCTGGATCTGGAAGCGTTTCAGGTAGCGCTGGATGGCCGCCGTGAAGCCATCGAGCGGTGCTACACCGCAGCGTTGGCCCAGGCACCGGCGTTGGAGGGCAACGTCACCTTCGAGGTCCTGATCGACGAGCGAGGAGGCGTCACGGTGGAAGTGCCGAACGCCATGCCGGACTTGGGGGACACCGGCGTGCCGGAATGCATCGCCGCGCAGCTTCGCGCAATGAGTTTCTCGTCGCATCCTCCGGAGGGTGGTGAAGTCCGGGTCCGAGTTCCGATCACCCTCGCTTTGGAGTGGTAGTCCCACCGGGCGTGCCCGCGCCCCGCGGCGGTGGCCGACCGTTGTTGTCCCGGCCGACCTCATCCACCGCCTTCCACGGCGAATGGGTCGGAAACCAAGAACGCCCTTCATCTGAGCCCGAGCAGCCCGTCGATCTCCTCGGACGCGCGGCGCGCGGAGTCCAGCGTCTCGCCGCGCTCCTCGCGGTAGTCCTTGATGATGTCCTCGGTCCCGGAGGCGCGCTTCAAGACCCAGACGCCGCCGTCGAGCACGACCTTGATCCCGTCGCCCACCACCAGCCGCTCGACGGAACGGCCCGCGATGCACCGCCCCGACAGCAGCGACTCGACCGCCGCCCGCGAGCCCGAGAGCGTCGTGAGGCGCGCCTTCTTCGCGGCCGTCGCCGCCGTGTCCACCCGCTCGTAGCGGTGCGGCCCGTGCTTCGCCTCCAGCGCCGCGTACAACTCGCCGATGCTCTTCCCGGTGCGCGCGATCGCTTCCATCTGCAGCAGCACCGCGACGATGCCGTCCTTCTCCGTCACCCACGGCCGCCCGTCGCGGCGCGGCACCGAGAGCCCCGCGCTCTCCTCGCCCGCCAGGACGTAGCGCCCCGCCAGAAGCCCCTTGACGTACCACTTGAAGCCGACGTCGACCTCGTGCACGGGCCGTCCGTGCTCCGCCGCGATGCGGTCGAGCAGGTGCGTCGTGCCGATCGTCCGACCGACGCCGCGCGCGACGTCGAAGCCCCGCGTGCGGCAGAGCTGGTCGAACAGGACGCACAGCACGTGGTTCGGATTGAGCACGCCCGACGCATCCTCGCCGCCGAAGCGGTCCGCGTCATTGTCGTTGGCGCCGACGAAGGGCACCCCGAGCGCCGCGCGGGTGCCCTCGACCGCCTTCATCACCCAGACGGACGACGGATCGCCGCGCAGTTTGCCGTCCCAGTCGCGCGTGCGGTTCGCCGACCGCGGATCGGGCTCGCCCAGCACCACGCGGATGTCGGTGCCGTGGAGCACGTTCACCGCCTCGTAGTAGCCGTGGGCCGAGCCGCCCAGCGGCGTGGCGGCGAAGCGGCTGCCGCGCAGGATGTCGAGGTCGACGACCGAGGCCAGGTCGCGGACGTACGGCTCGACCAGGTCCTCCTCGACGATCAGACCCTCGCGGACCGCCCGGTCGAGCGGCAGTCGCCGGATGCCCGAGGGCTCGCGGAGGTACGCGTTGGCGCGGTCGTCGATCGGTTTCGTCCGCGTATTCGGGCCGCCGTCCAGGCCGTTGCTCTTGTATCCCGCCTCGTCAGGCGGGTTGTGCGAGGCGGTGATGATCCCGCCCTCGACGTTGCGTCCGTCGGCGTTGGCCGCGAGAATCGTGTGCGAGACGACCGGGGTGGGCGTGGCGCGCCCGCCGCGGTGGACAATCACGCGGACGCCGTTGCCGGCGAGAACCTCGGCGGCGGTGATCTGCGCCAGGTCGGAGGTGAAGCGCACGTCCTTGCCAAGCACGATCGACCCGGGCGGACGGCCGCCCAGGTTGATGGCGGGGTCGTCGGACTCCGCCGGTCCGAACGTCCCGCGCTCCCTGCGGATGTCGACCAGCGCCTGGGTCATCGCCGCGACGTGGCGCTCGCAGAATCCGGCGCCGGTCGGGCCGCGATGCCCCGACGTGCCGTTCTTCACCGGGCGCAGCTCGCCGTCGGGATGGAGGTAGCGGTGGACGAGCTCTTCGCGGGTGACGAGCGAGGCGGGATCGGGGCGCCGGCCGGCCTCGGGGTGGATCACGGCGCCACCTTGGCGACCAGCGCGGCCAGCTCCGCCCGCAACTCGGCGACGGTCGCGAAGCGCTTGGCCGGGTCGTCGGCGAGGCACCGCCGCGCCGCGCGATCCGCCTCGTCCGCCGGGGAGACGCCGGCGGCGAACAGCGGGGCTACCCCGCGCGCGCGGTGCGCCAGCACTTCCTCGATCGTCTTGCCGCGGAAGGCGGCGTGTCCGCCGATCATCCTGTACAGGACGGCACCCAGGCCGTGGACGTCGGTTCGCGCGTCGCAGGGCTCGCCGCGCAGCCGCTCGGGCGCGAAGCAGCCGAGTTCCGTTTCCGCAGCATCGGGCGGGGCGGGCGACTCCCCTGCACGGTACCGGCCGGCGCCCAGGAGCTTGAGCGGGAAGGGCGAGCCGTCCGGACAGAGGACGATGCGCGCGGGAGACAGGTCCAGGTGGACCTGGCCGTGGTCGTGCAGGAAGCCGACGACCTCGCACAGTGCATCGACGATGCGGAGCGCGGGGTCGACCGCGAGCTTCCGGGCGCGGGCGAGCCGGGCTTCGAGCGTCTCGCCGACTGCCGGCTCCATGGCGAGGAACCGAGCGCCGAGCGGTTCGTCCCAGCCGTCGGCGACGAGGCGCGGGAGGCCGGGGTGGACGAGGCCGCGGAGGTTCTCGGCCTGATCGGCGAGCCGCAGCGCCAGGAGACCTCCGTCCCGTCCGGCGGCGGACGGACGGACGAGTCGCACGGTCACTTCGCCGAAGCCCGCGTCACCGAACGCGTCGTAGGTCTCGACGCCCGCGCGGGCGTCCAGGCGCGAACGGAGCGTGAAGCGGAACGCGAGCATCGACCCGGAAGCGATTTCCGGAACGTCGGGGGACATGGTGCCGGCAGTCTCGTCCGTCACGGGGCGCGGAGTATAGGCACGGCCCTTCGCCGCCGCAACGGGTCCGGGGCCAGGTTCTTGCGTCGCCGCGCGCCGGCACGGTAGTCTGCGCGCGAACTGCGGCTGCGATGGGGGCTGTACGGGTTCCCCACGCTCGCTCCGGAGACGCGCGCGGCACGGGGTGCGCCGGCCGGGGCTCTTCGTTCCGAACGTCCCGGACCGCGACAGAGAAGAGGAGGAAGGGAAATGCCCACCACGAAGAAACCGACGAAGTCCGGTGCCCGGAAAGCGACGCGAGAACCGCAACCGAAGCGAACGGGAGCGGCCGCCGCGACGGTGCGGCCGCCGGCCGTCCGGATCCCGGCGCCGCCGGCGCCCCGGATTCCGCACGACGTCCAGGCGGTCCTGGACGCGGCCGAGAACGGCGAGCCCCGGGCGACGCTGGCGGCGCTCCGCGCGCTCGAACCCAAGACGCTCGGCGAGCTGCTCGAGGCATTGCCGTGGGACGCCGACCCCGGCATGCGACTCGCGGCCGTGCTGTCCAAGTCAACCCTCGCCGAATTCCGCGAGTTCGCCGGGTTGATCGTCAAGGGCAGTCCCCCGGCCCCGGCGACGTTCCTCAAGTGCTGCGGCGATCCCGCGTGCGCGGACGAGTGCTGCGAGCTGGTCAAGTGCTTCGCCCGCTGGTGCAGGTGTTGCTGCTGCTGCTGGCCGCCGATCAAGGTGCCGCTCTGCTGCTCCCGCTGCGGCATTCGCGTCTACCCGAAGGACGGCGTGGCCACCGGCTACATCTGCGCCACCAGCCTGCGTTTTGCCGGCGCCACGGTGACGACGGGCGACAACTCCCGCCAGGCGAAGATCACGGTGCCGGCCGGAGGCGGTGCGACCCAGCTCCAGGCCCTCACCGACGTGACCGGCGCCACGCCGGCCGACAAGAAGCTCCTCGTCGGCGGCGCCGACGGCAAGTGGCACGGCGACACCCACGCCGTCGGCACCGCCGCCGACGCCGGCACCCTCTGGACCGGCGACACGATCCAGGCCGGGCTCGACGCCAAGGCCGACTCCGGACACACCCACACGGGCTTCGCCGCCTCCATTCACGCCCACGACATGGGCGACCTCAACGGCTTCGCCGCCGCGGCCGCCTCCGCGGGCAAGCTGCTCGTCGGCAACGCCGACGGCAAGTGGCACGGTGACACCCACGCCGTCGGCACCGCCGCCAACGCCGGCACCTTCTGGACCGGCGACACGATCCAGGCCGGGCTCAACGCCAAGGCCGACGCCGGACACACCCACACGGGCTTCGCCGCCTCCATCCACGCCCACGACATGGGCGATCTCAGCGGCTTCGCCGCCGCGACGGCCGCCGCCGACAAGCTGCTCGTCGGCAACGCGGATGGGAAGTGGCACGGCGACACCCACGCGGTGGGCGCCGCCGCCGACAACAAGACGCTGTGGACGGGCCAGACCATCCAGGCCGGGCTGGACCAGAAGGCCGACCTCGCGGCGGTCGGCCGGATGATCTGCGCGGGGCGGAAGCAGGCGACGTTCGGCACCGACGTGCTGGCTGCGAACCCGAAACTGACGGTCACGATCCAGAACGCGAGCTTCAAGGTGATGGCGGCGGCGGACGCGGTGCCGACGGCGAGCGCCTACGTGATCACGGCGGCGAGCCCGCCGTACGCGCCCCTGGCGACGGCGGCCCGCGTCTGGGTGGACGCCGGGCAGCTCAAGCTGGACCTCTGGTTCGACGGGGCCGAGTGCACGGCGTACGACGGCAAGGTGGTCGAGGTCTCGTACTCGTTGGCGAAGGCCAACGACGTGCCGTAGGAGGCGACGACATGTTTGGAACGACGGAAGGAACCATCGGGACGGATTTCGCGACGAACCGGATCCAGGTGACGATCTCGGCCCAGAAGCTCAAGAGCATGCCGGCCGCGAAGGTCACGGCGACGGCGAGCGCCCATGCGACGCTGACCGGCTTGAGGGCCGAGCCGGTGCTGGTGGCGCCGCGGCTGTACAACTCGGGCGCGCAGCTCATGCTCGAGCTGATCGTCGATCAGGCGGCCTTCACGACGTACGACACGGGCCGCCTCTGGATCGGCTGGACGGTCAACCCGATCGCCTAGGCGGAGCGTCCGCGTGGGTGTCCCGTCCGGCGCCTGGCTCGGTCCTTGTCGGCTCACGGTCGGCGGTCGGGCTGCCGGTCGCAGGCCAGCTCCCACGAGCAGTACGCGGTGCGCTGCGCCTCGTCGTCCCACAGGTGCAGCGAATTGCCCAGGCATCGCTTCCATTCGGCGCACGCCTCGCACGGGCCCCGCCGCATCCAGGAACGCTCGCGGTAGGGGCCGAACTTCTCCTCCCACACGTCGTGGAAGTCGTCGCGGCGCACGTTGCCCTGGACCAGGGAACGGGTGATGTTGGGGCAGGCGCCGATGGCGCCGTCGCACAGCACGGACGCGATGTTGATTCCCGCGCGGCAGAAGTAGGGCTCGTCGCGCACCTCCCGATCGATCGCCCCCGGGAGGTACGCCTCGCAGGAAAAACGCGCGTGGAACCCGGACCGGTCGTGCGCCTCGCGCTCGCGGCGAATGAACGCCAGCAGCTCACGGAACCCCGCGGGCGGCAGGAGCAGCTCGGCGTCGCCTCGCGCGCGTCCCTTGGGGAAGATCGAGAACAGCCGCCAGTCCCGCACGCCGGCCGCACGCAGGACCTCGCCCACCTCCGGCAGCTCGGCCAGATTGCGCGGATTGGCGCACGTGACGACGTCGAAGAAGGGAATCCCCGCGCGCGCCAGGAGGCCGATGCCGGCCAGCGCGTGCTCCCAGGAGCCCTCCACCCCGCGCAGCCAGTCGTGGGAGGCACGCAGGCCGTCCAGGCTCACGGTGACGCTCGCGATGTTCGCCCGCAGCAGGCGCTCGAGGTTGCGCGGCGACAGGGCCCACCCGTTGGTGACCATCCCCCACGCGAATCCGTGCTCGCGGAGACGATCGAGGATGCGATCCAGCTCCGGCCGGCACAGGGGCTCGCCCCCGGTCAGGACCAGCGCGAGCTTGCGGCGGTCGAAGCGCCGGGCGAGGACGTCCAGGAAGCCGAGCCATTCCTCGGTCGACAGCTCGTCGCACTGCGTCTCGCGCCCGCAGTCGCTGCCGCAGTGGCGGCAGTGGAGGTTGCAGCGCCGGGTGATCTCCAGGAACAGGTAGCGCAGCGGATGACCGGCCGTCTCGAGCTTCCGGAGCAGGGGCTGGACGAGGCGGCGGAAGCCGCCGGCGGATCGCGACTTCGTCAACGCCTACGGCCCCGGGGTCGGCTCGACGCGTACCGCCCTCTTCATCCGTCCCTCCTCCTCCGCAACGGATGATGCCGCGCGCCGTGCCGGCGCGCAACCTCCCGTTGAGTTTCGGCGGATCCTCTGGTACACGGCTGCGGCGTGACGGAAGCCAACGACAGCGACACCCCCGACGTCCCGGCCCCGCCGCCGGGCTTCGAAACCTTCTCCCTTTCGCCCGCGACGATGGACTCGCTTCGCGAAGCGGGCTTCGCCGCACCGCTGCCCATCCAGCGGGCCTGCTACGAGCCGCTGCGCTCGGGGCGGGACGCGCTGATCCAGGCGGCCACCGGCACCGGCAAGACCCTCGCCTACGGGTTGCCGCTCATCGAGACGCTGTCGCCGTCGTCCCAGGGGCCGGCGTTCCTCATCCTGGCGCCGACGCGGGAGCTGGCGGCGCAGGTGGCCGGCGAGCTGGGACGCATCGGCGGCAAGGGCGGCCTGCGCGTGGCGCTTTTGTACGGCGGCGTGGCCGTCGAACCGCAGCTCGAGACCTTGCGGGCCGGCGTGCACGGGATCGTCGGAACCCCCGGCCGGGTGCTCGACATCTTCAACCGCATGCCGAAGGTGCTGAAGGGCCTGCGCATCCTGGTGCTGGACGAGGCGGACCAGCTCTTGTCGATGGGGTTCGAGCCGGACATCGAGGCGGCGGTGCAGTGTTTCCCGGGCCGCTACCAGGGGATCTTCGTCTCGGCGACGCTGCCACCCGACATCCTGCGGCTGGCGGAGCGCTTCCTGCGGGACCCGGCCTTGATCAGCCTCGCCGAGGACGGGATCACCCCGTCGGAGATCCGGCACGAGATGTTCCTCATCGATCCGTCCAACCGCCTGCGCGACCTGGTGCGGATCCTGGAGGCCGAGCGTCCGGGAAACTCGTTCATCTTCTGCAACACGCGCGACGACGCGCAGATCCTGTCGGGAAACCTGCGCGAGCGCGGGTTCGGGGTCGACATGCTGAGCGGCGAGCTGTCGCAGCACGAGCGCGAGCGGGTGATGGCCGACGTGCGGGACGGGAAGATCCAGCACCTGGTGGCCACCGATCTCGCGGCGCGCGGGCTGGACGTCATGCACCTGACCCACGTCATCCACTACCAGTTCCCGCAGTCCCCGGAGCTGTACGTCCACCGCAGCGGCCGGGTCGGCCGCGTCGGCCAGACCGGCACCGCCATCTCGCTCGTCGGTCCGCAGGACGTCGCCACCCTGTACATGCTCCGCCTGATCTACGGCATCCGGCCGATCGAGCGGCGGCTGCCTTCCGATGCGGAGATCGCACGCGAGCGCGAGATGGATCTGGTGCGCGGACTGCTGCAGCGTCACGGCGGGTCGGAACCCGATCCGGCGGCGGTGGCGCTCCTGCGCCGGCTGGCCACCCACGTCGACGGCGAGAAGGTGCTGGCCGCGGTCCTGCGGGCCCACCTCGGCGACGCGGGGATCGCCCCAAGGCCACGCAAGCCCGCGCGGATGGCGCCGGACCAGAAGACGCCGGGGGGTGGACCACCCTCCAGCCCGCCCAGGACCAGGCCTTCGGCCCCGCCGCCGAAGCCGAAACCGCAGGCGCCGCCCCCGGTGGCGCCTGCGATTGCGGGACCGGCGGCACCGCGCCCGGCCGCGCCGCAGGCCGCACCGGTCGCGGTCGCACCCCAGGCCACGCCCCCCACGGCCACGCCGCAGGGCACGGGCTCGACGCCGGTCGGCGATAGGCCGCAGCCCGGCGGAGACGCTCCCGAGGCGACGGCTTCCGGCGGCGCGAACGGCGCCATCGACGAAGGTCCCGACCGGCGGCGCGGCAGGCATCGGCGCAGGGGGGGGACGGCAGGCGGTCCCGTGACGTCGGCCTCGGTACCCCGGACGGGGGCCCCGCACGACGTGGCGGACGACGAGGGCGACGCGCCCGCGCCGCCGCGCGAGTCCGAGGAGCAACCGCGTCCGCAGGACTTCCTCCCGTCGCGCAGCACGGGGGGCAAGGAGATGCGCAACCTGTTCCTCACCGTGGGCACGGAGGACGGGGTGGACGGCGACTTCCTGGGCCAGTGGCTCCAGGGCCGCCTGGCCCTGCGCTCCTCCGACTTCGGACCGGTCGAGGTGCGCGACCGCTCGACCGTCGTGTGCGTGCCGATGGATCGCGTGGCCGACGCGATCGGCGCCCTGTCCGGGCTCCGGTTCGGCGGCCGCGAGGTGCACGTCGAGGAAGCGAGGCGGCGGTAGGCTCCGTCGGCGCCCGAACCCCCACCTCCCGGTTCTGTGCTAGGGTCTTGCCCGATGTTTGTCCTGGTCCCGGGCCCGCGCCCGCGGGGGGCGGTGTAGGCGCTCATGCGCGTCCTGCGTAGCGCGATCACGGTCGGCATCCTCACCGTCGGTGCGGCGGCGGGGCTGTACTTCGCGATCAGCTTCGTGACGCAGTACCGCGTGGAGGGGGGGTACGGCGCCTGGGCGCTGATCGACGACGCGCGCGGCCTGGTGTCCCGGTCGCGCGTGCTCATGGCCGGCATCGCCGTGGGCTCGATCGATTCGCTGTCGCTGCAGGGCGGCAAGGCGCGCGTGAACCTGCGCATCCGCCCCGACGTGACCCTCTTCTGCGACGCGACCCTGGCCAAGGAGGCGACGAGCCTGCTGGGCGAGTACAACGTCAGCCTGACGCGGGGGACGGACGAGCGGTGCGAGAAGCCGGAGA
The DNA here is from genome assembly GCA_016218815.1 of Deltaproteobacteria bacterium. Lineage (GTDB taxonomy): Bacteria > Myxococcota_A > Polyangia > DRWM01 > JAAZOP01 > JAAZOP01. The sequence continues at coordinate 23,239 of JACRCX010000120.1, forward strand.
ACGCGGGGCTGGAGTGCTGCAAGCTGTGCCGGTCGCGGTCCAGGACCGGCGGCTCGTGCTTCATCCCCGACGGCGGCCGGATCGAGAACGTCATCCAATCGACGAGCATCGATCAGGTCGTGCAACGGGCGGGCAGCATGGCGGTCGAGCTGCAGCGCATCTCCGAAGGCGTCGCCGACGTCGTCGAGGACGTGCGACTGGTGAGCCACCGGGCGGCCGCGATCTTCGGCACCGACGAGGGGCAGCAGCAGATCCAGCAGGTGCTGGACAACATCGAGCACGTGACCGACTCGGTCAAGACGCTCGTCGACAGCAACACGCAGGTGGTGACCAGCGCGATCAGCAACGTCGAGCGGATCACGGAGCAGGCCGGGCCGGACGTCAACGCGATCCTCGACGACATCCACGCGATCACCTCCGAGATCCGCGACATCGTCTCGGGCAACAGCCAGACCGTCGGCGAGGGTGCGGCCAGCCTCCGCCGCAGCATGGACACCCTGGAATCCGCCCTGCAGCGGCTGGACCACACGCTGGCGACGGTCGACGAGACCACGACCGACGTGGCCGCGGGCCAGGGGACGATCGGGCGCCTGCTCACCGACGACACGGTGATCGACGAGGTCGAGGGGTTCGTGACCGAGGCGCACGAGGTGGTGACGGACGCGGGCGATTTCATCGGCTCGCTGACGCGCCTGCAGACCATCGTCGAGCTGCGCAGCGAGTACAACTTCTTCGCCAACACGCTCAAGACCTACATCGCGCTGAGGCTCCAGCCCAAGGAGGACAAGTACTACCTCATCGAGGTCGTCGACGACCCGCGCGGGTCGGTGTCCACGGTCGAGCGCACGACGACGTCGACGGACGATCCCTACTACGTGCGCGAGCTGGAGACCGCACGCTCGCAGGCGTTGAAATTCAGCCTGATGTTCGCGCGGCGCATCAGCTTCGCCACCTTCCGCTTCGGCATCAAGGAATCGACCGGCGGCGTCGGCATCGATCTCCACTTCCTGGACGATGCCTTGCAGATCTCCATGGACGCCTTCTCCATCGGCACCGACGTCTACCCGCGCCTCAAATTCCTCGCCGCCCTCGAGTTCCTCCGCGGCCTCTACATCGTCGGCGGCGCCGACGACGTGCTCAACGTGGACCGCGACTTCTTCATCGGCGCGCAGATCCGGTTCACCGACGAGGACCTCAAGGCGATGCTCGCCTTCGCGCCTTCCTCTCTCCTCACGACGGGGCGCTAGGCACCGCACGCGATGATCGATCCCTCGCAGCCCCGCGGTCGCTCGATGTTCGGCGGCATGCTCACGCCGATGGTCAAGGCCCTGATCATCTCCATCGTCGGCGTCTACGCGCTGGAACTGATCGCCATCAACTGGCTGGAGGATCCTCGGTGGATCGGCGCCCTGTGGCTCCTTCCTGCGGACGTCGTCGGACGCGGCTGGGCCTGGCAGATCCTGTCCTACATGTGGCTGCACGACCCGTCCTCCCCCCTCCACATCGTGTTCAACCTTTTCATGCTGTACATGTTCGGCGGGTTCCTCGAGCGCCGCTGGGGCTCGTGGGCGTTTCTGCGCTTTTTCCTCATCACCGGGGCCGTCGCCGGCCTCACCGTGGCCGCTGTCGGCTGGTTCTACTACCCCTTCCAGCCGACCATCGGCTGTTCGGGCGCCGTGCTCGCCGTGGCCACCGCGTTCGGCATCGTCTACGCCGACGCCCCGGTCTTCCTCTTCGGACTGCTGCCGATGCGCGCCCGGACGATGCTCCTGCTCGTCCTGGCCTTCGTGCTGCTGGACTGGGTCATGAGAAAACCCGGGATCAGCGTCGCCGCTCACCTGGGCGGAATGGCCGCGGGGTTCGTGCTGGTCAAGGGCTGGTGGCGCCCGTCGCGCTGGCGGCGCCGCCCGCCGCCGGACGACCCGCGCGTCGTGCGCTTCGAGCGCAAGGGCGGCGGCGACGGAGGTGGCGGCCGATGGGTGAACTGAGGACGGGGGGAACCCGATGAGCCGACCCGACGAGCCCGAGGCACCGGACACGGAGGACGGCCTCTCGCCCGAGGAACAGGCTGCCCTGCCGCCCGACACCCCCGTCCGGCGCCTGCTCGACGACCGCCGCGTGCGCATCGCCGCCATCGCCGGCATCCCGCTCGTCGTCGCCATCCTCACCGCCGCCGCGATCTTCGCCCACGGCTTCGGCGTCGCCCGCTCGGTGCGCGTGGAAGGTCCCACCCTCCTGGCCCCCGGGCTTCCGACGTCGCTGCGCATCGGCTACGCGGAAATGGACGACTTCGGCCTTCCGCACCCCGCGCGCATCGAGCACGTCCGCCTCGAGGTCTGCCCCGAACCCCAATCCCCGCACCCCGGACCAATTACCAAGAACCAACAACCAACAACCTCCTGCCTCCTCCTGGGCGAGGGCGGCAACGCCGCCCGGCCCGGCGACATCGTGCTCAACGTCGAGGTCCCGGACGTTCCCGCCGGGACCCATACCGTCCGGCTCGACCTGCGCGCCGGCGGGAAGTCCGCCTCCTTCGCGTTCCGGGTCCCGTTCGAGCGGGACAAGGGGATGCCGGCCGAGCGAAGGGACAACGGGCGGACCGCCGCCTTCCCCCTCGGCGACTCGGGTGTCGCCGTCGATCTGGTGCCCTTCGACGGCGGGATCGTGCGCGGCTGGACCTCCGCCCTCCTCGCGCGGGCCCGCGACTTCGACGGCCGGCCCTGGCACGGCAAGCTGTACCTCCTGTGGCTCGGCGACGAGCCGCCCGTGCCGCTGCCGCCGGCCGTCGAGACGGACGGGGCGGGTCTGGCCGGGTTCGCCCTGCGCTCCGAGACCTTCGAGTACCGGCTCGCCATCTCGACCGCGCCCTACCCCGAGATGGACCCGTTGGAAGTCTCGGTCGGGCTCCTGCCGGAGGAGGTCATGGCCACGACCTCCCTGTTCGAGATCCCCTTCCGGCCGATCGTGGGCCCGCTGCGGGTCGCGTCCTCCCCCCTGGAGACCAAGGACCGCCCGTTCCTCCGCAAGGGCGATCCGCTGGTCCTCACCCTCGACCGGCCGTGCTCGCATCCGACCCCGTTGTGGGCGGAGGTCTACCGCGGCGGGAACCTGTTGCGCCTGGCGATCGGCGAATCGCCGGGCGCTCCGGTCGAGTTCGACGACTTCTCGCTGCCCGACGGCCTGGTCTTCGCCCAGCTCCACCGGCCGGGCGAACCGGCCGACAGCGTCGTCGGGCGCCACGTCTGGGTGGGCCGCGAGGCGGCGGCGAGCGTCGCCGAGACGGGGGCGCTGCTCGACGCGCTCGAGTGGCGCGGCGACGAGCGCGCCTGGGTCGAGGTGGTGAAGTCGCGGCTGGCGACGCTGGGATCGAGCGAGTTGGAGCGGCTGGGACGCTACGCGCTCGCCCGCAACGACTCGATCTGGTACGCGCAGGGCACGCTCTTCGACAGCCATCCGGGGGATGCGGCCCGCGTCGCGGAGCTGCGGGAAACCGTGAAGGCGGCCATGGCGTGGGGGATCGGCGCCTTCGCCGTCGCGCTGGCAGGGCTCGCCGCCTACGTGGTCGGCGTGTCGCTGCGCGACGCGCGGCGCCGCCGCGCCGTGGCGGCCGCCGCGGCCGCGGACGCGCCGGCGGGCGAGCCGCGGGCTCGGAAGTCGATCTACGATCGCGCGGAGCGGCCCGACGCGTCGGGCCTGTGGCGCATCGCGGTGATGTGCCTCATCGTGGCCATGGCACTGGCCGGCATCGCGGTCCTCGTCTGGGGCATGAAGCAGACGTACCTCGCGCCGTGATGTGCGAGCCGCCTGGGCCGGCGGCGACAGCTGGGTCGTGGTCGTCGTCGGGAGTCGGGACTGGAGCGGAAACGCGAGCGGTACCGGGAGCTGATCCGCGAGATCGGACGGCACGACTACCTGTACTACGTGCTCGACGCACCCGAGCTCGGGGACCGGGAGTACGATCGGCTCTACGACGAGCTGGTCGCGATCGAAGCCGAGCACCCCGACTGGGTCGACCCGGCGTCGCCCACGCGCCGGGTGCCGGGCGCCGTACGCGAGGGCCTCCGGCCCGTGCCGCACGGCCGCCCGATGCTCTCGCTGGAGAAGGCGACCACCGAGGACGGCGTGCGCGACTTCGATCGGCGCGTCCGCGAGCTGCTCCCGGCGGGAACGGCGCCGGAGTACGTGGTCGAGCCCAAGATCGACGGCGTGTCGGTCGAGCTGACGTACCGCGACGGGCGGCTCGAGCTGGCCTCGACGCGCGGCGGCGGCGAGGTCGGCGAGGACGTCACGGAGAACCTGCGCACGATCCGGATGGTGCCGCTGCTCATCGACCACCCGGGCGAGCTGGTGCTGCGGGGCGAGGTCTACATCCACACCGCCGCCCTGGCCGCCGTGAACGAGGCGAAGCGCGCGGCGGGGGAGCCCGAATTCGCCAACCCGCGCAACGCCGCCGCGGGCTCGCTCCGCCTCCTCGATCCCCGCCAGACGGCAGAACGGCCGCTGCGGCTCGCCGTCTGGGAGGTGCTGGAGGGGACGGCGCGGCCCCCGACGCACTCGGCGGCGCTGGAATGGCTGGACCGGTTCCGCATCCCCAGGCAGCGGCGGTTGCACCGCTGTGCGACGATCGACGAGGCGTGGGCGCGGCTGGCGGAGACCGCCGAGGCCCGCCGCGACCTGCCGTACGAGATCGACGGCGCCGTGGTGAAGGTCGACGACTACGGGCTGCGCGAGCGGCTGGGCCGCACGGCGCGCGCTCCCCGCTGGGCCGTCGCGTACAAGTTCGCGGCCGAGCGGGCGACGACGCGGCTCCTGGATATCCGCGTCCAGGTCGGGCGGACCGGCGTGCTCACGCCCGTGGCGACCCTGGAGCCCGTGCGCCTCGCGGGCACCGTTGTCTCGCAAGCCTCGCTGCACAACGAGGACCTCATCCGGGAGAAGGACGTGCGCGTCGGCGATCGCGTCGTCGTGGAGAAGGCCGGCGACATCATTCCGCAGGTGGTCGAGGCGCTCCACGGCGAGCGCGCGGGCGATCCGCCGCGGTGGAGGATGCCGCGACGATGCCCCGCGTGCGGGGCCGAGGCCGTGCGTCTCGAGGGCGAGGCGGCGCGGCGGTGCACCAACCCCGCCTGTCCGGCGCAACGGCGCGCGGCCATCCTGCACTTCTCCAGCCGCCCCGCGATGGACATCGATCACCTCGGTCCCGCCGTCGTGGATCAGCTCGTCGAGAAGGGCTGGGTGCGCGAGCCCGCCGACCTCTACGCGTTGCGCGCCCAGGATGTCGCGTCCCTGGAGCGGATGGCCGAGCGCTCGGCGCAGAACCTGATCGATGCCGTGCAGGCCTCGCGCGCGGGACGCCCCTTCGACCGGCTGATCCACGCTCTGGGGATTCCGCACGTCGGCGCCACCGTCGCGCGCACGATCGCCGGGGTCTACCGCGACGCCCCGGCCATGCTGTCGGCCGCCCCCGCCGACGTCGCCGCGCGGCTCGGGGAGGAGCACGCGATCGGTCCCAAGATCGCGGAGGCCGTGCGCGCGTACCTCGCTGCTCCCGACACGCGCGCCGTGTTGCAGCACCTCGTCGATGCCGGCGTGTCGACCGTCCCGGTCGAGGCGCCCGCGGCGGCGGCCGGCGGACCGCTGGCCGGCCGGGCGTTCTGCGTCACCGGGACCCTCGCGCTGCCCCGCGAGCAGGTCCATGCGCTCCTCCGCCGCGCCGGCGCCGAAGTCCACGAGACGATCAAGAAGACCACGACCGACCTGGTCGCCGGGGAGAAGGTCGGCAAGAGCAAGCTAGAAAGGGCCGCCAAGCAGGGCGTCCGCGTGCTCTCCGAGGCGGAGCTGTGGGCGCTGGTGCCGAAGGAGTAGACGTCGAGGCGGAGGGAGGCGGACCGAGGATGGATCAACCGCACGTCTTGTACGAGGTCGAGCAACACGTCGCGACGCTCACGCTCAATCGCCCGGAGGTGAAGAACGCGTTCAGCCCCGAGCTGATCCGGGCGTGGCGCGAGTCGTACGAGCGCGCCCGTGCGGACGACGACGTGCGCGTGGTCGTCGTCACGGGCCGCGGCGACACGTTCTGTTCCGGCGGGAACCTGCGCGACATGGCGGACGGCAAGCTCGTCTCCTGGGACATGAAGCGCTTCCTGTGGGACGGCGTGCACCGCATCGCGCTGGCGCTGGAGGACCTGGACAAGCCGGTAGTGGCGGCCATCAACGGCGCGGCGATGGGCGCCGGGCTGGACATGGCGTTGATGTGCGACCTGCGCGTCTGCTCCGACCGCGCGAAGCTCGCGGAGACCTACATCCACTTCGGCCTGGTGCCCGGGGACGGCGGGGCGTGGTTCCTGCCCCGCGTGGTCGGCACGGCGAAGGCGCTCGAGCTGCTCCTGACCGGCGACCCGGTCACGCCCGAGGAGGCCTTGCATCTGGGGCTGGTCAACCGGGTCGTGCCGCACGACCGGCTGATGGAGGAGACGATCAAGCTGGCGCGGCGCATCGCCGCCCACCCGCCGCAGGCGGTGCGGATGACCAAGCGCGCCGTGGTCGACGGCCTGCGCTGCAGCCTGCGCTCGCACCTGGACTCGATCTCGTCCCACCTCGCCCTGCTCTCGGAGACGGAGGAGCACCGCCAGGCCGTGCGTTCGTTCCTCGGGAAGGGAGGGCGCGGAGGGGAGGGACGCTGAGAGGCCCGCTGAGGGGAAGGGTGTCCGGCGCTCAGTCGCGGGGCAGAAGGTTCCGGCGCTCCAGGAAGTCGAGCAGGCGGGCGGCGACCCAGGCACCGCGGGTCATCATCAGGGTGTGACGTCCGCCGCGCACCGGCAGGTACTCGACGTCGCCCAGCGCGTCGCGCATCCGCTCCATCACCGCGGCGGGCGTCATCGAGTCTTCCAGTCCGGCGATCAGCAGGGCGGGGACGTTGATCGAGCGGAGCACGTCGCGGGCGGAGTGGTCGGCCATGAGGCGCAGCGTACGCATGAAGGCGACGGGAAGAAGGCGCCCGGCCTTCGAGAGATAGGCGCGGAACGGCCCTTCGGGAACGTCGGACTCGCAGAACCGGCTCCACCGCGCCACGGGCAGCGCGAGCGGCCCGGCCATGCCGAAGCGCAGCGCCTGCGCCGTGACGCGCGGGATGCGCGCCCCGAGCGCCGTCAGCCCCGTCAGCACGGGACGCAAGGCCGGCAACCCGGCGAACGTCGCCAGCGGATCCTCGGCGCTGCCGGAGACCAGCGCGAGTGCGCGAAACGCGCCCGGACGGCGGCGGTAGGCTTCGAGCGTCACCTGCACGCCGAGGCTGAATCCGAGGAACGCGGCGGAGCCGACGCCGGCGGCGTCGAGCAGCGCGAGAAGATCCTGCGCATGGTCCTCGACCCGGTAGCGCCGCGGATCCGGCGAAGGCTTGGACTCGTGATGCCCGCGATAGTCCCACCACAGTACGCGCAGGCGACGGCTCGCCGCGGGAACGAACGAGGCCGTCCAGTATTCCTCGCTGCAACCGGCACCGTTGCAGAGCACGAGCCATGGCGCGCTGGGCGGCCCCGCGCTGCGCCAGGCGAGGCTCGTCCCGTCGGGCGCCGTCGTCCGCCGGACCTCCGCGACGCTCATGCGGCACGGACGACCGCGAGGACCGGGGCGCCGCCGGGATCCGCTTGTCGATTAGCCATCGCCCATCCTCCCGGGCCGCGCCCGGACGCCCGGACCCGCCGTCTCCCCCATCGGCAGAACGCCAGCGTATGGGACCGCCGGACGGGGCGTCAACATCGGTGGGGAGGCCGTGGCAAGGCGAAGGCTGAAAGGCCGGCGAGGCCGTGTCCGCGGCGGCGGCGCCCGAGGCCGGATTCCGGCGGCGGGCGCCGTCCCGCGAAGCTTCCGCGGGGTCGAGACGTCGCGGGTCAGTGGTTGGTACGCGGCCGCGTCGAGGAAGACGAGGACGAAGGCGAGGCCGGACGCGCAGGGCTCATCGCCTTGACGATGGTGGCCTTCCCGTTGCTGCCCTCCCAGATCTGGAGGCTCATGCCCGCGCGGAGGTCAGCCGCCCGGGCTGCACGGCCGTCGAGCGTGAAGACCGTCGCCGAGTCGAACTGCACCGAGCGTTCGGTGGCCGGATGGGAGGCCGGCTGCACCTTGAGGTAGCCCCCTTGGACCCCCACCAGCTTGCCGATCACCGCCGCCGGCGCGTCCTTGGCCGGGGATCGCGCGGTGCTCGCGGCCGACTTGACGATCTTCGCCGCCGCCGCGCGCGGCAGGGTCGACTTCGACGCCAGCGCCGCGGCCGGAACGGCAACCCCCAGAATCAACGCTCCCAGGAACGCGATCTTGCGGATGCTCATGGTATGTCTCCTTTCTCGGCGGCGCGGGCTCCCCCCGGCGCCGCCTTCGCGGGCTCCGTCGCGTCCCGCCCAATCGGGGTGCGACGTCGTCCGCTCGCGTCCCCTCGAACCCCGTCCGCGCCGCTCTTGTTCCCGCCGCAGGCGCCCGTCGCCGGAAGTCGCACTCTCCGTCCGGGAAGGCCTCCCGCGGGCTGCCGGCGCCGCACCCGGGCTCCGGAAGCGGGGGCAATCCTCTTGCACCCGCGCGTACGGGGCGGTACGTAGCGGGCATGCAACCGACCATGCACTTCCTGGTCTGGTGGACGATCGTCTCCTGCGCCGCCGCGGCGTGCGGCGGCGGCAACGACGCGGCCGATCGAGGCGCGGACAACGCTCCCGCCGACGCCGACGGAGCGACGGACGCGCCGCCCGAGACGCCGCTCGACACCGTCGAGGAGACGCCGCTCGACGCGCCGGAGGATGAGGTCGCCGACGTCCCGGCGGACGACGGCGACGAGGCCGACGCGCCGCCGGTGGTCGGCCCGTGCGGCGCCGGCTCGCCGGAAGCCCTCATGGGCTGCGTCGAGCAGCCGCGCTACCTCGCCGATCTCAACTCCGTCGCCGGCGCCCGCGAGCCCGGCTCCGCGCACTGGCAGGAGGTGCAGGACCTCTGCAACTCGCGCTTCACGGCGCTGGGCTTCACCGTGGAGCTCCACGACTACGGCACCGGGGTCAACGTCGTCGGCGTGCTGCCGGGCGACGACCTGGCGGGGGAGCGCGTGCTGGTCTCGGCCCACTACGACGGCGTCCCCGACTGCCCCGCCGCGGACGACAACGCCAGCGGCGTCGCCGGCCTCCTGGAGACCGCACGGGTGCTGTCGACCGCGAGCTTCCGGCGAACTCTCGTCGTCGCGTGCTGGGACGAGGAGGAGGACGGCCTGATCGGCTCCGAGGCGTACGCGGCGCGGGCGGCGGCGGCCGGCGAGAACCTCGCGGTGAACTTCGTCTACGAGATGATCGGCTTCTACAGCGACACTCCCGGGTCGCAGACGATCCCCTCCGGCCTGAACCTGCTGTTCCCGGAGCAGACGGCCGCGCTGGCGGCGAACGAGAACCGCGGCGACTTCCTGGCGGTGGTTGCCGACGACCTGGCGCGCCCGTTCCACGAGCGGATGTCGCTCTACGGACCGGCGGTGGGCCTGTCGATCGTCGTGCTCGAGGTGCCGGCCGTGCTGAAGAACTCGCCGCTCCTCTCCGATCTGCGTCGCTCGGACCACGCCGGCTTCTGGGAGCTGGACCTCCCGGCGATGATGCTCACCGACACCTCGGAGTTCCGCAACCCGCACTACCACTGCGGCGACGGCGACGACACGATCGACACCCTCAACCACGACTTTGCCGTCAAGATCGTCCAGACCACCGTCGGTGCCGCCGCCGCGTCCCTCGAGCTGCGCTGAGCGTCCCCGCTTTACATTCGCTCCCTCCCGTGCGACACCCGCTCCCGATGGACGCGGTGCTCCTGCGGCGCGCGCTGGCCGTCGCCCTGATGGACGACAAGGACACCGTGCTGCGCGACGTCGACGTGCTGGTCGAAGGCGCCGCGATCCGCGCCGTGGGCCGCGACCTTTCCGCGCCGGGTGGTGCCCGCGTGCTCGACGCGTCGGGCAAGGTCGTGGTGCCCGGCTTCGTCAACACCCACCATCACCTCGTCCAGTCCCTCTTCCGCGCCGTGCCCGCCGCGCAGGACGCGACGCTGTTCGAGTGGCTCACGACCCTCTACCCGCTCTGGGCAGGGCTCGAGCCGGAGGCGGTGCGGACCGGCGCCCTGGTCGGTCTGGGCGAGCTGCTCCTCTCCGGCTGCACCACCGCCGCGGACCACTTCTACCTCTTCCCCCGCGGCCAGCCGTCGACCCTGATCGACGAGACGGTCGCCGCGGCCCGCGAGCTGGGCATCCGCTTCCATCCCACCCGCGGCAGCATGAGCGTCGGCGCCTCGCAAGGGGGCCTCCCTCCCGACCACGTCGTGCAGTCCGAGGACGAGATCCTGCGCGACAGCGAGCGCTTCATCCGCGCGTTCCACGATCCGGCGCCGCTCTCGATGTGCCGCGTCGGTTTGGCGCCTTGCTCGCCGTTCTCCGTGAGCCCCGAGCTGATGCGCGACACCGCGGTGCTCGCACGCGAGCACCGCGTCATGTTGCACACCCACCTGGCGGAGACGCTGGACGAGGAGCGGTACTGCCTGGAGCGGTTCGGCAAGCGGCCGTTCGCCTTCGCCCGCGAGCTGGGCTGGGTCGGCCCCGACGTCTGGTTCGCCCATGCCGTCCACCTGACCGACGAGGAGGTCGCCGAAATCGGGCGTACCCGCACGGGTGTCGCGCACTGCCCTTCGTCGAACCTCCGACTCGGCTCGGGCATCGCGCGCATCCCCGATCTCGTGCGCGCGGGCGCGCGCGTCGGCCTCGCCGTGGACGGCTCGGCGTCCAACGACTCCTCGGATCTGCTGGCCGAGGTGCGGCAGTGCCTCCTGGTCCACCGCCTGCGCGACGTGCGCGCCATGTCCGCACGCCTGGCGCTGCGGCTCGCGTCACGCGGAGGTGCCGAGGTGCTCGGGCGGGACGACGTCGGCCGCATCCAGCCCGGCTTCGCCGCGGATCTCGCGATCTTCGACGTGCAGGACATCGCCTACGCCGGCGCCCTGCACGATCCCGTCGGCGCCCTCGCCTTCTGCGTCGGCCGCCGCCGCGCCGACACCGTGCTGGTGGGCGGCCGAATCGTCGTCGAGCACGGACGGCTCGCGCTCGTCGATGAGGAGCGCCTCGTCCGCCGCCAGAACGAGCTCGCCGCGCGACTCGTGAAGCAGGACCTTCCACGCTGATGCCCGACGACCGGATCATCCATTGTCCCCACCGCCCGCCGTGCGGCGGCTGCGCGCTGCTGGAGCTGCCGCCGGAGCGGCAGCTCGCGTGGAAGCGCGAGCGCACGGCCGAGGCGCTGGCGCGCTTTCCCTCCCTGCGCGGCGTCGAGGTGCGGGAATGCGTCCCGGCGCCGTCGCCGACGGGCTACCGCACGCGCGTGAAGTTCGCGGTGGCGCGGTGGCCGGGCGAGCGCGCCGCGCTCGGCCTGTTCCGCCCCGGGACCCACGAGGTGCTCGATCTGCCCGGATGTCTGGTCGTGCACGAGGGCTTGCGGCCCGTGCTCGAGGAGCTGCGCGGGTTGCTCGGACGGACCACGACGGCGGTGCGTCATGTGGACCTCCGCTGGTCGTCGCTCGAGTCGCGCGCGCACGTCACGCTGGTGGTCGACGGACCTTCGGATCCGCGGCGGGTCGAGGACGTCGCCCGGGCGCTGGTCGCGGCCCGGCCCGAGGTCCGCGGCGTGGGTCTGCGGACGACGGCCGAAGGTCCGGTGCCGCGCGCCCTCGGAGGGGCGACCGTCCCGGTCGTGGGCGAGCCGTACCTGGTCGAGGCGATCGGCGACACGCGGTACCGGCTCTCCCCCGGCGCGTTCTTCCAGACCGATCCCGCCGCTGCGGAACGGCTGCACGACGTCGTGCGCGGCTGGCTGGCGCCGAAGAAGGGACGCGCCCGCTCGCTTTGCGACCTGTACGCGGGCGCGGGCGCTTTCGCGATCGCGCTGGCGGATCTCGCCGACGAGGTGACGGCCGTCGAGGCCGTCGGGACGGCGGTCGAGGACGCGGCGGCGGGGGCCAGGCTCTCGCGGCGCGAGGTGCGCGTGGTGCGCGCCCCGGTCGAGCGCTTCCTCGCCGGCCTGCGTCGCGGGTTTCTCGACCGCGTGGTGCTCGATCCGCCGCGCCGCGGCGTTCCCGCCAACGCGCTGCGATCGCTCGCGGCGGCGGGACCCGAGCGCGTGGCGTACGTGTCATGCGATCCCGATACCCTCGCGCGTGACCTCGATGCGCTCGTGCCCCTGGGCTTGGCCCCCCAGGCCGTCGTCCCCGTCGACCTGTTCGCGCTCACCGACGAGGTGGAGGCGGTGGCGCTGCTCGGGCGGACCCGGCGGCCGTGGCGCCCCGCCGTGCTCGGCCGTTTCGGCGGCGTCGTGGCCGCCGACAAGCCGGCGATCCTGCCCACGCACCCGCAGGCCGCGGGTGAGGCGTCGCTGCTGCTCGCCGTGCGCGAGGCCGAAGGCGACGAGGAGCTGCAGCCCGCCCACCGCCTCGACGTCGGAACCTCGGGGCCCGTGCTCTTCGCGCGCGGCGATACGCTGCGCGCGCTGGGGCGGGCGTTCGAGTCGGGTGCCGTGGCCAAGGAGTACCTGGCGCTGGTCAAGGGCGTGCCGCACAAGTCCGGCCGGGTGCGCGGCGAGGGAGGCGCGACGAGAGGGGGCGACGAGGAGACCCGCTATCGGCTCGAGCGCATCGTGGGCGGCTATGGACTCCTGCGCGTCTCCCCGACGACCGGCCGGCGGCACCAGATCCGGCGCCACCTGCGGCGGATCGGGCACCCGATCCTGGGCGACGAGCGCTACGGCGATCCGCGCGCGAACCGCTTCCTGGCCGAGACCTGCGCGCTGGCCAGGACCTTCCTCCACCTGGCGGCGATCACGTTCCCGGGACCCGACGGCCACCCGCTTCGCGTGGAAGCTCCGTTGCCGGCCGAGCTGGAGCTGGTGATCGCACGACTCAAGCAGCTGCGGGTCACCGCCGCTACCTGAGTATCGTGTGCTGCAAGTCGAGGACCACCTCCAGAACCGAACCGCGCCCTTCAGGGCGCGGCTCGAGGCGCGAAGCAGCCGCGGGCTGGAGCCCGCGGTTCGAAAGGAAGGGCTCGCCCTGCGCACGACGCTGGTTTCCAACGTGCGGAGAGGAGTTTCCCGGGCCGACCGGCGCGTCATCAAGTCGTGAGCGTTGCTTCTCATTTCTTCGCTTCCAAACCGATGTGGGATAAGATAGCACCATGTACGACTATTCGACATCGGCAGTAGTGTCGCTGGTTCGCCGCAGGTCACCGGCGGCTGGGTTGTGGCCGAAAGAGACCGGTCCCTGGCACAACGGATGCATAGATTGCTTGGGGTAGGAAGATGGCCCGGCCGGGTGGGCGGGTCACAGAGGAACGCATCGGACGGTACGACGGGTGGGCGTCCGGCGAAGAGAGGGAAACAAGGCATGTTGGCGTGGAGGTCGAGGCAACGGATCGCAGGGTGGCGGGGGACGGGCGTCCTCGCTGCGCTGGTGACCGGCGTCGTCCCGTGTATCGGGTTCGTCTCGGGGTGCAGCATCCCGGGGAGACAGCAGCCGGACGACAACCCCTCGGGGAGGGTGTCCACGCCCGCGGAGGCGGCGACCACGCCTCGGGCGGCGGAGTCGCCGGAAGCGGCGAAGCCGGTGACTTCCGAGCCATCGGGGACTCCGGTCGCGGTCGAGACGGCGGCGTCGAAGGAGGTGCAGGAGCCTTTAGTCGAGCCTGCGAAAGAAGCCGCACCGAAGGAGCTCCCGCCGCCGGAGGCGGCGATTGCGGGGGGGGACGTCGAGGTGGTGTGTCCGGAGTCCGGGTCGGCCCAGGCGAAGTTCTTCTTCTCGCCGGCCCAACCGCAGGAGGGGAAGCCGCTGCGCGTGGTGGCCGTCGCGGAGGGGGAATTGGTTCCCGCGGCGCTGGCGCAGAAGCAGTCCGAGGGGTGGGCGCGGCTGTCGGGCTCGTTGGCGTGGGGCGGACCGCCGTACGCCTGGACGGCGATGGTGGACGCGCCGGCGGCCGGGACGCACCAGTTCCTGCTGGCCTCGAAGGATGCGGCGCATCCCCATGCCTGCGGGACGGTCACGGTGGTGCCGGCGGACAAGGTCGTCGCGGCGCCGGCGATCGCGAGCGGCGCATGGACGATCACGCGGGCCTGGAACCACGAGATGGAGAACTTGTACTCGGCGTGGATCGCCCGCCTGTTCCTCGTCGACGTCGGCGCGAAGGCCGGTTGGCGCCCCCTGCACCAGGTGCTGCGGGACCCGAAGCGCAACATCCTGTACGGGTATCTCGGGCTGCGCGAGGACGATGCCGACGCTGGGATGAAGGTGTACCTGACGCCCGACTGTGCCGACACGCCCTTCTTCCTGCGCGCCTACTTCTCCTGGAAGATGGGGTTGCCGTTCGCGGTGCGATCGTGCCTGCGCGGCGACTGGATCCACGGGCCGATCTGCGAGCCCGAACCGGTCAGCAACCTCGATCCGAAGTGGGACGACGTGCCTTCGGTCGTGGATCGTTTCAACCGCTTCGTCGGGCTCACCGTGGCCAACACGGTCCACTCCGGGACGGTCCGGACCGTGCCGGAGGACGGCGCGAGCGACTTGTACCCCGTGGCGCTCTCGCGCGAGGCGCTCCGCCCGGGCGTCACCTATGCGGACCCCAACGGCCACGTGCTGGTGCTGGTGCGCTGGGTGCCGGGGACCGAGGATCGGATGGGAATGCTGCTGGCGGTCGACGCGCACCCCGACCTGACCGTGTCGCACAAGCGATTCTCGAAGGCCAACTTCTTCTTCGACCCCCGGCTGCCCACGGGCGGCTTCAAGGCGTTCCGGCCGGCGATCGTCCAGCGCGGCAAGGTCCGGTTCATGACCAACGCCGAGCTGGCGGCCAGCCCCGACTACGGCAACCGCTCGCTCGACCAGTACTCCTTCACCGACGCCGCGGACTTCTATCGGACCGTCGACAAGCTGCTCAACCCGATCCCGCTCGACCCGGTCAAGGCCTATCGCTCCCAGATGGAGGCGTTGATCGAGCTGCTCGAGGAGCGGGTCAGCTCCGTCCAGGTCGGTGTCGACTACCAGAAGCTCAACGCGTGGGCGACCATCGAAATGCCGGACGGAGGCGCGATCTTCGAGACCGTGGGGCCGTGGGAGGACTACTCGACCCCGGCGCGCGACCTGCGCCTCCTGCTGACGTTCGACGCGTTGGCGCAGTTCCCGGACTTCGTCCGTGACAACTCCGACATCTTCAAGATCCCGGCCGGCAAGTCCCCGAGCCAAGTCCGCAGCGACCTCCTCGCCGAGTGGGACCGCAGCAAGGACGAGCTGTCAATCACGTACAGCAGGACCGACGGCACCCCCTGGACCCTGACGCTCGGCCAGCTCGTCGAGCGCACGGTCGAGTTCGAGCAGGCGTACAACCCGAACGACTGTGTCGAGGCGCGCTGGGGCGCGCGGCGCGGCTCGACGGAGTACGCTCCCTGCGTCCACCACGCCCCGTTCCCGCAACAGCGCAAGATGGAGATGTACCGCGTCTGGCATGCCGAGCGGCGGCGCCCCTCCGCGTTCTAGCCCGGACCGCCCCGGACATGCGTTCAGCGGGACAATCGGGGCACCCCAAAAAAAGCTCGTGACCTGACCCGGAGCCTTTCGGTACCCTGGAATCGTGAAACCGTCCCTCCGCATCGGGGCGGGGCTCGCCTCGCTCATCTTGGTCCTGTGCGTCGCTCCGACACTGGTCCATCACGACGCTCCCGCCAGGCCCTCGGCGCCGGTCTCGAGCCGGCCGGCGGCGGAAGTGGTGCCGGCTTCGGCCGCGCCGGCGCCGGCGGCGACACCTGCGCCGCTCCTGCCGGAGGAGCCGTCGCAGACCTGCGCGGGCGTTCCGGCGCGCGCGATCGCGTTCTCGTTCCCGTTCCAGCCGCGCGCGGGCGAGGCCGTGCGCCTGGTCGCCGTGTCGCGCGAGCAGCTTGCGCCGTTCGTCACCGAGCTCTCGGGCCCGGAGGACGCCGTGACGTTGGAGCCCTCGGATCAGTGGGGCCCCGGTCCTTTCGGCAGCGAGTTCCGCACCGGCGCACTGGCGGCCGGCGACTACGCCGTGACGCTGCGGGACCCCGTGGCCGGTACGATCCTCGGGTGCTCGAGCCTGCGCGTCCTCCCGGCCGGCCCGGCGCGCGAGCGCACCGCCGACGGTGACGGGGTGTGGCCGATCCGGCGCGCGTGGAGCGGCGCTCTGGAGGACCTGTATTCCGTCTGGGTGTCCCGGCTGTTCCGCACCCCCGGCGATTCTCGCGCCGCCTGGCACCGCCTGCACGCCGTGTTCCGCGATCCGGCGCGGAACGTGCTCTACGGCGCGCTGGGCTGGGACGAGGACGACACGGGGACGGCCGACAATCCGCGGCCCACCGCCGTCCGGGCGCGCGCGGACTGCGGAGACCTGCCCTACATGCTGCGGGCCTACTTCGCCTGGAAGTTCGAGCTGCCGTTCCGCTTCCAGCGCTGCAACCGCCGCAACGCCCTCCAGGGCGCCGAGTGCTACGAGGAGCGCTCGAACCTCACGGAGCGCTACCGGGGGAAGACCGATCCGGTCGAGCGGTTCAACCGCTTCCTGGAAACGTGGGTCGTCGTCGGCGTCCACTCCGCCACGCCGCGCACGCTGCCCGAGGACGACGACTCCGACTTCTACCCGATCGAGATGTCCCGTTCGGCGTTGCGGCCGGGGACGGTGTACGTCTGGCCGTACGGTCATCTCCTGGTGATCACCGACTGGATCGAGGACGATACCGGCGGCGTCTCGCTCGTCGCCGTCGACGGGCACCTGGACGGCACGGTCACCTTCAAGCACTTCTCCCCCAAGAACTTCCCGTACCTGCCCGGACTGCGGACCTTCGGCTTCAAGACCTTCCGGCCGCTCGTCTACGCCGGCGGCGAGATCCTCCCGGTCGACAACGCCGGCATCGCCGCCGCCGAAGTCCCGCTCGTCTTCTCCGAGGAACAATACCGCTTCCGCCGCTCGCGCGACTTCTACCGCGCCGTCTGGCACGTGTCCGCCCTGGTCCCGGACGGTCCGCCCGGGTCGTGAGGACGCCGCGACACCATCTCCCCCGCCATGCAGGAACGGCGCCGGCCGGAGTCCGGCCCGCCTCGCTCGCCGCGTGGCCCTTGCCCTGGCGCTGACCGCTGCCGCCGCCTCGTGCGCCCGCCGCCCCGCCGCACGCGCCGACGCCGCCCCACTCCAAGCCGACGCGACGCCCGCTCCCGCCGCACCGGATGCCGCGGTGCCGCTCGACGCCGCGCGCGCGGACGAGGCGGCAGCATTCGCCGACGCGGAGGCGGGAGAGGCCGTCGCGCCGCTCGACGCGACGGCCGCCGTCGCGAGCGAACCCCTGCTTCCCGCCGAAGACCCCGCCGTGCTCGAGTCGGACTGCCGCAAGGGAGACCTCTCGGCCTGCCTGCGCGCGGCAAGCTGGTACGCGGCGGGTCTCGCCGGCCTCGAGGCCGGCCAGGCGCACGCGCGAACCTTGTGGCAGCGCGCGTGCGAGCGGAAGCACCCCGAGGGGTGCCGCCGGCTGGCCCAGAGCCTGCTGGCGGGCGAAGGCTCCTCGAGCGACGTGCGGCGCGGCACGCGCCTCCTCGACCAGGCTTGCGAGCTGGGGTCGCTCGTCGCCTGCGCCGGGCTCGCCGGTCGCTACTTCCACGGCGACGGCGAGCGGGTGGACATCTACCAGTCGCTGCTGCGCTTCCAACGCGCGTGCAACGGCGGATACGCGGGTGCCTGCGTGGCGATGCAGGCGGCGCGGCGGTTCGCCGAGACTTTCGACCTGCCGTTGCCGCGGCCGCGCGAGTCGGCGCCCCCGGCCCGTCCACCGGCGCCGGAGACCGCGTGCCCGTCCTCCTCGTTCCCGACGCCCGCGCCGGCGGTCGAGCGGCTGGACGGTGGCCTGCTCCCCATACCGCCGGATCGCTTGCGCGCCTGCCTGCCCGGCCCGCCCGGTCCCCGGGTCCCGCCGGCCGGATGGAGCTGCGCGGCGGCGGCGGAAGTCGACGCCGCCGCCGTGGCGCGGGCGACCTGCGCCAGGCAGGGCGCCGCCGTCACCGTCGCGATCCTGGACCACTACCGCGACTGCACGTTGCAACCCGGCACGGGCGCGGCGATCCTCGCCGCCCGGCTTCCCGCCGGCGTCGAGCGGACTTCGCTGCGCCTCGGCGGCCTGGATGCGGTGGTGCTCGAGGCGGGGGCGCGCTCCGAGCTGCGGCTGTGGCTGGCCGACCGCTGCGAGCTGGTCGTCGGCGCCGGGAACGGGGCGACGGAGGAGGATCTGCGCGCCCTCGCCGCAGCGGCCGACCTCCAGGCCCTGCGGACGATCTGCGCCTGGCGCGAGGGCGAGGGCCTGCCCGAGGACTGGGGGAGTCACTCCGCCGGGTAGATGCCGAACCAGGTGAGGTCGCCCAGGCCCTGGCCGGGGTCGGTCCGGATGCGCGTGCCGTCCGGCGTGACGGTCGCGGTCGCCATCGGCGCCCACTCGCCGGTCTCCAGACCGGTCTCCTGGTGTCCGCCGCCGACCATGTAGACGTCGACGGCCGTACCCGGCGCGAGGCCGAACTCGTTGGGGAGGTCCAGCCCGGCCGCCCGCAGCACCGGGTCGGTCATCGTCCCGGGCTCGATGATCTGCGCGTTGCCCGGCGTGACGGCCCACAGCGCGAGTGGCAGCCGCGCGGGATCGAGGAAGCAGGGCACGTGCTCCTCGAGCGGGAAGCGCGTGAGCGCCATCCAGTCCGGCAAGCCGATGGGCAGCAGAACCACCGCGCCGGCGGGAAGGACCAGGGCCGCACCGTCGTCGGCCTCGACGCGCAGGTCCGCGGCCAGCGGGGAGTCCGGCGGTGGCGCGAGCGGCACCGCGGTCCCCGTCGTCGGGGCCGGGTACAGCCGGAGGTCGGCGCACACGTGCACGGCGCCGTCGCACAGGTCGCGGAACCGGCAGAACGGCTCGAGCCGCGGCGGGTCGGAGGGGAAGTGCATCCCCAGGCTGTTCGTCAAGCTCCCGGGAAGCCGGAGCGCGAACCAGCCGTCCTCGCGGCTGCGGCCGGAGAAGCACCGGCCGTCGAGGCACGCCGAGACGACCTGGTTGCCCAGCGGCGTGCCGGTGTCGTCGCGCACCGTGCCGGCAATGCAGGTCACGCTGAACGGCGGCGAGTGGCACGCGCTCGCCGCGCACTCGGCGTCCGGCTCGAGGCACGGCGGTGCCGCGTCCTCCGCCCCCGCGTCCTCGGGCTCGTCGACGTCCGGGACGACCTCGCCGCCCGCGTCGTCGTCGGTTTCTCCATCCACCGTCGTTTCGGCGGAGTCCGGCGCCGCGTCGACCGGCGTGTCGGCGGCGTCAAGCGCTCCGCCCGGCTCGCGTTCGCAAGCAGGGGCAACGGCGAGAATCAGGATCAACGCTAGGCGCAGCGCCGACAAGACGTTTCCCTTCCCTTCGCGCGGTCTCCCCCCGGACGGACGGTCGGAGTATTCGCGGTGGAAGAGGATCTGTCAATCGTCGAGGAATCTGCTTCGCGATTGGGGGCGAGCAGAGCCGCTGCCGCGAGCGACGGCCTCCTCCGGCGGGTCCCGGTTCCCGCCGGGTCACGGCCGGGTCCAGCGCACATCGGCCGGGGCGGCGGAGCGGTAGGAGCTTGCCTCGAGCGGGAGGGTGAGGCGGACGGAACCAGGGTCGGTCGGAGCGCGCAGGCCGGTCGCGCGCGCCTCCTCGCTCCACGAGGGCCGATCGTGGTGCAGGCTGTCCTCGAGCAGCGCCGCTCGTCCCGCGTCGGACGCGGCAGCTTCGACCATCGCGCGCACGGCGGGATCCAGGCATCCGGCCAGGGCGCGCTCGAGCGCGGCGCGATCCACCGCGAGTTCGGCGGCGTCGGGCGGCGGCGGGTCCCCGTCGAGCGGTCCGGCTGCCGTCCGGGGACGGTTGCCGTGCGCCCAGGTTCCGGCGGTACGGTCTTCGCCGGGAGCGAGGTACGGATCGACCGGGCGCCCGCGGACCCAGACCATGAAGTGGATGTGCGGGGGCACGAAGGGGAAGAACGCCGTCATGTCCAGGCTGGAGTGGCCGGACAGCGCAACGACCTCGCCGCGGCGCACCGGAGCGCCGAGGTCGGCCAGGACGCGGCTCAGGTGCGAGTACTGGGTGACGACGCCGTGGCCGTGGTCGATGCAGAGAGTGAGGCCGCCGCGCAGCCAGCAGTCGCGCACGGCGACGGCCACGCCCGGCGCGGCCGCGCAGAGCGGCGAACCGGGCGGGCAGACGAAGTCCGTCCCGTCGTGCTCGTCGTAGGACAGCCGGCCGCCGCGCCAGTCGCGCATCCGCCGGCGCGTGACGGTCACGTGGTACGCGGCACCGCCCGCCGTGCGGTCGAAGAAGTTGAAGACCGGCGCGATGCCGTCGGCCGGGAAGAACCCCGCGAAGGCCGGAAGCGCGAGGTCCGGGCGCAGCAGCCCGGCGCTGGCCGGGCCGAACGTGTAGCGGTCGCCGCGCGGGACGTGGCGCAGCACGGTCCACAGATCGCGTCCCAGCGCACGCGGACCGCGGATGCCGAAACGCTCCGGCCACGCGGGCAGGGGTTCGAGGAGCGTCCGGCGGCGCCACGGCATCGCGGCTCAGGCGCCGCGTCTCGCGCGGAGGAGGACGCCGCCGGCACGTTTCGTCATGGCAGGATGCCCGCCGTGACGTTCCAGGTGATCTGATCGGTGCCCAGGTCGAAGATCGTCTCGCGGTCGAAGGACCTGGACCCGGGGTTCCAGCGATAGCGGCGCAGCGCGCCCTGGTTGTCGGCCGCGACGACGATCTCCGAAACGCCGTCACCGTCGAGATCGGCGACCAGCGTGGCGTGCTCGAAGCCCCCCGATTCGCCGTCGATCAGCTCGGCCGTGCCCTCCCCGCGCTCGGGCCGCCGCAGGAGCCACACGCCGGCGCTCTTCGTCGCGGCGACCAGCTCGTTCGTGCCGTCGCCGTCCACGTCGCCCCACGTGAGGAAGCGGCACATGCAGTCGGGCAGCGTCGTCGGCGTCCGTTCCGCGAACCCGCCGTTGCCGTCGGGCTCGTAGAGCACGATCCGCAGCGGGACCATCGCCGGGTCCTTCGTGCAGTCCTTGCCCGCTTCCGTCTTCGCTTCGAGCACGGCGAGCAGGGCGGCCTTGCCGTCGCCGTCGAGGTCCGCCACGAGGATCTCCTTGGCATGAGCGGCGTCGGACCACATCACCGGGGTGCGCACGAACGTCGAACCGTCCCAGCGGTACATGTCGATGCCGCCGCCCTGCTGCTCGCCGCTCGATGTATTCGGCTGGCTCGGCGTCGTGAAGAACTCGTTCTTCCCGTCGCCGTCGATGTCGCCGATCTCGACCTCGTGCACGAAGATCCCCGGCCGCCGGTCCAGCTCGGTCGCCTGCCACGCCCCGTCGACCTGGCGCAGGACACCGACGACTCCCTGGTCGTGCGTCGCGATGACGATCTCCGAAATGCCGTCGCCGGTGACGTCGCCGATCTCGACGTCCCGCAGGCGATCGAACGAGCCCCCGAACGTCGGGTGCCACAGCGTCGTCGCTGTCCACTCCTCGCCGTCCTTCCGCCACGCCTTGAGGTACGCGCCCATCGCACCGATGGTCAGCACCGCGGGGCCCTTGCCGTCGGGATCGAAGACCATCGCTTTGTGGAACACGTTCGAGTCCGGATCCTCGATCGTTTCGGGCTCCCACTCGGCCCCGGCCTGGCGGAGCACGATCAGCGTCGCCGGTCCGGGCTTCTGCTTCGTCGTGCCGTCCGGCTGCAGCTCCGTGACGAACCGGGACTGGGTGACCAGGAGGACGGGCGGCGGCGCGCTCGGCGGCGGAGCCGTCGCGCCGGCGTCATCCGGCACCGCCGGCGAGGATGCCATCGCATCCGGCGTCGCCGCCGGGCCGACCGGCGCACCTGCCTCGGCCGCCGGCGCCGGTACGCTCGCCGGCGGCTCTTCGCCCTTCTTCTTGCACGAGCCGCCCAGCACGAGCAGTGCCGCCACGCTCCATGCCGTCCACTTCATCGTCGCACCCTTCCCTCCCCCTTCGCCGGGCAGGAGCCTACACGAGGAGGGTACGAATTGGGAAAAGGCGGAGCGGAGCGTCAGTTGCAGGAGCTGCGGACCACGACCAGCAGCGCGATCAACGCGAACGCGCCGCCGATGAACAACCCGCCGCCGTGGGCTTCCATCCACGTGCGTTGCTTCCCGTCCTTGGACGGTCCCGTCGCCGCGGCCACCCTCTCCACGCCCTTGCGGTCGGCGGCCTCGCCGGCCGCGGCCGCGGATTCCCGTGGCGTGCCCCCTTTTTTCGACTTCTCAACCCTGCTTGGTTCGATGGATGCGGACATTCGATTTCCTCCTCTGCGCGTCCTGGGCGCCCGGTCGGGCGCCGGAAACGCTCGCCGCGCCTCGACGCCGCCGCTGCGCGCACCGCCCCGCGGGGCGCGTGCGCCGGTTCTGGTCGGTACGTCAGGAGACGCGCTGAGGAGGACGCTCGATGCGACCGGGCGGCGCGCTGGAAGGCGTCGGGAAGCCCTCCGGCCGCGGCAGGCGCCGCGAAGAGGGCGGGACGAGCGCCGCGTCGGGCGAGGGACCGACCGAAGCGGCGATCTCGGGCGTGGGCGTGCTGTGATCGCCCGGTCCCGAAGGCGCGGGAGGCGGCGACGAGAAGACGGGCGCGCCGGCCTCGACCGGCGCCGGCGGTACCGCCAGGGCGCAGGCAAGAACGGCGGTGAGCGCGGCGAGCGTGACGGCGGCGACGCGCTGCGACGCGGCAGACGCCCGCCGTTCGTCGCCAATGATCTCCCCCGGGCCGGCCTCGGAACCTCGCACACCCTCACCGTAACCGCGTCGAGCGTTCCTGTCCAGCAAGGGAGCATGTCAGCCTCTTCCGGCCTGCGCGCCGAGGCCCGAACGGCGAAGGTGCGACCGCACAAGGAGAGGTGGAGAGGCCGGCTGGGGAGAGGGGGAGGGTCCGGATGCCGATGCCCGTAGCGCGGCGCCCCGCCGCGCCACGGCATCTACACCACCGCGCCTCGCCACCTCTTCAGTCGACCTCCCCACCTCTCCTTGTCCGGGTTCCCCCGTCGGCCGTTGCTCCCCGTCGGCCGCCCGGGTATCGTTCCTCCCCATGGAAAGAGAGTTGGGCTGTCGGCACTGCAAGACCCGGAACCGTCTGGACGTCGAGGAGGCGCTGCGCAACCCGGACGGGGCACGCTGCGGCCGCTGCAAGGGCGAGCTGTTCCTCGGCCCCGCGGAGGTGCTCACCTCGCTCGACCCGCGGGCCTACGAACATCCGCTGGACCGCCAGGCGCTGGAGGCGCTGCGCCGCGTGCCGGGCACGGGCACCTTCCTGCGCTTCCTGCTCAAGCACGGGCTCGATCGCACCTACCGCCTGCTGATGAAGCAGAACTTCCTCGAGGTGCGCGAGGACCGGGTGAAGTCGATCCACGCGCTGGTCGAGGCGACGGCGAAGCGGATGGACCTGGGCTCGCTGCCGGAGACCTACATCGTGCAGCATCCCCAGCCGAACGCCTGGACGACCGGAGTGGAGCGCTACCAGCTCTGCCTGACGACGTCGCTGATCGAGCTGCTGGACGAGGCGGAGCTGCGGGCGGTCATCGCGCACGAGGTCGGCCACATGCAGGCCGGGCACGTGCTGTACAAGACCGCGGCCGCGATCCTGTACTACCTCATCGGACGGATGCTGGTCCGCGCCACGCCGCTGGCGGGTCCGGTGATGCTCGCGTTGTACTTCGCCTTCCGCAAGTGGGAGCGCTGCGCGGAGCTGACGGCCGACCGCGCCGAGCTGCTGGTGACGCGGGACTACCGCACCTGCCTGCGCACCCATCTCAAGCTGGCCTCCGGCTCGCCCAAGATGATGCCCGAGCTGCAGATCGAGCACCTGCTGGCGCAGGCGAAGGAGGTCCAGGACCTCGCCAGCGAGAACTGGCTGGATCAGATCATCATCGATTGGCAGCAGTCGGGGATGACGCACCCCTTCACCGTCTGGCGCGCCAGGCACGTCGACGAGTGGGCGCACTCGGGCGAAGTCTGGGAAATCCTCGCCGGCAACTACCGCCGCCGCACGCCGAAGGACGTCAAGGTCATCGACGCCGACATCCCCCCGGAGAAGCCCGGCAAGTTCAAGAAGCTCCTGGACGACCTCAAGGACCTGTTCCACTAACCGGCGCGTACCACACCGGCGAGGACCACGCCCGCTCGCGGATCTCGTGCGACACGGCGGGGTCCGAGCAGACGGCGGGACGGTCGGCCGGGTCGAGCGCCAGGCAGTCGCGCGCGCTCCAGCGGCAGGTCGGGACCTCGAGCACGCGGACGTACCAGAACGCACGCGCCGCCGCGTCGAACTCGGGGTCGGTCCACACGGCGCACAGCGAGTCGTGCCCCGTCCCCGAACGTTCGCAGGTCGCCGGATCGACGTACGCCGCGCCGTCCGGGTCGCCGGCGACGTCGAAGACGCGCTCGTGGGCCGTCCCGTCGGTGCCGATCCATCCCTTCACGATCTGCACCCGCTGCAACGGCGTTCCCGGCGCCTCCGCGGTGCCGGGATCGGCCTCGGCCCGCACCACGAAGCTCGGCGCCCCCGCTCCCGGCCACGGCGGCAGGTCGCCGCCCATCGGCACGCCCTGCGCGTAGCCGACGGCCGGCAGGTCCCCCCGGCCGCACAGGTCCGAGGGGTAGTCCCACCCCGCGAAGAAACGCACCGTGATGCGCGGGCCGCTGGTGGCGAACGTCTCGCGCCGCCGGATCGCCTCGAAGATCGCGTCCCGGCTCCGCTCCTCGGCCCACACCGCCGCCAGGCCGCCGGGGTTGTTGATGAGCCCGTCGTGCGTGACCGTGCCGTCGCCCAGCCGCTTCACCGGCGTATCGTCGACCAGGCCGACGTGTCCCGGAAACCCGACCTCGCCGACGTTCCCCGGTGTCCCGTTGTGCGTGTCGGTCGCGCCGAGGAACCCGAGCCGGTAGGGGTTGATTCCCAGGCGTTCCTCTTCCTGCATCCCCGCCTTCAACACGTTCCGGGCGAAGTCGAGCGCGGAAACGCAGCCCCGCAGAATCACGCCGCCCGAGCCGACCCCGTCGCCGCAGTCCTCGAACGGCGGCAGCCGAATCTGCTCGAAGTCGCATACCGGGTCGGGGAGGCCCAGGACGGCGGCGAAGCCGTTGCTGCACTCCTGGTTGCCCTTGTGCTGGAAGATCTCGAAGACCGGCTCCAGGCGCGCGCGCAGCGTCGCGACCGTGCGCTGCTCGTCGAGCGTCGCGGCGCCGCCGTAGTCGAGCGCGAAGAGCCGGCCGTTGCTCCAGTTGCTGTTGTGGGGAAGCGAAATCGCGTCGCACCCGATCCCGGCGTCCAGGCACGTCGCCGCCAGCTCGGTCCAGAGCCCGAGCGGCGTCGGCTGCTCGAACACCGTCGGCGGGCGCTCGGGGACGGCGGCCGTCCGGAAGACGACGAGCCGGTGCAGGTTCGACACCATCGGCGTCGCCGTGTACTCGTAGCCGACGAACGAGACGAAGCCGCACGCGGCGGTGCGGTCGTAGGCCGCCTCGGCCGCCTCGCGCATCTCGCCCCACACCTCGGCCGCCGCCGCCGCGCACGCCGTGCCGTCCGCCCCGCAGATCGCCGCGATGCGGCGCGGCGGACTGCCGGCGAGCAGGATCCCGAAGTCCGCCACCGCGGCCTCGCCGCCCGCGCGGAAGGCGGCGCACTCGGCGGTGTCGTACGCGGACGAGCCCGGCGCCGTGCACAACCGCACCTCGCCGACCAGATCGAGGTGGTCGGTGAGCGCGGCGAAGTCGAGCGGCCGGTCGAGCCGGACGACGCGGGTCCCCACGCCGTCGCCGTCGAGCGGCGGCAGCCGGACTTCGCCCCCCTTCGCGAACGCGTAGACCTCGTCCGGCGTCACGCGCAGGTCGTAGCCGTACGCGTCGAACGACAGGCGCGAGTGCGCGTGCAGGTCGCCCCAGTACGCGTTGCGCACGGGATTGCGGGCGGCGCACGGCTCGCGCTCCTCCGTGTACTCCCACCCCCCGTCGTCGTCACCGCCGTCCTCTGCCGTGTCGCCGGCCTCGCTCTCCGCCCCCGCGTCGTCCGCGAGGCCCTCCGATCCGCCGTCTTCCGTCTCGGAATTAGCGACGTCCCCGGGCGGCCGCGCGCTCCCGCCGTCGCAAGCGACGACGCCGGACACGAGACAGGTGAGCATGACTGGAATTCGCATCATCGCCCCTTCACCGACCGCCTGCCCTGAGCCCGTCGAAGGGCCCTGAGCCCGTCGAAGGGCCCCGAGCTCGTCGAAGGGCCGACACCCGTCCGCCGAAGCCTTGGCGGAGGCGGACCGCCGACTCCCTACCGCGTCGTCCCCGGCCGGTCCAGCGGAACGGCGCACGCCGCGTGCGAAATCGTGCACGCTTGTGGATCGCGCCTTCCCCGTTTGGTGTATTCTCGCGCCCGCCGGGGGAATGTTCCGGCGAGGAGGTGACCGATGAGCGTACGGTTCGCGGTGCTCGTGGCGGTGTGTGTCCTGTTGCCGGCGATGAGCTGCAAGAAGAAGGCGGAGGCGACCTCGAGCGGTTCGTCGCCCTCCTCGGCGCCGGTAGACACCCCGGCGAAATCGGGGGACGAGCTTGCTGCGACGACCGCGAACAACGGCGCGACCGCGACCACCGCCGGGCCGACGCAGCCGGCCGAGCCTCCGCCGTCCGCTCCGCCGGTCGAGGTCATCTCCCGGGACATCATGTCTCGCGAGCCGGTGACGGACGCGGCGCAGGTCCGCCACATCCTCATCGGCTGGATGGAGACCTCCGGCCAGAACACCGACCCTCGCGCCGCCAAGCGCACCAAGGAGGAGGCGGACAAGCTCGCGCTCGACCTGCTCCGCAAGGTGCGGGACGGCCAGAACGTGCAGGCGCTGATGTTCGACTACTCCGAGGATCCCGGCACCGCGCAGAGCGGCGATCCCTACCCGGTTCGTCCCGACGGGCAGTTCGTCCCGGCGTTCGAGGCGCTGTCGCTGCGCCTGAACGTCAACGAGGCCGGCATCTGCGAGACGCAGTTCGGCTACCACATCATCAAGCGCGTGCAGTAGGGGGCGATGATGCGCGCCCTGGACCCGCACCGCCGGCTGCGTCCGCTGCTCGCCGCCGCCGCCCTGGTCGTGGTCGTCGCGGCCGCGGCCGCCGCGTCGACGCTCCTGGCGACCACCGTCCCGGAGCCGGCGGACGGCGAGCCGTGGGGCGTGGCGTTCCCCGTCGCGGCGGAGCGCGCCGGCGGGATGGCGGTCGCCGGCTCGCGACTCTGGCTCGTCGATCGCGGCTCGCGGGAGCTGCTCGCCCTCGACCCGGAGACGGGCGAGGTCCGCGAGCGCCTGCCGGCGCCGGGGCCGTGGCCCGAGGGTTTGGCCTGGGACGGAAAGCTCCTGTGGGTCGCCGACTCCGAGGAGAAGAAGATCTACGGGGTCAACCCGCAGTCGCGCCTCGTGGAGCAGCGCTTCGATTCGCCGGTCGACACGCCGCAGGGCCTGGCCTGGGACGGGGAGAACCTGTGGCTGGCCGACGGGACCAAGCTCCACCGCATCTCGAGCGACGACGGCACGACGATCGTCTCCGTGCCGGCCCCGGGGAGCGGCGGCGACCGCGGCACCGAGATGCTGGGCCTGGCGTGGCAGGCGCCCGCGCGCGGCGGCGCCGACGGCTGGCTGTGGGTGGCAGATCGCACCAAGGACAAGGTCTACCGCGTCTCGCCCGAGGACGGGACGATCGTCGACATGTTCCCATCGCCGGGCCCGTACCCCGCGGGCGCCGCGATTCTCGACGGCCGCCTGCTCCTCGCCGACCGCGACCGGCAGCGCGTCGATGCCCTGGAGCTGGGCGCCCTGCCGACGGTCGTGCGGACCGACCCGCGAGCCGAGACCGTGACGTTCGTCCACGAGGTCTACAACTTCGGCCCCGGGACCGTGCGCTCGGTGGACATCTACGTGGCCGTCCCGGAGGAGCGCGAGAACCAGACGTTTGCCGGCGAGCCGCGGTTCGATCCGGAGCCCGCGGAGCTCGTCACCGACCGCTGGGGTCAGCGCTCGGCGCGCTTCCACGCCGCGGACCTCGGCCCCAACGAGTCGTTGCGGGTCACGATGACCGTCGAGCTGTCGACCTGGTCGGTGCGCTGGCACGTCGATCCCGACCGCGTGGGCGGCCTGTCGGCGGTGCCGAGCGACATCCGCGGGCGGTACACGAAGGACGGCTCGAAGTTCCGCATCGACGATCCGGTCATCCGGGACGCGGTGGACGCGGCGCTCGGCGACGAGCGCAACCTGTACCGGATGGTGCGGCGGATCGCGCGGTACGTCCAGGACCACATGTTCTACGAGCTTTCGGGCGGATGGAACGTGGCGCCTGCGGTGCTGACGCGCGGCAACGGGTCGTGCTCCGAGTACACCTTCGTCTTCCTGGCGATGTGCCATGCCGCCGGCATTCCGGCACGGTACGTCGGCTCGATCGTCGTTCGCGGCGACGACGCCTCCACCGACAACGTCTTCCACCGCTGGCCGGAGGTCTACTACCCCGGCTACGGCTGGGTGCCCGCCGACGCGCAGGCCGGCGATTCGCTTTCGCCCGAGAAGCAGGCCGACGCCATGATGGCGCTGCCCAACAAGTTCCTGATCACGACCCAGGGCGCGGGGGACTCCGAGCACCTCGGGTGGAACTACAACTCCAACGCGTTCTGGACCTGCGACGGGTACTGCAAGGTGGCCGAGCGCGTGTGGGGCGACTGGTCGCCCGACCGCGACGGCGAGGGCGTCGAGTCGATCGCCGCCGGGGAGTAGCCTTCGCGGACCCGCACCGGTCGCGCTTGTGTCCCGCAGCCGCTCGTGGTGATCTCCTGCAGTGGACGAACCGCGACGGACGTTCTCGTATTGCGGGCTGTGCGACGCGTGCTGCGGAGTCGTCGTCGACCATGACGGCGCGAGGGTGCGGTCGATTCGCGGCGACCCGGACGACCCCCTGAGCCGCGGCCACGTCTGCCCCAAGGTCGTCGCCCATGCCGACCTGCAGGAGGATCCCGATCGCCTGCGCCGGCCCCTGCGCCGCCGCGGAAACGACTGGGAGGAGATCTCCTGGGCCGATGCGCTCGACGAGGTCGGCGCGGGACTCGCCCGCGTGACGCGGGAGTGCGGGAGCGACGCCGTCGGCGTGGTCTTCGGGAACCCGGCCGGCCACCACGCCGCGACGCTGCTCGCCCTCCCCTTCTTCGCCTCCGTGCTCGGGACGCACAACGTCTTCTCGGCCAACTCCACCGACGCCTGGCCGCGCATGCTCGCCTCGCTGCTCGTGTACGGCAACCAGGCCCTCTTGCCCGTGCCGGACATCGACCGCACGAGGTTCCTCCTGGTCCTGGGCGCCAACCCCGCCGTGTCCAACGGCAGCCTGCTCACCGCACCGGACTGCGGGCGGCGCATCGCCGACATCCGGCGGCGCGGCGGCCGCGTCGTGGTCGTCGATCCGCGGCGCACCGAGACGGCGGCGCTGGCCGATCGCCATCTGTTCATCCGCCCCGAGACCGACGTCCTGCTGCTCCTGGCGCTGCTGCACGTCGTCCTGGGCGAGGGGCCCGTCTGCCCGGGCGCCCTGGCCGGATTACTCGACGGGGAGGAGGAGCTGCGGGCCATCGCGCAGGCTTATCCGCCCGAGCGCGTGGCGGCGTTGGTCGGCATCGAGGCGGCGACGATCGCGGGGCTGGCGCGGGAGTTCCGCGGCGCGTCCCCCGCCGTCTGCTATGGCCGGATGGGCACGACGACCCAGTCCTTCGGCACCTCGGCCTCCTGGCTCATCGACGCGCTCAACCTCGTGACCGGCAACACGGATCGCGAGGGAGGCGCCATGTTCGCGCGGCCGGTCGTCGATCTGGCGGGGCTGGCCGAGCGGCTCGGCCGGCGGGGTTCCAGCGGGCGGCGGCCGAGCCGGGCGACGGGTCTGCCGGACCTCGACGGCGAGCAGCCGCTGGCCGCGCTCGCCGCGGAGATGGAGACCCCGGGTCCGGGACGGATCCGTGCCCTGCTCACCGTCGCCGCCAATCCCGTCCTCTCGCGCCCGGGCGGTACGCGCCTCGACCACGCGCTCGCGGGCCTGGACTTCATGGCCGCCATCGACCTGTACGTGAACGAAACCACACGGCACGCGCACGTGATCCTGCCCGCGCTCGCACCGCTCGAATGCGACCGCCTGCCGGTGCTCGAGTACGCCTACGCCGTGCGCCACGCGGCACGGCATGCACCGCCCGTCCTGCGCGCCGATCCCCAGGCGCGCGAGGACTGGCGGATCCTGCTCGACATCCTCTCCGCCGCGGGCCGCCGGCGCGGCGGGTTGCGCGGCGCGGCGTGGCGCGCGTCGGCAGCAGCCGCTTGCGCAATCGGCCCGAATCGCGTCCTCGACCTCCTGCTGCGTACCGGTCCCCACCGGTTGTCGCTGGCGAAACTCGACGCCGCCCCGCACGGTCTCGACCTCGGGCCGCTCCAGCCCCGCCTCGCCGCGCATCTGAAAGAGGCGGGACGACGCGCGCAGCTCGCGCCCGAGCCGTGCCGCCGGGACCTGGAGCGCGTCGAGCGGTTCCTGGCGGACGACGTGCGCCGAGCGGCCGGCGAGCTGCGTCTGGTGAGCCGGCGGACGATGCGCGGGATGAACACCTGGCTCGCCAACTGCCGCCGGCTCGCGCCGGCTCGCGACTCGTGCACCTTGCAGATCCATCCGCTGGACGCGAAGGCGCGGGGGCTGACGGACGAGGGGCGGGCGGAAGTCTCGTCCGAGGCCGGCACGATCGAGGTCGCGGTCGAGCTCACGGACGGCATGATGCCCGGAACCGTGTCCTTGCCGTTCGGTTGGGGGCACGGGCGGCACGGCGCGCGCGCGGGGTTGGCGTCGCGGCATCCGGGCGCGAGCATCAACGACGTGATCGCCGACGATCGCGTGGACACCCTATCCGGGACCTCGGCCTTCGAAGGGGCGCCGGTGCGCGTCCGGCCGGTCGGGGCCGCCGCCCCTGCCGTCCCCCCTGTGAAGGGACGGTGCTCTTGAATCTGTACATCATGCGGCACGGCATCGCTCTGGAGCGCGGGGAATGGCGCGGCACCGACGAGCTGCGCCCGCTGAGCGAGGATGGAAAGTCCAGGACCGCAGAGGTCGTGAAGGCGCTCCTGAAGAGCGGCAAGCTGAAGGTCGACACGATCTGGACCAGCCCGCTCGTGCGCGCGCGGCAGACCGCCGGAATCGTGGCGAAGAGCCTCGGACTGGAGGTCGAGCTGTCCGCGGCCCTGGTGCCCGGCGCGGACGTGCAGGGCCTGGCGCTCGAGTTCGTCGCGCGGAAGCGTCCCCGGAACCTTCTGGTCGTCGGCCACGAGCCGGATTGCGGGGAGCTGGTGACCGAGCTGACCGGGGACCGCGAAGTCGACCACGCCTTCAAGAAGGCCGGCGTTGCCCTCCTGGAAGGCAGCCTGGAAGCGGGCCGGATGAAGCTGCTCTGGCACGTCGCGCCCAAGGATGTGCTCGCGTAGCCCTCCGCGGCTCGACGGGCGGCGTTCCGGTTCCAGGCTTCGGCCCGGGGCGCGGGCCGGGCGGCGCTCTCAGGCCGCGCAGCATTGCTCCGAAGCGGCGTCGAGCTCGTCCGCCGACGCCGGGGAATCCCCGGGGCGGACGAGGTCGCGACGGACGGACGCGCTCGTCGCGGCCCGCTCCACGTTCATCCGCTGGCGCCACGCCGCGACGCGATCCGTTTCGTTATCGGCCAGCGGTACCGCGGCCAGCTCGGCCGAGTCGAAGTCGTCCACGGCGATGATGCGCTCGACCAGCACGTGGAAGCGCACGAGCCGCTCCGCCTCTTCCGGGGCAACCACGCCGGCCTCCGCCGCCGCCCGGGCCAGGGCGGTTTCGCCGGCGCCCGGCGGAGCCGCGAACGAGCCCGCGGCGAGAGCGGCGCGGACGCGCTTCTCGATCGCTTCGGCCTGCGGCGCCAGTCCGAGCGTCTCGTCCAGGGTGCCGATGATCCCGAACCGGTCCGCGGTGAAGATGCCTTCGGTCAGCCGTTGCCGCGTCGCCGTGGGCGCCGTGACCAGCGCCGC
This sequence comes from Deltaproteobacteria bacterium, assembly GCA_016218815.1. Classification (GTDB taxonomy): domain Bacteria; phylum Myxococcota_A; class Polyangia; order DRWM01; family JAAZOP01; genus JAAZOP01. The sequence continues at coordinate 55,398 of JACRCX010000120.1, forward strand.
GACCCGGGCCGCCAGGGCGTCGGCGGGTCCGAGGGCCCGCGGACCGCGGGGGAGGATCAGCGCGCGCACGGTCGCGGCGATGGCGCGGTGGGGAAGGTTCGCGAGGATCTCCGCCGCGGTCGTTTCGAACCGGCGCTCCAGCTCGTCGAGCGCGTAGTCGACGACCGGCCGGTCGGCGGCGGGCTCGCCGGTATCCGCGTAGCGCTTGAGCACGGCCGACCCGAGGTAGAGGAAGCTCAGGAGGTCCCCCAGGCGCGCGGAGAGCCGCTCGCGGCGCTTGAGCGCTCCGCCGATCGTGAGCATGGCCGTGTCGGCGAGGAGCGCGAAGGCCGCGCTCTCCCGCGAGAGCGTGCGGTAGCGGTGCGCCAGGACGCTCAGCGGGGGGGCGGCGAGCGCCGTCCGGCCGCCGCTGGCGGCGGCGAGCGCGGCGCGGGCGGCGTTGCCGAGCAGGAAGCCGGCGTGGCGAAAGAGCGCCCGATCGAACTCGCGCAGTCCGCGCTGCCGGTCGCGGTCGCCGGCCGCCTCCATTTCCGCCAGCACGTACGGGTGCGCACGGATGGCGCCCTGGCCGAAGATGATCAGGCAGCGCGTCAGGATGTTGGCGCCCTCGACGGTGATCGCGATCGGCCCGGCGAGCCATCCCGGGGCGAGGTAGTTGCCGGGGCCGAGCATGATGCCCTTGCCGCCGTGGATGTCCATCGCGTCGTCGCCGACGGTGCGCGCGAGCTGCGTGACGTGGTACTTGAGGATCGCCGAGGCCACCGCGGGCCGGTCGCCCTGGTCCAGTGCGGCGAGCGTCATGCGTCGCGCGGCGTCCATCGTGTAGACGTTCCCGGCCATCCGCGCCAGCGCCTCCTGGATGCCTTCGAACGCGGCGAGCGGCACGCGGAACTGGCGGCGCACGCGCGCGTAGACGCCGGTCGCGTACAGGCCGAGCTTGGCGCCGCCGATGGCGTTGGCGGGCAGCGAGATCGACCGGCCGACCGAGAGGTTCTCGACGAGCATGCGCCAGCCGTGACCGGCCATTGCCGGCCCGCCGATGATGTGATCCACCGGCACGAACACGTCGCGCCCGCTGGTCGGCCCGTTCTGGAACGGGACGTGGAGCGGGAGGTGCCGGCGTCCGATCGTCACCCCGGGCAGGTGCGTGGGCACCAGCGCGCAAGTGATCCCGTACTCCGCGCGACTGCCGAGCAGCCGGTCCGGGTCGTGGAGCTTGAATGCGAGGCCGAGCAGCGTGGCGACCGGCGCCAGCGTGATGTAGCGCTTGTCCCAGTTGAGGCGGAGGCCCACGACCTCGCGGCCCTCCCACATCCCCTTGCAGACGACGCCGGTGTCGCGAATCGACGTGGCGTCGGAGCCGGCCGTCGCCGAGGTCAGTGCGAAGCAGGGGACCTCGCGGCCGTCGGCCAGCCGCGGAAGGTAGTGCTCGCGCTGCTCGTCGGTGCCGTAGCGCAGCAGCAGCTCTCCCGGCCCCAGCGAGTTGGGGACGGAGACGATCGACGCGGCGGTCGGGCTGCGGCTGGAGATCTTGAGCAGTACCTCCGAGTGGGCGAAGTGGGAGAACCCCAGCCCGCCGTAGCGCTTGGGGATGATCATGGCGAAGAAGCCGCGCTCGCGCAGGAACCTCCAGGCCTCGGGCGGCAGATCGCCCCACTCGTGGGCGATCCGCCACTCGTCGAGCATCCGGCACAGCTCCTCGCAGGGCCCGTCGAGGAACGCACGCTCCTCGACGGTGAGCGTCGCGGCCGGGGTGGAGAGGAGGCGCGACCAGTCGGGGCGTCCCGAGAACAGCTCGCGCTCCCACCACACGCCGCCGGCTTCGATCGCCGCGCGCTCGGTCTCGGACATCGGCGGCTGCGCCCTGCGGAAGACGCGCAGCAGCGGGGCCGACATCGCGCGGCGACGGAGCGCGACCAGGCCGGTCGCGCGGGCGAGCCAGCCGGCGCCCCGCCACGCCAGGCCGGCGACGAGTCCGGCGGCGGCGCCGGCGAACAGCAGCACCGCCTGCAGTACGCGCTTGAGCGCTTCCAGGAGGGCGGCGGCCGCGAACGCTACCGCGCCTCCGACCAGCGTCACCAGGGAGGAAAGGGCGTTCATGGTCCCGCCTTTCGCGGCCCTTGCCGTGCGGCGCGCGGCCTCGCGGGTTGCGCCGCGCGGCGGGCACGGAGCCAAGCTGCGCACGCGGGGGGGCCGGGTCAATCGGAGGCGCGGGTCGGGTGAAGCGAAGTTCAGCGCGTGGCGCTCGAAGTGCGGTTCCAGGTCTTCGGACCGGCTTCGGATCGGGCGCCGTGGACGCGCCGCAAGCGTTGCCGTACACTCGATTCCGGAACGACGGGAGAGACGATGCGGCGGGTCAGCGCTCGTGCCCGCCGGTGCCGGAACGCGGCGCGGCGGTGCGAGGAGGGGTGACGATGAAGCTCTTCGGAAAGATGATCCTCGTCGGCCTCCTCGCAGCGACGGCGGGAGGGTGCTTCGAATCGCACCCGGGGCTGGTGGACGTGCCGCGCGAGGCCGCGCCCACGCCCGACGACGGCGGGTTCGATCCCGACGTTCCGGACGACCGGGGCGCGCGGGATGACACGGACGGCGGGTCGGACGTGCGCGAAGACGCCCGCGACGATGCCGACGACGGCGCGGATCCGCCGGATGTGGACGTGCCGGACACCGGTTCCGACGCGTGCGACCCCGGCCTCGAGTGTCCCAACGACCCGATCGACGGTCCGATCGGCCGGACGTGCCTGGACGACACGGAGTGCGATCCCGGCCTTCGTTGCGTGATGGAGACGTCGGAGGTCTTCGATGGGGAGATCTACGCGAGCTGGCGTGGCGGCTACTGCCTGACCGTCGGCACCGGCGACGCGGCCTGCGATCCGGACGTCGCCGAAACCTGCCCCGTCGGATCGACCTGCCTCTGCCTGGGAACGGACCCCGCCGGGCAGCGGTACTTCGGCTGCCTCGACGCGTGCTCCGCCGCGTCATCCGCCGGCGTCCCGTGGACCGCCAATTGCGACTGCCGGGACGGGTACGATTGCTCGCTGGTGGGCGAGTTCTGCTACCCCGGCTGCTCGAATGACCGCGAGTGCTGCGAAATCTGGCACGACGGCGAGGGCGGCGCCGAGGACGCGGTGAGGCAGCCGAGCGAGGTGCGCTTCCTTGCGCCATCGGAGTGCACGGACACGTGCGACCCGTGCACATTCCGCTGCGATCGTAACGGCTGTCCGGGCGGCGACTGCCGCATCGGCGATCCCTGTGAGCACGACTCGGACTGCCCGGCGAACGGGCGGTGCATCGCCGAGCACTTCGCCGAAGCTGCGATCGGCGGTATCTGCGTGCTCGACCGCTGCGACCTCGTCGGCCGCGAGTGCCCCGCCGGGTCGGGATGCGGCAACCTCGGGCTCGACGACCGGCTGGAGAGCCTCAACCCCCCCTTCGAGCGGCCGTCCTACACCTGTGTCGCCGCGTGCACCGTGGGCTCCCGACCCGGTGATGCGGGCTTCGCGTGCCGCGACGCCGGAGCACTGGGCGTGGCTGACCGCGGCGATCAGGCCTGCGTCCCGGCCGGGGACTGGTTCTGGTACGACGCGACGTCTTCGGACGGATACTGCTGGCCGGGCAACTTCCCCGGCGGCGACGGTCCGCCGGGCCACGCCTGCTCGTTGGATACGGACTGCACGTCGCCCCTGGGACTCGGCCGCTGCATGCACCTGCTCGGCGCCGATCCGGGCATCTGCACCTCTCTGTGCAACGAGCGCCTCGGCCGGGAGGGGACGTGCGGCGGCGGCGACTCGACGACCGGGACCGCCACCGGCGTCTGCCTCTCCCGCGTGTGCCTGCCGGCATGCGACGCGCCCGCTGGCGCGCTTGGAGCCAACGGCTGTCCGGAGCGGGCGCAAGGGTGCTATGCGCTCGACCTGTTCGACTCGTACGCCTGGTTCCTCGACGGTGCGAGCGAACCCGCCGGGCTCTGCCTGCCCGCATGCTCCGACGACGCCTGGTGCAGCCGGATGTTCGCCATCCCGACCACCTGCGATCGCGCGACCGGGACTTGCACGTTCTGAGCCCCGGGATTCACAGCAGCTCGGCCGTGGCGTCGTCCCCGGTGAGCAGGATCAGCGCGCCGCGGGCGCGACCGGCGCCCATCGAGCAGTTGGCCACGAGCGTCGAGCCGGCACGCTCGACGCCGGGCGACTCGTGCACGTGACCGCAGACCAGCACGCGGGGCCCGAGCGTGCGCATCAGCTCGCGCACGCGGATGGAGCCGAGGTGATCCCCGGACGGCGTTGCATCGAGCGTCCCCTTGGGCGGGAAGTGGCTGACCAGCACGTCGCAGGGCCCGCGCACGGCGGGACCGCCGAAGGTGAAGCCACCGACGGCTCGCGGCTCGTCGTCCAGGAGCCAGCCCCGCCGCAGCAGCTCCGCCACCAGCCCCGGCCCATCCATGTTGCCGCCCACGCCGAGGACCGGGACCGGCGAACGCAGCGCGTCAAGCGCCGCTCCTTCCTCGTCGTAGCCGGCCAGGTCGCCGGCCAGCAGCACGACCTCCGGCGACGTCTCCGCGATCAGGTCCCGCACGCACTCGATGCGCTCGCTCACGCCGTGAAGATCCGCGCACGCCAGGATGCGCATCGTCCCGTTCCTTCCGCTCCCCCGACCCGCCCGATCACACCACAGATCGACCGCGACCGACAGGGGCGATCCGGGCGACCTTCCCTTTCGGTGTCCATCGGTGTCCATCGGTGGTTTCTTCCTTCCGTCCGGGCGGTCTTGCACGCGCGCGGCCCCTGGGTATCATGCCGCCCATCCTCCGGGAGGTGACCATGGCAGGAAACATCGTTCGGGACGTCGACGATTCGGTGCGCATCCGCCACGTGCTGTGCAGCGTGTCGGACAAGACCGGCCTGGACGGGTTGATTCCCGCACTGGTGGAGCTCAACCCTGAGGTCCGCATCTTCTCCACCGGCGGCACGTTCGACGCGATCCGCAAGATGCTCGGCGAGGAGAACGCGAAGCGCAACCTCGTGCAGGTCTCCGACTATACCGGACAGCCCGAGACGCAAGGGGGGTTGGTCAAGACCCTCGACTTCAAGATCTACCTCGGCCTCCTGACCGAGACCTACAACGACGCGCACCAGGGCGACCTGCGGCGCACCGGCGCCGTGCCGCTCGACATGGTCGTGGTCAACCTCTACCCCTTCCGCCAGACGGTCGCGAAGCCCGGCGTGACGGTGGAGGCGGCGCGCGCCAACATCGACATCGGCGGTCCTTGCATGATCCGTGCGTCGGCCAAGAACTACCTGCGCGTCGCCTCGGTCGTCGACCCTGCCGACTACCCGCGCATCGTCGACATCCTGCGCAAGTCCGGCGGGACGCTCGACCTGGCCACGCGCTTCGGGCTGGCCAAGAAGGCGTTCGCCCACACCGCCTCGTACGACACCGCCATCGCCGGGTTCCTGGAGGGGGTCGGGGCGGATGCGATGCGGCGGAGCTACGAAGTCAGGAACTAGACCCTGGGGGACAGGGGCTGGGGAGGGAGGGCGCGGATGGCCGAAGACCTGAAGAAGATGTACCGCACGGTGATGGAGGATCACTTCCCGGAGAAGATGGAGATCTGTTTCGGGGAAGGGATGGAGCGGCGCACGCTGGTCTACGAGAAGGTGGCCTGGGTGCTGGAAGGGCAGCGCACCGGCCTGCGCTACGGCGAGAACCCCGGCCAGGAGGCCGCGCAGTACAAGCTGGTCAACGGCAACCTGACGCTCGGCGACGTCACGACCATCGCCCCCGGCAAGTACCTCTGCTCGGAGATCGAGCTGCTTCAGTCGGGCAAGCACCCGGGGAAGATCAACATCACCGACGCCGACAACGCGCTCAACATCCTGCGCTACCTGGGCGAGCGCCCCGCGTGCGCGATCATGAAGCACAACAACCCTTCGGGCGTGGCGCTCGGAAAGACGCTGTGTGACGCGTACGAGCGGGCGAACCTGGCCGACCGCGTGGCGGCCTTCGGCGGCGCGATCGCCCTGAACAAGCCGTGCGACAAGGCGACGGCGGAGGCCATCGCCGCGGCGTACGCCGAGGTCGTCCTGGCGCCGGAGTTCGACGAGGGCTCCTTCGCCGTGCTGGCCGCGCGCAAGAACCTGCGCATCATGCGCATCCGCAACATGAAGAAGCTGCTCGACTTCGCTCCCGAGCGATCGCTCGATTTCAAGAGCCTCATCGACGGCGGCCTCATCGTCCAGCTCTCGTTCCGTCCCGAGGCGCGCACGAAGGCCGACCTGCGGCCGGCGGAGGCGACGTTCAAGGGCAAGACGTACAGGACGAAGCGCCTGCCGACCGACCGCGAGGCCGACGACCTCCTGTTCGGCTGGATGGTCGAGGCGGGGGTGACCTCCAACTCCGTGCTGTACGTGAAGGACCTTTGCACCGTGGGCATCGGCACGGGCGAGCAGGATCGCGTGGGCGTCGCCGAGATCGCCCGTGACAAGGCGTACCGCAAGCTTGCGGATCGCCTGTGCTGGGAGAAGCTCAAGACGCCCTACAACGAGCTGGCCGACGAGGGGCGCAAGCGGGAGTTCGACGAAGCGGCCGCCGCGCAGCACGGGGGCATCCGAGGCGCGGTGATGGTCTCGGACGCCTTCTTCCCCTTCCGCGACGGAGCGCTGGTCGGCATCCGCGAGGGGGTCACCGCGATCGTGCAGCCCGGCGGCTCGCAGAACGACCACGACGTGATCGAGGCCTGCAACGAGCACGACGTCGCGATGGTCTTCACCGGCCAGCGGTCGTTCAAGCACTGAACGGAGGGGAAGGACGAGCGGCGGCGGGTTGACAGCGGCGCCGCGCGTGCGAAGAGTGGGCGCGGCCTGGGGTGGGTTCTTTCCTGTCGACGGGCGCCGGGCGGCCGTCGAGCGGCATGGAGGACGGGATGTGCGAGTCGACGGCGTACGTGAAGAAGCGCGGGGGCGAGGAGGAGCTGCTGCTCAAGGACGTGGCGGCGATTCGGCCGGAGGGGAACAAGCTGGTCCTGCGGTCGCTCCTGGGCGATCGTCTGGAATTCGACGGCGTCATCGAGGAGATTGACCTGATGGGGCACAAGATCCTGCTCAAGCCCCGTTGAGCGAGTGCGCGAATTCCGACGAGCCGTAGACCTGCCGGCACCGAGCCGCGCCCTTCAGGGCGCGGCTCCGACAGGAAGGAAGCCACGGGCTGAAGCCCGCGGTTCGGATCCAAGTCGCAGATCCCAGGCCGTTCGCGGCGCGTAGATCGGCGCGCCATGCGGACCTCCCTTGCGAGATGGACGTGGATCGGCGCGGCGCTGCTGCTCGCGGCTTGCCGCGGCACGCCGGCTCGCGACGCGTCCTCGGCCGCGGCGTTCGAGCAAGGGGCGCCGGTCGAGGCCGGCGCGACGGGCTGGTCGAACGAGGATGTCGTCGCCGGGCACGAGACGCCGGCACCGTTCGCGACCCCCGCGCCGGCCGAGGCGCCGCCGGGGATGACCTCCCCGGTGGCGGCGCCTGCGGCGCCGGACGCGCTGCTCGGGACGGCGCCGGTCGGCCCTGCGCCCGAGGCCCTGTCGCGGACGCCGGCGTTGCGGACCGTGGCGCCGCCGGCGTTGCCGGGGGCCGCGCCCGCTTCGCTCCCGGCGCCGTTGCGCGAGCTGCGGGCGGCGCTGGACGACGCCCGCACTGCCACTTCGGACCAGTCGCTGACCACCGGCGGCGAGCAGCCGCTGGACGTGCTGGTGGGAATGACCCGCGACGGGATCCGTGACGCGCTGGGCGAGCCCTCCACCTGCACGGACGTCGTGTGGTTCGATGCCGCCGGGCGCGGGCACCCCGTCGCGCCGTGCAGCTCGCACGCCGACTGGTTCTACTCGTTCTACCACTTGCCCGAAGGATGGGTCGGCGGCGGCCCCGAGCTGCTGCTGCAATTCGACGCGGACGGCTCCTGCACCGCCGCCGCCTGGCACTACACGCAGTAGCGGCGAGGCGCAGCCTTGCGCCCGCGAAGCGGGCGACAGGGCAAGCCCCGCCGGCGTCCCTAGAACGCCAGCTTCCTCACGTCGTCGTAGGTCGAGGCGTAGTGGAACTGCAGGCCCTTGAGGATGTGCTTGGGGATCTCGGCCACGTTGCGCTTGTTCTCCGCGGGGAGGATCACGGTGCGCACGCCGGCGCGGCGGGCGGCGAGGCATTTCTCGCGAACGCCGCCGATCGGCAGCACCTCGCCGCGCAGGGTCATCTCGCCCGTCATCGCCAGGCGGGGGCGGATCTTCCTCCCCTTCTTCCAGCCGAGCAGAGAGACGAGGGCGGTGGTGATGGCGATCCCGGCGCTCGGACCGTCCTTGGGCGTGGCGCCGGCCGGGAAGTGGATGTGCAGGTCGGACTTGTCGAAGACGTCGGGGTCGATCTCGAAGCGGTCGAGGTGGGCGCGGACGTAGGACAAGGCGATCTGGGCCGACTCGCTCATCACCTCGCCAAGCTGCCCCGTGACCTTGAAGCCGCCCTTGCCCGGCATCCTCGTCGCCTCGATGAACATGATCTCGCCGCCCACGGGTGTCCACGCCAGCCCCACGACCACGCCGGGGCGCAGCGTGCGGTGCAGCTCGTCGGCGAAGAACTGCCGCGGTCCGAGGTACTTCTCCAGCTTGTCGGGGCCGATGTTCGCGGTCCTGATCTTGTCCGAGGCGACCTGCGCGGCGACCTTGCGGGCGACGCGGCCGATCCGCCGCTCCAGGTCCCGCACGCCCGCCTCGCGCGTCCAGCCATCGACGATCTTCGGGTAGACCGTCGGCCGCAGGACGAGCTGGTCCTTGCGCAGCCCGTGGGCCTCGCGCTGCCGCGGATAGAGGTAGCGCTTGGCGATCTCGACCTTCTCCTCCAGGATGTAGCCGGGCAGGTCGATGATCTCCATCCGGTCCAGGAGCGGCGGGGGGATCTGAGTCTTGATGTTGGCGGTGCAGATGAACATGACGCGCGAGAGGTCGAACGGCACATCGACGTAGTGATCGAGGAAGTTGACGTTCTGGGCCGGGTCGAGCACCTCGAGCATGGCGCTGGAGGGGTCGCCGCGCCAGTCCTGGCCGAGCTTGTCGATCTCGTCGAGCATGAAGACGGGGTTGCGCACCGCGACGGTGCGCAGGCCCTGGAGGATCTTGCCGGGCATCGCGCCGATGTACGTGCGCCGATGGCCCTTGATCTCCGCCTCGTCGCGCATCCCGCCCAGCGAGAAGCGGAAGAACTTGCGGCCCAGCGCGCGGGCGATGGACTGGCCCAGCGACGTCTTGCCGACGCCGGGCGGACCGGAGAAGCACAGGATCGCGCCCTTCGTGTCGGGCTTGAGCTTGCGCACCGCCAGGAACTCGATGATCCGCTCCTTGACCTCGTCCAGCCCGTAGTGGTCGGCCTCGAGCACCGCCTTGGCCTTGCGCAGGTCGGTGACGTCCGCCGTCTCCGCCGCCCACGGCAGCTCGGTCATCCACTCCAGGTACGATCGCACGACGTTGTATTCGGGCGACTCCGGCGAGAGCACCTCGAGCCGCTTCAGCTCCTCGTGCGCGCGCTTGGCCGCCTCCTCGGGCAGCCCGCGCTCGGTGATGCGCTTCTCCAGCTCCTGCAACGCGAGCTGCTTCTGGTCGACCTCCTCGCCCAGCTCCTTGCGGATCGCCTTGATCTGCTCGCGCAGGTAGTACTCGCGCTGGCTCTTCTCGATCTTCTGCCGGATCTCCTCGCGGATCCGCCCGGCCAGCCGCGCCAGCTCCAGCTCGCGGTTGAGCGCCTCGAGCACCTTGCGCAGGCGCTGGTCGAGGTCGACCGTCGCCAGGAGCTCGACCCGCTCCTCGCGTTTGAGGTCGAGGTGGGCGGCGACGAAGTCGGTGAGCTGCGCGGGGCCCTCGAGGTTCGCCGCGGCGATGGAGAAGCCCTCGGGCAGTCCGGGGATCTCCTTGAGCAGATCGGCGAGCGAGCCCTTGGCCGCGCGCCACAGCGCCTTGAACTCCTTCGTCTCCTGCGCCTGGTCGGGGGGATAGGTGACCCGCGCGATCAGGTACGGCTGGGTGCGCAGATAGCGCTGGACGACGATGCGCGAGGTCACGGCGATGAAGAACGAGCGGTTGCCCCCGGGCATGTGCAGCGACTTGACGATGCGCGCCAGGACGCCCACGCCCATCAGGTCGTCGGGGTTGAACAGCGCCTCGCGCGTCGCCTCGCCGCCGGACTCGCGCGGCGTCTTGCGCGGCACGAAGGCGACGAAGGGCCCCTGCCCCGCCGCGAACTCCACCGCGTCGCGCGTCGGTCCCGGCGGGTAGACGACCGGGATCGTCATCCCGGGAAAAAGGATCGTCTCGTCGACCGGGACGACGATCACGTTGGCGGGCATCTCGCCCGAGATCGAGAGCAGCCCCGTGTCCTCGCTCGAGACCTCGGGCTTCTTCCCGTCCCCGTCGTCCTCGACGACCTCCCCGACCAGCTCGTCCGAAGCGTCACCTGCGCCGTCCGGCGTCGTTTCCGATTCGCTCACGGGCACCTCCACTCACGACAGCAGTAACGCACCGGAGGCCCCGAATCAACAGGAACGGCGGTTGACGGCCGGGAGCGTTTCATCATAAGGGGCCCGTCCGGCGACAAAGCACGCGTGCTGCGGTGAAAGGAGACTCAGACATGAACGGCTCTCGACCGATCCTCCTGGCGCTGGTCGCTCTCTTGCCCATCGGCTGCGGTGGCGATTCCACGACGTCCGACGCCGCTCTCGAGGTCTCGGGGACCTGCGACCCCTGGGGTGCCGCATGCACCACCGGGTCGTCCTGCTGCTCCGGGGCCTGCAACGACGGCTCGTGCACCGCTGCCGCGGGAGCGCACCGCGAAAGCGGCCCGTGCACCACCGCGGCCGACTGCGCATCGCTCGCCTGCGTCGGCGGGAGCTGCGCCGCCACCGGCTCGTGCGCCGTCGAGGGCGCGACGTGCGCCTCCGCGGCGGACTGCTGCTCGAACGTGTGCCAGACCGGTGCCTGCGCGCCGCTCCCCGGTTGCGCGGCGGATGGCGACCTGTGCGCGGGCAACGGCGATTGCTGCGCGGGCGAGTGCTCCGACACGCCCGACGGCAAGCGCTGCCGTCATCTTGTCGATTGCCGCGTCGCCGGGGCCGTTTGCACCGACGCCGGCCAGTGCTGCGGTCGTTCCTGCGTCGCGGGACGGTGCGAACGCCTGGCAGGCTGCTCTCCCGACGGCGAGATCTGCTCCGGCGAAGGGGACTGCTGCTCGGCCCGCTGTCTCACCACCGTGGACGGCCCCAAACGCTGCGTGCGCCTCGGCGGGTGCCTCGTCTCGAGCGAGGTCTGCACGGCGGATGGAGACTGCTGCAGCGCCCACTGCGGGCCGCTCGGGGAGGTTCCCAGGCGCTGCGCAACGGCGGCGGGGCCGCGCCCGGACGGCGAGATCTGCGACGGAGCGGGCGAGTGCGCCGGCGGAGCCTGCGACGACGGCCCGCGCGGCCGCAAACGCTGCCTCGGCACCGCAGCCTGTTCCTCGTCCCCGGGAACCCCATGCTCCTGGCCGCTCCAGTGCTGCTCCGGCTTCTGTCTGGCCGGCGCCACCGGCTTCACCTGCGCCGCCGGCTGCGTCGAGGCCGGCCGCCCCTGCGCCGCCGACGAAGACTGCTGCTCGGGGAATTGCATCAGCGACTACTCCGGCTCGCTGTCCTGCTCGGCGAGCTGACCACCATCTCCAAGCCCCGGACCCGTGCACTCGGCGGCCATCGGAACGCGTGGCGCTCACGACCGAATCGCAGGCTCGACGCGCCCGCGCGGTCGGGCTTGCGTGGTGCGAACGCTTCGGTACATCCTGGTCCTGCGAGCGGGACGTGGGACGCGGATGGATCATCTGGTTCGCTGCCGGGCGGGCGCTGCTCTTGTCGCCGGGCGCGGCGGCCGAACCCGGCGCGGGGATCGCCGTCGTGGCGACCGGCAGCGCCGACGAGGCGGCCGCGGCGGAGTTCGCCGGGATCCTGGACCAGGCGGTGACGCGACGCCACCCGGAGGCGCCGCGCAACACGGATGCGGTCATGCGGCAGGCCGGCGCGGAATGGCCGGAGCCGTACGTGGTCGTGTTCGACGTCGAGCGCGCCGTCGTGCGCGTTCTGCGGCCCGAGGACGGCATGGTGCTGTACCGGCCGCTCGATCCGCCCGTGGCCCGGCAGGAGCCCTACGCGGTCGCACTGGCCGCCGCGGAGCTGCTCGACCTGGCCGCGACGACGCCGCTCGCGGAGGCCGCGGCCGTCGCGCCGCCTCCGGCGACCGAGCGGCGCGCGGAAGTCCCCCGCTGGGCGCTCGGCGTGGTTGCCGGAGGAACGTCGGTCGTGGGACTGGGCGGCGAGCTGGCGGTGATCCAGCCGTCGTTCGGCGTGGAAGTGCTGCTCGATCGCCGCCGCGGCCCGTGGTTCGGCGCCCTGTCGCTTCAGGCAGGCGTCTGGAGCTTCCAGGAGCGGAGCGTCGCTGGCGCGGCGGGCGGGGATGCCGCGGCCGTCGAGCTGCAGCGCCACGACCTGGTGCTCGACGCCGCGCTGGGCCGCGGGATCGGTCCGGCGGCGCTGCTCTTGTCCGTCGAGCTCGGTTTCGCCTTCTCGTCGTACACGGTCCGCAATTCCTCCGCACGACGGGTGGACGACGCCCTCCAGGTCGCCGGATGGCTCGGCGTCGCCGTGGCGGTCCGCCTGGACGTGGGCGCGGGGTTTTTCGTCCAGACGGGAACGGGGTTGGCTTGGTCGCCTGACGCGGAATCCTTCCGCATCGGCTCCGTTCCCGTGTTCGATGCAGGCGACGTCCAGCTCCGCGGCAGCCTGATGCTCGGATGGAACAGCGGTTGACGTCCCGGAGCGTTTCATCATCATGAGCCCGTCCGGCGACAAAGCACGCGTGATGCCCGTGCCCCGGAGCGATCCGGCGCCGAAGCACTCGGAGCCCGACCGCAGGACGGAGGCGGAACGGGCGGACCGGCTGCGCGCCGGTGATGCGCAGGCGCTCGCGGACCTCGCGCGCGAGCAGGGGCCGCGGGTGGCGCGGCTGTTGCTGCGCCTCCTGGGTCCGCGGGCCGATCGGGAGGATCTGGTGCAGAACGTCTTCCTGGAGGTGTGCCGCGCGCTCCCGTCGTTCCGCGGGGACAGCTCGCCGGCCACCTTCGTCGCGGCCATCGCGATCCGCGTCGCACGGCGCGCCATGCGCCCGCCGGCCTGGTGGCGGCGCCGGGGAGCCATGCCCGACGAGCCGGTCGCGCCCGCGGCCGACGGACCCGAGGACGCCGCCTGGCGGCACGAGCAGCTGCGCCGCCTGCGCCGGGCACTGGAGCGCGTCGGGCCGCGCAAGCGCGTGGCTTTCGCACTCTGGGCGTTCGAGGGCCTGGACGTCGCCGAGATCGCCGAGCTGAGCGGCGCTTCGGTCGCGGCGACGCGCTCGCGCATCTTTTACGCCCAGAAGGAGCTGCGCGCGGCGGCCGCGGACGATCCGGTCCTCCGCGAGCTGGTCGAGGGGGAGGACCATGGACCTGGATGAACGCCTGCGCGCGAGGCTGCGCGCCGCGTCCGAGGGCGAGCCGGACGGGGCGGACGACCGGAGCTGGGAGCGGGTGGCCCGCCGGGTCGCCGCCGCCGGACCGGGCGTCCTGCGCACGGCCCACCGGCGGCGGATCGCCGTGCGCGTCATCGCCGGCCTTGCCGTACTCGCCGTCCCGGTCGCCGCCTGGCTCGTCTCGCGGTCGCCGGGCGGCACCCCGTCCCTTCCACCCCGGGCCGCCGATCTCCGGCCGTGCGCGGCGCGACCGCCGCCCCTTCCTGCCGAGCCGCTCCCCGGAGCGGACGGCACGCGGCGCCTGGACCTCGAACAGGTCGGCGTCGTGATCGCCGAGGAAGGCGCCGGCGTTTCCTTGACCGAGTACTCGGCGTGCCGGACCGTCCTCTCGCTCGCCCGCGGCCGGATCACCGTCCACGCGCGAGACCTCGGCGGCGGGCAGCTGCGCGTGCGCACCACTGCCTGCGACGTCGTCGTCCACGGAACCCTCTTCGCCGTGACCCTGGAAGGTACGGCCGTGGACCTCGAGGTTGCCGAGGGCGTGGTGACGATCGAACGCGACGGCGACGAGATCGCCCGTGTCGGCTCGGGCGAGCGGTTCGTGCTGCGGGGGAGCCGCCGCGAGCTGGAGCCTCTGGAGGCTGCCGCAGCGAGCCGTATCCGCGAGCGTGCCGAGGCGGCGCCGCTCGTCGCCGCCGGTGGTGGCCAAGTCGGAGGCGCTCGGGCGTTGTTAGGCGGTGGGACGACGGGCGGCGCACTCCCTGGCGGCGCCCTGCCCTCCTCGCCCTCCTCCGCCCCGCCGGAGCCTGTGCCGCAGGCGGCGTTGCCGGAACCTGCCGTGCCCGCCGAGGCCGCGGGAGCCGGTGAGTCGTCGCCCGCGCCGCAATCACCGCCGGGCGCACGCCCCTCACGCCCGGCGACGGCGCGACCCGGCACAGACGAGGCGCCGGCCGGCGAGGACGCCTTGCGTCGCGCCCGCGAGCTTCGGGCGAGCGGCGACTTCGACGGTGCGGGCCGGGCCTTCCGCGCAGCCGGCACGGGCTCCGGCCTGGTCGCCGAGGGCGCGTGGCTCGAGCTTGTCCGCATGGAGCTGGGCCGCGGCGCGCTGGCGGCCGCGCGGGAGGCGCTTGCCGAGCGCCGGTTGCGGTTCGGCGACGACACGCCCCTGGCGCTCGAGGCGGCCGGGCTGGAGCTGCGCACCGAGCGGGAGGCCGACGACGGCGAGGCGGCCGATCGGATCGCCCGCGAGATCGTGCGGCGGTGGCCCGCCACCGCCCAGGGCGGGGCGGCACGCCGCTGGCTCGACGAGCGGCACGTCGAGTGAAGCGGGAAGGGTGTTTCGCCCCGGTCCGGGCGGGGCCACGGCGGAGGAGGTGACGCGATGAGGTTTCCACGACCGTCCCTGGTCCTGGTCCCCGCGGTGCTGCTGGCCGCCGCGCCGGCGACGGCGCAGCCGGCAGTGACCTACGGCGTCGGCGACTTGATCCTCGTCGTCGACCACGATCGCGCCGACGAGCAGCAGGTCATGGACGCCTACGGGATGGCCCTGCACCTGGCGGGCTACGGGATCCGCGTCGACTGGTGGATCGCCCGCGACAAGGCCTACGAGGGCATCGACTTCCAGGCGGAGACCGACGATGCGCCCGATCCCGCCACGGCCGAGGCCGACGGGACGGTCGAGGCCCGCGACTACCGCGCGGGGCCGTTCATCATCCACGATCCGGACATCCTGACCGCCGGCGTCAACGAGGCGTGGGACGACATCAATGACCTGCGCGCGCTGCGCGGCTACGCGCCGATCATCCACGAGATCCGCTCCGCCCCTTCCGGGCTCCGGCTCAACGTCGGCTTCCTCACCTTCCTGCCGCGCCTCGCGTATTCCGACAATGCCGGGATCGCGGCCGAGGAGCTCAACGAGGCCGGGCTGCCGGCCGTTCACGTCCCGGCACCCGGAACGCCGGCGGAGCCGGCGACGGTCGCGGGCGGTGGGCTGTTCGAAGGCGACCCGGACGACCCGTGCGGTCTCCGCCCGCGCTACGACGTCTTCCTCCAGGACCACTACGACTGGACCGACCCCGACACCGACGAGGAGGCGGCGGCCTGGCAGGCCGACGCCTTCCTGCGCGCCGGCACGACGTGCATCTACGAATGCCTCTCGGCCACGATCGACGACACCGTCCACTGGCTGACCTTCCCGCCCAACGTCGCCACGGAGGGAACGACCGCGGCGACGGAGTACACCGTGGTGCCCGATTTCGCCGACCACCCCTTCGCCCAGACGATGGGCCCGATCCCGATCCAGGGCGGCGCCTTCCAGGTCTGGGACCTCGAGGGCAACGACTTCCGCCCGACGATGCAGAACATCTTCTACGACGCGGTCTCCGGCGACATCGCCTACCTCCTGGGGCAGGTGGACGGCGGCAAGTTCTTCTTCGCGGGCGGCCACCGTCGCGGCAGCGTGTCCGACCGCCGCGTGATCCTGAACGCCGTGTTGTACGAGGTGGTCTCGCCGCAGTTCGTGCACGTCTTCGTGCCGGGCGGGTTCACGGCGGGCGTGCGCGAGGATCGCGAGGTGCGCATCCTGGCGCGCGGCGGCTCGATCGCCGGCGGCACGCGCATCGAGGACGTCCTGGACCCCGTCGCCGAGCTGGTCCCGGGCTCCGTGTCCGTCGCCGTGCCCGGCGGCACGTTCGCCTGGGACGCCGGCACCCGCACGCTGGTCTTCGACCTGGGCGACGTCGACCCGATCGCCTTCCACCGCGTCCCGGTCGCGCGCTTCCGCATCCGGACGCTGGTCCCCACCGACGGCTGGGTCCGGCTGATCGACACCACCACGACCTACTCCGACGCCTGGACGACGGGCATCTCCTTCACCGGCGGCGCCTGCCGCTCGGCCGAGGCCCGGGACGAGTTCGAGCTGCGGAAGACCGCGGATCGCGACCGCCTCGCGGTCGGCGACAACGACGTCGTCCTCTCGCTCGTCGTGCGCAACAACGGAGTCGCCGTGCTGCACGACGTCGTCGTCACCGACACGCTGCCCGCCGGCGTCACCTACGTCGGACCCCTGGACGCGCACGGGCGCGGCTCCGCCGACTTCGGCGTCACGACCCCCGACACGCTCACCTGGCACGTCGGCTGGCTTGCGCCCGGGGACTCGGCCGCGCTCGACGTCCCGGTGCGCGCCTCGCCCGCCGCGGCGGGGGAGTTCCTGCTCAACGACGGCGCGTTCGCCGATGGGCTCACCACGACCGGGGCGACCGTCGATACCGTCAGCGACGACCTCGCGGTCGACGTCGCTGCCGGCGGCCCGGCCGTGACCTTCGAGCTCGAACCGCGCGAAGTCGCCCCGTCGACGGCCGGCGCCTTCGTCCTCACCACCCGCAACCTCGGCGCGCGCGGCGACCAGCAGGGCGGGGACGGGGTCGAGGTCGGCTGGCCCGAGGAGTGGGGCGAGCCGACCGCGGTCGTTCCGCCCGCCGGCTGGGGATGGTCGTGGAGCACGGAACGGCGCCTCCTCGCGTTCGACCACGTCGGCACGAACGTCCGCTGGGACCCGGCCGCGTCCTTCGCCTTCGGCTTCACGCTGGTCTCGCCGCCCACGCCCCGTGCCGATCTGTTTCACGCTCGCGCCGGCTTCAGCGGCGTCCCCCGCGTGTTCGACGGCGACCTTCCGGTCGTCGTGCGCTGGGGCACCGGGGACGACACCGACGGCGACGGCCTGACCGACGACGACGAGGAGCGCATCGGCACCAACCCAGACAACCCGGACAGCGACGGCGACACCATCCCGGACGGCACCGAGGTCGGCGATCCCGCCGATCCGTTCGAGTCCGACGACGACGGGTCCATTGATGCGCTCGACCTGGACAGCGACGACGACACCATCCCCGACGCCGACGAGGGCCTGGGTGACCCCGACGGAGACGGTCTTGCCAACTACCGCGACCTCGACTCCGACGACGGCGGCGTCCCCGACGAGGTCGAGCACGCACGGGGCACCGACCCGTACGACCCGAGCGACGACTTCGGCGGCGCCGACGCCGATGCCGATGGCGGGGCCGACGCCGATGCCGACGGCGGCGCGGACGCCGACGCCGACGTCCCCGTCGACGGCGCCGGCGACGGCTCTCCGGATGATGGCGGCCCCCCCCTGGAGATCTTCGGCGGCGGCGGTTGCGGCTGCCGCGCCACAGAGAACGGCACCGCACCCTCGTTCCTCGCGTCCCTGCTCCTCGGTCTCGCGCTCCTCGCTCGCCGGAGGGCTCGATGAGAGGTTGCTTGGGCGCGCCGGCGCCGGGAACCGAACCGCGGGCTGCTCGGCGGTCGCTACCGCTCGACCGCTCGACCGCTCGACCGCTCGCCCTCCTGCTGCCCCTCCTCCTCGCCCTCCTCCTCTTCTCCCCGACCGCCCTCGCCCAGCTTTCCGGTTCCGTCGACGCGGAAGCGTTCCGGCCCGCGCCCGGTCCCATGGACGGCTTCGTCGTCCAGCGCTCGACCCCGGAGCCGCACCTGGCGTGGAGCGTGCGCCTGTACCTCGACTACGCCCATGAGCCGCTGGTCGCCGGCCGTGACGGCGAGATCCGCGAGCGCATTATCGAGCACCGCCTCGGCGCCCACCTTCTCGGCTCGATCGGCTTCCTGGACATCCTCGAGGTCGGCGTCGGCCTGCCGTTCGTGCTCGTGCAGACCGGAGCGACCTCGCTCTCCCTGGGCGACCTGTCCACCGCCGCCGTCGGCGACCTGCACCTGGACCTCAAGGCGGCCTGGCCCGAGCGCTTCGGCCAAGTACTCGGCCTGGCGCTGGGCGCCACGGTGCGCTTCGGCACGGGCGACCCGGAGGCATTCGCGAGCGGCGGGACGGCGGGCTTCGACCCGCGGTTGATCCTCGACGTCCAGACCGAGTGGTTCGCCGTCGCGCTCGATCTCGGCTACCGCGTGCGCGAGAACGCGGCCATCGCGTCCCTGCCCGTCGAGGATGAGCTGACGTATGCGCTCGCGGTCGTCCTGCCCCTCGCCGACCTGGCGGGCTGGGACATCGGCGGCCTGGACGCGATCGGCGAGTTGTACGGCGGGACCCCGGCCGCCGACCTCTTCGGCTCCATCGACCGCAGCCCGCTGGAGGCGCTCGGCGGCGTGCGCTGGCGCTTCCCCTGCGGCTGGATCGCCTCGGCCGGCGCAGGCGGCGGCGTCACGCGCGGCTACACCTCGCCCGACGTCCGCGCCTTCCTCGAGATCGGGTACGCCGCGCCGACGCCCCCTCCCGGTCCGCCGGACACCGACGGCGACGGCGTTCCGGACGACGACGATCGCTGTCCGCTCGAGGAGGAGGACGAGGACGAGTTCCGGGACGAGGACGGTTGCCCGGACCCCGACAACGACGGCGACGGCATCCTCGACGACGACGACGATTGCCGTGACGAGCCGGAGACGGCGAACGGCTTCGAGGACGAGGACGGCTGCCCCGACTTCGCCCGCCGCGGCGTGGCGGAGATCTCCATCTTGAAGCCGATCCTGTTCCGCTCGAACTCGAACGAGATTCTGCCTGAGAGCTACCCCGTGCTGGCGGATGTGGCCTCGATCATGGAGGCGCATCCGGAGATCCGCATCCGGGTCGAGGGGCACACGGACGACCGGGGGAGCGAGGAGCACAACCTGGCGCTGTCGCGGGAGCGGGCGGCGGCGGTGGTGCGGTTCATGGTCGAGCGCCACGGCATCGCCGCCGACCGTCTGTCGTCGGAGGGTTTTGGCGAGACGCAGCCGATCGCGCCGAACTCGACGCCTGAGGGCCGGACGCGGAACCGCCGCGTGGTGTTCACGATCGAGCCGTGAGATCCCGGGGGGGACCCTACCGGCTGCTGCGTTCGCGGATCGCTTCGTCGACGAGTTGGCGGACCTGGACGCGCGGACGGACCTTGCCGGCCGCGATCTCGCGCAGGGCGGTGACGGCCGGCCGGTTCTTGCTCGGGACGAGCTGGGGGGATTTCTTCATGAGGTGGCGTGCGCGCTGCGCCGCCAGGATCACCAGGGCGAACCGGTTCTCGACGTGCTCCAGGCAATCTTCGACGGTGACTCGTGCCATTTCTGACCCCTCCTCCTCGCCCCGCGCCCCTGGGTCGTGGCTGGTGCGCGACGGACCACGACGGCGCGGGCTTATAGTCACACGTCCGGCGGATGGCAAGCAACAAATTTGGGTTGTTGGTTCTTGGTCATTGGTTGTTGGTCCGGAGGTACAGGGAAGGGTCGGGGCCACGGGGTCCAACTCGAGACGTGGTGAACCTCCGCCGGGCCGCGGGCACCGAACGAGGCGTTCGGAATTCCGTGCGCCCGCCCCGGATTTGCCCTGGCGGGGCGGCGCCGTGGTAGGCTGTGGCCATGTTGCCGATGCGGCCGTGTACCGCCTGCGGTTTCGAGCACCCCGAGCAGGTGGTCATCTGCCCGTCGACGCAACAGGTCATCGGCGTCGCCGTGCTGGGCGGACGCTACCGCCTGGACAGCCTGATCGCGGTGGGCGGCATCGGCGCGGTCTACGACGCCCGCGCGCTGCACATCGACCGCCGCGTCGCCGTCAAGCGGCTCCTGCCCACGTACACCTCGGACCCCGAGGTCGTGCGCCGCTTCCAGCGCGAGGCGCGGGCGGCGGGGCGGATCGAGCACCCCAACGTCGTCGAGGTACTCGACTTCGGCGTCGGCGAGGACGGCGTCCCCTTCCTGGTCATGGAGTTCCTCGAAGGCGACACGCTGGCGGCGCGGATCGAGCGTTCGGCCGGGCAGCGGCTGACGTACGAGGAGCTGCTGCCGTTGATGCTGGACGTGCTGGAGGCGCTGGCGCACGCGCATTCGCGAAACATCGTCCATCGCGACCTCAAGCCGGAGAACATCTTCCTCGCGCACCAGGCCAACGGCCAGACGGTGATCAAGCTGGTCGACCTGGGCATCTCCAAGGCGATCGGCTCCACGTCGCAGGCGATCACCCAGAGCGGGAGCGCGCTGGGCACGCCGCACTACATGGCGCCCGAGCAGCTCCGCGGCGAGAAAGACGTCGACGGCCGCGTCGATCTCTATGCACTCGGCATCGTGATGTACCGGGCGCTCTCCGGCGCGTTCCCCTTCGACGGCCGCACGTTCGAGCATCTGGTCACCAGGATCCTCGATGGGACGTGTGCGCCGCTGGCGACCGTGGTGCCGGGGCTTCCCGCCGGTGTCTCGGACGCGGTCGCGTGGTCGATGCACAAGGACCGCGAACAGCGCGCCCCCTCGGCCGAGGCGTTGGCCGACGCGCTGGCGCCTTTCTCGCCGCTCCCGACGCGCGGCTCGACGCACCCCCGCGTGCCTGCGGTGAGCGGCGCTCGCGGCTCCGCCCTTCCCTCCGTGTCGCCCTCGGCGTCGTCCGTCCCGGGACCGCGCCCCTCCGCGACGCCCGTGTCCGCGCCCGCGCCCGACGTGACGACGACGAAGCGGCCGAGCGCGGGCGTACGTCCCGAGCCGTTCCGCATCGACTCCACGGCCGAGCTCCAGGCTTCGGCCACGTTGCCGGTCGTGGCGGCATCGACCGGGTCCGCCACGCCGCAGCGCCGCCGCGGCTGGATGTGGATCCCCGTGGTCACCGTCCTGGTCGCCGGAGGAGCTGTCGCGGCGTACTTCGCCCTGCGCGATGGAGGGACCGAACGCCCCCCCGAGCACCCCCCGACCGGGGGTCTGGCCGGGTCGCCGCACGGGGAATTCCCCGCTGTTCCATCTGCCGCTCCGGATGCGACGGCGGCCGAGGTTCCGGCCACGACACCGGACGGCGGTGAAGCCGCAACGGACGCCGCGACGGCGACCGCCCCGTCCGACGCCGGGAGCGCCCTCCCCTTGCCGGCTGCGACGGACGGCGCGGCGGTGCCGCCGGCGCCGGATGCCGCGGCGCCGCTCGAGACGGCCGACGCGTCCCGGCCCGATGCGACCGCGCGTGATGCGGTGGCGGACGGCGCGGCGGATCGCGCGGCCCGCGATTCCGTTCCGCCGCCGGCCGACACGGCGCCGCCCCGCGACGTCGCACCGCCGCCCGCCGATGTGGCGCCCCCGCCCGCCGACACGGCGTCCCCGCCGTCCGATGTGGCGCCCCCGCCTGCGGAAGCGACGGCGCCGCCCCCCGACGCGGGACCTTCGCAGCCCAGCGTCGCGGACGTTGCGGCGGTATTCGTGCGTCTGGCCGGCCTCGTTCCGCGTTGTGCGGAGGGCGAGGGGGCGGGCCAGTTCAAGGTCACGGCCCGGGTACGCGGCACGGACGGCAGGGTGCGGGACGTGACGGTCGAGACGGGTTTCTCCGAGCAGGCGCGCTCGTGCGTGCAGAACCTGGTCGCGGGGTTGTCGTTCCCGCCGTTCGGGGACGAGTCGGCGTCGTTCGAGCACACGTTCGCGGTCTCGGGCGAGGCGGACGCGGGGACGGCCGACAGCGGCCTGCCGTCCAATGACGACATCCGGGCCCGGCTGCGGCGGGCGCAGCGCGCGGCGCTGGCGTGCCTGGAGGGCACGGAAGGCGCGGTCGAGCTCTTGGTGCACATCGACGGCGAGGCGCAGCGCGCGACATTGCAGGCGATCGACGGCGACGTCACGCCCGAGCAGGAAGCGTGTCTGCAGCACGTGGTCGAGACGACCGAGGTCCCCGCCTATCCCGGAGCCCTGACCGTGCCGATGCGGGTGCGGTAGGGCCCACGGCGCCGAAGCGCGTTGGCAGGGGGGCGCCAGTCCGCTTGCCGCCACACATCCCGATGTGTAGAATGATGCGTGGAGGTGACGCCGTGGCGACGAACCTGGCACTGGACGACGAGTTGATCGAGGAGGCGCGGAAGGCCGGCGGCCACAAGACCAAGAAGGACGCCGTGACCGCGGCGCTCCAGGAGTACGTGCGTCGGAGGGAGGCGCTGCGGATCCTCGACCTCTTCGGCCGGGTCGAGATGGATCCCGGCTACGACCACAAGGCCGAACGCCGGAGGAAGCGCTCGTGAGGGTCCTCGTGGACACCACCGTCTGGTCGCTGGCGCTGCGGCGGCAGGCGGGAGTCCTGAACGAGAAGGAGGCATTCCTCCGGCAGGAGTTGACGGACCTCATTGCCGACGACCGTGTGGCGATCGTCGGGCCCATTCGGCAGGAGGTGCTCTCCGGCGTGCGGGACCCGGCGACGTTTGATCGCCTGCGACTTCGTCTGCGCGCCTTCGAGGACG
>JACRCX010000122.1 GCA_016218815.1 Deltaproteobacteria bacterium
CCTTGTTCCTTGTTCCTTGTTCCTTGTTCCTTGTTCCTTGTTCCTTGTTCCTTGTTCCTTGTTCCTTGTTCCTTGTTCCTTGTTCCTTGTTCCTTGTTCCTTGTTCCTTGTTCCTTGTTCCTTGTTCCCGTTCCCTGTTCCCTGCCCGTTCCCCGTTCCCCTACCTCCGCAACCTCTCCAGCACCTCCCAGAAATCCCTCGGCACCCGCCGCTCCCACCGCATGGACTCTCCCGTCGCCGGATGCTCGAGCCCCAGCTCCGCCGCGTGCAGCATCACCCGCGGCGCCGCGATCCACGGCCCCGCGTACTCCCGCCCGTACACTCGCTCCCCCACCAGCGGATGCCCCGCCTCCGCCAGGTGGATCCGGATCTGGTGCGTCCGCCCCGTCTCCAGCCGGCACCCCACCAGCGTCGCACCGTGGAGCCGCTCCACCGGCTCCACGTGCGTCACCGCCTCCCGCCCCTCCTCCGCCCGCGCCTCCCGCCCGAAACGCGCCGACGACGAGGAACCCCGCCGCCCGTCCCCGCGGTCCGCCAATAGCCGCGACCGG
The DNA here is from genome assembly GCA_016218815.1 of Deltaproteobacteria bacterium. Classification (GTDB taxonomy): domain Bacteria; phylum Myxococcota_A; class Polyangia; order DRWM01; family JAAZOP01; genus JAAZOP01. The sequence goes on from JACRCX010000122.1 coordinate 552, forward strand.
ATCGTTCCTCCCTCCACCTCGCCGTGCGCCAACGCCAGATAGCGGCGGTGGATCGAGTGCACCCGGAACTGCGCCTTCAGCCGCTGCCGCGCCAGGAACGTCCGCCCGAACACGATCAGACCGCTCGTCTCCTTGTCCAGCCGGTGCACCACGCTCAACGCCGGGTGCGCCCCGCTCCGCTTCCCCCCGCGCTCCGTCCGCGACAACAGCCGCCGCACCAGCAGGTCCAGCGTCCCCCGCTCCCCTCGCTCGTACGGCATCGTGCTCACCCCCGTCGGCTTGTCCACCACCACGAGGTGCGCGTCGAGGTGCACCAGCGCCGTCGCCGGCAGATCCCCCGCGCCCGTCAACCGCCGCAACTCCGGCCGGAAGACCACCACCGCCCCCGCCGCAACCCTCACCCTCCCGTCCACCGCCGTCTCCCCGTCCACCGCGATCTTCCCGTCCGCGATCCATCGCCGCGCGCGACTCCACGGCACCTCGAACAGCACCCGCACCACCCCGTCCAGCGGCGTCCCCCCCAACTCCGCCGGCACCCGCCGCTCCCGGCCCTTGTCGCCTTCGCCATCCACGTCGCCGAGTATACCCGCATCCGCGTCGGTGGAGGACGCGGAGGGGAGGGGAGGGAGGGGAGGGAGAGCGCTGATCTACTACCTTCCGATTCCTTCGCGGCACGCGAAGGAACTGTCGACTCTCGACTCTCGACTGTTGACGCGTGGCCAGGGGCCGCTTTGGTTGCGGCCCCTGGCCGCGCTATGATCCGACTTACCGCTGACCCTTCGACAAGCTCAGGGTGCGGGCAGACGCTGAGGGCGCTGAGCCGAACGCTGAGCAGGCAGGGGGCAGGGCAGGTAGGGGAATGCGCCGCATCCGCCACGTCAACGTCACCGGCCATCACAGCGCGGCGGCCGGCTCCGATGGGCTCGCGCCGCACTCGCGATCGGATGCTCCGGAAGAACAGCCGCCGTCGTCGCGCCCGTCACCCTGCCCTCCTCCCGTCGCGCTCCGTCGACGCCATCCCCTTCCACGGCTCCCCGGAAAGCCGGGCAACGATCTGGTGGAGCACGAAACTCGCGGCGACCCCGCAGTCCCACTCCACGCCGGGCGAGATCAACGGTCCGACGTCCGCCACGAAATCGGGGTCGTCCATCTTCTGCTTCAGGTTGGCCTCGAACTCAGCCCGCGAAACGGCGCGACCCTCGTGTTCGAGGTACCCGCGGAAACAGGCCACCACGCGCTCAGGGTCGACCAGCCCTGTGAGGCACAGAGCCCACAGATCAAACAGGTCTCTTCCCTTCTTCCGCTGGTACAGGGCCCGCAGCTTGGTGCCGAGCAGTTCGTCAAGACTGTACGTCGTCAGTTCCGCCGCCCCGTCGAACCACGGGCTGCCGACCGAAAACCGCCGCTCGATCGGTCCGAAGACGGAGAAGTGCTCGCGCGTGTTGACCTCGACCTTCAGCCGCATCGGGGCGACCGGCTCCGTTTCGGACTCGAACCGGTAGTACAGGGTCACGAGGCCACGTCCGCGCTTCCATTGGGGCCGACCGAGCCACGGGTCCAGCCGGCGGTGAATTCCGTCCAACACGGGTCCGATCGGGCCGGCCTTCATCTGAACGAGGTCGATGTCCTCCGAATAGCGCAACGGCCGGTCGAGGAAGAGCTTGTGCAGCGCCGTGCCGCCCCGGAAGGCGACGAGACGCGCGAGTTCCGGGTCCTGGAACAACTCGATGATCGCCCGGGCGACGATCAAGTCCTGTTCGACCTGCGTGTCCAGGATCCACGGTGCACTCGCACGCCAGGCCGTCAGTACCGCACGAGGAATCACAGGTCGGCCTCCACCCGCTCGTTGACGACCACCTGCCACCGGTCGTCCACGGGCGCACGCGTGGACGGCCGCCCCGGCCGTAGGAGGATCAGCCGCGGCTTCCGGCGGGCGACCCACGCGGCCAGCCGCCCGACCCGGTCGCCGGCACCGACACGGTCGAGCAGGCAGCCGAGCCGCTGTGCCCGGGCCAACTCGCCGTCAGCCACGGCGGCGGCCACCAGCCGGCGGGGATTCAGACGTTCCGACAACTCCGCCAGGACCGTCACGATGTTCCCGAACCCCCCGGCCGCGTGGGGGTAGAGCAATAGGTCGAGCGCCGTCGTCTCCGGCGCGGCGACCCGCATCGTCCCCGTGTCCGTCTTCACGTCGGTCGCCCCGCTGCGGTCGATGGACCCCTTCATCACGAAGCGGATCCTCGCTCGCCCGGCCCGCAGGGATCGCACCGGACGGTCCGTCACAACCTGGAACTCCTGAGGCTGCTGGTGCGCCGCGCCGTGGATCGCCGCCGCGGAGAGCACGCCGACGTAGTACGGTCGGCCCATATGGCGCATCAACGCGTCGATGAACCACGACGGCGGCGGCGCCCCGGCGGAACGGTACTCGAGCGGCACGACGACGTAGAATCCGCGTCGCGGAACGCACAGGCGCCGGCGGGCCTTGAGCCGCGCGACGGCTTTCTTGAGCGCCAGTCCCGCAAGGCCCAGCTCGACGCTGACTTCCCGGCGATCGAAGACGTATCGTCCATCCGCCTGCAGGGCATCGACGAACTCGCCGAAGCTCCGCCGCCCAGCCCTTGCGATACGCCCTTGATCCCTCTTGCTCATCACTTGCAGAAAGTACCCCTTCGACGGTCCCTTCTGCAAGCGTGGGGATCGAGCCGGGCCAACCTCTCCATCGCCACCTCCTCGTCCCCGCCCTGTGATCGTTGAACTCTCCCCTCCGCTGCCGGATGCTCCCGCGCCATGCTCGGAACCCTCCGCGCTCTCCTCCACGGCCTCGTCGCCGTCTTCCCCTCTCGGCGCAACCTGACGATCGAGAACCTCGCGCCGCGGCGGCAACTCGCGCTCGATAGACGCACCGCGTCGTCTTCACCGCCCCCTGCAAGCCGCTCTGCGCCTGGCTCATGATCGCGCACGGCCCGCGCCGCATCCTCCACGTCAACGTCGCCGGCCATCCCGGCGCGGCCTCGGTCGTGCAACAGCTCCGCGAGGCGCTCCCGTTCGACCCGCTACCGAAGTGCCTCCTCCTCGACCGCGACTCGATCTTCTCCCCGCAGGTCCCCAATGCCGTGAAGACCATCCCCGCGAAACCCGCCCGCACGGCCTTCCGCTGCGCCTGTCAGAACCCCATCGCCAATCCGTTCGTGGGGACCGCTCGCCGAGACCTCCTGGACCAGGTCGTCATCCTCGGCGGACGTCGCCTTCTCCGCCTGCTCCGCGACTTCGTCGAGCCCTGCGACCTGACCGACCGCACGCATCTCGGCCTCGCGAAGGACACGCCGGCGGCTCGGCCGAGCGAGTCCCCGCCGTCGCCGACGGCGAAGCTCGCCGCCCTGCCGCACGCCTTGTTGAGGCGAGGGTTCCAGGTCCGCACGAAGCGGACGCGTTGGAACCGGTCAGAGGGCAGCGATGCGAGGAGACATCGTCTTCCGCGTGTACGGGGTCCATGGTGGCCGCGCCGATGACGCCTATTTCGGTGCCTTCCAGACGCGTGCGAGAGGCCCAGACGAAGGTCGCAGAACTCAAGGCGGTCGAGAGGGATGGCGCGAATTGGGCCACGCAGTACCACAACAAGGGGTTCATCATCCGGGAGCACGTCGTTGAAACCGACTTCCAGGTGCCGTCCCGGCCCAAGCCCCGGGACCTGTTCGTCGTCCAGGCCACGCCCAAGGAACACCGGCCGGGCGTGTGGCCATCGTCGCTTGTCGTAGTGTTCCGCCGTCAACGGTCAGGCGAAGATCAGAGGATCTGCGGATACCAGCGGAACTACGCGATGCTGCAGACCTTCGAACCCTTCCGGCAGGGAATGCGCGACTTCGCCCTTCGGCGCCGCCTCGCGCGACGGGCTTGCGCGCCGAGGGCCGGCGCGCGAAGGCCGGGCCGGCGCGCCCAGGCCCGGCACCTTCACGGCCGGTGACGGAGGATCGCCCCACCGCCGCCGACGACGACCACTTCGCCGTCCGCTGTACCCGCGACTCCGGAGAAGCCGTTGCGGGCGCCGGAGTCGACCGACGACCACGACGCGCCGTCGAAGTGCTCGATCACGCCGCCGGCCCCCACGCGCCACACGTCGTCCACGGCGGTGCCCCACACGTCCGAATAGTACGGTGGCCTCGCCTCCACGGTTACGTGGCGGACCTCGGTCCATGCGGTTCCATCCCGATGCACGATGCGCCCCCATCGCCCCACCGCCCACACATCGTCGGGTCCGGAACCCCAGATGCCGTCGAGCGTACTGTCCGAGTACCTCCCGGGTGATTCGTCGGCCCAGACGGCGCCGTCCCAGTGCAGGATCTCGCCGTCTTCGCCGACGGCCCAGACGTCGTCGGGCCCGGCACCCCACACGTCGAACAGCGTGTCGAGCTCGTCGAACGTCGTGCTCGTCCAACGGCTCCCATCCCAGTGCATGATCGTGTCGTGCGAGATCGGCGACGCGCCGTGGGACCCTCCGACAACCCAGACGTCGTTCGTCGCGGTACCCCAGACGGCGCTGGCCGGCCCGACCTCGCCGGCCCATGGGTGCGTCGTCCACGAGCTCCCGTCCCAGTGCGCGACCAACCCTCTCGTGCCCACCACCCAGACGTCGTCCGGTCCGGTGCCCCATACGTCGGTCAACCAGCTTTCCGGAAGGTCTTGCGTGACGACGCGCCAAACCGCCCCGTCCCAGCGGAGGATGGAGGGTTCGCCGTAGCCCGTCGCGTCGACCGCGCCCACGGCCCACGCGTCGGTCGGACCGTCGATCCAGATCGCTCCCAACGGGCCGGTCGTGCCACGCCGGTCCATCGGGGTCCACGCGACGCCGTCCCACCGCACGATGCTGGTGCCGCCGATGCCCCAGACGTCATCCGCTCCGCTTCCCCACAGCGCCGACCATCCGCCGAACATCGCGGAAAACGTCTCCGACCATGCGGTGCCGTCCCAGTGATGGATGCCGCCCATGAAGTCGTCATAGACCGTCGCCCCAAGCCAGACATCGGCGGGACCGGCCGCCCAGACGGCATCGGGCACCCACGAGCGGGCCGAGGACGACCGGAAGTCGGTCGCGGTCCACGCGGCGCCGTCCCAACGCACGGCGGTCGAAGAGCTTCCGACCGCCCACACGTTGTCCGGCCCGGAGCCGTGAAGCGCAACGAGGCTGCCGTAGATCCGATCGGCGGTCGGGTCCGCGGGCGCCCACGTCGTCCCGTCCCAACGGCTTCGGCCGCCGGACCCACCGGCGACCCAGACGTCGCTCGCTCCACTCCCCCACACCGCGGCAAGGCCATCCGTCACGCCGGAATCCATCGTCGACCACGCCGCGCCGTCCCAATGCCGGAGGAGCGGGTCCATGTCGGTCGGCGGCACGAACTGCTCGCCGACGATCCAGACGTCATCGGGGCCCGACGCCCACACGTCCCGGAGCGTCCCGTCCGTGCCGCCATCCACCGGACCGCACTGGCTCCCGTCCCAGCGCACGATGGCGCCGTCCCAGCCGACCGCCCAAACGTCGTCGTCCGCGATGGGCCACATGGCGTAGAGTCGGTCGCCGCCGGAGCTGCACGCGACGCTCGACCAGCCGGCCCCGTCCCACCGCAACAGGCCGGGTGGGCTGGTCAGCAGCCAGACGTCGTCCGCCGCCAGGCCCTGCACATCGACCAGCCCGTTCCCGTGCGGCAGCGGGTTCTCCCAACACCAGCCGCCGGAGCTGCAGGCCGGACCGGTGAACGAACCGCACACGTTCGGGGTCGTCCCTCCGCCGCAAACGTCCGGCGCGATGCATTCGCCGCATTCGAGCCAGGCGCCGCAGCCGTCCGACATGCGCCCGCAGTTCTTCCCGGCCGAACTGCAGTCGGTGGGAACGCACGCTTCGGCCTCGATCGAGTCTCCGCCGTCGGTGTCGGAAGGAGCGTCCTCGCCGGCGTCCTCGCTGCCCCCCTCCTCTCGCACGCCGTCGTCCGGCGTGTCGGCGTCGCCCGTCTCGTCGCGGGTATCCCCATCCCGGACGTTGTCGGCGCTCGTGTCGTCACGCCCCGCATCGTCCGGGACTTCCCGGCCGTCGCGCGAATCGGCATCGTCCCGAAGGGTCGCATCGGCGTCGACGCGGTCGGGCTCCGCCGCATCCGATTCCGCGGCCTCGTCCGTCTTCCCGTCCTCGTGCGTATCGAAGGCCGGCGAGCAGGAGGACGCGACGGCAATCCCTGCCACAACCGCGGCGAGCCACGCGCCACGCGCGAGCCCCTCGCGCCCCACGCCGCAAGGCTCGCGCCCGGAGACTCGCCCGCCGTACCCCACGCCGCCAGCCTGCACCCCGAGGTCCCACGCCGTCAACCTCATGACGTCCTCCCCGCCCCGTCCCCGCCTCCCCCACCCCGCCCTTCCCCCGCCTTCTCAGCGTCTGTCTCAGCGCCCTCAGCGTCTCAGCGGTAAGTCGGATCTCCGCGTCCTCCTCTCCGCTCGCTCCCCTCCCTCCCCTCCCCTCCCCTCCCCACGATCTCCCGGAACCGCCGCGCGAGTCCGTTGTCAAGGTCATCCGCCAGCGCACGACCGCCCAGAACGGAACGCGAGGGTGGACGATGCCGGAGCTGCGCACAGGAGGTGGCCCATGAGTATCCAATTCCCCGTTCCCCTCCCCTTCCCCGTCGGTTTCGGACAGGACGCGACGCCGGCTCTCCAGGCCTGCCCGCGTCCCCCGCGCCCGCGCCTCGTCGCGGATCTCTCCAAGGTCGAGGATCCCAGCCGGCAGATCGGCGAGTTCGTCGCCGTCTGGAACGGCGCCGTCCTCGGCGTCAAGCACTTCACCCGGAAGTCCGACAACCGCTCCTTCCGCGTCGGCGAGAACCCCGCCTGCGACGTCTGGCTCCCCCTCGAACAGCTCGGCGGTCACGACGACGTGCGGCTCGTCCGCGTCAACGGCGACCGCATCACCGTCACCGTCCTCCCGGACGCCACCGCCGAGGTCCACCGCGCCGACGGGTCGAGCGCCCCGCTGGCCGACCTGATCCGCGACGGCCGCACGACCCCCTCGACGCAGCTCGAAGGCGCCCACGAGGTCACGCTGGAACCCGGCGACCGCATGCACCAGGACTTCGGCCAATTCTCGTTCCTGGCCAGCATGGTCGCCCGGCCGAAGCTCGTGCTCCCCCGACGGCACGAGTTCAAGACCGCCGGCTTCGTCGCCGCCAGCCTCGCCATCCACGTCGTCTTCCTCGCCGTCGCCTGGCGCTCCCAGGCCGACCACGACGGCATCGCGATCGATGTCGCCTCCCAGGACCAGGCCTACGCCCAGCTCATGACCATGGCCCCGCCCCTCGCCCTCGACGTCGACGAGATCCAGCTCGAGGAAGAGAACGAGGACCAGGCCCTCGAGGAAGAAATCGCCGCCGACGACCCGTCCTCCGACGACGCCGACGATCGCGAGGAAGGCGGCTCCGGCGCCCGCGCCGCCGGCGACGAAGGACTCGCCGGCGATCGCAACGCCCCCGATGCCGATCGCATGATGGCCGTCAAGGGCCCGCGCGACAATCCGAACCCCCAGATGGCGAAGACCAAGCTCGCCGAGGCCGCCCTGGCCTCCGGCGTCATGCGCGCCCTGACCGCGATCCAGGACGGCGCGCCGACTTCCATGTTCTCCCCCTACACCACCGCCCTCGGAAACGATCCGATCAGCACCCGCGGCCACCTCATGGGCAGCGACTACGGCCCCGCCTACGGCGTCGGCGGCCTGGGCATGTTCGGCACCGGCGCCGGCGGCAACGGCTCCAACATCTACGGCTTCGGCCTCGGCGAGGTCGGTCTCATGGGCCCCGGCTACGGCACCGGCGACGGCGTCGGCATCGGCCGCGGCCACGACGACCTCGGGCGCCACCCCGACCGCAGGCCCTCCGACACCACCCCGACCCTGCGCGCCCACACCGAGTCCGACCCCGACATGCGCATCGTCGACGTCTTCGTCGGCGGCGGACTCTCCAAGGAAGTGATCCAGCGCGTCATGCGGCTCCAGCACAACAGGATCAAACACTGCTACGAGAGCGCCCTGCACTCCTCGCCCGATCTCTCCGGCCGCGTCACCGTCAACTTCACCGTCGCCCCCGAAGGCTACGTCCGCGGCGTCCGCACCGTCTCCAACTCCCTCGACGACGGCTCCGTCGCCCAGTGCATCGAAGGCATCATCGGCCGCCTCAACTTCCCCGCCGTCGACGGCATCACCACCGCCACCTACCCCTTCCTCTTCCAGACCGCCGGCGCCGACTAGCCCCTCCCCCCACCTCCGGACCAACAACTCGACCCAAGCGACCAACCAAGAACTCGACCCGATCGACCAACCATCACCTCCCCACCGGTCTTGTTCTCCCCGTCCCCCCAAGACAAGATCCCCCCGCCGGCATCCGCGCCGGACGGAGGTGGTAATGACCGTCGAGCGCTGCAAGGGGTCGCCGTTCGCGAAGCACCGCCCCGCGGCTTCTGCCGGACGCACGGCGCACTGGAACCGGATCTACGGCACCCGGACCGCCGCCGAGCGGAGCTGGACGCAGAAACGACCCGCGCGGTCGCTGGCCTTCGTCCGCGCCGCCCGCCTTCCGGCCGGTTCCCTGCTCCTCGACGCGGGGTGCGGAGCCTCGACCCTCGCCGACCACCTGCTGCGCCAGGGCCGCCTCAATCTGGTCCTGGTCGACGTTTCCTCGAAAGCCCTGCGCGAGACCCGCTCACGGCTCGGACGACGAGCGGCCGGAGTGCGCTGGCTGCGCGCGGATCTGGCCGCGGATCGCCTCGCCCTGCCCATCGACCTCTGGCACGACCGCGCCGTGCTCCACTTCCTGACCCGCGCTCCCGAACGGCGCCGCTACTTCGAGAATGTCCGGCGGTGCGTCCGGCCCGGCGGCTTCGTCGTCCTGTCCGGCTTCGCTCCCTCGGGGCCCGAGCAGTGCAGCGGGCTGCCCGTCCGGCGCCGCTCCGCCGCCGACCTGATGCGCGAGCTCGGGCCGCAGTTCCGCCTCCTTCGCCGGTCCTCGGAACGCCACCGCACCCCCTGGGGCGGCCTCCAGGACTTCGTCTACCTCCTCGCACGCCGCAGGTTGCGCCCGCCGCGAAGTGCAGGTCCGCAATCGGTCCTGCCGGACGACCCACCCCCTGGCCCCGTCGCGCCGTCGGCACCACCACGCTCCACGTCCCAGGCGCCGTCGTGATCAACGTCTCGCCGCCGCGCCAGCTCCGACCCGCCTGCCGGTCCCACGAGCTCGGATCCCACGGCGGCTCCTCCTCGCCCGCCCCGTCCTCCTCGCGGTCCGCTTCGAACCACAGCGCCCCGCCCCGCCCGAACAGCCGTCCACGGACAGGGACTTCGGCCCACTGAGATAACGACGAAGACACCGTCAATTCTGGGATAGGCGAGTCGGTATCATTCGATCTGGTTGCGGGCGGTCTGCCAGGAACTTGCCGCGCCGGTGCCGACGTGTTCTACGGGGGCCG
>JACRCX010000121.1 GCA_016218815.1 Deltaproteobacteria bacterium
AGGCGGCTACCTGGTGATCAAGCGCTCGTGGCCGGGCCTGATGCGCGGCGTGTACGGCGACGCGGAGCGCTTCAAGAACACGTACTTCGTGCAGTACCCGGGCGTCTACTTCACGGGCGACGGTGCGCGCAAGGACGAGGACGGCTACTACTGGCTGATGGGACGGGTCGACGACGTCGTCAACGTCTCGGGCCACCGGATCGGGACGGCCGAGGTCGAGAGCGCGCTGGTGTCGCACAAGGCGGTCGCCGAGGCGGCGGTGGTCGGCTTCCCGCACGAGATCAAGGGCCAGGGTCTCTACGCGTTCGTCACGCTCAAGAGCGGGTTCAACGCGAGCGACGAGCTGCGCAAGGAGCTGATGAGCCACGTTTCCAAGGAGATCGGCCCGATCGCCAAGCCCGACAAGATCCAGTGGGCCCCCGGCCTGCCCAAGACCCGCTCGGGCAAGATCATGCGCCGCATCCTGCGCAAGATCGCCGAGGGCGAGGCCGGGGCGCTGGGCGACACCACGACCCTCGCCGATCCCACCGTCGTCGATGACCTCGTGAAGAACCGGCAGTAGACTCAGCCCTCATGCGGGCTTGGCCCCTGCGCTACGTCGAACCCCTGTACCGGCCGCCGAGCGAGGCCTGGTCGCTGATCTTCCAGGTCACGCTCGGCTGCTCGAACCTCAAGACGCGGCGCGACCCTTCGTCGCCCACCGGCTGGCGCGTGCGCGGCGGCTGCGCGTTCTGCGTCGCCTACCAGACCAAGCCGTTCCGCGTGCGCCCGGAGGCCGAGGTGCTGGCCGAGATCGACGCGGCAGGCGCCGAGGTCGGCGGGCGAGTGGACCGCGTGTTCCTCGCCGACGGCGACGCGCTGGTCCTTTCCGTCGACCGGCTGCGTCGAATCCTGGAGCGGCTGTACCAGCGCCTCCCAAGGTTGCAGCGGGTCACGTGCTACGCCTCGCCGCAGAACCTCATGGCCCGCTCCGTCGGAGAGCTGCGGCGGCTGCGGGAGGCGGGCCTGACGATGCTGTACGTCGGCCTCGAGTCGGGCGACGACGAGGTGCTGGCGCGGATCGACAAGGGGGCGACGGCGGAGCAGATGATCGAGGGCGGGCGGCGGGCGAAGGAAGCGGGGCTGGCGCAGTCCCTCACGGTGATCCTCGGCCTGGCGGGGCCCGACGCTTCCGACCGGCATGCCGAGGCGACGGCACGGGTGCTCGACGCGATCGCGCCGGAGTATGCGTCCGCGCTGACGCTGATGGTGGAGGAGCGGGTGCCGTCTTTCGCGGAGGCGCTCGCGGATCCGTCGTGGCGCCTCCTGACGCCGGCCGAATCGCTCCGCGAGTGCCGCCGCATGCTCGCCGCGATGGACGCCGACGACGTCGAATTCCGGTCCAACCACGCCAGCAACTGGCTGGCGCTCAAGGGCCGGCTCGCGCGCGACAAGCCGCGCCTGCTCGCCGAGATCGACACCGCGTTGCGCGATCCGCGGCTGCTGCGCCCGGAGTTCCTGCGGGGGCTGTAGGGCCGGCCTTCAGTCGCCCAGGCCGGTGTGGGCGCGGATCCAGTCGATGATGATGTCGAGCGCGGCGGGATCGATCGTGGTCGCGATCTGCTCGTACTCGTCGATGTTGCCGGTCACGGCGGGCTGGAACGCGTGGTTGAGGCCGTCAAGCGCCCGTACGGTGACGTCCGTGTTGCCCGACTCGCCGACCAGCCGCTCGGCCGCCTCGAGGTCGGGCTGGCACGGGACCTGGAGGTCGAGGGTGCCGTTGAGGGCGAGGAACGGCACCTTGACCTTGCTCAGGACGGGCACGGGGTCGAAGCCGACCAGGTCCATCGTCGCGGGTGCGCGCCAGACGGCCATCGCGTGGTCGATCTCCGCCTCGGTCAGCGTGTGCTCGGGCGCCCCGAGATAGGTCGTCCCGATCCCGTACTGGCGCACCATGACGTCCCGGGCGGCCTCGCGCACGGCCGCCTCGTCGGCGGCGGGGTCGAGCAGCAGCGTGTGGAGCCTACGGTGCACCTCCTGCAGCTCGGCGATCGGCTCGGGGGGGACGCCGGCGGCGGCCATGATCAGCCCCTCTTGGATGACGAGGATCTCGCCGCCGGGGAGGGCCATGCCGGCCAGGTGCACGACGAATTTGACGCGCTCGGAGAGGTTCGAGGCGAGCGCGGCGACGGTCGCGCCCTGGCTGTGGCCGAGCACCCCGATGCGCTCGGGGTCGATGTCGGGCTGCAGCGCCAACGCTTCGACGCCGGCCACGGCGTCGGCGGCCATGTCGTTCATGGTCGTGTCGCTGGGGTTGCCGGTCGAGCCGCCGACGGCGCGGTCGTCGAAGCGCAGGGTGGCGATGCCGCGGCGGGCGAAGGCGTCGGCGATGACGACCCACGGCTTGTGCCAGAACAGGGCGTAGTCCCGGTTCTGGAGGCCCGAGCCGGTCAGGAGGATGACGGCGGGGTGGGGACCGGCGCCCTCGGGCACGGTCAGCGTGCCGGCCAGGTGCGTGCCGTCGGGGTTGTCGAAGTCCAGCTCGCGCGTCGAGTAGGGGAACGGCGGCTGCGGCGTCTGCGGACGGTCCGGCATGGGCACGAGCGAGAACTCGGCCGAGTGTCCGGCCTGGGTCAGGGTGCCGACCCACGGCGGGTCGCCTTGCAAGGGCGCCTCGAAGGTCGCGCGCGCCTCCTCGGGCTGGCCCGGCGCGATGGCGGTGAAGCGGATGGCGGCGGCGGCGTAGGCCAGGTCATCGAGAGGGATCACCAGGTCCTGCTTGAGCAGGTAGAACATGGAGCCGTCCCACCCGCCGCCGTCCTTCGGCTGCAGCGTGAGCTGGAACTCCATCAGGTCGCCGCCGGGCAGCACCAGCGTCGCGCCCAGGAGCACGGGGGTCTGGGCCGGCGGAGTGACTTCCGGCGGCGTCGTGGTCTCGCCGTTGCCGTGAGGGCAACCGGCGAGCAGCAGGACTGCGATCAGGAACAACCCGGCAGTGATGCGCATCGCGATGCCTTCCTACCTAGAACCTGCCGACGACGCCGAGGGAGAGGCCGTCGGCGACGGGTCCGGCGGAGAAGCCCGTCACACCGGCCTGCGAATCGTCCGGCGCCTCGCCGTCCCAGTCGGTGAAGAAGATCAGGACGACGGTGGCGACCGCGGCAGCGCCGGCGATGGCGCCGCAGATGTCGGCGCCCAGGGCGAGCGCCTGGCCGTCGCTCTGTTCGGCAGCCGTGCGCGAGGCGTTGTCGGCGTAGTCCGAGTTCTTGGCGAGGGCGAGGCCGCCGGTGACGCCCCAGGCGACGGCGGCGGCGCCGGTGATGCCCACCGAGGTCCAGAACCAGACGGGATCGACGCCGCCGTCGTCGTCCTCGCCGCCACCGGGGGGAGGCGGAGGAGGGGGCTCGACGGCGACCGAGGTCGTCGGGAATTCGAGGACGACCGGGACGCTCTGGCCGGCGGCGACCTGGACGGTCTGTTCGACGGGGTCGAGTCCTTCGAGACGAGCGATGACGACGACGTCACCGGGCTCCACGGGCACCGAGCGATCGATGGGACCGGCGCCGATCGGACGTCCGGCGACCTCGACCTGGGCGCCCGCGGCATCGACGCGCACGGCGACCCGCCCGAGCAAGGCGCGCAGGTCGCGGAGCTGGTTTTCCACGTCCTGCCGATCGACGTCCTCGGCGGTGGCGCCGAACTCGGTCATGAAGCGCTCGAAGGTGAGCTGCGCGTCGAGGTTGCGGCCGAGGTTGCGCTGGCAGAGGCCGACGTTGAGCAGCCCGACGGCGGTAGGCATCGCCGCCACCGACGCCTCGAATTCGACCAGGGCCTCCGCCCACTGCGAGGCCTGCGCCAGGGGAACGCCGGCCTCGAAGTGCAGGCGCGCGGCCTCCTGCTGTTCGGGGGTCGGTTCCTGCGCCGCGGCGGGCGCCGGAAGCGCGAGGAAGGCGGCGAGCGCGGCGAGCGGCAACGTGCGGAGCGGCGTGGTGCGGTCCCCTCTTGCGTGCATGGTCAACCTCCCGACCCGGTTCCCGGCGGGCGAGCCTCCCCGGCGCCTCGTGCGCTCAGGGGAAGCTCGTCCGGATACGCGTCTCGCTGCCGGCATCGGCCGGCGCAGCGGCTCCTCCCGCGTCGCGTCCCGTGGATCCGCCGGGGAAGCCGGTCCGGATCCGGGTGCCGTCGGCGCCGGCATCGGCGGCGGGCGGCGGCGGGGGCGGCACGACGGCGACGGACGCGTCGGCCCCCGGAGGGGACGAGCGTGCGTCGGCCGCGCCGGGCCCCGGCGGCCTGCCGGTTCCGGCGGTGTGCTCGGGCGCGCGTTCCAGCGTGAACGTCCGGTCCTCGCTGGGCACGACGAACTGGCGGAACGGGCGGAAGCCGGCGGCACGAACCTCGAGGATCACGCCCGCCTCGCCCTTCTTGACGACGAACGGGGTCTGGGGGACGCGAGCGCCGTCCCAGACGACGACGGCATCCGCCGGCAGCTCGGCGAAGGCGATGTGCACGACCGACTCGTCGGACGCGGGAGCCTGCATCGTCGGCAGGTCCGGCGGCAGCGGCGGCGGGGGCTCGACCTTGGCGGCGGCCGCATCGGGCGCCGGCGGCGCCGCGAGTTCGACCGGCGGCGCGACCGGCGGCGGCCCGGCGTCCACGGCGGCCACGGGAGGAGGCGCAGGAGGAGGCGCGGCGGCCGGGGGGGATTCGCCGCTGTCGCGGAGCACGAAGAACAGCACGGCGGCGACGGCGACGACGCCGACGCCGGCGGTGACCCCGATGACCAGACCGCGGTTCGACCTGGGCGGCGCTTCGCCCCCGGAGGTGCGCATCGCGGTTGCCGGCCCGACGTGGGCGGGCGGGGTCGTCGGCGAATACCCGGCGACGGCGCCGACCGGGGTCCGCGACAGGCGCTCCACGGCGGCCGTGTTGCGCAGCGGGAGGTTGTATTGCGTCTTGCCCTCGTCGTCGAGCAGCGCGACCAGGGCGCGGATCATCTCGGCGGCGTCGGCGAAGCGATCCTGCTTCTCGCGCGCCATCGCCTTGAGGATCACCGCCTCGACCGCCTCCGGCAGGTCGGGGACGATCTCGCGGGGACGGGGCGGCGTCTCGGTGAAGATGCTCAGGATGAGCTGGTTGTAGTTCTCGCCCTCGAACGGCAGGCGGCCGGTCAGTGCCTCGTAGAGGATGACGCCCATCGAGTAGAGGTCGGCGCGGGCATCGATGTCCGACTTGCCGGCCGCCTGTTCGGGGGCCATGTAGTAGGGGGTCCCCAGCACCGTGCCGGTGCGGGTCATGCGGTCTTGCGGATTGTTGGCGGCGTTGACCTTGGAGATGCCGAAATCGAGCACCTTGGCGACGGGGCCGCCTTCGTCGCCGGGGATGATGAAGATGTTGTCGGGCTTGATGTCGCGGTGGATGATGCCGCGGCGGTGCGCCGGAGCGAGGGCGGAGAGGGCCTGAACGACGACGCCGATGACGTCCTTGAGCGGCAGCTTGCGCCCGTCGGCGAGGTAGGCACCCAGGCTGGCGCCCTCGAGGAACTCCATCACGAGGTACGGCAGGCCGTCGGCGGCGGTTCCGACGTCGTAGACCTCGACGATGCCCTTGTGCCGGATCGCGGCCGCGGCCTGGGCCTCGCGGATGAATCGGCCGACGGCCTCCGTGTTCGCCGCGATCTCGGAATGGAGGAACTTCACCGCGCAGCGCCGGTTCATGATCAGATGCTGCGCTTCGTACACCGCCCCCATGCCGCCCTCGCCGAGCAGGCGGACCAGCTTGTACTTGCTGTCGATGACCTCGCCCGTTCGATCGGCCATGGCCGGGACCCTCTCCCCAGGGCAACGCGGCGCACACGATACGAGGGAGGGAGGGGGCCGTCAAGGTACTGGAAGTTGTTGGCTCGGAGGGGCAGGGAGCCTGCGAAGCGGGCTTGGGGCTGCAGCCGGCGGCTTCAGGCGCCGGTCGAGCGGAGGCTGCGGAGGGCGTCGGCGGCTTCCTGGGCGGTGGGGAAGCGTCGCGCTTCGGCCTTGTCCATCATCCGTTGCAGCACTCCGGACAGCGCGGGCCGGACGTCGGGGACGACGGTGGCGACGGGCACCGGGTCCTCGGAGAGGATGCGCATCAGGCGCGCCTCGGGCGTCGGCGCGGCGAACGGATTGGCCCCCGCGAGCATCTCGTAGATCACGACGCCGAGCGAGAACTGGTCGGCGGGGGGGCCGCCGGCATTCCCCCGGATCCTTTCCGGCGCCATGTAGCTCGGTGAGCCGAAGACACGGCCGGTGGAGGTGACTTCCCAGCCTTCGACGGCGGCGAGGCCGAAGTCGACGAGCTTGGCGACGCCGTCGCTCTGCATCAGGACGTTGGACGGCTTGACGTCGCGGTGCACGACGCCGCGGACGTGGGCGAAGCCCAGCGCCTCGGCAACCTGGAAACCGATCGACACGGCCTCGCCGGCGGGCAGTCGTCCGCGATCGGCCAGGACGGCGTCGAGCCCGCGGCCGACGACCAGCTCGAGGACGATGTACGAGCAGCCGAGGTTCTCGTCGACGCCGAAGTCGTGCACGCCGACGATGCCGGGATGGGAAAGGGCGCCGGCGGCGGCGGCCTCGCGCCGGAACCGCGCCTGCATTTCGGCCGCCATCCCGGGCTCTCCCGGACCGGCCTGGAGGACCTTGATCGCGACGATGCGGCCCAGGACGGGGTCCTTGCAGCGGAAGACCTCGCCCATCCCTCCCCGTCCGATGGAGCCGAGGACTTCGTAGCGGCCGATGGTCCCGCCGACGCTCGGCGGGAGGCTGACGCCGGGCGGGCGGCGGGAGGGCTGCGAGGCAGGCGCCCGCGACGCCCGGGGGGGAGGCGGGGGAGGCGTCGAGGCCTTGGGCGCCGTGACGACGACGTCCACGGACAGCGAGCCGGACGTCCCGCCCGACTCGGCGCGGCTCTGGGCCATGGCCGCATCGACGACCTGCATCAGCCGGTCCGGCCGCACGGGTTTTTCCAGGAACTCGAACGCCCCGTGTTTCATCGCGGCCACGGCGTCGGGGACGGAGCCCGAGGCGGTGAGGAAGATGACGGGGCTGGTAAGGCCCCGCTCGCGCGCCTGGCGCAGGAACTCGATCCCGCTCATGCCGGGCATCCGGACGTCGCTGACGATGAGGTCGAACGGGTGCCAGTTCAGGGTGTCGAGCGCCTCGTTGCCGTCGGCAGCGACCTCGACACCGAACCCGCGTTTTTCCAGGAAGCGCCGCACGATGAGGCGGACGCCGGCGTCGTCGTCGGCGACGAGGGCCCAGGAGCCTTCGTAGGATCGGGGCTCGTCGGTCATGGACGTCCCGCTCCCTCCTGTGCGCGGAAGGCGGAGAGCGCGGCACGCAACGACTCGGCCTCGCGATCCAGCTTGCCGCACAGGTCATCGATCCCGCCCAGGTCGCCGGTCTCGGCCCGTGCCTCCAGCTCGCGTGCGACGTCGACGAACGCCGCGGCGCCGAAGACGGCGGCCGAGCCCTTGAGGGCATGGGCGGCGCGGGAGAGCGCGCGGGCGTCGGCGCTACCGCACGCGTCCCGCACGTCGGCCAGCAGCTTGCCGGAGGATTCGAGGAAGAGGTCGGCGATCTCCCGGGCCAGCTCGACGTCGCCGCCGGCCTGTTCGAGCAGCGTGGCGCGGTCGAACGCCGCGGCGGGCAGCGAAACCGGAGGGGACCCCGCTGCCTCGGCGAGGGTCGCGGCGGCGGTTGGAAAGTAGCTCTCGAGCACGGCGAGCAGCTCGGGCACCTTGACGGGCTTGGAGACGTAGGCGTCCATTCCCGCCTCCAGGCAGCGCTCGCGGTCGCCCTTCATGGCGTGGGCGGTCATGGCCACGATCGGCAGATGGCGATCCGACCCCTTCTCGCGCTCGCGGATGCGGGCGGTCGCTTCGAGCCCGCCCATTTCCGGCATCTGGACGTCCATGAGCACGAGGTCGACGGGGTGCTTGTCGAGCGCGGACAACGCCTCGGCGCCGTTGCTCGCCATGAGCAGGGTGTAGCCGCGCTTCTCGAGCATCTTGCGGACCACGGCGCGGTTGACCGGGTTGTCCTCGGCGACGAGGATGCGACAGTCGCGCCGGAACGCGGCCACGGGCGCGGCCGTCGTCGGGCCGGTGGGCTGCGGGGAAGCGGCGCCGGGCTTGCCGGCGAGTGCGGACACGATGGCGTCGAACAGCTCGGACTGCTTGATCGGCTTGGAGATGTAGTTGGAGATGCCGAGCTGATCCCAGCGGACGGCGGCGCCGACGAGGCCCATCGACGAGAGCATGACGATGCGGCACCCGGCGAGCTGGGAGCGCTTCTGGACCTCCGCTGCCAGCATGAAGCCGTCCATTTCCGGCATCATGGCGTCGACGAGCGCGAGTCGGTAGGGAGTGCCCGCGGAGGTGGCGCGGAGGAGCTCGATCAGCGCCGCGCGGCCGCCGTCGCACAGGGTGGGAACCATGCTCCACGAGATGAGCATCTCGTTGAGGATGCGGCGGTTGGTGTCGTTGTCGTCGACGACAAGGACCGGGAGTCCTTCCAGGTCCGCGTGGGACAAGGCCCGGCTGTCGTCGTCGCTGCGCCCAAAGCGTGCGGTGAAGTGGAACGTGCTGCCGCTGCCGATCTTGCTCTCGACCCAGATGCGGCCGCCCATGAGGTTGACAAGCTGGCGCGAGATGGAGAGGCCGAGGCCGGTGCCGCCGTAGACGCGGGTGGTCGAGCCGTCGGCCTGGGTGAAGGCGTCGAAGATGAGGGTCAGCTTGTCGTCCGGGATGCCGATGCCGGTGTCCTGGACGCGGAAGTGGAGCAGGACTTCGCCATCGGTGGGGGCAACGTCGGTCTCGAGGCCCACGCGCAGCGCGACCTCGCCGGCCGAGGTGAATTTGATGGCGTTGCCGACGAGGTTGACGAGGACCTGCCGGAGGCGGTTGGCGTCGCCGAGCAGGCCGTCGGGGACGGCGGAGTCGACTTCGTAGGTCAGCTCGATGCGCTTGTCGTGGGCACGGGTCACGACGGCGCGCAGGGTGTCGGCGACGCTGTCACGCAGCCCGAAGCGGATGCGGTCAAGGACCAGCTTGCCGGCCTCGATGCGGGAGAAATCGAGGATGTCGTCGAGCAAGGCGAGGAGCGTGTTGGCGGACAGCTTGACGGTCTCGAGCATCTCGCGCTGCTCGCGCGAGAGCTCGGTCTCCAGGGCGAGGTCGGTCATGCCGAGGATGCCGTTCATCGGCGTGCGGATCTCGTGGCTCATGTTGGCGAGGAACTCGCTCTTGGTCCGCGTCGCCGCCTCGGCCTGCTCGCGCGCCGTCGCCAGCCGCTCGCGCTGGTGCTCGACCTCGACGAGCTTCTCGGCGAGCTGCCTGCGCAGCTCGCGTTCGCTGGCCGCCTTCTCCTGGATCCGCTGGAGGATCTGGTCGTTCTTGACGTACTGCTCGACGACGAGGCGCGCGGTGATGGCGGCGGCCCGTCGCGCCACGACGATCTCCTCGCGCAACCGGAGGATCTCCGCCTGGAGCTCCGCCGGGGCGCCCGCGGGGCGTGCGACGCTCATGGCGCGACCTCCGCGAGGCCAAGTGCCGCGGCGGACGCGCGCGCGACGGCGTCGTCGTCCACCGGCCCCTCGAGGCCCACGACGGCGACTCGCGGGACCGCCGTTTCGCAGACCAGCGGCAGGGCCCGCAGGAGCCACGCGAGACCCGCGCCGTGCCCGAACGGCTCCACGGGGATCGCATCCAGCGCCGGACCCTCGAGCACGACGACGGCGCCGGGTGCGGCGAAACCCTCGACGGCATCGACAAACACGACGCGATCGGCGCCGTCGACGAGCGGCGCCAGAGCGAGACCTCCCAGGCCGCCGTCGATCACCTCGACGCCCGGGGGCAGCGGCGCCGCGGCGAGGCGGTCGTGGACGCGCGGGCCGGCGGCGTCGGCCGCGACCCAGCGGTTGCCGACGCAGACGATGCGGGTCAAGGGATGCCTCCGGCGGGCCGGCGCGCGACGGTCCGCCCGCGCCGCAGCACGTGCACGGTACACACGAGACAGGGGTCGAACGAGCGGACGACGTGGCCCAGCTCGACGGGATCCGTCGGATCGCGGACGGGAGTGCCGACCAGCGCCTCCTCGATCGGGCCGCGGACGCCGTTGGCGTCGCGAGGCGAGGCGTTCCAGGCGGTCGGGGTGATCACCTGGTAGTGCTGGATGCGCCCGGAAGCGATCTTGATCCAGTGGCCGAGGGCGCCGCGGGCGGCCTCGATCAAGCCGAAGGCCTCGCCGTCGGGGATGTCGTCGACCGCGCGGCACGACTCGGCGTCGGGATCCAGCTCGTCGAGCCACGCCTCCATCGCCGGGAGGAAGTCCGCGGCGCGGACGAGGCGGGCGAGCTGCCGAGTGAGGGCGCTGGCTCCGCGAGTGCGGTTGAGGTCGACGAACAGGGGCTGGCGGGAAAGGATTGCCTCGGCCAGCGGGCCCGTTTCCACGGGCAGGTCACCGTAGCGCGGGGCCTTGGCCCACGAGTACTTGTCGCCCTCGTTGCCGGTGGCGTACGGGCGGGTCTCGCCGTCCATCGGATGGCGGCCGCCCGGATAGTCGTGGAACCAGGAGTGCGCGACGTGCTCGGACACCTGCTCCTGGCGGAAGGGCAAGGGGGCCGTGCCCTTGACGACGCCGGCGGGGATGAAGCGATCGACGCCGGAGCGCGGGTGGACGCGCGAGCGGCCGGGGACCGGGAGGGCGCCGAAGCTGAGGAAGTTGGCGTGGCCGGCGCCGATGCGATCGAGGCCGAGCTCGCGGCCGAGGCGGACGAGGAAGCCGACCTCGCCGTCGCGCTGGGCTTCGTTCTCGTCGAGCCAGGCGTCAAGGTCCGCGGCGGAGCGGACCGCCTGCCAACGCTCGATCGGACAACCCAGCACCCGGCGCTCGAACCACGCGCGGAAGCGTCCGAGGCGCTGGCGGAACATGTGGATGTCGGAGCGCGAGGGCATGTGGGTCAGGCCGCCGGGCACCATGTAGGAGCCGTGCGGCCACTGGCCGCCGAAGCCGACCACGATGTCGAGCAGCTTGCGTGTCTCGCGCAGGACCTCGGCGACGGTGGCGCCGCGGAACGGCTCGTAGCGGCGCACCGCCTCGGCGTGCAGCGGCTGGTCACGGTAGACGGGGCTGGTGAGGTCGGCGGCGAACATGAGGAAGGTCTGGCGGGCGTCGCTCTGGATGTGCTCCGCCATGAGCGCCAGGTTCCGCCCGATCACGGCGTTGGCGGGGACCTCGACGTCGGCCAGCGCGTCCAGGGCGGCGGCGGCGGCGTTCAGGTGGGCGGTGCTGCACAGGCCGCAGATGCGCGGCGTGAGGACGAGCCCGTCGAGAGATCCGCGGCCGACCAGGAGGTTCTCGAAGCCGCGGAAGCTCGTGCCCGTGCACCAGGCATCGACGACCGAGCCGCCATCGACCTCGACCCGCACCTCGAGATCGCCCTCGACGCGGTTGAGCGGAACGTTGAGCATCACGGTTTCCGACACGTCGACTCTCCTCGCAGCCCCCGCACGGACCCACGCACGGTTCCGGCGCTAGACCGGCTGCTTCCGCTCCTTCAATCGCTCGGGCGCCACCGCCTCGGCCATCGTCTTGTAGGCCAGGAAGTGGGCGCGATCGACGCCGACCGGGAGGTCGACGGGCAAGCCCTCGATGTTCCGGGTGCGGAAGAAGGGGTGCGGCTTGGGGAAATCCGGATCCTTGCAGCCGACGCACGGCACGCCGACGCGCGTGCGCGAGGTGCGGCCGGACCAGAGCAGCTTGTTGCACGAGCCGTAGGTCATGGGGCCCTGGCAGCCGAGGTGGTAGAAGAGGCAGCCCGGCTGGCCGAAGCGCTGATCCTCGACACGGAACTCGTGGTACTCGTTGCGCGTGCATCCCTGATGCACGAGGACGCCGTACCACTCGAGCGGCATCTGGTACTCGTTGAGCGGCAGCGCCTCGCCGCGCAGGAGGGCGGCCAAGGCGCCACCGACGATCTCCGGCCCGCACGGGCAGCCGGGGAGGTTGATCACGGGGAGGCCGGAGCGGGCGGTGAACTTGTTGCCCAGGACGCCGCCGCGGGTCCGTCCGTGGAACTGCAGCCCCGTCGCCTCGGTCTCGCCGGAGGCGGGAATGCCGCCGAACCCGGCGCAGGTGCCCACGGCGACGACGAACTGCGCCTTGCGGGCGAGCGCCACGGCGAGGTCCTTCTTGGGCGAGCCGGCAAACGTGTCGAACATGCCGGTGCCGCCCGGACCGCGGATGATCGCGCCCTCGATGCAGAGGATGTCGAGCGGCTTGCGGCCAGAGACGAGCAGGTCGACCATCTCCTGGAACTCGCCGGGGGTCGTGCGCGACGCCGACGGGTGCCAGAGGATCTCGAGCCCGACGTCGCGCACCAGCTCGCCGAGATCCGGATCGTCCACGCCGAGCAAGGACATGCTGTCGCCGCTGCAAGCGCCGCACTGGAGCCAGAACAGGTTCGGCGCCCGTTCTTCGGTTTGCTGCGGCTGCTGGATTCGACCGGTGGCCATGAGTCTTCTCCCTGCCCCTGGTTGGGTGACGCGAGATCGTGCGCCAGTCAGGGCGAACATGCCCGCATGACCGGCGCGCTGTCAAACTACATTGTCCGACATCGGCGAGGGCGGGAGGAAGTTGTTGGTTCTTGGTGGGTCCTCCGGGGCGAGTTGTTGGTCCGGAGGTGCGGAAGAATTCGTGCGGGGTCGGCTCCAGGAGTGGGGAGGACGATCAGTCGGGGCGGAGGCCGTACTTCTTGAGCTTGGCGCGAAGGGTCTTGGGGTCGACGTCGAGGAGTCTGGAGAGGCGGCCGAGGCTGAGGCCGCCGCGCGCGAGCAGCTCGCGCAGGAGCGCCTGCTCGGCCTGTTCGGCGGCGAGCGCGCCGACGGCCTTGAGATCCACGCCCGTCCGGGCCAGCGGGATGTCCAGCTCGACGTGCAGGACCGAGCCCTGGAGGTCCGGGGCTGCCTCCGACGGCCGAACCGCGCCCTCCAGGGCGCGGCTGGAGTTCGAAGGCGGCTGCGGGTGAGTCCGAACTCCGGCCGCGGGCTGAAGCCCACCGTGCGGTTCCGCCGCCGGAGCGCACGCCTCGCGACGTACATTCGGCGGCAAATGGTCCGGTCCGATCGTGTCCTCGGCGAGCACGACGGCGGCCTTCATCGCACTTTCCAGCTCGCGGACGTTGCCCGGCCAGTCGTGGGCCTCGAGGCACCGGAGGGCATCGGCGGCGAAGGCGGGCGGAGGCTTGCCCATCCGGCGCGCGGAGGCGTCGGTGAAATGGCGCGCGAGCAGCTCGACGTCGCCCGGGCGCTCGCGCAGGGGCGGCAAGGCGATCGTCATCTCGTTCAGGCGGAAGAAGAGGTCGCGGCGGAAGGCTCCGCGGCGGATCGCCTCCTCCAGGTCGACGTTGGCGGCGGAGACGAGGCGGACATCGAGGCGGACGGTGTCGGTGGCGCCGACGCGGGAGAAACGACGCTCCTGGAGGACGCGGAGCAGCTTGGCCTGCACGCCGAGCGGGAGGTTGCCGATCTCGTCGAGGAACAGCGTGCCGCCCTGGGCGGACTCGAAGCGGCCGAGGCGCGCCGCCGTGGCGCCGGTGAATGCGCCCTTCTCGTGGCCGAAGAGCTCGCTTTCGATCAGCTCGCCGGGCAGCACCGAGCAATCGACGGGGACGAAGGGGCCCTGGCTGCGCTTGCTGGCGTCGTGGATCATGCGGGCGAAGACGTCCTTGCCGGTGCCGGTTTCGCCGGCCAGGAGGACGTTGACGTCCGGAACGGCGAAACGCAGCGCGAGGTCCTTGGCGACGAGGAACGGGCGGCTGGCGCCCAGGACGTGCAGGCGGAACGTCCCGGTCGCCCCGCGACGCAGGGCGAGGATCGCCTCGAGGGCTTCCACGGCACGGGCGGTGTCGACCGGCTTGGGCAGGAAGTCGACGGCACCGAGCTTCATGGCGGCGACGGCGGTTTCGATGCTGTCGTTCCCGGTGAGGACGACGACGGCGGTCCCGGGGGCCTCGCGCCGCAGCCGGCGGAGCGCCTGCGGACCTTCGTCGCCGGCGGCGTCCAGGTCGAGGAGGACGACGTCCGATCGCTCGGCCCGGACGAGGCGCATCGCGTCGTCGAGCGACTCGGCGATGCGCACCTTGTGCCGGCCGGCGCCCAGGACTGCGCCCAGAGCTCCCCCGGCATCCGGCGCACGACCCACAACCACGATGCGCGCCATCGGCAGTTCCTCCGCGAGGCATGCTGGGGGTGCCGCGGACCGGGAGTCAAGGAGAGTTGGTGGTCGTTCAGGGCTTCGCCGTAGTCGTCGCCGCGGCACGGGGCCGTGCGGCCCCGCTTCGGGCGCGCCGGATTTCGCGCCAAGGGCGCAAAGGGCCGCCAAGGGCGCAAAGGGGGGGAGAGGCCGGTCTCGGCCGAGCGGACGGCCTG
>JACRCX010000123.1 GCA_016218815.1 Deltaproteobacteria bacterium
CCATCCCACACCTCCCGAAGCGAACCTCGACTCGCTCTGGGAGCGCAGGAAACCACCCCACCGTCAACCGCTCCACTTCCTGGCATGCTCGCCCGCAACTCCTTGAGATCACGACGCGGTCAAACCGGTCGGTGTTCTAGTAGTCGGTGCGGCCGTTCACGTGCAGCGCCGGATTCACGATCGTGAGCGCATCGTCGACGACGCTCGGATGGCAGTAGCTGCAGTGCGACGCCACCGGATGCCCCTCGGTCGGCGGCAGCCCGTGGCACGTGCCGCACTCGGCCTGCGTCCCGTCGACCGTCGTCCAGGCCGGAGCCGTCAACGAGCCGCCGCTCAACGTCGCACCGTGGCAGTAGACCCCCGTACAGCTCGTCCCGTTGAAGTCGGGCGCCGCGCCGCCCGCCGTGGCCCGCGGCCCGAAGGTCAGCTCGGCCGGCAGCAGCGTGTCCAGGTGGCCCGGAGCGTCGATCGTCCCCGGGACGACGTGGCACTCGCTGCACGCCACGTCCGCGTGCCAGCTCGAACCCGTCGCCAGATGCGACTGGTGCGCCCCGACCCCGACTGCCGCCGTGCCGGAATTGCCCGACGTGTCCACCGGCGGGGCCGGATTCGCCTCCGAACCGTGGCAGCCGTTGCAGCTCGTCCCCGTGACCTCGACCTCGCCGTCCACGTGGTACCTCGTCGGATTGTCGAACCGCAGCGGATGACACGCGATGCAGTTCTCGCTCGCCGGGTGCGGCGGGTCCGGCGGCAGGCCGTGGCACGTGCCGCATGCCGCCTGCGTGCCGTCCACCACCGCCCACGCCGGGCTCGTGTTCGACCCTCCCGGAAGCAGCCCCGCGCCGTGGCAGTACACGTTCGCGCACCGCGTCCCGTCGAACGACGGCGCCGCATCTCGCCTCGTCGCCAGCGACCCCCACGTCAGGTCCGCCGGCGGCTGCCCGATGTGCCCCTCCGCCTCGATCGTCGCCGGAACGACATGGCACGCGTCGCACGCCACCTGCACGTGCCAGTCCGAAGCCGCCAGGTGCGACTGGTGCGCCCCCACCGCCCTCGACGTCGTGTCGACCTCCCCGCCCACGCCGACCGGTGGCGCCGCGTTCCGCTCCCCTCCGTGGCAGGACGAACACTCCGCACCAATGACGTCGCCCGACCCGTCCCCACCCCCGTCCGCAGCCTCCGGACCGCCGATCCGGCAGCCGGTCACCAGCGTCCAGAGGAACAACGTTGAGAACCACATCCGCTTCTGCGCCGGACAACAGCTCATGGCGCCATTTCGTAGCATGCAGCACGGCCACCGCACAAGGGCCTGTCCCGCGAGACGCACGCCTCGCCAACGTCCGCCGCAGCCGCCGTCAGGGCGTGTAGATGCCCCCGCCCGCAATCGCACGGTCGGTCGAGCCCAGGCCGCCCCACACGATCATCGTCGTGCCCGTCCAGACTGCCGTCTGCAGTCGCCGCGAGGGAGGTGCGCCTACCGTCGCCGTTGGCGTCCACGTGCCGGCTCCGGTCGGGTCGTACTTCCCCCCGGTCGCGAAGTAGTCGTCCACGTTGCTGCCGCCCCAGACGATCATCACCGAGCCCGCCCAGACCGCCGTATGCATCGATCGGGCCGCCGGAGCGCCCGTGATCGAGGTCGCCGTCCACGCATTGCCGGCCGCGTCGTACACCCCGCCCGTCGCCGACCGGTCGCCGTCGTACTCGCGACCGCCCCAGACGATCATCCGCGAGCCGGTCGTCCACACGGCCGTGTGCGAGTCGCGCGCCGCCGGTACCGCGCCGCCCGTCGACGTGCTCGACCACGCCCACGGCCCCGCGTCCAGCCGCCCCCCCGTGTTCACCGGCGAGCTGGTGCCGCCGCCCCACACGATCATCGTCGGCGTCCCGCCGCTGGTCACGACCGCCGTCTGGTCGTCCCGCGCCGACGGCGCGCTCGAGGTCGTGAGCGCCGTCCAGGCGCCGCTCGTGGGGTTGTAGCGGGCCCCCGTCTGGTAGTACGTGCCCCCCGTCCAACCGGACCCGCCCCAGACGACCATCTCCGTGCCCGTCCACACCGCCGTGTGGTACTGCCGCGTCTCCAGCACCGCCGTCGCCGGGATCGCAATCCAGGAGTCGGTGGCAGGGTTGTAGCGGCCGCCGTCGGTGCTCAGACCCGACGAGCCCGATCCGCCCCAGATGATCATCTCCGTCCCCGTCCACACCGCCGTGTGCCCCGAACGCGCCGAGGGCGCGCCGGACGGGTTCACCGCCGTCCACACGCCCGTCGACGGGTTGAATCGGCTGCCGTTGCCGAGATCCGTCGAGTCGTTGTACCCGCCCCAGATGATCATCTCCGTCCCGGTCCAGACCGCCGTGTGGCGGTAGCGCGCGCTCGGCGGCGAGCCCGCCGTCGGCAGCGGCGCCCACGAGCCGTACACCCCGCCGGAAAGCGGCGGCGTGACGGCGAGCCCGAACGATCCGGCCCCCGTGCCGTACCCGTCGACCACGATGTAGTACACCGTCCCCGCCACCACCGGAAGCTCCAGCCGCGAGCCGTGCCCGCTCCCGCATCCCTCGTCGATGCACCCCGCCTCCGCCGCCCCGCAGGTCCCCGCTCGCACGTACAACACCGTGTCGTACGACGCGCTGCACGTGTCGATGACCGCGACGCCGCTCAGGCTCGGCGTCCACGAGTACACCTGCTCCGGCGCGGAAGCACCCTCGCACGACCCCGCCAGCCCGCTCGGACCCGACGTGATTCCAGTGATCGTGCCGCCCGCCGCCGGCATCGTCCCCACCGTCGGGCACCCGCTCCAGCCCCCCGCCGCGCAGGTCTCCGTGCCCGACCCGCAGGCCCACGAACAACTCCGCGTCAGTCCCTCGTCCGTCGCCCCGTCGCAGTCGTCATCGATGTTGTTGCACGTCTCCGTCCCCGGCGCCGGCGCCGTGCAGCCCACCCACGCACCGGCCGCGCACGTCTCCGCCCCCGACCCGCACGCCGTCGTACACGCACGGCTCAACGACTCGTCCGTCAGGCTGTCGCAGTCGTCATCGCGGTTGTCGCAGTCCTCCGTCCCGGGGCCGACGCCCGAGCACGCGCCCCACGACCCCGCCGTGCAGCTCTGCAGACCGGCGATGCACTCGCCCTCGTCGCTGCCGCACGGATTCGTTTCGCCCGGCAAGCACGTGCAACCCTCGTCCGTCCCGTCGTCGCAGTCATCGTCCACCCCGTTGCAGCTCTCCGTCGCCGGACCGACCGCACCCGTGCACGCGCCCCACGCACCGCCCGCGCACGTCTCCGTCCCCGCCACGCACTCCCCGACGTCGCTGCCGCACGCCCGCTCCGCCCCGTCCCCGCACACCCCCGCCTCGCCGTCCCCGTCGTCCCCCGCGTCCCCGTCCCCTCCGTCCGGCGGCCCCCCATCCTCCCCCACGTCGCCGTCCCCTCCGTCCGGCGCCTCCCCGTCCTCCCCCTCGTCCCCGTCCCCTTCGTCCGGTACCACGCCGTCGTCCCCGTCCGGCACATCGTCATCGACTGCGCCGTCCTCGGCGCCGTCGTTCGCATCGTCCTCGACGGCCACGTCGCCCTCGCTCCCGTCGGCGTCCGCCCCGCCGTCGAACGTCTCGTCGAACCGGCCCATGTCGAAGGACGGGAAGCACCCCGCCGCGACGAACAGTCCCAGGAGAACCGCGCCGCCGGCGGCTCGCTCCCTGATCGATCCCCTCGGCATCGCTTCCTCCTAGAACCGCACGACGGCGCCCAGCGCCAGGCCCGGCGACTCGCCCGGCGCCACCCCGACGACAGGCGCCCAGGCCGCCGCACTCTCCGCCTCCTGGGGCCCCTCGCCGCCGAAATCGGTGAAGAACACCAGGACCACGGCCGCCGCCGCCGCCGCACCCGCCGCCACGAACAGCGCCGTCGTCGCCACCCCCAGGTCGTCGCCGTCCGCGGCCAGCGACTGGCCGTCGGCATAGGCCGACGAGTCGCCGGAATGCCAACGGTCCACGGCGGAGTCGAAATCGGACTGTTTGGACAGCACCAGCCCGCCCGTGATCGCCCCCCCCACGGCCAGCGCGCCCGCCACGCCCACCGCGGACCAGAACCACGCGCTCGAGACGCCTCCCTCCTCGTCCGGCGACTCGGGCTCCACCGGCCCCTCCACCGGTCCCTCGGGCGGTCCGATCGGCACGACCACCGCCACGAGCGTCGCCGCGAGCTGCCGGCGCTCCCCGGCCGACACCGTCACCTGCACCCGGTACGGCTCGTAGCCCGCCGCCTCCACGCCAAGGTCGTGGCTGCCCGGCAACATCGCCAGAGGGTCGGCCAAGGGCGTCGTCCCGGCCGGCAGGCCATCAACCGTGACCTGCGCGCCGTCCACCACCGCACTCAGCTCGACCAGACCGACCGCGCCGTCGATCAGCGCCAGCAGCTCGTCCACCTCCCGGCGCCGCTCCGGCGTGATGCGCCCCGGATCGGACTGCGACAGGTACTGCGTCAGCTCCGTGCGCGCCTCGACGAGCTGACCGGTCTTGT
This sequence comes from Deltaproteobacteria bacterium, assembly GCA_016218815.1. Classification (GTDB taxonomy): domain Bacteria; phylum Myxococcota_A; class Polyangia; order DRWM01; family JAAZOP01; genus JAAZOP01. Next base: position 4,514 of record JACRCX010000123.1, read on the forward strand.
ACAGCGCGGCCCCCAGGTTGTACCGCAGCCCGGCCGTCGGCCGCAGCTCGTACGCACGCCGGAACTCCCGCAGCGCCGTCACGAAATCCCCCGTCTCGTACGCGTCGACACCCTGCGTGAAATGCGCCCGCGCCTCGTCGTCCGCCGGATCGGCCGGCTGGCCTTGCGCCACCGCTGTCCACGCGAGACAGGCCGCCAGCCCCCATCCCGCCCCGCGCCGCCCGCTCCGTTCGCCCCACGAGCTGCTCATCGTCGCTCCCTCACCCCGCCCTTCGCACCCCCCCGCGACCGTCACTGCGGGAACTCGTGGTCGATGCTCGGCGTCGGCGCCCCGGCGTCCCGCGTCGCGGGCGGCGCCTCCGGCCGGAACCGGAACGTGTGCGTCGCGTCGTACGTCGCCCCGCCGAACGGCGCGACCCGCAGCCCGCGCAACACCCCCTCCACGCACTGGTCGACCTGCGGCTCCAGCCCCGCGCTCGCGACTACGTCGCGAACCCCGCCCGTCGCCCCGTCCAGCGTCACGCGGCAGACCACGGCCCCCGCGCGGCCACCCAGACACGTGCGCACGCCCCCGCGCAACCGCTCCAGCGCCGCCGTCACCACCGCCGCCTCCGGCCCGCGCTCCGTCGCGCCCGCATCCCCACCCACCTGCCCACCGGCGTCCCGCGCCGCGGCATCCGAACGACCCGCTGCCGGCGGCGCGACGGCCGGTCCCGCCTCGCCGGCGCTCCCCGTCTCCCGCCCGGCGTCCCGCGACGGATTCCCCCCCGCGGTCCCCGCAGCATCGCCCTCCCCGGCCTTGACTCCCTCCTGCGGCGCCGGGACCGCCGCCGCCCCCGCGTCGGCCGCCGCCGATTCCCCGTCGGTGGACACGGACCCGCCGCTCGACGCCGGTCCCCCGCGCTCCGCCGCCGGCGATCCGTCGGTCGCCTTCACCGCCGCCTCGCCGCCGTCCGGGACGCCCGCACCCCGATCGACCACGCCGGGCCCCGCGCCCACCGCGACCGCCGCGTCGTCCGGTGCTCCCCCTCGCTCGCCGCCGCCCCTGCCCACGACCGCGACGACCACCGCCGCAATGCCGGCCAGCACCAGACCGACGGCCGCCGCCAGGAGCCGCCCGCGACGCCGGCCGCCGGCCACCGCTTCCTCGCCGCCCGGTCCGGACCGCGCGGCCGGCGTCCCGACGGCGCTCTTCGTCAGCCCCGGTCCGGTCTGCGAGCGGCTGAGGCGCGAGGAAACCGACGCCGGCGCGAAGGGCTCGAGCGCCCGCAGGAACTCCTCCGCCGACGAGAACCTCTCCTGCGGGTTGCGGCTCAAGGCGCGGACAATGATCCGGTCCAGCTTCTGCCCCAGATCCTTGCGGTGCAGGATCGGCGGTACGACCGGCTCCGTGAGGATCGCGGCCAGGATCGCGTTGTACGTGTCGCCGTCGAACGGCCGCTTTCCCGTCAGCGACTCGTAGAGGATGACGCCCACCGCGTAGAGGTCCAGGCGGTGGTCGACCTGCTTCTTCCCCGCGGCCTGCTCCGGTGCCATGTAGTACGGCGTGCCCAGCGTCGTCCCCGTGCGCGTCAGGTTCAACGCGCGGCCGTCACGCTCGCGCAGCTTGGAGATGCCGAAGTCGAGCAGCTTGACGGCGCTCTTGCCGCGACCGGCAGCGCCCGCTCGCGTGGCGAGGAACACGTTGTCCGGCTTCAGGTCCCGGTGCACCACCCCCGCCTCGTGCACCACGCTCAGCGCGTCCAGCACCTGGACCACCACCTCGACCGCCTCCGCCACCGGCAGCGGGCCCCCCTGCTCGATCCGGTGCGCCAGGCTCTCCCCCTCGAGGTACTCCATCACCAGGAACGGGGCGCCCGACGGGAGGATGCCCATGTCCGTCACCTCGATGATGTTGGGGTGACCCAGGGCGGCCGTGACGCGCGCCTCGTTGTGGAAACGCTGGACCACGCCGGCGTCCGTGGCCACGTCGGCGTGCAGCACCTTCACCGCGAGCTTGCGCTCCAGCAGCAGGTGCCGCGCCTCGAAGACCACGCCCATCCCCCCCTCCCCGATGATGCGGATGATCTGGTACTTGCCTTCGAGGGCCTTCCCGACAAGGTCCTTCATCGCGACCGTCTTCCCGCGATCGTCGCCCCGCCCCGGGCCGAACGCTCCGCCCGAAGACTATGTCCCGCGATCGGCGGGCCGTCAAGGAAGCCCGCACCGTTCACCGAATCTGTTCGCCGGAACCGCCGCGCGGACCGCGGCGGCGGACCCGAGGCCGTCGGGAAGGAACTCTCGGAAGGATCGCTCGGCGACTAGCCGATGATGCCCTTGAGCGCCTTGAGCGCCGCGAGCCGAACGACGCGCTTCGCCGGCTTGGCCTTGCGGATCTCCTCCTGCTTGGTGAAGGGGTTGATCCACTTGCCGGCCGGCACCGCCGCCTTCGTCCGCACCTTCGCCTTGACCATCCCCGGGAGGATCGCGAACTCCCCCGGCCCCTTCTTGCCCAGCTCCTGCTTCGCAAGCGCCGCGAGCACGTCGAACACGGCGGCGATCTGCTTGCGCTTGAGCCCCGTCTTCTCCGCGATGCTGGTCACGATCTGCCCCTTGGTCATCTTGTTCGCCATCTCCAACCTCCCGACCGTCGGCCTCTCGGGCCGGCGTCGTGCCTCCCGGAACCGACGCCAGGGCAATTACGTCAACGCCGCCGCCCAGGTCAATATCGAAGGCACGCACCATCCTCCCGGTCCGGGTGCAACTCCCGCCCTCGCGAGTCGGCGCGAGCCACCCAGGCTCACCCGTGGAACCGATCCAGGAATCGCACCCAGCCCGGGTTCGGCCCGGCGTTGCACCGCAGCCGGAGGTACTTCGCTCGATGCCGCAGGTACGTGTCGCCGTCCGCGGGAAACCAGACCGATAGCCCGTTCGCGTGCGCCACGCCCCCGCCCAGCCTCCCGTTCGCCAACACGCACTTCCTCGCCGCCCCGGACAGCGCCGTCGCCGCCTTGCACACCCTCGGAGCCACGACCGCCGACGCCACCGCCTCGGCAAGCTGCACCAGATCCACGTAGTCCGCCATCTCGAACACCTGCACCGACGTCCGCACCGCTTCCACCACGCCCCCGCTCGCCTCGAAGTCGTCCGCCAGCGCGTCACCCAGCGCGTGCAGGCGCCGCACCGCCGCGTCCGTCTTCGCAACGTCGATCGCGGACTGCGTGACGTCGAACGTTCCTTGCGCCCGGTAGCTCGCGATGTACGTCTCCACGATCCGCCGCGCCAGCTCCCTCCGCTCCGGACCCTTCTTCGCCTCCCCCAACACCAGGTCGTAGGGCCACCCGTCCCCGGGCTCCGTCTGCTGCGACCCCACCACGATCCGCGCCAGCTCGCGGAAATGGTGCACGACCTCGATCATGTTCATCAGGCACGCGTCGAACCCCAGGATGTCGATCCGTTTCTTCGGGCCCACCCCCGCCCGCTGCAGCGCCTTCTCCAACTCGGGCATGTCCATGCTCGACCCGAAATCGTCGTACCCGATGTCCCGGCGCACCGACCGGAAGCCCGAGCCGTGGTTCCACACCACCAGCACCCGGCTCCGCGCCGGATACCGCCTGAGCCCCCACTTCACGAACGACCGCAGCGTCTCCGGGTCGCCGCTGTCCTTCTCCGCCAGACGCTGGATCACGATCCGGTGCGCCTCGCCCCACGGATCCGGCTCCGAAATCTCGTAGCGGATCGACCCCGTATGCTCCCCGTACGTGTCGATCTCCACCGCGGCCCACACGTCCCGCGACGCCCCCACCTCGCACATCTCCTGGATGTCCGCCAGCCCAGCGTCGCTAAGGTTGTTGTCCCCCGCAATGTACGCCAGCATCGCCCACTTCTTGCTCTTCTGCTTCCCGCTCGCCTTCGTAGCCATCCCGTCCTCCTCCTCGATTGTCGCCACGACTCTACATTCCCTCCTCCTCGACCTCAACCCGCCTCACCCAACTCGTTCCCGGTTCCTCGTTCCCTGTTCCGTGTTCCGTGTTCCTTGTTCCTAGTTCCTTGTTCCTTGTTCCCATTCCCCATTCCCCATTCCCCATTCCCCATTCCCCATTCCCCATTCCCCGCCTCCCCCCCGTTTGACTTCCCATTCCCTCACCCCCGATGATCCCCCCCGCACCCACAACCCGGAGGCGCCCACATGAAGTCCCATCCCCGATCCCGCCGCCGCACCCCGCCCAAACCCCGCCCCCCCCTCGCCCCCCTCCCCCTCTCCCTCCCCCTCTCCCCTCCCCATCCCCTCCCCCTCTCTCCTCCCTCCCTCCCCCCTCCCCCCGACCAACAGCCAACAACCGACAACCAGCATCCCCTCCCTCTCCCTTCCGCCGCCGATCTCGCCCGCATCGTCGAGGACGCCTGCCGCTTCATCCTCGAACGCAAGCAGACCCACGCCGCGTCCATCGCCTGGGAAATCGGAGAATACCTCTTCGAACGCGTCTACCGCGGCGACCTCGCGTACCTCGAACGCGACGACCCCACGAAAACCGACTCCCTGGGCGACATCGCCGCCGGCTCCGGCCTGAGCCGCGTCCGTCTCGCGTCCTGGATCCGCGCCTACGTCGCCCGGAAATACCTCCGGCCCGCCGGCATCGATGTCGATCTCTCCATGTCCGACTTCGAGGCCCTCCGCCCCCTCGTCCTCCATCCCGAGGCCGCTCGCGCAGTCCTCGACCTCCGCGCGCGGCATCGGCTCTCCACGCAGCAGCTCGACGTCCTCGCCGTCGCCTGGAAACGTCGCCTCGACGAAGGCGGCCGCCTCGAGGATCTCGTCGCCGCTCCCCTCCCGCACTCCATCTCCCCTCGCCCGAAACCCACGCACTCCCCCCGCCCACTCCCCGATCGCGACCTCGTCCCCATCCGGCTCCTCCGCATCGTCCTGCGCTGGCTCCGCTCCGTCACCCTCGCCCCCGCCCTCCGCGCCTCCCTCCTCCGCGCCGCCTCCTCCCTCCGCTCCCAGGTCTCCTCCTCCCCGTCCCCTCCCGAACCAACGACCAATAGCCAAGAACCAACAACACTCCCCCCCCTTCCCCCCCTCCCTCCGGAACCAACGACCAATGACCAAGAACCAGTAACTCCCCCTCTCTCTCCCCCCGTCCTGGTCGCCGCGGCCGTCCGCTTCATCCGCTCCTGCGTCCGCCGCCACGGCCTCCGCTTCGCGCTCGAGGTCGGCCAGTACCTCTTCCTCCACGTCTACGGCGGCAATCGCGCCGCCTTCCGCAACGGCGGCGCCAAGTGGCAGCGCGAGACCATCCAGCGCATCGCCCGCGATCGCCGCGTCCGGCTCGACGACAGCTTCCTCTACAAGTCCATCCACGTCTTCCTCCTCGTGGGCCTCGTCGCCGACGCCGTCCCGCCCGCGCAGCTCCCCGAGCTTCCCCTCACCACCTGGAACGAGCTGTGGCCGCTCGAGGAACACCCCGAAGCCGTCGTCGCCGTCGGCGCCTGGGCCGCCGCCGAACGTGTCCCCGCCAGGACCGTCGCCGTCGTCGCGTCCCTCGTCGCCCCCTACCTCGCCCACGGCGGCTCCCTCGACGACCTCCTCGCCGGCGGGCACCGCACCCCTCCCGATACCCCCTACCGCCGCATCCAACGTCTCCTCTCCGTCGTCCGCACCCGCCTCGCCGCCGGCCCCGTCTCCCCCGCCGCCCGCCCCCAACTCCTCGGCGCCCTCGATAACGTCCTCTCCGCGCTGGCTTGACCGCGGTCCTCCCGCCAATCCCTGTTCCTTGTACCTGGGCGCTCCCTGCCGGCGAGATGCCCGAAGTGCGGAGCAACGAATCACATTCCGCTCGATCGTCCCGTCGATGAGCAGACGGCCGGTCGGGGAGCGTCCGTGCCGGCGGGCGCTCCGACCCCCAATCGGACGCGGCGTCCGGACAAACGCCTCGTCGCCGCTGGAGGAACGTGATCGCCTGCTTCTGTTTCGGAAGTAGAACTCGCGGTCCCGTTCGAGTCGGTCGGCTCGGTCGGCGCAGGAGGGAGGCGCATGGGCAAGCACGTGGCGTGGCGCGTTCCCGCATTGGTGGTCGTGCTGGCGGCTGCGGCGTGCGACAGCGGTACCAACCTCGAAGGTCATGCTCCGGATGCCCGCCAGGAAGGAGATGGTCCGGCACCGGATGATGGGAACGCCCCTGCCGACACGGGCGCCGATGGCGATGCGGATCGGGACTCGGACGCGGGCTCCGACGTCTGGCGCACGAGAGCGCCGATGCTCACGCCCCGCGGCCTCCTCTCGACTGCCGCCCTCGACGGCAGGCTCTACGCCATCGGCGGCTCCACCGACGAGACGGATCCGACGGCCTGGGTGGCCGTGAACGAGGTGTACGACCCGGCGACCGACTCCTGGAGCGTGCGGGCGCCCATGCCCACACCACGCGGGGGAGCGCAGGCCGTCGCGGTCAACGGACGGATTCTCGTCCTGGGCGGATGGAATGACGTAGCCGGGGGAGGCCAACTCGACACGGTGGAGGAATACGATCCGGCCGAGGACAGATGGAGGCTCCGCGCTCCCATGCCCGCACCACGCGCCCGGTTCACGGCGGCCGTGGTCTCCGGGTTGGTGTACGCCATCGGGGGCGCCGACGTCGTGGCCGTCAACGAGGTCTACGATCCGGTCGCGGATGAGTGGGCGACGAGGTCGCCCATGCCGACGCCCCGGGGCTATCTGGCCTCGGGGATCGTGGACGGCAGGATCTACGTGGTCGGCGGGTTCGGGGACCAGACGACCAACGAGGTCTACGACCCGGCGACGGACCACTGGGAGTCGGCACCGCCGATGCCCACCACTCGCGCCTATCACGGCGCCGCGTTCGTCGGCGGAAGTCTGCATGTTCTGGGTGGATCGGTGGACATGTCGTTCGCCGGCGACCGGTCGCACCAACTCTTCGACCCGACCACCGGCGTCTGGTCGACGGGCGCCGACCTCCCCGTGAGGCGTCTCGGCGTCGAAGACGGCGTCGAAGTCCTCGACGGCACGCTCTACGTCGTCGGTTGCTCGTCGTACGACACGGGCGGGGTCACCGGCCTGCTGCACTCGCTGACCCCCTGAACACCCGAGAACCCGTGATGGTGGCGCCCCAGGTCGGCCCCCAGGTGTCCCCCAACTCCCCGTCGTCGTTCCTGGCCCGTCACGCAACCCGTCGGTCGAGGACGTGGACCTCGCGGTCGAGTCGCCGGCCCAGGCCGCTGCGGCGGGTCTCCAGGTCGTAGCGCATCTGGAGGTTCATCCAGAACTCGGCGGTCGTCCCGAAGAACCTGCCCAGGCGCAGGGCGGTGTCGGCGGTGATGCCGCGCTTGCCCAGCACGATTTCGTTGATGCGGCGGGGCGGCACGCCGATGCTCTTCGCCAGCCGGTACTGCGTGATGCCCATCGCGGAGAGGAACTCCTCGGCGAGGACTTCGCCGGGATGAATGGGGTTGAGCTTCCTCGTCATCGTCCACCTCCGTCAGTGGTAGTCCACGACTTCCACGTCGTCGGCGCCGCCGTTCCGCCACCGGAAGCAGATGCGCCACTGGTCATTGATGCGGATGCTGTGCTGCCCGTGCCTCGCGCCCTTCAACGCCTCGAGCCGGTTTCCCGGCGGGACGCGCAGGTCGTCCAGCACGACGGCCGCGTCGAGCATCACCAGCTTCCGCAACGCCACCCGCTGGAGGTCGCCCGGTGGCCGCCGCGACCGTTCGCGGTGGAACAGCCGTTCGGTCTCCGGGTCGCGGAAGCTCCGAATCACGCCACGACCATAACGCTGTCCGGTAATAACGTCAAGCGTTATGGCTGTCGCCGCCGTGCTTCCGGTCGGCAAGGTCGAGTCCGCCGAGCTGAAGAACGGCAGCGGCAAGACCGAGTCCGGGGCTGGCGAGTGGACCGACGCCGGGATCTACGATGGCTGCTACGCGTCATGCCGGGCGAACTACAACAAGATCTGCCTGCCGGCCGTCAACGCGGCGTCCGACGGGAGGATCCCCGAGGAGCGGCATGATACGTAACGTCTGTCTGTGATGTGATGTACCGACGTTATGCACCATGACGACACGATCGAAGACGCAGCAGCTTCTCGCACTTGCCCGCCGGGCCGGAATCCTCCGCGCGCGAGATCTTGCCGGCTCACGCATCCCGCGGACCTACCTGCAGCGGCTTGTCGCGCAGGGCGTGCTCGAACGAACGGGCAGGGGGCTCTACCGCCTCGTGGAACAGGAAGCCTCGGAGAACCACAGCCTCGCCCAGGCATGCAAGCGGGTGCCGCACGGCGTCGTCTGTCTGCTCTCCGCCCTCCGCTTCCACGACCTCACCACTCAGGCGCCGTTCGAGGTCTGGATGGCGATCGACGTCAAGGCCCGGGCGCCGGCCACCGGTCAACCGCCGCTGCGGATCGTGCGCATGAGCGGCGAGGCGAGAACGGCCGCCATCGAGGAGCATCGCATCGAGGGCGTCACGGTGAGGGTCTACTCCACGGCGAAGACGATCGCGGACTGCTTCAAGTACCGGAACAAGATCGGCCTGGACGTCGCGCTCGAGGCGCTGCGCGACTACCGGCGCGTCCGGGGCAGCATGGACGACCTGTGGCGCTTCGCCCGAACTTGCCGGGTGGCCAACGTCCTGCGACCGTACCTCGAGGCGACCGCATGACGAAGCGGCCTCGTGACATCGCCGCCTCCGTGCGGCAACGGCTTCTCGAGCTGGCGCGGAGCCGGAACGAGGAGTTCCAGACCTTGCTCACCCGGTACGGGCTCGAGCGCTTCCTGTACCGCCTCTCGGTGTCGCCCCACACGGACGAGTTCGTGCTCAAGGGCGCGATGCTCTTCGCCGTGTGGACGGGCGAGATGCACCGGGCGACCTGGGATGTCGACCTGCTCGGGCGAGGGGACGCGGAGGCGGGTCGCATCCGGAAGCTGTTCGCAGGTGTCTGTGGGGTGCGCGTCGAGGACGACGGGATCTCCTTCGACGACGGCTCGGTGCGGGCCGAGCGCATCCGCGAGGACCAGATCTACGAAGGGCTGCGCGTACGGGTGGCCGGTCGTGTCGGCACAGCCCGGATTCAGCTTCAGATCGACATCGGCTTCGGCGATGCCGTGCGGCCACCGCCGCGGAAGCTCCCTTTCCCGACGCTGCTGGGGATGTCGGCGCCCGTGCTCAAGTCGTACCCGCGAGAGGCGGTCGTCGCGGAGAAGGTCCAGGCCATGGTCGTGCTCGGCATGGCCAACAGCCGGATGAAGGACTTCTACGACCTCTGGACGCTGGCCACGAAGTTCCCGTTCGAGGGTCGATCGCTGAGCGACGCCGTGCGGGCGTCGGGCGGGCCGTGGCGGTAGCGGCGGACGCCGTCGGCACGTCCGCTTCTGCCCACCCATGCGCTCGTCTTCTTCGACCGCCGCGCCTGTCCCTGCTGAAACTCGGTCCACCGCAGAATCGTAGGGGTTTTCGCTGCCCACCGTGGTACAGAAGCCGTCCATGTTGGGCTTGATCCGCAACGCGGCGCGCACGATCCGGTTCGGCGTGCTCTACATCTTCCTGGTCCTGGCGCACGACCGGAGACGCGTCGTCCACTTCAACGTCACGGCCAACCCGACGGCCGAATGCGCGACGCGGCAGGTGACCGAGACGTTCCCCTACGACGAGGCACCGCGCTACATGATCCGCGACCGCAACTCGATCTACGGCGACGTGTTCCGCGGGCGGGTGAAGGCGATGGGCATCAACGAGGTGCTGATCGCGCCGCGCTCGCCCTGGCAGAATCCGTTCGTCGAGAGGTTGATCGGCAGCATCCGTCGTGAGGCGCTGGATTCCGTCATCGTCGTCGACGAGCGTCATCTCCAACGCGGGCTGCACGAGTACCTCGCCTACTACCACGCGGCACGCTGCCATCTTGCCCGCCGCAAGGATGCGCCGAACCCTGCTTCGACGCCGGAAACCACCACCATCGCATCCGCCAACGCGCCCATCGCGCAGTGGGCCGTCGCGTCGTACCCGACATGAAGCGATTCATGACGCGCCGACGGGGTTTCTGGTAGCGACAGGCGGGGCCGCGGCCCACCGTCTGACCGGATACTACCGTGGCGATCAGACCCTTCTGTACTTCGCCGATCCACCGCCGAGTCCCGCCAAGCAACTCCGTCTCGTTCCGGATGCAGAGGGTGACGTCTGGCTCGCGCGGTCGCCCGGACCCTTGGCGTTCTCGGGTCCGAACCGGGCGACGGTTCATCCGCTCCTGGTCTATGCCGATCTCATCGGCGAGGGCCACGAGCGCGCGCGCGATGCGGCGGCCGAAGTGCGCCGGCGCTTCCTCCCGGACCTCGAGCGAGACGCGGGAGGTGAACCCTGATGTTCGCGATCACCGTCCAACAGGCGCGGGCCCTTTCGGAGCTCCGAACCCGCTACCCGCAGGTCCGACTCGTGATGCTGGGGGCCGCCGCCATCTCGCACCACGTCCGACTGCGGCGACCGACCGCCGACGTCGACCTGGCCGTCGTCGCGGAGCCCGGCAGCCTAGATCGGAGTTGACGCCGGGCACGCGCGCACCGAACGGGCGGATTCGCGCCGCCGCGCGCTCCGGCGCCACGCTTCCTTGACATGGCGGAGGCCGACACCGGAACCCCCCGGCGCGCGACCCAGAAGAAGATCGAGCACATCTTCGGTGCGGCGGCTGACGCGTTCCGCCCGGTCGGCAACGTGCGAGGCGTGTTCATGCTTGTCGGGATCGCTCACAGCCACGGGAGCATCCAGGGAGGCCGTCGATGCCGCAGGCGGAAGCGCGGATTGCCGCTCGATGATGCGCGCAGCATCCTCGTAGTGCCGAACGAACGAGGCCGGCTCGGGAGCGTTGCCCGCAAGACGCCGGGAGATGGCGTCGAGCTTCTCGAACAGCGTGACGAAAGGATGAACCAAGCGCACGTTCCGCGGCTGGTTGTCCGTGAAGTCGGAAGCCTGGCCCGCGCCGACCAACCACCGGTGCACGAACGAGTCGAGGTCTCGTTCGACGAACGGCGTCACCCGCGCGATGCCGACCTCGAGTAGCACGAACGGCTTGAACGACGGGCCGAGGTCGTGGAGGAAGAGCCCCGGGTACTCCACGCGCTACCCGGCCGACCTCGCCTTCGAGTCCATCCGCGCCGGGTCGAGCTTCAACCTCGCGCCGGGGACCGGCATCTTGCGTTCCAAGGCCTCGTACCACGCGCGGCGCTCCGCAACGCGACCATTGCGCGTTCGATCAGCGCTCGCGTCGCGCGCGTGCCGTACTCGGCCGCGGCCTCGCGAAGCCGGCCCGTGCTGAAGCGCCGACCTGCGAGGGCGAGCGCGAGCGACCGCTCGATCTCGCTTCGCGCGACGCCGGCCATCTCCGCGTGCTCGATCAGATCGACCACGGACCATTCCGGCGTCGGCCGCGACGGGAAGCGCACGCGTCTCAGGAGATAGGGCCTTCCCCCCAACACGAACCGGCCCGAACGCTTCGTGTTGTAGACGAGCGTCGCTGCGAGCACGGCCGTGGCCCCGAGGCCGAGCGCGTTCCACCGGTCGCTGCCGGTGATCACGAACGGGGTGTCGTCCAGGAACGCGCGGAGCACGGACGTCTCGTCCGGCGGTACCCGACCGAAGCGACCTGTCCTGGGTCGGAGGAAGATCCCGTGCGCCAGCCGCTCGAGGGCACCCTCCCGAACCAGTCGCTCGGCAAGCCGAGCGGGATTGGTCCCCCAGCGCCGAAGGTCGCGCGTCCGGATGACCCGGCCGGGCTGGATGATGGGTGTTGCCGGAGCGGGCACGTTGACCTCCCTTTTCCGAAAGTAACGTACAACAAGCCGTGCTCGCGGTCAACCGCCAGCACCGCTGTCGCCGCCCGGCTCGCGCCGCAGCCGGCGTGCCGCGGATCCGGGGGGGCCGGATCCATCCGGGCGGGTCCGGCTGGGTCTGCGTGGGTCCGACGCAGATCCTCGGCGGCGCGGCGATGCTCCGTCAGCCGAGATTCCAGGTGCGGCGTCGATGCCGGGATGTCGAACCCCAGGATCGACGGTTCCTGTGGCCGCAGGAAGTGGGTCCGTGATGGGTCCGCGGGAAATCGGGGCGCACGAGGAAAATCACGACCCCGTGCGCTAAGTCCTTGATTTCACTCAAGTGCGAAAGGGGGGACTCGAACCCCCAAGTCCTTTCGGACACAGGAACCTGAAGCTCACCGTCCGAGAACGTCTTTCACCTGCGATTACAATCCCTTGCGCCGTGGTGCCCATCGACGAGCCTTGTCAAACGCGTACTAATGAATCCAACGGGTTACAAACGCGTGCAACGGAGTCTGGACACCAGATGGGCACCAGGGCCGATGCCGGCCGAGGGCGCTGAGCAGCAAGGGCGTCCGCCCGGGGGACGCGCTCGGTCGAGTCCAAGCCCATCGCACACGTCCCCGCCCGCACTCCCTCCGCCGGCCTCCTCGCCATGGACTCTGCCGCCTCGCCCTGGGCTCCGGCCTGGGGCGGGGCGGCCGACCACTCTCCATTTCTTTTTCCGGATCAAGCTTGGCTCCACGTCCACATCGTCGGTGACCACCGTCGAACCGGCTCGCCGCGGAGGACGGGATCGAGGAAGCCGCCGACGGCGGAGAGAACATCCGCGAGCGTCCGCCACGGAAGATCATCTTCATCGGCCATCCGCTGATACGGGATCTTCCACGACGCCGGAGGCGCGGGGATCGCGGCCGGCAGCGGGTGCGTGTTGCGGAAGGCGAACGTCCGCTCCAGCGCCTGCCGCAGGTGCGTGGCATCGATCTCCCGGATGCATCCGAGCAGCGCCAGGTCGGGCAGGTCCTTCACCCGCGAGTTCTCCCGCTGCCGGGGCAGCGTGTACGCGTGCAGCTTCTCGGCGATGTGCGACTCGATCGGGTAGAGGTGCAGCGTCGGCGGCGCGACACCCGCGAATCCGAGCAGGTCATCCGTGACGACGACGTCCGGCTCGCCGACGATGGGATCGCCGAACGCCACGTCGACCCCGAACGGCTGCCCGTACGGCTTGCCGGCCAGCTTCGCCTCGGCCCGGTAGCGGAAGCCCTCGTACGGCATTCCATCCTGCCGGATGTCCGGATGCTCCGGGTCAGGACGGATCTCGAAGGCGAGGAAGTCACCGAGGTCAAGCCGCCCGGCCTGCCGCAGATGCTCGAGGACGTCGGCTGACGAGCCGGTCAGGCGCAGGTCCACGTCCTTGGTCGTCCGGGCCCGCTCCATGCGCAACTCGATCGCCAGCCCGCCCTTCAGGAGGACTGTGTCGCCCATGATCTGCACGACCCGCGCGAGGAACCGATCGAAGACGAGCAGTTGGCGGCGCCTGGCGAAGTCGACGCCGGTCGCCGAGGCTGTTCGCAGGCGCTGCTCGAGCGCCTGTTTGAATGCTGCCGGTGAAGCGTACGTTTGCGACGTCTTCATGTTGCACCGCGTGCCGTGCGGCGGATGGCAGCGACCTCGGACCGCCCGACGAAACCGCGAGCGACGGCGTCACGGACCGCCTTGCGGACGGTTTCCGGCGACACCCCCGCGCTCGCGCAGTCCCGCAGGGTACGTACCGGAGTCGTGACCGGCACGGAGCCGACCCAAGCGCGATCTGCTTTGGGCACGTCGGCGAAGTGCAGTACGACGCCCTTGGGTACGCGCAGGCGGCGCGCCTTCCACGCTTCGGGCAGCGTGAGGTGGACCTTCGCTGGCATCACGTCGGACAGGCCGTGCAGGGCGAGCGCCGTCTCGTGGGAGAGCACGCCGATGCGTTCCGTCCAGAGCCAGATGGTGACCAGATAGTCGTGCTCGCCGGCCGGGAAGTGGACGAGGCGGTACACGCCGCGGCGCACCCGGACGACGCGTTGGTTTCGCAGGTACTTGACCAGGAGCTGCGGGTAGTAGCCTGCCTCGGCTGCCTGGGCCGTCGTGAAGAGGCCTTCCTGGGCGGCGGCGATCTCGTACAGCCGATTCCAGTCGGGGCCTGTCGTGGCTGGAGCGGTTCCGTCCATCGTGCACGGAACGTAACCCGTGGTTTATGTTTGTGCAAGTTCGATGACGCGTCGGGCGCCACGCTGGCCGGTTTTCGGCCCAACCCCGTCCAGCCCGGAAATACCATGGTTGCAAGTACGTAGACGGATTTCGGGAGGGACAGGATAGCAGGAGGAAGGTCTATTGCGCATCCCGCACCAGGCGAACGTAGTTGTAGATGCGGATGGCATCGCCCTGGGGCCCGCGACCGTGGGGGAAGTCCGCCGGATTGCCTTCCTTGGGATCGCTTCGTTGCGCACCAGCGCCATGGACGTCCAGCCAAGCCGCCAGCGTCGGGTCCCAAGGGGCAGTCATGTAGCCCATGGCGCGTCCGAAGGCGATGTAGACGGCGGCGGCGTCAACGCCGGTGGACGACATGTGCGTGGTGCTCGTCCAGTAGAAGGGATAGTCCGCGTTCCCCGCCTCGTTGGTGACGCCGGTGCAGAGGAAGAGCGGATCGATCGCCGCTGAATGCGTCGTGTCCGGCGAGCGCGTGTAGTCGACGATGCTCTGCAGTTCCTTGGCATTCGGCAGGCGCCAGTCATTGTGTCCGAGGTAGTTCTCGGCGTTCTTCGCCTCCGCCCAGGCAAGGGCCTCCCGCCAGTTCAGTCCCTGGGCGCTGTCCCCCTTGGTCCACATCAGCCCGGTGGCCCGGTCGGTGATGGTGCCATCGTCGTTGTCCACGAAGTCGTTTCTGCCATATTCAGCGCCCCGGACGCACCGCACGTAGAACACGAACTCTCCCGGGCCGCTCATGGTGTTGACCAGATCGTAGCCCTTGATCCGGCCGTCTGCGAAGTTCACGCCGAACAGGGTTGGATCTCCCAACATGGTCGTGCTCACGTAGAGGGTGCTGGAGGCGAACTGGGCATCGATGATCCGCTCCCCGGCGGCCGTGTCGCCGTAGCCGAAGTCGAAGTAGGCCCGTTCAATGAAAGGGATCAAGGTGGCAGGGTCGCCGACCGGGCCGACGTCGGAGCCGGTGAAGTCTATGAGGGAGTAGAGCTCCTTGATGGTGGGCAGCCGCCAGTCATCGTAGCCGCCGTACAGGGACGCATTCAGGGCAGCGGGCCGCGCCTGGGCCTGCGTCCAGGTCATCTTGTCCAATGCATTGATGACGCCGTCGCCACTGGTGTCCGGGCTCTTCTGCCAGGTCAGACCGGTGACGTTGTCGTGGACGGTCAGGCCGTCGGCCGAGAGCGTGTACGAAGGCTGGTTCCCGTTGAACTGTGCATCCTGTCCGTAGAACGGGGCACTCGCCGCGGGACAGGAAACACGGCTCGCGTCGTCGAAGCAGGACGTCTGTCCCGTGTCGACGATGGGGTACCCCGGGTCACCGCTGCTGCCCGAATCCGAGCTCGAGCTTCCTCCGTCGCACGCCGAGAGGCAGGCCGCCGCCGCGGCCAGAATCAGACGAGTCATCGCAGTTCGCTTCAGCATGTCGTGTCCTTTCATTCAGCCACGCGTCAGTCCGCGTCGCGCACGAGGCGAACGTAGTTGAAGTACCGCGATTGGCCGCCAGGTGGCCCCGGGACCTTGGCGTCGAAGCGCACAGCCCCCGCCCCGTGAAGGTCCTTTCCATCGCGGCCGACAGCCCGCCCGAGGGCGACGTACCACGCGATCATGTACCCAGCGTCCGTCCCGGGCTCGGGATTCTGGGTCGTGCTCGTCCAGTACCAGGGATAGTCGGCGGCTCCCGCTTCATTGGTGATTGGCGTGCACGTGAACATCGGGTCAATGGCCGGCCCCACGAGGGCCGCATCCGTCGCGCCTGGGGAGCGGGTGTAGTCCACGATGCTCTGGAGCTCCTTGACGCTGGGCAGACGCCAGTCGCCGTAGCCGAGGAAGCTCGCGGCGTTCTGCGTCTCCGCATGGGCCAGCGCATCTTCCCAATCCACGCCCGCGCCGTTATCGGCCTGGGCCCACATTAGGCCCGTGGCCCGGTCGGTGATGGTGCCGTCGCCGTTGTCCAGGAAGTCGTTGACGCCGTAAGCAGTGCCGCGGACACAGCGGACGAAGTGCGTCGGCCCTACATCGATGGAGTACGCCTTGATATGACCGGTACTGAAGTTCACACCGAAGGCCATCTCTGCGCCGGTCGCCGGGTCTTCGGTGCTCTCGAGCAGTCCGGAGTACTTGGTGCTACTCCACATGATGCCGTGAGGGGACGACGACGGATCGTAGGCGAAGAAGTTGGCATCGATGTAGGGCCAGCCCTCGCTGGCATTCCAGAGGGAGTAGAGCTCCTTGATCGTCGGTAGCCGCCAGTCGGTGTAGCCGCCGTACCCGGGCGTATTGAGCGCCGCGCAGATGCAATGGGCATCGTCCCAGTACTGGCTGGCCTCGTAGCCCTGCTGCCAGGTCAAACCCGTGACGTTGTCGTGGACCGACAAACCGTCACCGCTCCTGGTGTAGCTCGGCTGTGCGCCGGAAAACTGGGCGTCCTGGCCGAAGAAGACTTCGCCGGCAGCCGGGCAGGCAATCTCGGTCGAGTTGTCGTAGCAGGACGTCTGCTGGGTGTCGACGATGGGGTACCACGGGTCGCCGGCGGTGCCGGCGTCGCCGTCCCGGGCGCAGGTTGGGGCCTCTGCGTTGCAGGCCGAGAACGAGAGCGCCGCCGCGGCAGAAATCAGGCGAGCGATCGCCTTGCACTTCATCATGTCGCGTCCTTTCATCGGCCCGGCAGGCCGCCCACGGCCCACCTCAAGGGTGGGCGACTCGAATGACTGTACAGGTGAAACCTTAAGGAACCCTGAAGGCGTGAGGAGACTTCCTCGATCGCGCTTAAGGTTCGCTCAAGGTCCTTGTGGTAAAGGTGGTTCATGGGCGTCGTGCTCCTCATCGAAGATGACGAAGCCTTGGGCAGGCAGGTCGTAGACCAGCTCGAAGAGGCAGGTTTCTCGGCGATCTGGTGGCGGCGCGGCCGCATCATCGACGCCTGCGACTACCGCGACATCGCGCTCGTGATCCTCGACCTGATGCTGCCCGGGGTGGCGGGGCTCGACATCCTCAAGCAGCTCCGAAAGGACTCCGAGGTGCCGGTGCTCGTGCTGAGCGCGCGCCAGGACAGCAACGACAAGGTGCTGGCGCTGAGGCTCGGCGCGGATGACTACGTCACGAAGCCGTTCTGGCCCGAGGAGCTGATCGAACGAGTGCGCGCACGTCTGCGCCGCTTCGTGATGGACAGGTCTTCGCAGGTGAAGCTGGGCGGGCTGTTGATCGACGGGGCGAAGCGCGAGGTGACCGTCGACGGTGAGCGTCTCGAGCTGACCCGCGTCGAACTGGACCTGTTGCTTGCTCTGGCGCATCGCGTCGGGGAGCCCGTGTCGCGGCGGTGGTTGCTGGCGAACGTCCTCGATCCCGAGAAAGAGGCCACGGAGCGGACGCTCGACGTCCACGTTAGCCGGCTCAGGAAGAAGCTCGGCGACACCACTGCCATCGAGACCGTCTGGGGTATCGGCTATCGCCTCCGCAAGGAGGCCGAATGACCCTCCGTCTGCGACTGGTGCTGACGACCCTGGTTGCTGGAGTGCCGGCCCTGATTGCCCTGTGGGTGGTGGGCAACTCGATCAGAGATGCGAGGGACGACGACCTCTTCAACGCGATGGTACTCGCGCACTTCTCGCCCGCCGAGCTGGATGCGTGCGATGCCTCGCCGCCCAAGTCCCGCATCGGCATCCCGTTGCCCGCCCTGAAGCGCGGCGTGTTCCACGTCTTCGGCGATGCGGCCGAGCTTCTCGTCTTCACGTACGATCGGGCCGGCAGGAGCAGCCAGCCCGACGCCCCGGCGTTGCCGCCGGAAGTGCTCGATGAGGTGCGAGCGAGCTCGGGACCGGTCGGACGATCCTTCAACGTGATGATCGGGGGGAATCGGCATCTGCTCTTGGGTCTGCCCCGTGAGGGTGGGCCGTGCGCGCTTGCGCTCATTGCGACGCCGCGCCTCGGGCCGCCGGGACCGCCGCCGGTAGACCTCCTCGTTCCGATCGCGCTCGCGCTCGTCGCGGGGCTCGTCGGGATCTGGCCGGTGGTGCGGCGCATCCGCTCGATGACGCTGGCGGTGCGCCGCTGGGACGAAGGCGCGCCTCTCGGTCTGCCGCGAGATGTCGGTAGGGACGAACTCAGCGAGCTCTCGCGGGCGTTCGCCGATTCCGCCGAGACCATTCGGCGTCAGCACGCGGCTCTCGTCGCGCGGGAGAAGGCGCTGCTCGAGTTCATCGAGAACACGACGCACGACCTTGCGACCCCGCTCACCGTGCTCCAGGGGAACTTGAGCGCGATGGCCAAGGAGCACAGCCCGGAGGCTGTACGTCAGGCGATGAAGGAGGCGCAGTACATCGGAGCGCTTCTTGGGAATCTCGCGGTCTCGGCGAAGTTCGAGGCCGCGGCGCAGGTGGAGACGTCCCTCGACCTGGGTGACGTCGTGTCCCGCGTCGTCGATCGGCATCGCGCCATGGCCAAATGGCTCGGGGTCGAGATCGAGCGCTCGATCCCCGAAGAACACGTGCTCGCGCTGGGCGACCCGACGTTCACCGAGCGGGCGCTCTCCAACCTCGTCGAAAACGCCATGCGCCACAACGTGAGCGGCGGGCACGTGGCGGTCGTGCTCGAGACCGATGGAAGCGAGTTCGTCTTGCGCGTTTTGGACGACGGTCCCGGGCTCACGCGGGAGGAATGCGAATGTGCACTCCGGTGGGACGAGCGGGGAGACGCGGCACGTTCGCGCACCTCTGCCGGCGGGTTCGGGCTCTCGATCGTCGCCCGCGTGGCGCAGATCCAGAAGTGGCGTTTTGCGCTGACGCCTGGGGAACCCGGGGGGCTCGTGGCCGAGCTTCGCGGTCCGGTGGCATGATGCAGAGGGCCCTGTAGGCGACTGCTGTCCGAGTCCCGTCCGTTGCGGTCACCGCCGCCAAGGCTGGAGCCACGCCTTCTGCACCGCCACCTGCTTCTGGAGACGCTCGCCCCGATCCGCGGGTTATGTCGAGCTCGGCAAGAGCCGCGCCTTGCCGCGAGCGTCTCCGGCCCCGAGGTGCAGACGAAGACGAAGCGCCAGCGGGTGGTCGAGTTGAGCCCTCAACTCGTGGAGGTGCTCCGTCACCATCGCCATCTCCGCGGTCCCTACGTGTTCTACGAGCGCGGCGGCATGCCGCTCACCAGGGACGAGGCGAACGGCATCCTCCGTCGGGCCTGCCGCAAGGCGGGACTGCGGCAGGTGTCGTGGCGGGTGCTGCGCCACACGTTCGCCTCCCAACTCCGGATGGCCGGGCGGGACCTGCAGGAGGTGAAGGAGTTGCTCGGGCACACGGACATCGCGATGACCTTGCGCTACGCCCACCTCGGTCCGACGGCGAGACGCGACGCGGTCGCCTCGCTCGACGACCTCGGAACGCGCCGTGGCCACCAGGTTGGCCCCCAGGTGGCCCCCAACACAGGACCTGGGGGCCACGCTGACAGCGAGCAGTAGGCTAAGTCCTCGATTTCAAAAGTGCGAAAGGGGGGACTCGAACCCCCAAGTCCTTTCGGACACAGGAACCTGAACTCTAATACGGGGAGATCCAAATTCTAACGGGATCACGACGCTTTGCGACACTTTCCGAGTGATCCTGAATCGATGGTCGGACCCGGCCACTACCGCTCTCTGCCCACCTCTACCTACCTCTGGCTGCAGAGTCTGGGTCCAGTACGGGTCCGACATGCTCAAGAACCTCGACTCGGCCGACGCCAGTTTCCGGCTGCCAGCCACAGGAGCGAGGTTCCGATCGAGAATCGCTCCGATCGCAATCGTCACGCGCGCATCCGATGCGAACCGCCTGGGTCCGGGTGGGTCCGGACCCATCCGGACCCGCTACCTCGTCGGCAGCCACCCGATGGCGTCGAGGAAGCCGGTGATGACGGTGTGCACGGCGCGTTCGGACGGGGCGCCGCCGCCGGGCATCAGGCTTCGGTACTGCCGTGCGACAGCGACCGGCCCGTCCGAGGTGACGGACGCGAAGAGGCGCAGCAGGACCTGGCGCGCCCGGGAGACCCAGCGCTGGGGGTAGCGGCCACGCAGGCGGACCAGGGCTGCCGCGATGCCCGGCCAGTCGTCTCGCGTGAGCAGGGCGACCTCGTAGATGTACGCCAGGTCCTTGTCGCGCTTGTCCCGGGGGCGTTCGGGTCCGGCGAGGACCTTCTGGAACACGTAGTTCGCCGGTCGGGGCAGCAGGATCTCGCGCCGGCCTCGCAAGTTGAGTTCCGCGACCACGGTGGCGTCGATGCGCATCGGCGAGTCCAGCAGGAGGTCCAGGTACCGGAGGGCCTGGACGGCGATCCCCGCGCGGACGACCTGCACCGTCCGCGGCTTCCCCGACCGGTTCCGCACGGAGCCGACGAGCGGCGCGAGGAACTCGGCGTAGATCGGGGCGAGGTGATCCCGACCGTGGCGCTCGTGCTGATACCACTCGACCGGCGGTTCCGAACCGGTCGAGCGGATCACGACGAATCGCGAATCGGCAAGCCGCTCCGCCAGCGAACGCGAGCCGCGCAGACCGATGTCGACCGGCAGCGTCCAGTCCATGTCGTGCGTCAGGAGAGGCGGCACGGCGGGCGCGGCGAAGCCCGGGAGGCGGCGGTAGAAGAAGGGCACGAGGCCGCCCGTGAGGACCGCGTCTCTCCGGTAGTCGCCCAGCGCTTCGATGAGGCGGCCGAGGTCGGCCAGGACCTCTGCCAACTCCGCCCTGCGGACGCCCGTCACCTGTCACCGCCCAGCCGCAGGACCCGCTCGACGATGTACTCGAACTGCTCGGGGCCACGGTCCGGATGGTGCGCCACGTCGAGCGCCGCCTGCAGGACGTCCGCGACTCGCAAACCGCGCCTGACCACGCTTCCCCGGAAGACCGAGGTCGGCGTGGCGCAGCGGAGAAGCCACAGATCGGCCTCGTGCGGCGCACAGCGCTCAAGTCGACGGCGACCGAGGACCCGCTCGAACGGTTCGAGGACGTGCATCTCGGTGGCCTCCGCCGCCGCGTGGAGCATCCCAAGTTGCCGGCAGGCCTCGAACCCGGCGACGACCAGTCCGGGGTCGTCCTGCAGACCGGCCCCGAGCTTCGCCGGGCGTGCCATGATCCACCGGACCGGCACTGGAGGGCGACCTCCGAGAGCCGCCTCGGTCCTCCACAGATCGAGCAAGGCGCGAGGGCGCACGGGGTGAAGCCCGATGCGGTCGCGCCGCAGCAGGTCCCGAGCTTCCAGCGTCCGGGCAAGTCGGTGCGCCATCTCCACCGACACGCCGGCCACGCGACCGAGCTCGGTCGGCGAGTGCACGACCTGTCGGGGGCCGCCCCAGAGGCCATCGGGAGCTTCCGGCAAGAGCAGGATCTTGAGCATCCAGCAGTTGAGATCGGAGAACAGCCGAACGCTCTGTCTCTCCCGTTTCGCTCCCGGATCCCGTCCGGCACGCCGTCGGACGTCGATGCCCGCGGCGGGCACGGCGACGCGGGCGCTTCCCAGCCGGTCGAAGATGGCCCACCCCACGTCCGGAGCGTTGTCCGCCATGAACGCCTCGGCCGCCGCCCAGGCCTTCGGTCCCGCCGCCGGCGCAACCACCACGACGAGGGGGATCGCGCGCGGCCGATCCGCGGAGCGTCGCAGCCGAAGGACGGCAACGGCCAGGTGTCCGCGTAGGTCCTCGACCCGCACGGCGGTCATCGTCTTGATCTCGACGACCACGCGCTGCCGGCCGAGGCGTCCGATCAGGTCCGGGCCGGCGTCGGGATCCGGGCCGCGCGTACGTCGCGACCCTTGCCCGGAGGAGGGCTCCAGCACGAGTTCCGGGACGACATCCGCCAGCATCGTCCTGGCGAGCTTCTCGACGTCCTGTTGCTTCTCGTCCATGTTCCATCGCACAGTAGAGTTCTACTGAGCAGTAGACTACCCGTTTCGGTCGTCATGTCAAGTCCGCGAACGGGTCGCCGGTGCGTGACCGCAGGAGGCAGTTCGTCGTGGGCGTCCTCGGGCGGTGAGGGCGGCGGGGCGCCGGGCCCGCGCGGCGTGCGAGGGCGCTGCGCCGGTCAACGACGCGCATTCCGCTCCCGACTTGATCTCGTGGATGGCCCAGCATCGTGCATACATGTTCTGGTCGCGACCCTGACACTCGCGAGAAGTTGACCACTTCTACTTGTTAGAAGTTGACCACGTGATGATCAGCGTGCGGCGTGGTGATCTGGATCGTGTTCTTCGTCGTGGTGACCGGTAGATGAGGTAGAGGTTCTTCCGTCGTCTGC
>JACRCX010000127.1 GCA_016218815.1 Deltaproteobacteria bacterium
AAGCAGACGACGGAAGAACCTCTACCTCATCTACCGGTCACCACGACGAAGAACACGATCCAGATCACCACGCCGCACGCTGATCATCACGTGGTCAACTTCTAACAAGTAGAAGTGGTCAACTTCTCGCGAGTGTCAGGGCGACGGCTGTCCCGACGGGGACAACGACGGTGACACGGTTCCCGACGTGCAGGACCTGTGCCCGAACGTGCCCGAAGACCTCGACCGCTTCGAGGACGGCGACGGCTGCCGCGACAATGACAACGACCGGGACCGCATCCTCGACGCGGAGGACCTGTGTCCGGACGAGAGCGAGGTCTACCAGGGCTGCGACGACGAGGACGGCTGCCCCGACTCATCGACCTCCTGCTGTCCTGATGTCCCGTTCGTGCCGCCGATCGTCGAGTGGGTTGAGTTCCGCCCGGGCTCGGCAGCACCCCGAGCCGATGCGGAGGATGACCTGGATGGTGCCGCCGAACGTCTCGTCGACCTGCTGGGTCCGATCGTCGGGCATGCCGCCGTACTGGCCTGCGCGCTCCCGGGCGAGGACGACCGCGACGGGCTCGCCGAGCGCCGTGCTCGGCGCATCGTGGACGAGTTGGTGGAACGGGGCGTCGACGTTCTGCGACTGGAGAGCCACGGCATGCCGGACTGCGAGGCGTTGTGGAACGTGCGCGTGTGGCCGCTGGACCCGGCGGGGGAACCTCCGGCGCGACCGTTCGCGCGGGTCTTCGTGACCACGGTCTGCCAGAGCGACGGCACGGGATGCATGGAGATGATGCGCTGGGACGGGGCGACCTTGCAGATCGTGGAGCACATCTGCATCTGAGATGGCGGCTACCGGTGCCTGCAGTGGAGGGGCGGCATGCAGGTCACGGCACGACGGCACAGGTGCCGTCCCGCAGCGGCAGGGTGCCCCGGGGACATGAAGGGAGCGGAGGAGGCTCCGGCCGCGCCCTTTCGAACGCCCGGTAGACTTCCGGCCCGTCCCACGACGCCGGGATGGAGATGTAGGGATCGATGGCCAGGGCCGACTTGAACATCTCGACGGCCTGCACCTCTTCGTTCCTCCAGACGTGGATGACGCCGCGCATGGCGTAGGCCAGGGCGGCAGTGCTGCCGGCCAGGCCGCTTCGGCGAACGAGAGTGATGGCCTCGTCGACGCAGGCCGTGGCCGACTCGATGTCGAGGGTTCGCTCGTACGCTTGCCGGGCCTGGTCGAGCAGCCGGCCGACGTCCGAATCGGTGTCCTGCGGGTCCGCGGGCGTCTGGACGAACGTATCGAGCAGCGGCCGCTCGCTCGGCTCGAGCGCCTCTCGATCGGCGTCGCTCGGAAAGCCGGCGCGGTCCAGCGATTCCTGTTCGGCGCCGGCTTCGGGCCGATCGGCCGGCGGCATCGGAGTCGAAGGCACGCGACCGGAGCACGCCGCGACCAGGAGGACCAATCCCGCGAAACAGGGCGCCGTCCGCATCGTTCCTCCCTCAAGCCCGGAAGACGCGCCGCACCGAACGGTGCGACGCGGTCAAGGGCCTGCAGCGGCAGCCGGCACCCTACTCGCCCTGGCAGAGCCGTCGCAGATCGGAGTCGCTGATCGCGCCGCAGTCGCGCTTGCAGAGGTTGCGCACGTCGCTGTTGCTGATGTTGCCGCAGTCGTTCTGGCAGAGCAGCCGGAATTGGCCGTCGCTGATCTGGCCGCAGCGGCCGGCGAGCGCGTTCTCCCGGTCCGTGCTGGACACGCCGAGGATGTCCGCCGCCGCGTTGAGGATGCTTCGGCTCGCCTTGGCCCCGTCCGTGTCGGAAGACGCGGCACCAACGCCGCCGAGGAACGCCGCCAGCACCACTCCCACCACCACGAGCCGCTTCGGTATCGACATGGTCATCCTCCCTCCCGCGGAGCAGCCGCCCCGCTCGTGCCCGCACCGACCTGGCGCCCCGAGTGTACGGCAGGGCCGGGGCACCGGCAAACCCGACCGGAAGGCCCGACCGGAAGGCAACGCGACCGGGGGCGCTGCAGACCTTGAGACCTACTGCGGGCAGCAGTCCACTGCGGCGAAGACGGCGACTTGCCGGACGTGCACCGGTCCGGCGACGACCCTGGTCCACACCGCAGCCAGGCCCCGCGGCGTCCGCGTGGCCCGAAGGAGGGTGCCGCCGCGCTTGTCGATCGGAATCCGTGGACCGACGGGTTGTCCGCTGCGCTCGTCGAGCGCCTGCAGCGCGATGCCGTCGTCGTCGTCCGGGGGCCAGCAGGATCGAACGCACACCAACGCGTCCCCCAGCGATACGAGGCTGCCGGCTCCCTCCCAGCCGGAGCACGACATGAAACCTGCCGACCCAGGCCGCTCGAGCCAGGCATGGGCGCCGTCGCAAGTCTTGCGCAGGATCCAGAACGTGTCGCCAACGGCTTCGACCCCGAGCGTCTCGGCAAGGGCCGGATCGGTGATGCTACCAGAACCGGCCGGCATGCCGTCGGCCCGGGCCGTACCGGCCTGAGTCGGGTTGCCGTCCGCGACCGACCAGCCCAGCCAGCGGGCGAGGCCGTCGCCGCCGGCGAAGTCGCTCACGGAGAGGTCGGGGCCGCCGGGGTCCGTGCTCTCCCAGCGAAGCGGCGCAGGCGAAGCGGCGAGACGGACCAGACCGAGCGGCCGCCTGTCCTCGCAACAGCGGCCGAGGGCGCCGCCCGCCAGCAGGACGAAGCCGTCGCTTGTCGCCGCGACATCGACGTGGTCCGTGCCGTCGTCGTTCCATGTCGCTTCTCCGATCACCATGCCGTCGGAACGGATCCAGTGCACTCCGGAACCCGACGTGGCGACGGCCACCCCGAGCGACTCGTTCATCACGATCCGCGGGAACAGGCGTGCCGGACCCAGCCCTTCCCGGCGGACGATCGCCCCGTCCCGGGTGAGCACGAGAAGCTCGGTCCCTGGCGCGGCGGAGGAAACGACGAGGAAGCGGCTGCCCGACCAAGCGAGATCGGGGAATGTCCGGTACTCGGACGACAGCTCCCGGGGCCCGGCGACCACGCGGCAGGCATCCGGGCGGAGTGGAGCGTCGCAGACGTCGCGATCGCGGGGCCGGCCGTCCGGGGCTTCGTCCTGCGTCGGCGGATCGTGGGCCTCCTCCTCGGCCAAGGACTCGTCGCCAGTTCCAGGCTCCGCGGCGAGGGAGGCGGTGCCGCCTCCACTTCCTCGCGTCGGCGCGCGGGAGCCCGGCGGGCGTTCGTTTCCGCGGGATGCGACGACGCCTGCCCCGGCCATCGGGCGCCCCGGCTCGTCGAGTCCCGGCGGCGGCGGGTCTCGGCCACACGCGAGGAGACATGACGCGGTGGCGACGAGCGCCCACCGGCGGCCGGCCCGCGAACGAAGCGCGACGCCCTTGCACCCTCCGTCCCGCATCGATGGCAGCGCCCCTCTCACGCCGACATCGTAGCTCGTCGCAGCTTCGCACGCACGGCAGGTCCTTGTAGTCCGGGGCGCTACTGGGGCAGCGGGCAGACCGGCGGCGGCAGACCCTCGATCGAGCAGTGGAAGTCGTCGAGAGGCATCGCGTCCGGATCGTCGGGAAGGTCCGCAATCGGGACGGCGGCGGCGCAGGTTTCGGGGGCACCGTCGGTGCGCGGCACGAACTGCACGCGATACGGCTGATCGAGCGGTCGCTGCCACGGTTCGACGGGGCCGCCGGCGTCCAGTCCTTGCAGGATCGTCGCCCCGCCTGCCTCGCGATCCGGGGCCCAGGCGACGAACCAGCAGCCCTCGGTCGGACCGGGGACGTAGCAGCTGATCCCGGCGGCGCGAAGCCGCCAGTGGTGGTAGCTGACCTCGGCGAAGGCGAGTTGCACGAGCTCGGCAACGGGAGCGCGAAGGTCGCCGGCGGCGACGAGAGCGTCGAGCACCTCCCGGTGCGCCGCCTCGCGAGCGGGACACGGGTCGTTGTCCGACTCCGCCCAGAGCCGACGCTCGAGTTCGTCCGGCTCGGGTGCGAGCGCCAGCCACATCTCGCACACACGGTCCCGCTGCTCCCGCACCTCTTCGGACAGCTCGGCGTCGGGTCCGTCCGCGGAAGCGGCAGCGGCGCCTGCCGACGAGGAGTGCGACGGGTCAACGATCGGAACTGCGCGTCTCCATCATTGGCGGCGCCCCCGGGCTGGGGCGCAGCGACGGCATCTCCGGCGCGGCTGCAACCGGGCACGAGGCGGCCTCCGGCCACGGCAAGGCACACGACCCCGAATGATCGGATGAACTGCCTGCGGGTGGGGTCGTCCATCAAGCTCCCCCGGCCGTCGGACACGTCGCCCATCGCCGCATCGGTCGCCTCCCGCTCGTCACCGGATGTGGAACGAGTCCATCGCGCCGTCGGCCGCCGTCAGCGTGACGGCAACGGCTCCGTCCTCGGCGAACGCCAGCGTGCACGCAACGTCCTCATCCGACTCGTCGCCCCCTTCCTCGGGTTCGACGTACTCGCCGGCGAACGAGGTCACATCCTCGTCGAGGATTCGTGCGCCGCTGAGCACGTTCCAGATCGTGAACTGGAGGGAGCCCTCGACCCATGAACAGTCCGACTGCCGGCCACGCGACAGAGCCGCAATCCACTCCCCATCGGGCGTGAAGGTGAGCGCCAGCGCCTCGCGCTCGTCGTCGAGCCAGGTCCACGGGCTTTCCAGCTTCCGCTCGAGCTTGCCCGTCTCCACCGACCAGAGCTGGACGAACTCCCGGCGGCACCAGGGCGACACCACGTGAGTGACGCCGGTTGTGCCACGGCAGGACCCCGACGCCGCCAGCCGACTGCAGTCCGGCGAGAAGGACGCGATGGTGACGTCGCCCGTGCAGCCCTCGTTGCCGCCGTGTTCTTCGTCCGGTCCCTGCGGGTAGCCGTCGAGGCGCCGGGTCCGACGCCCGCTCGTCAGCGTCGTCGTGTTTCCGTCGACGACGGCGCGGGCGGTTCCCTCCGAGCACTCCGCGCGCCGTCCCGACGGCCCCGCGGACGATGCCGGGGCCGCCGAGGACTGCGGACCGGCCGGCTCCGACATCTCCGGACGCCCCAGCGTCCATAGCGTCGCGCCCGATGCATCGGCCACGGCGATCCGCGAACCGTCCCGCGACACTCGCACCGAGGCCGCCGGGATCGGCGTGGCGATTGCCGCCACCAGTTCTCCGTCCGAGGCGCGCCAGAGACGGATCACGGAGTCGGCGCCCGCCGACGCGAGCAGGCAGCCGTCGTCCGAGAACGCGAGCGCCGTCGTCGGTCCGCAGTGCGCCGCGAACGTCCTCCCGTCCAGCCGGACGACGCCGTCCCACCCGCCGTACGCCTCGTGCCGACCGTCGGCGAAGACATCCCGGCCGAACACGGCAGGCGCGGACGGCCCCGGCGCCTCGGTGCCCGGCTGCCGTCCCAGATCCACGAGCGGCGCCGCGAGCGGCAAGTCGGCGCCCTTCGTGGAACTCGCGTAGAACACCCGCAGCGTCGTTCCATCGGCGAGGAGCCGTCCGTCCACCACCTCCCCGTGCGGGATCTGGCCGTACAGGACCGGCTCCGGACCGGGCACGGACCACACGGTCGGGAATCCCGTGCCTCCAACGACCAGCAGTCCGGCCGCCGGCCTGCCGTCGAGGATGCCCTGCCACGACGAATCGAAGGCGAAGACGCGGAACCGGGGCGCCCAGCCTTCCACCATCTCCCCCACGTCGTCCGCGCCGAAGAGCCGCTCGGCGAGGATGTGCACGGACTCGGTCGCCTCCGGCGCGTTCGCCGGCGGCCAGACGCACGTCGCTGGCGCCACGGCGACCTCGGCCTCCGGTTCCGCGACGTCGGTCCGGCCGGTCGCTCCCCCGTCGTCCGGGCCTGCCGTCTCCTGCGAAGCCGGAACGGCGGCGCCCCGGTCCGCCTCGCCGTCGGGCGTCCGGGTTGGGGGCACGCCTTCCGCCGAGTCTACGGGCGCTGGCGGGGCGGCGGCCGTGGGCTCGGGCCGCCGGCAGGCCGCCCAGGACGCCGTGGCCGCGAGGACCCAGGACACGACGACGATCGTTCGGAGGTTCATGCCATTCCACCTGTCCGGCACGACACGGCGCACCAGGCGGATCCCGCCCTGCCGCGCTACGGGTCGCCCGGACACGGAAACCCCGGACACGCCCGATTGCGTCGAGTGACGCCACCGGCGGTGACGTCGTAGCGACTGCATCTGCTACATCCGCAACAGGCGTGCCAGAACTCGAACTCGTGGTCGTTGATCCAGTGGTCCAGTCCGAGCATCGGGCTGCCGTCGTTCTCGGGGTCGTAGAGGCCCTCGGGGACCCGAACCGTCGCCACGGGCTCCGCGGTTCCGTCCAGGAACGCCATCACCGTGCGGCTGCGTCCGACCAGAATCGGGTCGTACTGGTCGTCGTCCGGCAGCACGAAGTAGGTGCCGTCGGTCGACCACGGGTTCTGCTCCGGCCTCGCCCAAAGCCTGTCGTGGCCGTGGCGTTCGTCGGGCGTCGTCGGAAGCCTGACGGCCCGTCGTCCAGGCAGATCGACGACCTCCATCTGCATCCCGTGGTCGCTCGTGAAGGCAACGGCCAGCAGCGCGAAACGCGGATTCGCGTGAACCGCCTCGATCGGATACTCGAACGTGAACGAGTGGAACGGGTCCCCACGCTCGAAGACGTCCAGCGTCGAGCCGCGCACGACAATCTCGAAGCGTCCATCCGCCACGCGGCGCCGCAATCCCGCTCTTCGGCGAAAGTCGGGCCGATGAATTCGTCATGCGGCACGCCGTGATGGGGGGTGGAGGCCAAGCGCAAGGAAGAGGCGTGCTCCATTGTCGTCAGCGATTGGGTTGGCGGTCATGAAGCGCAGCTTGAGGAGCA
>JACRCX010000124.1 GCA_016218815.1 Deltaproteobacteria bacterium
GGCAGGCGGAGGCGGCGGCGGCGCAGGCGGAGGCGGTGCGGTCGCAGGCGGCGGCGGCGCACGAGCAGGCGGAGGCGGCGCGGGGCCAGGCCGGTGCGGCGAGGGTGCAGCGCGAGAACGTCGAGCGGCAGCGCGATCGCGTGGCGGGTTTGACGGCGGAGTCGGTGACGACGGAGGTGGACCTGGAGGGCATCGAGACCAGTGCGAGGGACCTGCGCTACCGGGTGGGGGCGGCGGCCTCGACCGCGAACGCGGCGCAGCTCGGGGCGGAGGCGGTCGACGGGCAGGCGGAGGCGGCGGGGCGGCAGGCGGGGGCCGCGGAGCAGCAGGCGGTGGCGGCGGGACGGCAGGCGGGTGCGGCCGGGCAGCAGGTGGAGGTGGTGCGTGCGCAGCTCGCGGTGGCGGAGGCGGGGCTGGCGCGGGCGAGGGTGGGGCAGGCGGAGTGCCGGCTGACGGCGCCGCGGGCGGGGGTGGTGGTGGTGCGGGCGCACGCGGCGGGGGACGTGGTGCTTCCCGGGACGGCGGTGTTCGAGATCCTGGATCCGACGGACGTGCGGGTACGTTTCTACGTGACGAACGCGGACCTGGGACGGGTGGCGCCGGGGATGCGGGTCTCGGCGACGGCGGACGCGTTCCCGGGGACGTCGTTCGGCGGGGTGGTGCGGCGGGTGGCCGAGGAGGCGGAGTTCACGCCGCGTTCGGTGCAGACGCGGGACGATCGGGACCGGCTGGTCTACGAGGTCGAGGCGCGGCTCGAGGATCCGCGGGGGTTGTTGCGGTCGGGGATGCCGGTGGAGGTGGTGGTGACGGGGCGATAGAGAAAAGGGCGCAAAGGAGCGAAGGGCGCAAAGAGGGAAGGGGATTTCGCGCAAAGGACGCAAAGACGGGTTGGACGCCAAGGGCGCAAAGAGGATCTCACACAAAGGGGGGAGGGGTGCGAAGGGGATGGGTGAGGTGGTGGGCGAGCGGGGGGTGGTGCTGCGGGCGGAGGGGCTGGAGCATTCGTTCGGCGTCATAAGGGCGCTGGACGGGCTTTCCTTCGAGGTGGCGGGGGGGGAGCTGTACGGGTTGATCGGCGCGGACGGGGCGGGGAAGACGACGGCGTTGCGGATCCTTGCCGGGCTGATGAAGCCGGGGCGGGGGACGGCGCGCATCGCGGGCAAGGATCCGGCGGACGCGCGGTCCGGGGTGCGGGAGCTGTTGGGGTACATGCCGCAGCGTTACAGTCTGTACGGGGATCTTTCGGTGGGGGAGAACCTGCGGTTCTTCGCGGAGCTGTTCTGCCTGGACCGGCGGGTTTTCGCGGAGCGTTCGGAGCGGCTGCTGGCGATCACGCGGCTGGCGCGATTCGTCGATCGGCCGGCGGAGAAGCTGTCGGGGGGGATGTACAAGAAGCTGGCGCTGGCCTGTGCGCTGCTGCACCGGCCGGAGGTGCTCTTGCTGGACGAGCCGACGAACGGGGTCGACCCGGTGTCGCGGCTCGACCTGTGGGAGCTGTTGTACGGCTTCGTGGCGGAGGGGATGTCGGTGGTGGTCTCGACGCCGTACATGGACGAGGCGGAGCGGTGCCATCGGGTGGGTCTGGTGCACCACGGGAAGCTGCTCTTGGAGGGGGCGCCGGAGCGGCTGGTCGGGGGGTTTTCGGGGGTGGTGCTGCGGGCGACGGGGGAGATGGAGCGGGTGGAGGGATTGCTGGAGGGGGTGGGGGCGGGGGTGATCGCGGTGGCTCCGTTGGGCGGTTCGTTGCGGGTGGTGGTGGCGGCCGAGGCGGCGGGTGGGGTGGAGCGGGAGTTGAGGGGAGCGGGAGCGGAGGTGGAGCGGCTGCGGCCGAACTTCGAGGATCTGTTCCTGGCGCGGGCGGGGGAGGTGGAGGGCGCCGAGGGGAGAGGAGGGGGGGGGAGATCCGACTTACCGCTGAGACGCTGAGGGCGCTGAGAGGGACGCTGAGAAGGCAGGGAAGGGGTAGGGTGATGGGCGAGGAGGCGACGGGCGGGGAGGCGATCGTCGTGGAGGGGTTGGGGCGGCGGTTCGGGAGTTTCGACGCGGTGCGGGAGGTTTCGTTCGCGGTGGGGCGGGGGGAGATCTTCGGGTATCTGGGGGCGAACGGGGCGGGGAAGTCGACGACGATCCGGATCCTGTGCGGGCTCTTGGCGCCGACGAGCGGGCGGGCGCGGGTTGCGGGGATTGACGTCCGGAGCGATCCGGAGGGGGTGAAGCGGCGCATCGGGTACATGTCGCAGAAATTCTCGCTCTATCCGGACCTGACGGTGGAGGAGAACCTGGACTTCTTCGGGGGGGCGTACGGGTTGTCGGGAAAAGCGTTGGCGCGGCGGATCGACGAGTTGATCGCGGAGGTGGGGCTGGGGGCGCAGCGGCGGGTGCAGACGCGGAGCCTGCCCGGGGGATGGCAGCAGCGGGCGGCGCTGGCGGGGGCTCTCCTGCACGACCCGGAGATCCTGTTCCTGGACGAGCCGACGGCGGGGGTCGACCCGGCGTCGCGGCGGGAGTTCCTGGCGCTGGTGCGGCGGCGGGTGCGGCGTGGGGTGACGGTGTTCCTGACGACGCACTACATGGACGAGGCGGAGTACTGCGGGCGGGTGGGGCTGATGGTGGACGGGCGGCTGGCGACGCTGGGCACACCGGCGGAGCTGAAGGCGCGGCACGTGCCGGGTGCGTTCTTCGCGGTGCGGGCGGGGCGCCGGGCGGAGCTCTTGGCGTTGTTGCCGGGGCTGGACGGTGTGCTGGCGGCGAACCCGCACGGGGCGGGGTTCCGGGTGCGGCTGGACCCGGCGAGGCTTTCGGCGGAGGGGCTGGCGGCGCGGTGTCGCGAGGTGGACGCGGGGGTGGAGATCGAGCCGGCGGGGTCGACGCTGGACGACGTGTTCCTGCAGGTCGTGGCGGGGGGGAGGGCCTAGGGGAGGGCAGAAACCACCGATGGACACCGATAGGGCAAGGGACGGGCGGCCGGGGCGGGGGATGCGCTTCCTGCGGCGGACGATGGCGATGGCGGGCAAGGAGTCGCTGCACGTGATGCGCGACCCGCGGACGTTGTACCTGGCGTTGGGGATGCCGGTGGTGCTGCTGGTGATCTTCGGGTTCGGGGTGAGCTTCGACATGAACGACGTGCCGCTGGCGGTGGTTGACCAGGACCAGACGCCGGCCTCGCGGTCGCTGGTGGCGTCGTTGGGTGGGGGTGGGGAGTTCGAGGTGGTGGCGCGGCCGGGGGACGCGCGCGGGGTGGACCGGCTGTTCCGGACGCGCGAGGCCTCGGCGGCGGTGGTGATCCCGGCGGGGATGCAGGCGGCGTGGGACCGGGGGGAGCGGGTGCCGGTGCAGGTGCTGCTGGACGGGAGCGACGGGACGTCGGCGTCGAACGTGCTGGGGACGGCGGTGGGGGCGATCCAGGCGGAGTCGTCGCGACGGCTGGCGGAGCGGACCCTGGGGCAGGGGGGGGGCGGGGCTCGTCCGCTGTCGGCGCGGGTGCGTCTCCTGTTCAACCCGGCGTTGCGTTCGGCGGTGTTCTTCGTGCCGGGGCTGATCGCGTACATCCTGTACATCGTGGGGGTGCTGCTGACGGCGTTGACGGTGGCGCGGGAGAACGAGCGGGGGAACCTGGAGCAGCTCTTCGCGACGCCGGTGGGGCGGGTCGAGGTGCTGTTGGGCAAGCTGTTGCCGTACCTGGCGATCGGGGTGGTGCAGGCGCTGCTGGTGTTGGCGTTCGGGATGGTGGTGTTCGACGTGCCGCTGCGGGGGAGCGTGGCGGTGCTGGGGCTGGGGACGATGCTGTTCCTGTTCGGGGCGCTGGGGCAGGGGTTGTTCATCTCGGCGATCACGGGGAGCCAGCAGGTGGCGACGCAGGCGGGGGCGTTGTCGTCGCTGCTGCCGGGGATCCTGCTCTCGGGATTCGTGATCCCGGTGGAGACGATGCCGCGGGTGCTGCAATGGATCGCGTCGTTGTTCCCGGCGCGGTACTTCGTGACGATCCTGCGCGGCGTGATGCTCAAGGGCAACGGGCTGGACGTGTTGTGGCGCGAGTTCGTGGCGCTGGGGATCTTCAGCGTGGTGGCGATGACGGTGGCGACGATGAAGTTCAAGCGGGGGGGGTCATGACGCCCGCGTTCCGGGCGGTGGTGCGCAAGGAGATCCGGCAGATCACGCGGGACCGGCGGATGATCCCGATGCTGGTGGTCGCGCCGGTCATCCAGCTCGTGGTCTTCGGGTACGCGGTCAACTTCGAGGTGAACCGGGTGGAGACGGTGGTGTGCGACGGCGATCGGACGGCGCAGAGCCGAGCGATCGTGCGCAGCCTGGAGGCGGACGGGACGTTCCACGACATCGGGCCGGCGCGCGACTGCGGACGGATCGAGAACGAGGTGGTGGACGGGCGGGCGCAGGCGGCGCTGCTGGTACCGCGGGGGCTGGCGCGGGACCTGGCGGCGGAGCGTCCGGCGGAGGTGCAGGTACTGGTGGACGGGAGCAACCCGACGATCGGGCGATTCGCGGCGCTGGCGGCCTCGGGTGCGGTCGACCTGCAGGGGATGAGGGTGTTGCGGGAGCGGGTGGCGCGGCAGCGGGGGTTGCAGGGAGCGGAGGTGGCGTTGCCGGCGCTGCAGCCGGAGCCGCGGCTGTTCTACAACCCGCAGATGAAGAGCCCGCTGTTCATGGTGCCGGGGGTGGCGGCGATGCTGCTGCTGGTGGTGACGACGATCGCGACGGCGATGGGGCTGGCGCGGGAGCGGGAGTTGGGGACGCTGGAGCAGGTGATGGTGACGCCGGTGCGTCCGGGCGAGCTGATCCTGGGCAAGGTGACGCCGTTCGTGGCGGTCGGGCTGCTGGACGTGCTGGCGACGCTGACGGTCGGTTCGTGGGTCTTCGACGTGCCGATCCGCGGCTCGCTGTGGCTGCTGGCGCTGGGCACGGTGCTGTACGTCTTTTCCACGGTGGGGCTGGGGTTGTTCATCTCGACGGTGAGCCGCACGCAGCAGCAGGCGTTCATGGGGGGGTTCCTGGCGATGATGCCGGCGATCCTGCTTTCGGGGGTGATGACGCCGGTGGAGAACATGCCGTCGTGGCTGCAGCCGATCGCGTGGATCAACCCGGTGAAGTACTACGTGGAGGTGCTGCGGGGCATCCTGCTCAAGGCGGCGGACATCCGCGACTTGTGGCGGCCGCTCGGGGCGTTGTTCGTGTTCGGGGTGTTGATCCTGACGCTGGCGGTGGCGCGGTTCCGGAAGCGGCTGGCGTAGGGGGGGAGGGCGGCGGAAGGAACCACCGATGGACACCGATGGACACCGATTCCGGGGGGGGAATTTTCGCGCAGAGACGCAGAGACGCAGAGGGGGAGGGGTGACAGGGGGAGGGGGTCGGGGGTAGGGTGCGGCTTCGTCCGGTGCGGAGGGAGGCGACCATGAAGCTTGTTTGTCTCGCGTGGATTGGTTTGGGACTGGTTGGCGGTGCGGGGTGCAAGTCGTCGGGGGAGTGTGCGAAGTGCGCGTGCGACGGGGGGGGGGGCGGGGCGGTCGCGCAGGCGCCGGTTTCGGGGGAGAAGGCGAAGGGGGAGCCGACGCAGCCGTCGGCGCACAGGGCGCCGGCCGAGCCGGCGCGGGGGGCGCTCGCGGCAGCGGCGAAGTGCGCGGCGGGGGCGGACTGCGAGACGGAGGTGGAAGCGCCGCCGGGGCCGGGGCGACCGATCGTTGGTTCGGAGGAGCCCGTGACGGGATCGCGGCCGCTGGTGCCTCCGACGGGAGCGCTGGCGCCGGTGGAGGTGGTGCCTTCGGGCGAGCCGCTGGCGCCGGGACTCGCGGCGCACCTGGAGCGGATCCCCGCAGGGGACGGGATGATGGTGGTGGTGCAGGCCGACGTGCGGGCGTTGCTGTCGGCGGACCAGGTGCGGGAGGCGTTCCGGTCGGCGGTGGCGCTGTTGGCGGGCGAGGTTCCGGGGGACCTGTCGTGCGCGGCGGAGTTGCTGGCGGCGACGGAGCTGGTGACGGTGGTGTTCTTCGAGAACCAGGGCGGGCACGAGTCGGGTGGCGTGATCCTGGAGGGGGGGGCGGACCTGCCGGGGGTGATCGAGTGCGCGGGCCGGATCGTTCCGAGCGAGCTGCCGGACGGCGCGGCGGCGCAGGCAGCGCGGGGGTATGTGGAGCTTGACGACGACTTCGCGCTCGGAACGCTGGGGCCGCGGACGATCGTCGTGGGCGAGCCGGCGCTGGTGATGGAGATGCGGGCGGGGCGGGTGCGCCGGCCGCTTTCGGCGTCGCCGGAGTTCCAGGCGGCGCAGCGGGTGGCGGGGGCGGGGCCGGTGACGGTGGTGGCGATCGCGCACGACGAGCGCGGGGAGGAGGACGAGTCGTTCAGCGGCGGCGCGGTGCTGCGGACGAGTCCGCGGCTGGAGGCGGTGGGGGTCTTCACGTTCGCCTCGATGGAGATGGTCGGGGAGCTCGTCGACGACTTCACCGAGGCGGTGGGGGAGATGGACCACGACCGCGCGATGATCCTGCGCGAGCTGAGCGACGCGCCCGGGGGACCGGCGCTGGCGGGGGAGGTGGTGGGACTGCTGGACGCGGCAGTGGACGCGCGGCTGACGATCCAGGGGAGCACGTTGTCGTTCGAGGTGCGGGCGCCGCAGGGCGCGACGCCGGCGAGTCTGGCGGCGACGGCGGCGCGGGCGGTGCCGCTGTTGCTGATGGGGGAGAAGCACGACGAGGAGGCGGTGACGGAGCCGCCGTCGGAGCGCGCGATCGCGGTGCCGCCGATTCCCGTGGAACCGCAGCAGCCGTTCGAGTGAAGTCGGCGCCGGGGCCGTACGGTGCGGGAGACCGGAGTGGCGCCGGCGGTCACGAGGCGCGGCAGGACAGGCCGATGAAGCCGTATTCGCGCAGGACGTCGCGGGCGGCGCGCACGGCGGTCGCGCCGTCGATATCGGTGATCCGGGCGAGGACGTCTTCCAGGGGTTCGGGCCGAGTTGCCGGCAGGGCGGCGGCGGCGTGGGTCTTTGCCCAGGCGTGCAGGTGAGCGACCAGGCGCCGGGGCAGCCACCCTTCGCGTTCCGCGATCACCCTGGCGTCCTCGTCCAGAAGGGCGGGGTCGCGGCGAGCGAGTGCGACGGCCGAGACCTCGGCCAGCTCCTTCCAGCGTGACGAGCCGGTCCGGGCGACGACGTCCTGGAGGTGCTTGTCGAAGGCGACGACGAACGCCTGTTCGAGGGCCCAGGTCGGCGCGGCCGAGTGGAGGATCGCGAGGCAGGCCTGGGCGGGATCGTCCAGGTGCAGGGCGGCGAAGTCCGTCGGCTCGAAACCGCGGACGGTCTCCTCGGCCAGCTCGATTGCTCGCACGGCCGCTTCCAGGACGAACAGGTCGGCGCCGGCGGCGGCGAGCTGGTCGAGGAGCTGGAGCTTCGCGGCGCGCTCCGGGGCGTCCAGCAGCGCGCCCAGGGCAGCCAGCGTCGGGACGGTCGAGACGCGAAGGGCCGGGGCGAGCATTCGTGCGATCACGGCCTTGATCGTGGGGAGCCGCATCGTGTCGAGCCGTCGCGGCGGCGGCCGGTCGCCCGGCGCGGTCAGGAGCAGCTCGGCGGCGAGCTTGTCCTCGCGGTGCTTCCACTCGACATGGAGCCAGAACACGACTTTCTCGTCGCCGGGGGCGAGTACGAGGGAGAGGCTTCGCTCGAACACGCGTCCGCGGTGGACGACGAACATGGGCGGCGTGGCCTCGTGGCGGTTCTCGAGCACGACGAGCGCGGCGTTCCGCGGCGTCTCGCCGGCGAACTCGGGTTTCACTTCGACGCGGAAGGCGTGGCCGTCCGTCTCGGGGGTGACGCGGACGGAGAGGTGGTGCGGGGACTTCTCGTCCGAGGCGCCGTGGACGGTCCGCAGTGGGAGTCGCAGGGCGCGGAACCGGCCGGCGCGCAGGCGATCCAGCCGCATGCCGCCGGCGGCGGCCTCCTCGCTCGACTTCGCGGAGCGGCGCGCGGGGCCGCGCGGTGGAGGAGGGAGGGACTGGGGACTGGGCACCGGCGATTGTTCGGACGAGGTTCGGTCCACGAATGCACCTCCCGCGTGGCGAACAACCTGTCGGGCGTCTCGGCCGCCTCTTGTTGATGATGACGGCGATCGGGACGTCCTGTCCATCCCGAGTGCAGGACAGGCGAAGTTCGTGCCGGGCGTCGGGTCGGGGGCGGCGAGGAGTCGCCGCGTCGTGATGTCAACGGGTTGGCCGAGCCGTGGCGATCCGGCGCGTGTAGGCGTCGATCAAAAACGATCGGAGTTGATCGTTTTTGATCAGGGTCAGGTCTTCGGGGCGAGCCCGACGTGCTGTTCGATGCGGGCGACGCGGGAGCGGAACTCGGAGCGGTCGGCGCGGTGCTCGTCGCGCCAGTCGCGGATGAGGCTGCCGAGATCGCGGACATCGCCGGCGAGCGCGGTGGTCGCCGTGGCCAGGCGGACTTCGGACTCCAGCAGCCTGCCGCGCAGGCCGCCGATCTCGTCTTTCAGTTCGGCAGGGACGGCATCGAGGCGCTTGTTGGTCTGATCGATGCGCGACGCCAACTCCCGTCGGGTGAGCTCGAGCTCGGTCTCGAGCGACGCCTTGAGCGCTTTCATTTCGTTCCAGATCTCGCGCAGGATTGCGACCTGCGCGCTAGCGTTTCCCGACCGAGAGCCGCGAGGACGCGTCGTCATGCACTCACCCTAGCAACCGGTCCGTGACCCGTCAAACGCGGCGGGCCGACGTGTTACCCGAGGATCTTGCCGAACTCCGGGGTGCAGGCCCAGGCGCGGAGCATGCCGGGCGGGGCAACCCACCGGCGCGGTGGTGGCACACGGCGTACGTGCTGGTGCGCGAGGCGCTACGATCGTGCGGCAAGGCCCTGGGCCGCGAGGAAGGCGGGGAGGTCCTGGGGCAGGATCCAGGAGACGCGCGTCGCGCCGACCGGTTCCTCGTGGCGCAGTGCGAGGTTCACGACGGCGAAGGAGGCCGGGTGGTACGCGTCCAGGAAGCTGCGGGCGGAGCGTTCCAGTCGGGGCCGGGGCATCCGGGATGCCTTCGCTTCGATTCCGACGAGGCGGTCATTGCGCACGAGGACGAAGTCCACCTCGGCTCCGGACTTCGTCCGCCAGTAGTGGAGGAGCGTCTTCCGGTCGAGCAGTTTGGCGATTTCCGAGAAGACCCAGTTCTCGAGCAGAGGTCCCTGGTCCTGCCGGGCGGCGTAGTCGTCGAACCCGCCGGACAGGGCGTTGCGCAGTCCGTTGTCGACGAAGAACACCTTGGGTGCGGCGGCCAGCTCGCGGCGCTTGCCTCCGGCGAAGACGCGGATGGTCCGCACGATGTGGGACTGTTCGAGAAGGTACAGGTAGCTGGCGACGGTCTTGGCATCGATCCCGCCGACGGCGGCCCATTCGGCGAGGTTGACGAGAGAGCCGACCTGGCGTGCGGCGAGGGCGGCGATGCGATGCAGGGCGTCGGGGTGGCGGATGCGGAACAGAACGGAGGCGTCGCGCAGCACCAGCGCATCCAGCAACTCGGAGAGGACGTCGGCGGGGGAGTCGGAGAGCCACGCCTCCGGGTACCCGCCGAAGACGACGGCGCGCAGGAAGCGCTCGCGGCGCACGGCGTCGCGCACGGCCGGGGCCGCGCCGTGTCCTTCGCCGGCGACCTCGTCCAGCGTGAAGGGAAAGACGCCGACCCGGCGGGCGCGCCCGGCGAGCGACTCGCGCACGGCTTCGCGGGCCTCGTAGGCCGACGAGCCCGTGGCGACGACGGCGAGGCCGCTGCGAGCGTCGGCGAGTCCCTTGAGGAACAGGCCGACCTCCGGCAGGTGCTGCACTTCGTCCAGGAAGAGGACGGCGATCGTCTTGCCGAAGCGTCGCAGATCGTCGAGCAGCAGGGTGGGGGAGGTCGAGCACCAGTTGCGGACGAGAGCTTCCTCGCAGTTGAGGTAGAGCACGTGCGGGCCGCGAGTTTCGAGCAGGTGCCAGACGAGCGTCGACTTCCCGGCCTGGCGGGGTCCGGTGACGAGCAGGACCTTGTCCCGGCGTCCCAGGGCCGCGGCGACGGACGGCTCCGCTTTCCGGGCGACGAAGGTTTCGGGGAGATGGACGCGCACGGCGGCGGGCCACGAGTGGGCATCGCGAAGCCACGGGTTGTTCTTGAGCACCAGTCGTTCGAGGGCGGGGTCCACGTGGAGCGAGCCTCCAGTGATCCTGAGTAACCCGGCTATTCAGGAATGTCAATCCCATCTGGCCGGGATAATCGGGAGCTGACATGATCGTTGCCCGCAACCGCTCCGGCTGCTATCTTCCGTGGCTCCTGGACGACGCGAAGATCGGCAAGCCGGTCGGAAGAAGAAATAGCGTCGGATGGACTGCGCTCCGCTCGCGTCGAGGGAACAAGGAGGTCGTCATGAAGTTGGGAAAGAGACTTGTCGTGCTGCTTGCCGTGGTTCTTCTTCCGCCGGCGTCGGGGTGCGACGAGGGGTCCGACGATACCGCCGACGCGGATGTCGGGACCGACGGCGATGGCGGGGCCGATGCAGACGCGGACGCGGACGCGGACGCGGACGCAGATGCAGATGCCGACGCGGATGCAGACGCGGACGCAGATGCCGATGCGGATGCGGATGCAGACGCAGACGCAGATGCAGACGCAGATGCCGATGCGGATGCAGATGCAGACGCAGACGCCGGCTCGGACGTCGTGACGGGCGTCATCGGCGCGAGCGGCGGCTCGCTGGTCGGTCCGGACGGCGTCACGTTGACGCTGCTACCCGGCGACGTGGATCACGACATCGAGTTCAGCATCGAGCGGCTCGCGGATCCGCCGGCCGGTACGGGGGGGATCTTCGTCGTCGGGACGGCCTACCGGATTGGGCCCTCGGGCACGACGTTCCTGCATCCCATGGGGGCCAGGCTGGACCTGCCCTACGATCCGGTGCGCCTGGCCGCCACGGGAGCCACCTACGTGGCGGTCCGGGCCTACACCTCCAACCTTCCCGGCGGGCCTTGGACCGAGATTCCGGGCACCGCCACGGAGACTCCGCCCAACGTGCCGGCGGCGATCACCCATCTGAGCGACTACTTCCCGGGCGTCAGTCTGGCCAAGGACTAGGCGAGGCTGGCGCCTCAGACCGACGAGTCATGTGGCACGGGGTCATCCTGACGGTTCCTTGAACGCGAATCCGGCGTGGGAGAGGTGGGGAGGCCGGCTGGAGAGTTGGCGAGGTACGGTGGTGTGGATGCCGTGGCGCGACGCCCCCTCGACTCCACACATCGGGGTCTCGGAAACCACAGGGAACACGCCGGCAGACGTGTCCCGATCTACGGAGGCATGAACGATGGAGTTGGCAAGGCGGACGACGATTGCGGCAATGTGCATCCTGGCGGTCGCGTGCGGCAACGACAGCGAGGCGGCCGACGGCAGCGGGGATGCGGACGGCGGTACCGACGCCGACGCGGCGGCCGACGCGGACGGAGATGTCGATGTCGAGAGTGAGGCCGCCGATGCCGACGCCGATGCCGACGCCGACGGAGATGCCGATGCGGACGCCGACGGAGATGCGGATGCCGACGCGGACGGCGACGCGGACTCGGACGGGGATGGAGACGGTGGAGGGGATGGGACCATCGGGGCGGCCGGCGGCACGGTGACCGGTCCGGACGGCGTGACGCTGGAGATCCCGCCGGGCGCGCTGGACCACGAGGTCACGTTCAGCATCGCGGCCGAGGCGGGCGACGTGGACGGCATCGAGCCGCTGGGTGCGATGTACGAGTTCCTGCCGGCCGGCACGGTCTTCGCGCTGCCGGCGACGGTGACCATGCCGTACGACGCCGCGGGGGGGGCAGGCCACGAGCCGGCGATCGCGGTGTGGTGGAGCGACTCG
Organism: Deltaproteobacteria bacterium; assembly: GCA_016218815.1. Classification (GTDB taxonomy): domain Bacteria; phylum Myxococcota_A; class Polyangia; order DRWM01; family JAAZOP01; genus JAAZOP01. Next base: position 11,876 of record JACRCX010000124.1, read on the forward strand.
ACCACGGGACCGTGGGCGGCGCTGGCGGGCGTCGTGGACGTCTCGGCGCACGAGGTGACGGGAGCCACGACGCACCTGAGCCACGGGCAGAGCGGGTATGAGCCGCCCCGTCCCTGCACGATCCCGGTGGACTGCGACGACGGTTTCGCCTGCACGACCGACACCTGCGACACCGGTCGAGGCTTGTGCGTGAACGCGCCGAGCGACGCGGCGTGCGACAACGGCGACGCGTGCGACGGGGCGGAGAGCTGCAGCGCGGCGAGCGGCTGCGTGGCCGGGACGGCAGTGCGGTGCGACGACGCGATCGCCTGCACGCGCGACTCGTGCGCTCCGGCGACCGGGGCGTGCTCGTCGACGCCGGACGACACCCTGTGCTCGCCGGCCGGCTGGACGTGCGAGTTGGCGGCGCTCGGTTGCGTGCCGCCGCCGCCGACGTGCACCGGCGCGACCTACACCGGAGACGTCTCGATCTACGATGACGCGGCCATGGCGGCGCTGGCCGGATACTCCCGCATCGCAGGGGACCTCTCGCTATTCGACACGGGCCGAGCCATCACCAGCCTGGTTCCGCTGGCGTGCCTGACGGAGGTGGACGGAACCATGTGGATCGGGCTGCGAAATCTGCCGACGCTGTACGGCCTCAACGGCCTGACCCGGGTCGGATCGATCTTGATCATTGCGGGGTCCAACGCGCTGACCGACCTCGAGCCCCTGTCGGCCCTGAGCTCCGTCTGGGAACTTCGGATCTACGAGAACACGCGCCTGCAGAGCCTCCGGGGCCTGGGAAGCCTGACTTCGGCCGGCATTCTCACGACGTATCACGAAGTCGGCATCGAGATCCGGGACAACCCCGCCCTGACCAGCCTGGCCGGCCTCGAAGGCCTCACCGATTTCAGCGGCCACTCGATCAGCGTGCACGACAATCCGGCCCTCGCCAGCCTCGAAGGCCTCCGAAACCTCACGTCGATCGACCAGCTGGTCATTTCCGGCAACAACGCGCTGGTCGACCTGACGGGCCTGGACTCCCTCACCACCGCCTACTTCGGGCTGTCCGTGGAGGACAACGCTCGACTGACCAGCCTCCACGGTCTCGAAGCGCTCAGGACGGTGGGCGGCCTCGGAATCGGCGGGCCTGCCCTGGCCAGCCTCGAGGCGCTTGCCGGCCTGACCACCGTGGATGGCGGCTTCGATGTCTATGGAACGGGCGTGCTCAGGAACCTGCACGGGCTCGAGGGTCTGACCACCGTCCGCGGCAGCGTCCAGTTCGAGGGCAATGACGCGCTCGACGACCTTTCCGGTCTGGCCAACCTCCGTTGGATCGGGGACGAACTCCGCTTCGGGGACAACGCGGCGCTGCGCACCGCTACCCTCGCGGGTCTCGAGCAGGTGGGATACGACAGCTACTTCGATTGCGGGGGGGTGGACGGTCACGGATGCTCGATTATCATCGACGGATCCTCCGTTCTCGAGCAAGTCACGTTTCCGGCGCTCGTTCGTATCCAGGATGCCTTCCTGATCGGGGATGGGATGGCGTGGAACCCTCTGCTGGTCGCCGTGCATGCACCCGCGTTGACCGAGGTAAGACAACTCAACGTGAATCGCAATTCGTCGCTCCGGACGCTCGACTTCGCCGCGCTGCCCTACGTCCCCTTCGTCGCCCTGTTCCAGAACGACGGTCCGTTGGACGACCTGCGCTTCCCCTCCCTGACGCGACTCACCTGCTTCCACCTCGCCTACAACTCCGCCATCACGGATCTGACGGGGTTCGGGGCGCTCGCACGCGTCGAAGGGCTGGACATCGAGGACAACGACGCGCTCGTTTCGCTCGACGGGTTCAACGCCGTGACGGTGACCGATCCGGCCTGGGACTGCCCTTCGCCGTACGGGATCCTGGTGAACGGCAACGATGCGCTGGTCGACCTCGGCCTCGACTCGCTCGCCGAGCTCGGTGAGGGCGGCGGATCGGTCCTCTCGGTCATCAACAACACGACGCTGCCCACCTGCGAGCCGCAGCGCGTCCGCGACCAGCTCACGGGCCCCGCGGACGACGCCTTCTGCGTCGCGGGCAACCTCGCCGACGCCTGCTTCGACGACCTTTCGGGCTGCTAAGTCGCCGTACAGAAACAACCGTTGCATTCGGCCGCTGCTGCATCCCGGCCCGCGGCGGCGCGCTCCCTGCGGAGTAGCGGCACTACACCTCGGTCGCGCGCCTTGCGGGCCGGGCGCATCGGCGCCCTCGATGCGACACGTTTGTTTCTGTACCGCTCCTAACCGCAGCGGCGGTGCGTGGCTCCGCGGCCGGACGAAAGAGACAGCGCCGTGGACCGGCGGAATTCACTCGGGTCTGCCCTTCGGCAAGCTCAGGGCAGGCTGCCCCGCCGCTGACTACCCGAGGACTTTTCCGAACTCGGGGGTGCAGGCCCAGGCGAGGAGGGAGGTGACGTCGGGGGCGGCGTCGAGGAATTCCTCCAGCTCGTTCATCTTGCCGGACATCTGGAGCTTGGGGAGGTTGGGGTCGAGGCGGGTCATCATGCGGGCGACGAAGCGCAGCTCGCCGGCGGCGACGAGGCCGACGCGGCGGGAGGTTTCGAGGACGCCGTGGCGGAGCTTGTCGGCGAGGGGGTTTCCGGCCGTGAAGGCGGGGGCCAGGTCGCGGAGCATGTCGGCCCAGGCGCCGAGCATGCCGGCCGCGCCCTCGCGGAGCTTGGCGACGTAGGGGGCGCTGGGGGGGGTCTCGGGAGCGAGGCCGGTCGCGGCGAACAACGCCGCGACGACGTGGCGAAGGTCGTCGGGGTCGAGCGAAGCGACGAGGCGCGCGCCGGGTCGGGCCAGCTCGAGGGCGAGGGCGAGCAGGAAGTTGGTTTCGGCGGGCTGGAGGAGCTGGAACAGCTCGGACTTGATGAGGACGTGGGCCTCGGGGACGTCGAGGGGCCGGACGGGGACGGGGAGATCGGCGGCGCGCAGCAGGGCGGCATCGGCGATGCCGAGTTTTTCGGCGAGGGCGGCGAAGGACTTGCCGATCGGGGTGCGGGCGACCATGTGTCCGGCGCCGGCGGCGCCGGCTTCCTGCGGGGTGGCGGGGCCGAGCGGGACGGCCTCGTCGAGCTGGGTGAGGACGTCGAGCAGGGCGGGGTCCACGTCGGGGTGGCGGACCTGGTAGTGCGTCTGGGGGGAGAGCCCGCCGAGGTTCTCGGCCTTCTCGAACTCCTTGCGCAGGTCCATCAGCAGTGAGCGGAGGTGGCCTTCGAGGGAGCCGACGTGGGCGAGGGGGGAGACGATGCACCAGGCCTGGCGGCGTCGATCGGCGGCGACGAGGGTTTTGGCGAGATCGACGATGCGTGGGAGGCGAGGGCCGGTGGTGCGGAGGAGGCCGGCGAGGACGGACTGGCGATCGGCGAGGCGCGCGGGATCCTGGCCGATGAGCTCGAGGACCTGTTCGAAGTCGGTCTGCACGGGGGCGAGCTCGAGGGCGGTGCGCAGGTAGCGTTCGGCGCGGGTCTTGTCGCCCAAACGGGCGACGGCGATGGAGGCGAGGTTGCGCAGGGCGTGGGCGCGCTCGGCGGGGGTGCCGGAGTCGGCGCGGGCCTCGTAGATCTGGAGGAGCTGGTCCCAGTCGCCGCGGCGTTCGAGGATGGCGGCGAGGCCGGAGAGGGCGGCCTGGGAGCCGGGGTCGTAGGAGAGGGCCATGTCGTAGGCTTCCATGGCCTTGTCCTCGTCGGCGGCGGAGAGTGCGCCGCCGCGTTCGGTCCAGAGTCCGGCGAGCTCCTTGGCGTCGGTGGTGGTGGGGAGGAGGCGTTCGATGACGGAGAGGGCGCGTTCGGAGAGGCCGAGGCGGCGGTAGTGGCGCAGCGCGCGGACCATGAGGTCGTGATCGTCGGCGCCGGCGGCGATGGCGAGATCGAAGCAGGCGCCTGCTTCGTCGGGGCTGGAGAGGCGGTCGTCCCAGAGGCGGCCGAGGCGGGCGTAGAGGGCGCCGCGGCGGGCGGCCTCGTGGGCGACGAGGAGGGCCTGGATGTAGTGCTGGACGGCGGCGGCGACGCGGCCCTGGCCGGCGAGGACGTCGGCGAGGGCGTTGAGCAGGCCGGAGTGGAGGGAATCGATGCGGAGGCCCTCGCGCAGATCGGCGACGGCCTGTTCGCTCTTGCCGAGCCTGGCGAGGAGGGCGCCGCGGCGGAAGGTGGCCTGGAGGCGGTCGCCGTCGGGGAGGGGGTGTTCGCGTTCGCGCAGGACGCGGTCGTAGATCGAGAAGGCGGCGTCGTCCTGGCCGGCCTCGAGGCGCTTCTCGGCGACGGCGAGGGCGGCGGGGGCGAAGGCGGGAACGAGGCGGAAGGCGCGCAGCGACATGCGGTTGGCCTCGTCGGGGTTTCCGGTGCGTTCCAGGGCGGTGGCCATGCGCTGGATGCGCTCGGCGTGTTCGCGCAGTCGACCCGGTTCGGGAACGGTGGTGCGCTCGAACGCGGCGAGGGTTTCGCGTTCGGCGTCGAGGGCAGCGGCGTGGTCGCCGCGTTCGGCGTGGAGGCGGGCGAGAGCGTCCCAGGCGGGGACGTGGTCGGGGTCGACGGCGACGGCGCGCTGGAGCCAGCCGAGGGCGGCGGCGTGGTCGTCGCGGGCGGCGGTGCCCAGGGCGGTCAGGCGAGCGGCGCGTTCGGGCCACGGCAGTTTCGCTTCGCCGTCCTCGGGGAGGAGGGCGGCGGTGGCGCGCCAGTTCTTGGCGCGGCGGCCGATGGCCTGGAGGGCCTTGATGGCGGGGGTGCAGTTGCCGTCGAGGGTGCGGGCCTCGCGATAGCAGCCCGCGGACCGGGCCTGCTGTCCGGCGGTTTCGTCGCTGGCCTCGGCGAGGTGGCACATGGCGAGGGCGCCCTGGGCGGGAGGCAGCTTGCGGGCATGCTGCTGGCGGAGGAGGAACCAGCCGACGAAGTCGCCGCGGCGGAGTTTGAGCGAGGCGAGGCCGAGGAGGGCGTCGGCGTCGTCGGCATCCTTCTTCGAGCGTTCGGAGAGCAGCTTCTCGGCCTCTTCGGAGCGGCCGAGGCCGCGGTCGAGGACGCGGATGATCTCGTCATCGATGGCCCGCCGTTCCGCCTCGCCGTCGTCGTCGTGGGGCAGGGTTTCGCGGGTGGAGCGGAGGAAGTCGAGCAGGTCGTCGTAGCGGGCGGACTCGCGGAAGACGGAGAGCAGCCGCCGACGGACCTCGGCGTCGTCGGGGCGCTCCTCGATCACGCGGCGGTACAGTCGTTCGCGCCGTTCGGGCGGGGCGGCGTCCGGGTGATCTTCGCAGACGGCGATGGCCTGGGGGAGCGACTCGAGGCGGGCGGCGGCGTCGGGGACGGCGCCGGCGCGGGCCTCGAGCAGGTTGATCAGCTCGGCCCAGGCGCCGCCGGCGCGCAGGAGGCGTTCGAGGGGGGCGAAGGCGGGGCCGGCGGCGCCGGTCTCGGTGAGCAGCTCACGGAGGGCGGCGACGGCGGCGGGGACATCGTCGAGCTGTTCCTCGTGGATGCGGGCGCAGGAGAGGAGGATTTCGGCCCGGCGGTCGCCGGTGGCGCGGACGAGCTCGAGGCGGAGGCGTCGCAGTTCCAGGGACGGCTCGATGTGGCCTGCGGTGAGGGAGCGCACGCCCTGGGCGGCCTCGTCGTTCGCGGGGTCGAGGTCGAGCACCTGGGCGTAGGAGGTAAGGGCCATTTCGGGATCGGCCAGCTCCTCGCGGGAGAGGCGGGCGATTTCGAGCAGGCGCGGGATCCGGGCCGCGGGCTCGGCCGGTGCGTGGGTCAGCCACTGCTGCAACGAGTCGCGCAGCTCGCGCCAGTTCTTCGCCGTCCGGTGGTGGTCGAGGACGACCTCGAGGGAGGGGAGGGCGGAGGGCTGGAGCTGGAGGATGCGGCGGTGGATGTCCAGGGTCTCGCCCGGGCGGTCGAGGGCCTGGGCATAGATTGCGGTGAGGCGACCGTAGAAGTCGCGCTTCTGGTCGGCATCGGGGGAGCGCGCGGCGGCGAGGCGGTAGTGGAGGGCGAGCAGGTCGAGGCGTCCGGCGGCCTCGGCGAGTCGCTCGAGGTGGCCGCGGAGCTCGGTCGCGGACGGGCGGAGGACGAAGGCGTCGGCGTACAGGTCGAGGGCCTGCTCGCGATCGCCGCGGCGCTGTTCCCACAGCTCGGCGCAGCGGGCCAGCTCGTCGGGGGACGCGGCCTGGCCTTCGGCGCGGACGCGGGCTTCGAGGACGGGGAGGACGCGGCCCCAGGCCTGGAGGGCTTCGGCGGCGGCGGCGATCTGGTCCCAGACGCCGGGGGCGGCGGGATCGAGGCGATAGACGACGAGGAGCCAATCGAGCGCGCCCATCGGATCCTCGAGCTGCTCGGCATGGACCTGGTGGCGGGCGCGGGCGAGGGCGATCCGTTCGGCCACATCGGCCGCGCGATCCCACAGTTCGGCGTAGAGCGCGTCGAGCTGGCGCCAGAGGCCTTTCGCAGCGGCGAGGCGGCGGGCGTTCTCGAGGGCCTCGGAGTCGTGCGAGTCGAGGGCGAGGACGCGGACCCATTCGTGGAAGGCGCGTTCGGCGTCGCCGAGCTTCGACTCGCAGACGGCGGCGCGGCGGCGGAGGGCGGTGCGGCGCTGGGGCCCGGAGCCGACGCGGGCGGCGACGTCGAGCAGGGCGAGGAGGTCTTCGTGGCGGCCGGTGGCTTCGGCGAGGCGGGCCAGCTCTTCGAGCAGCTCGGGGTCGCGGGGCGCCTGGGCGCCGGCGTTCTGGAGGACGAGGAAGGCGCGGACGGGGTCCTTCTCGCGCTGTTCGTAGAGGCGGGCCAGGTCGCGTTCGAGGGCGGCACGGGTTGCGTCGTCGGTGGCGCGGGCGGCGAGCTCGAGGTGGACGGCGACGAGGTCGCGCCAGGCGCCGGCGTCCTCGGCGGCGCGGGAGAGGTCGGCGAGGCTGGCGGCGTCGCAGCCGGAGAGCCAGAGGATGCGGCGCAGGACGAAGAAGCGGCCGATCCTGTCGGCGGGGTCGAGGAGGTCGAGGGAGCGGCGGAGGAGGGCGATGCGTTCGGGTGCGGCGGTCGGGTCGAGGCTGGCGGCGGCGACGTCGAGGGCGCCGATGGCGGCGCCGGCCTCGGCGGGGCCGCGGAGCCGGGCGACGGCGTCGAGCGCGGCGGGGTCGGCGGGCGACCAGCGCAGGACGCGTTCGTAGCAGGCCAGGGCGGCGGCGGGGCGGCCTTCCTTTTCCCACGAGGCAGCGAGGTCGAGGGCGAGGCGGACGCGCGCGGCCGGCTCGCGAACGATCCGCAGCTCGGCCTCCTGGGCGGCGAGCAGCTCGCGGGCGCGGCCGACGTTGCGGCAGTGTCCGACGAAGCCGTGCAGGATGTCGGCGTCGTCCGGGGTGAGGTCGAGGACGCGCCACCAGGCGCGGACGGCGCGGGCGGGGTCGTAGACGTGTTCCTCGATGTTGACGGCGGCGGCGCGCCAGAAGCCGAGGGCGGCGGCGGGATCGGTGGAGAGGCCGGCCTGGGCGGAGAGGATGCGGTCGAGCGCCTCGAAGTCGCCGCGGCGGCGGAGGAGGGCGATGAGCTCGTCGCGGGTTTCGGCGTCGTCGGGGACGAAGGAGAGGATCTCCTTCCAGCAGACCTCGGCCTTGGCGTCGTCGGCGAGGCGGTGGGCGTAGTGGGCGCCGAGGCGCCGCAGGAGCTCGATGCGGGAGGCGGGCCGGCGGGTGAGGGCGAGCTGTCCCTCGAGCGCGCGGGCGACGCCTTCGGGCTCGCCGAGCTTTTCGTGCAGGGCGGCCAGGGCGCGATGGGTCTCGAGGCGATCGGCCTCGAGCTGGGAGCGGCGTTGCCAGAGGGAGACGGCGAGGCGCGGATCCTCGAGACGTTCCTCGGCGAGGCGTGCGGCGCGGGCGAGGTACTCGGCCCTGCGGGCGGGGTCCTCTACGGCGTCGGCGCGCGCGGCGAGGAACTGGACGAGCGCCTCGACCTTCTCCGATTCGGTGTAGTAGGCCTCCTTGGCTTTGAGCGCGTCGGGATCCTCGGGGTCGATGGCGAGGATGCGATCGTGGATCGCGACGGAGCTTTCGTGCTCGCCGGCGGTCCAGAGGGCGTCGGCGACGAGGCGGCGGAAGTCGAGGATGGCGCCGGTCTGGGCGCCTTCGAGGGGGCGGGCGCCGAGGGCGGCGAGGGCGGGCCACTGCTTGCGGCGGGCGAGGACGCGGCCCATGCCGAGCAGGGCGATGATGTCGTCGGGGCGGTCGGCGAGGATCTGTTCGAGGACGGCGGCGGCCTGGTCGTGGTCGCGGAGGCCGCAGAGGTACGCTTCGGCGACCTCGCGCAGGGCGACGAGGCGGTCGGCGCCGGCGCGTTGGGCGGCGCGTTCGCGCAGGAAGTCGGCGAGGCGGTCCCAGCGGCGGGCGCGGCGGTAGACGTCCTGGAGGGCCTGGACGGTCTCCTCGGCGGGTTCGCCGAGGCGGTAGAGGCGTTCCCAGGCGGCGATGGCGAGGTCGACGGAGCGGAGGCGTTCGTCGGCGAGCGTGGCGGCCTCGCGGGTCCAGTCGAGCCGCTGGTCGGGATCCCAGGCGGCCTCGACGGCGGCGCCGTAGAGGGCGTGCAGGGCGCGCCAGTCCTCGCGGTCGCGATAGGAGGCGGAGAGGAATTCCATGGCGTCGGCGTTGGCCGGGTCGGCCTGGGCGAGAAGCTTGTAGGCGTTCTCGGCGGCGGGGGAGTCCTTGAGGCGGTCGCGGTAGATGCGGGCGAGATCGCCCAGCAGGGCGGCGCGGGTCTCCGGCAGGCTGGCCCAGGAGGCGCTTTCGACGACGGCCGCGGTGAGCTCGGCGAACTTCTTCCAATCGCGCACGCGGGCGAGTTTCTGGGCTTCGCGGCGGTAGGCCTGGTGGTCGTTCATCGGGGTGCGGGGCTCGCCGGGGGCGAGGGAGGCACGGGCGGGCTGGGGTGCGGCCGCCGGGCGTTCGGCGGGGGGCGTGCGGCGTGCGGGGTGAGCCTCCGGGGTGGCGGCGGGCGGGCGTGCGGCGGCCGGCGTCGCGGGTTCCTCTTCTTCGGGCGCCGGAGTCGACGGGGGCAACGACGGCGAGGAGGGTTCGGCGGCCTCGGTCGCGAGCTCGCGAGGCGGCGGGATCGTCGTGGCGATCTCCGCGGCGGAGACGACGTCGGCCGGCTCGTCGAGGAGGATGCCGCTGTCGGGCGCATCGAGCTCGCCGGCCGCGGCGTCGGGTTCCGGGAGGGCGGAGGCGAGCGCGTCGTCGAAGGCGGGTGCTGCGGACTCGTCGAGGGCGGGTGCCGCGGACTCGTCGAGGGCGGGTGCTGCGGACTCGTCGAGGGTGGGTGCTGCGGATTCGTCGAAGGCGGGTGCTGCGGACTCGTCCACCGCGGTCGCGCCGAGTTCCTCGGGCGAGAGGACGGGAGCCTCTTCATCGGCCGGAGGGGCGGCAGGCGATGGGGGTGGCAGCACCTGTTCCATGGTGTCTTCGTCATCGGCATCGATGACGGCGGGCGGGCGATAGGCCGGAGCGGGATCGGGCCGACCTCCGATCGTCCATTCGCCGTCGAGGTCGCCGGTAACGGGCATGGGCGGTTCGGAGACGAGGTCGCCGTGCGGCTCGGGGGGTGGCGGCACGGACGGCAGGACGACCTGGAACTCGGGCGGTGGCGGCACGGACGGGGGGACGACGGGGAACGCCGGTGCCTGCGCGTCGGGTGCGGCCGTGGCATCGAGCTCCTGGAACAGCGCGGCGATTTCGGGTGGCGGCGGCGTCGGGGAGTCGGGGGCATCGCCCGGTGTCTGCGCGTCGGCCGACTTCTGCTTGAGGAAGTCGTTGAGGACGCCGTCGAGGAGGGAGCCTTTGGGAGGGCGTCCCTTCGCGGGCGTTCCGCGAGGAAGTGGGGGCGGGCTGGACGGGCGCGCGTTGACGTCCTGGGGCTTCTTCCGACCGTCGGTTCTCGACACGTCTCACCTCTCCGCCGGGATTACCGGAAGCTGGACGCCCTGTCAGTGCAGAGCGTTTCGTGCGGGATTGTCGCGCGGGCGGGGGGCGAGGGTCAATGGGGAGAGGGAGGGGAGGGAGGGGAGAAGAGGGGGCGGAGATCCGACTTACCGCTGAGACGCTGAGGACGCTGAGAGGAACGCTGAGAAGGCGGGGGAAGTGCAGGTACGAGCGACCCGTGATGGAGGTCCGGGGTGTGGGTGCCGTGACGCGGCGAGGCGCCGCGCCACGGACTCCTCCGTCGCCGGGTTGAACCGTGGACGGTTTCCGGCTTGACGGTGCGCGCTCGTCCGCCCAAGATCGCGCGATGCGTCGGGGCCAACGATGCAGCCGTGCGTGGAGGGTGACGGGATGAGGATGGTGGGGCGAGGGGCGCTCGTGGTGGTGATCGGCGCGGGATGGATGGTTGCCGGGTGTGCGTCGCACGGGCGGATGGAGTGCGGGGTGGACCTGGGGGGCGGGCAAGCGCGGTTCTGCGCGGGGGACGGGAGCCAGGTGTGCATCTGCGCGACGAACCGGTGCGCGCGTGTCGTCGAGCCGGGCGAGTGCCCGGCGGGATACCGGTACGTCGATGACGACGGGGCGTGCGTGGAGGGTGGAGCGGAGGGGTCGTCGGCCATGCCGTCGAGCGCGGCGGGCCACGTGTGTCCGGCGGGGGATGCGGACGCGGATGCGGACGGGGACGGGGAGGGCGACGGGGACGCCGACGGCGCGGACGGACTTCCGCTGCCGACGTTGGGAGAGCCGGTGGAGATCGGGGGCGGCGAGCAGCCGCGGGTCGTGCCGTTCGGGGACGTGCTGATGGCGGAGTGGATCTCCGATCAGTCGTCGCTGGCGTCGGCGGACGAGGTGGTGGTGCAGCTCGTGGATTCCGAGCTGCAGCCGGTGGGGGCGGCGGCGTCGGTGACGGCGTTCGACGGCGGTCCGGCGAACCTGCGGCTCAACGGGGCGACGACGTGGGCGACGTGTGGAGCGGCCGCGGGCGACGAAGCGGCGCTTTTCGGGCACTGGCTGATCGACGAGACGACGGGGCAGTACTACCCGCGTCTGCTGTGGGCGCACCGTACGGGGCCGACGGCGGTCGAGGTCCTGGACCGCACGGACGAGCTGGCGGATGCGGCGTACGGGACGGTGCTGTTGTTCGTGGTGGCGGGGAACGGGACGGACTGCACGGTGGTCTGGGCGGCGGCGCCGGGTGGAACGGACCCGATTGCGATCCGATTCGGGCGGGTCGGGGGGGTGGGTGAAGACATGGGGTCGGTGGAGGTGTTCCACGAGGCACCGCCATGGACCTTGCACAGCGAGACGCCGTTCCCGGCGGCGCCGGGAGCGCCGGCGGATCCGCCGTGGCCGGCGGCGTGGGTCGACGCGGACGGAAGCGTGGCGGTGGTCACGGGGGCAAAGAACTCGGCCACGAGCGAGGTTGCGGTGATCGGCCAGGTGATCAACGCGGCGTCCGCGAGGGTGTGGGAGCCGGCGACCGACAACTTTTCGGTGCTGGCGACGTTCGAGGACGCGGATTTTCCGTATCGGGGCATCGAGTCGTCGTTCTACAACGCGATCGGCGCGAAGGGGCAATGGCTGCTGGCGCCGGTGGTGCTGGTGCAGGACGACGACGCGGGGACGCGGTGCCTGCACCTGATCACGGCGAACCGATCGGCCTCGACGCCGTACGCCGAGGACATCGAGATCACCGGAAGCTGTCCGGACGCGCGGCTGCCGGCGTGGGTTTCGGGGCCCGGCACGTACGGGTACCTCGCGTACACGGCGTGGGACGGCGCGGACGTGATGCGGGTGATGCTGGGCCGGACGGACGGCCACGGCATCGAGACCGGGGCGGGGATATTCGAGCACGCGTCTCCGGCGGCCTTCGCGCGGCTGAGCGTGGACGCCGCGCAGCGCGCGTGGCTCGGCTGGGTGCAGCTTCCGGAGATGAGCATGGACTTCGAGTACGCGGTGGAGCACTGGACGCCGGAGCTGGACCCGGTGGCGGGCTGGCCGGAGGGGGGCGTGGCGGTGACGGGGGCGGGCGAGTCGCTGCCGCTGGAATCCACGGCGACGCTGGCGCCGCCGCTGCCGGACGGGGACGGAGCGATCGTGGGCTGGACGCGGATCATCGATTCGACGCACCGGAGCGTGGTGCTGCGGCGGGTGGACGATTCGCGGTGAACGACCGATGCCGACCTATGACGACGCGTCAGCCTTTTCCGGACCGGACGAGGTGAGGTGGAGAGCTGGACCGGAGAGGTGGGGACGGTCGGGCAAAGGGCAGCTTCAGCGCGGCGGGCGGGTCCGGTCGTGGAACCAGGCGCGGTATTCGGCCATGAGGGCGAGTTGAGCGGGAGGGGCGCGGCGCACGCACGTTGAATGCTCGTCGGAGCCTTCCGGGGCGGCCCAGCGGACCTCGACGCAGTCGTTGGGGTTGTAGGCGACTTCGAGACCTGGGGAGCGAGCGAGGAGCTCGGCGAGGGTCAAGGTCCAGGTCGAGGCGTCGGAGCGCGTGTACGCGAACTGTCGTGCGGCCAGTTCGGTGTCGAGGGCGGTGTGCAGGGCGTCCACCGTGGAGGGCACGGCGGATGAATCCAGCCCGTAGAGCTCGGGTCGCCGGGCGACGGCGTCGGGGAAGGACCGGACGGTGTCGAGCGCGATGAGGAGGCGCATGTCGCGCGACGGGGTTGCGTAGTCCTCCCAGGCGCCGGAGGTTTCGAAGATGTCGTGTCCCTCCGGCATCGGGATCGTGACGCCGGGGTGCTCCGCGGCGTAGGTCTCGCCGTTGGCGACGGAGACGACGCGGCGGACGGCGGCTTCCTCGAGGGCGTCGACGAGGACCACGAGCGCCTCGTTCGGATCGAGCGGGCGCGGGTTGATGAGTGACTCGACGCCGTCGTAGAAATCGTCCGCGGAGCCCGAGTACTGCTGATTCGACCACCGGACGTGCTCGTCGGAGACGGCCAGCTCGGCGTTGGTCGGGACGACGATCGTGCCCGAGGCGTGCTCGAAGCGTGGCGGGCGCCAGGCCTTGAAGCCGGCGCCTGACGCGGTCGTGTCGGGAGTGAAGAGGAAGGTGCCGCGCCAGAAGCGGCGGCGGCCGACCGTGCCGTCGGGTTGCGCGTCGGCGGCGAGGAGCATACCCGGCGCGTCCGCGCGCTCGGGGACCCAGGCGACGATGATGAGGGTATGGCCGTAGGGGTCGGCGTAGACGGTCCCGGGCGGAAGCGACTCGCGGGTCAGGGCGACGGGGTAGAGATCGGTGGCGTCACTGTCCGGGGCGGTGCGGGCGGTGCCCGAGTGGATGGTGTTCTCGACGCGGGTGACGAAGTCGGCGAAGACCTCGACCTCGGGGCGCGGAGCTTCCGGGGCGATATCGGCAGGGAGGTCCGAAGCGGGCGGCGTGCCGGGAGCGGGCGTCGCGGGAACGGCGAGCGGGGCGGCGCCTCCGTCTTCCGGCTCCGGCGGCGCGTCGGGGTGGAGGTTGCTCTGCGGGAATTCGCCGCAGGAGGGCGGGGCGTCGGCCCGGCCGCGGGTGCAGCGGCGGAAGGCGAACGGAAGCTTGAGCTTCCAGGAGAAGTAGGCGCGGAGGACGTAGGCGAGGCCGGCGCAATCGGGGGCGAGCTGGAGCTTCTCGTCTTCGCCGAGCCCGAGGTGATCGTAGAGGAGGTTGCGTTCGGGGTCGCGCAGGAGGGTCTGGAGGTCGGGCCAGGTGACGTCTTCTCCGGCGGGCTCGCGGAAGAGCTGCTCGACGAAGGCGGCGTACAGGTTGTCGGTGTCGCGCTCCCAGCTCCAGGCGGGCCGCCAGGGCGGGGTTTCAGCGGGGTGCAGCTCGGGCCGATGGGGGCCGCGCGCGACGCGGAAACGCTCGCAGGCATCGACGCGGGAGCCGTCGCCGAGGACGGCGGTCCACTCGCCGGCGACGGGCGCCTCGACGCGCGCCCACCAGGTGTACGGGGGACCGGCCAGGCGGTGGACGTCGACGGTCTGCCGGTTGCCGTCCGGGTCGAGGAGGGCCAGCTCGACGGGGCCGAGCTCGCGGGCGGTGGTGACGATCACGCGCATGGGATTGGCGGCGTTGGGCACGCGGGGCGAGCGGAAGACGCGGACCTCTGTGGAGTCGTCGCAGGCGTCGCCATCCGGAACATCGACCGGCGCGGCGGCGCGAAGCTCGGCCGCGCCTTCCAGGTCCGGACCGGGTCCGCGGCCGAGGACGGTGAAGCGGTCGATGCGCTCGAGGAACGAGCCTTTGGACGAACCGGCGCCGAGACTGAGGTCGCTGACGTCCACGCGATCGGCGCGCCGGCGCGTCTCGGCGGGCTTGCCGGGCGCGTCGCCGGCGCCGCACGGCTGGAGGTATTCGCTGAAGGAGTGGATGGCCATCGGGGTGTCGTCCTCGGCGAGGCCGAGGTAGAGCATGATGTGGCCGTCGATGTGCAGGAGCACGACGCCGCGGCGGGCGGCGGCTTCGAGGAGCCGCAGCTTCTTGGCGGAGTCGGCGAGCGAGGCGACGTCGATCGAGAACGTACCGGCGAGGGCCTGACGGCCGCTGTTCCGGGGAAGTCCGAGGTCGAAGGCGGCGAAGACCTCCTGGACGAAGCCGGAGCAGTCGAGGCCTCCGTCGCGTCCGCCCCAGCCGTACGGTTCGCCGAGCCGGGAGAACGCCTCCTCGAGCACGGCGGCGCGGGTGAGATCGCGATGGGTGGGCCGGAGTCCGGCGGCCACCGGCTCGCTCTGGTGCAGTCCGTCGGACGTTGCGAACCAGACGCGGTCGGTCGAGCCTTCGACGAGCGGCGCGATCGTCCCTTCGGGAAGGTCGGCGGCGGCCCCGTCGGCCGAGACGAGGTGCGTCGGGCCGGCGATGCGCGCGCGCGGTCCGTGGGAGAGCAGCTCGCGGCGGTCGTCGGGCGCGGGGGGCGAGAGCGGGGCGTCGTCGGGGATCCAGCCGAACGCGGAGGCGGTGCGGGCGACGAGCAGTCCGCCGTCCCAGGCGGCGACGATGCGGACCAGCTCCTGGGGGCGGGCGGAGCCGCAGATGTTGCGGTCGAACGCGGGATCGACGGGCTCGGTGTACAGGCCGTCCAGGCGGGGTCCGCAGTGCAGCGGGAGCGAGGCGAGAGCGACTCGCCATTCGTCGCGAGGCGGCGGTGGCTGGGCGGGCGGATCGAGCGCGGCGAGCGCGTCCTCGGGGAAGCGGGTGCCGTTGCGGTCGACGTAGCGGCCCGAGGCCATGTCGTCGCGGACCGAGCGGAGGCGGGACGCGATTTCGGATTGCAGCGCGTGCGGGTCTTCGGGGGCGGCCAGGTCGCTCCAGCCGAGGGGCCAGCCGTCGACGGGGAGCTGCAGGGCGCGATCGTGATCGGTGATGCCGCCGGCGGAGAGGAGCACCTCGTCCGGGGGCCCGTAGGCGGCGACGCGCGCGAGCCAGTACGCGAGGGTGCGCTGTTCGTCGCGTATGCCGGGCAGCGGAGTCGGGGCGGGCAGCAGCTCGGGGCACGCGCCGGATTCGCCGGCCTCCTCGGCGGTGGCCGCGGCGCCGGCGTCGGTCGCGACTCCCCGGGCGTCGCCGTCGCCGCCGCGCGGCGTGACTTGGCCGGCGCCCTGGGTGCAGGCGGCGAGTGCGAGGAGAGCGGGAAGGGCGGAGAGAGCGGCGAGAGCGCGAAGGGTGGACGAGGTGGCGGACGGGAAGCGCATCGATAGGCATCCTACAAGTTCTTGGTTTCTGGTTCTCGGTTTTCGGTCTTCAGTTTTCAGTCTTCGGTTCTTGGCGCTTGGGTATTGGTACGAAGGTGTGGTCGTGCGATTCTCGTCGGCGTGAAGGCTGCATGTCGGGTGCGTGTTCCGTCGACCTGGGTGGTTCTGCCGATTCTCCTCGTCTTGCTGGACCTGGGGTGCCGGCGGGAGCGGGCGGCAGAGGCGCCGGTGCCGGTGCCGGTGCCCGAGGAGACGCGCATCGACCTCTTGGACCGGTTCCCGGAGGCGGAGGTGGAGGGCGGGGGGGATTCGACGGTGGTCGATTTCGCGCTGCTGGCCGACGAGGTGCGGGACGCGGTGGTGGTGCGGCCGCCGGCGACGATCCGGTTCCGCGGCGTGCCGCTCCACCCGCACGCCGTGCTGTCCTTCGGCGTCGGGGCGGATCGACCGGCGGGGGGGACGGCGCCGCCGGTGAGCTTCGTGGTGCGGATCGATGCGGGCGACGGCCCGAAGGAGGTTTTTCGTCGGGACGAGGTCGTGCGGGGCGGGGGGAAAGGGGGGTGGTCGGACGTCGAGATCCCGCTGACGGAAGCGTCGCCGGTCGCCGCCGCCGAGATCGTCCTGGAGGCGACGGGCGGGGATCTGGCGGTGGTGGCGGGGTGGGCCTGGCCGGAGGTGGTGTCCGACGGTGCGCCGGCGAGCGGCGACCGGTCGGAGATCGCGCGCGAGGAGCCGGTACGCGACCTCCTGGCGTCGTTCGCCGACGCGCGGACGTCGGCGGCGCCGGGAGGCGAGACGCCGCGACTGCTGGAGGGGCACAACGACGCGGGGCGTCCGTATCCTCCGGCGCTGGTGGTGCCGGCGGGGGCGTCGGTCCGTTGGGAGGTGGAGGCGGGGCCGTCCGAGGCGCTGCGCGTGCGTTTTCACGCGAGCCGCGAGTCGCGGTCGGCAGTCGCGGCCGGGACCATCGGTTTCTCGGTACGCGCTCGCCGGTCCGGCGGCGGGGCGCCCGGCGAGTCGTGGAAGGAGCTGGAGCGAGAGAGTCTTGACGTCGCGACCCTGCCGTCGGGCATGGGCCGCATGCGGTCGGTCGGGCGGACGCTGACGCTGGGCGAGGGGCGATGGGAGGTGGAGCTGGAGGGTGTGGAGGCGCCCGGCGCGCGCGGCGCCCACGCGGCGTTCGGTGCGGTCGAGGTGGTGCGCCGGACGACGACGGTGCGGCGGACGGCCCTTCGACCGGGCTCAGGGCGGGCCCTTCGACCTCTCGGCAAGCTCGGGGCAGGCGGTGCTGCGGGCCCGCGGAACATCGTGCTCCTGCTCGCGGACACGCTGCGCGACGACCACCTCGGGTCGCACGGCTACGAGAGGGACACGGCGCCGGCGCTGGCGCGGTGGGAGCGCGAGGGGGTCGTGCTGGAGGACGTGTCCACGCCCGCGCCATCGACGTTGCCGGCGACGGCCTGCCTGCTCACGGGCACGTCGCCGCCGCGGAACAGGGTTTTCGCCGAGGCGAGCCGGAGGCTGCCGCTGGGGGCGCGGACGCTGGCCGAGGTGGCGCAGGACGCGGGATACACGACGGCGGCGTTCATCGCCAACCCGCTGCTCGCGCCCGGCAGCGGGTTCGAGCAGGGGTTCGAGGAGTACGAGGATCTGGCGTTCATGGACGCCGGGCGGCTCGACCGGCTGGTCGAGCCGTGGATCCGGCGGCACCGGTCGGAGCGTTTCCTGCTCTACGTGCACGCCATCGATCCGCACGCGCCGTACGTGGCGCCCGGAGTCGACTACTCGTTCTTCGACCCGGAGTACGCCGGCCTGGTGGATCACGACACGTGGAGCGTGCACCGGCCGTGGTTCCGGGCGTTGCTGGTGGCGGCGGGGCGGGGGATGCCGTTCGAGGTGGTGGAGGAGGGGGTCGGGGAGGGCGTGGAGTGGACCGCGCGCGGGCTGCGCGTCGGCCGGCCGCTGCTGCGCCGGCTGGAGACGTTGTACGACGGCGAGATCCGCTTCTGGGACCGGCAGCTCGACCGGGTGCTCGCGACGCTGCGCGAAGAAGGGCTGTGGGACGAGACGGTGGTCGCGGTGGTCGCGGACCACGGGGAGGGGTTCGGCGAGACGGGTCACTACGGGCACGGCTTCGACATCGACGAGCGCATACTGCGGGTGCCGGTGGTCTTCCTGGGCGCCGGGGTGGGGGAGCCGCGGAGGGTCTCGCGACCGGCATCGTTGATCGACGTCGCCCCGACGCTGTTGGACCTGGCCGGGCTGGCGGCGCCCGAGGGGATGGAGGGGATGCCGTTGCGGGAGCTCGAGGCGCCTGGGGCGGAGGAGCGACCGATCCTGTCGTGCACGCTGTCCCAGTCGAGCCTGTCGCCGGGCCGGCCGATCTCGTACCAGACGGCGGTCGCCGCGCGCACCGCCGCGCTGGAGGTCGTGCATTTCGCCGGCGACAGAACGTGGCGGGTGCGGCGGCGGGACGGCGGTCCGGCGCGGTTCGTGGAGGAGGGGGCGGTCCCGGTGGAGCTGAAGGCGGCGATCCTGGAGTTCGAGGCCGGGCTGCCGCGGAGCGGAACGTCGGCGGCGCCGCAGGACGCCGGGCTGGCGACGTCGGGGCGGGAGGTCAACGCGCTGCGGGCGCTGGGCTACCTGCACTAGGGGAGTGCGGGGAGAGTGGTGCGGTTGTTGGTAATTGGGAGGATTGATCGGGTCGAGTCATTGGTCCGGGCGAGGGCTTGCCCGCCGTAGCCCCGAAGGGCGAAGGCGGGTCGGCGGTTGACTTCGTGCCGATACTGCCTACCTCTGGGCGGTCCACCGGCCGCGGGCGGGGGGCTGTGCGGGACGAACCGGGGAGGGGGATTCCGATGAGTGCAGCGCAAGGGGAGGTCGCAGGCGGTTTCGAGGTTTCTGCGCCGGCGGCGTCGGGGGTCGGGGAGGTACTGACGCGGGAGGCGCTCGACTTCGTGGGGAAGCTCGAGCGGGAGTTCGGGGAGCGGCGTCGCGAGGTGCTGGCGCGTCGGGCGGCGGTCCAGGCGGGCATCGATGCCGGCGGGACGCTCGACTTCCCGACGGAGACGATCGCGGTGCGGCAGGGGGACTGGGGGGTCGGGCCGATCCCTGCCGAGTTGGAGGACCGCCGGGTGGAGATCACGGGGCCGGTGGAGCGCAAGATGATGATCAACGCGCTCAACAGCGGGGCGCGGGTGTTCATGGCCGACTTCGAGGACGCGCTGTCGCCGACCTGGAGCAATCTGATCCGGGGCCAGCTCAACGTGCGCGACGCCGTGCGACGGACGATCGCGCTGGACGCTCCGGACGGGAAGCGCTACCGGCTGCACGAGCGGACGGCGGTGCTGGTGGTGCGGCCCCGGGGCTGGCACCTGGAGGAGCGGCACGTACGGCTGGACGGCCGACCGATCTCGGCCTCGCTGTTCGATTTCGGGCTATCGCTGTTCCACAACGCCCGCGAGCTGCTGGAGCGGGGCTCGGGTCCGTACTTCTACCTGCCGAAGCTGCAGGCGCGGGGCGAGGCGCGGCTCTGGAACGACGTCTTCCTGCTGGCGGAGCGGGAGCTGGGGCTGCCGCGCGGCTCGATCAAGGCGACGGTGTTGATCGAGACCATCCTGGCGGCGCTGGAGATGGAGGAGATCCTGTACGAGCTGCGCGAGCACGTGGTGGGGTTGAACGCGGGCCGCTGGGACTACCTGTTCAGCGTGATCAAGACGTTTCGCAACCGTCCGGGGTTCGTCCTGCCCGACCGGGCGCAGCTCGCGATGACGGTGCCGTTCCTGCGGGCGTACACGGAGCGGATGGTGCAGGTGTGCCACAAACGGGGCGCGCACGCGATCGGCGGCATGGCGGCGTTCGTCCCGAGCCGTCGGGACGCGGCGGTGAACGAGCGGGCGTTCCGGAGGGTGGCCGAGGACAAGGAGCGGGAGTCCGGGGACGGCTTCGACGGGACGTGGGTCGCGCACCCGGACCTGGTGCCGGTGGCGCAGGCGGTCTTCGACCGCAGGCTGGGCCAGCGCCCGCACCAGAAGGAGCGGTTGCGCGGGGAGGTGCGGGTCGGCGCGGCGGAGCTGCTGGACTTCCGGGTGCCGGGCGGCCGGATCACGGAGGCCGGGTTGCGCAACAATGTCGGCGTCGGGCTGCAATACGTCGAGTCCTGGCTGCGCGGCACCGGGGCCGCGGCGATCCTGGACCTGATGGAGGACACGGCGACGGCGGAGATCGCGCGCTCGCAGGTCTGGCAGTGGCTCCACGGTCCGGACGGGCGGTTGGACGACGGGCGGAAGGTGACGCCCGAGCTGTACGGCGCGATCGCCGACCAGGAGTCGGCGGCGCTGCGGGAGCGGCTGGGGCCCGAGGTGTGGGGGGGCGGGCGCTGGGCGGCGGCGCGGCGGCTGTTCGACCGCCTGGTGCTGGGCGAGCGGTTCGAGGAGTTCCTGACGCCGGCGGCGTACGAGGAGCTGGAATAGGCGAGGGAACGGGGGGAGGAGGCGGTGATGGCCGAGAGGACGGCGGAGGGCCTGGGGCGGGAGTGGGCGGAGGATCCGCGGTGGGCGGGGATCCGGCGGACGTATTCGGCGAAGGACGTGCTGCGGCTGGGCGGGACGCTGCGGGTGGAGCACACGCTGGCGCGGTCGGGGGCCGAGCGTCTCTTCCGGATGCTGCACGGGGAGGGTTACGTTCCGGCGCTTGGGGCGTTGACGGGCCACCAGGCGGTGGAGATGGTGCGTGCCGGGCTGCGCGCGATCTACATCTCGGGATGGCAGGTGGCGGGGGACGCGAACGGGGCGCTGGAGACGTATCCGGATCAGAGCCTCTACCCGGCGGACAGCGTTCCGAACCTCGTGCGCCGGGTGAACAACGCGCTGCGGCGGGCCGACCAGATCGCGCACCTGGAGGGTCGGGACGGGACCGCGTGGTACGCGCCGGTGGTCGCGGACGGCGAGGCGGGCTTCGGTGGCATGCTCAACGTGTTCGAGCTGATGCGGGCGATGATCGAGGCCGGGGCGGCGGGGGTGCACTTCGAGGACCAGGTGTCGTCGTTGAAGAAGTGCGGCCACATGGGGGGCAAGGTGCTGGCGCCGGTGCGCGAGGCGGTGCTCAAGCTGAACGCGGCGCGGCTGGCGGCGGACGTTCTGGGCGTGCCGACGGTCCTCATCGCGCGCACGGACGCGGAGGGGGCGCGGTTGAAGATGGGGGGGCGGGATCCGATCGATGATCGGTTCGTGACGGGTCGGCGCACGCCGGAGGGGTTCCACGAGATCCGCGGCGGGATCGAGCTGGCGGTGGAGCGGGCGCGCGCGTACGCGCCGTTTGCGGACGTGGTGTGGTGCGAGACGTCGCGGCCGGACCTGGGCGAGGCGGAGGAGTTCGCAGCCGGCGTGCACGAGAAGTTTCCCGGCAAGCCCTTGGCGTACAACTGTTCGCCGTCGTTCAACTGGGAGAAGCACCTGGACGGCGGGGCGCTGCGGACGTTCCAGGAGAAGCTGGCCGGGATGGGGTACCGCTTCCAGTTCGTGACCCTCGCGGGTTTCCACGCGTTGAACGCTTCGATGTTCGAGCTGGCGCGCGGCTACGGGGAGCGGGGGATGGCGGCCTACGCCGAGCTGCAGCGGCGGGAGCTGGAGTTGGAGCGGTCCGGGTACGAGGCGGCGCGCCACCAGGCGTTCGTGGGTGCCGGCTACTTCGACGAGATCCAGCTCGCCCTGACCGGGGGCGAGGCATCGACGACCGCCCTCAAGGGTTCGACCGAAGAAGCGCAGTTCTGAAGTACCAGTTCCACGGTTCGTGACGACGCGGCAGCCTTCTCCGGACCTGGCGGGGAGAGGTGGAGAGGTCGGCCGGGGAGGTGGGGAAGGACCCGGTGCGGACGGCCACGGCGCGCGGTTTGCGTTGCCGACTTGGGGGAGTCGGAGTACACTCGAAATGCGTTCTTGTGTCCGCGGACCGTTCGGAGGGACGAAACGATGAAGAAGATGGCATGGGTCGGGCTGGTCGCGCTCGCCGGCGTTTCGCTGTTCGCCTGCGCCGACGGGGGCGGTTCGACGAACTGGGACGTTCCTCCCGACGGGCCGGGCGACGTCGACGGCGGATGGGACGAGGGCGGGGACGCGGAGGACGCCGGGCCGGGCGACGCGGACGACGGAGACGGCGGGGACGGGTCGTGCGTGCCGACCGGGGACGAGCTGTGCGACGGGGTGGACAACGACTGCGACGGGGAGACGGACGAGGGCTTCGACCTCGCCGCCGATCCCGACAACTGCGGGGAGTGCGGTCTGGTGTGCCGGCCCGACCACGCGACGGGCGGCTGCAGCGGCGGCGACTGCGACTACACGTGCGACGCGGGGTGGGTCGACGCCGACCACAGCGGCGTGAACGGGTGCGAGTACGAGTGCACGGGGACGGCGAGCGCGGAGAGCACGAGCGACGGCACGTGCGAGGACGGGCTGGACAACGACTGCGACGGGCGCACGGACGGCACGGACGGGGACTGCGCGCCGTGCATTCCGGAGCTGTGCAACCTCGCGGACGACGACTGCGACGGGTTGACGGACGAGGACTACGACGTCGACTTCGATCCCGCCAACTGCGGCGCGTGCGGCACGGTCTGCCCCGTCCGCGACCATGCGACGGCGGACTGCGTGCTGGGGACGTGCGACGTCCTGTGCGCGGCGGGCTGGTCGGACCTCGATGGTGATCCGGCGAACGGCTGCGAGGCCGAGTGCGTGCCGGTGTCGGTGCCGAACGAGGCCCGCTGCGACGGGGTGGACGACGACTGCGACGGCTCGACCGACGAGGAATTCGTCGGGACGTCGTGCGGCGAGGGGCTGTGCCGGCGCAGCTCGGTGTGCTGGAGGGGCGTCGAGAGCGCCTGCACGCCACGCACGCCGCCGGCCTCGGTGGACGTGACCTGCGACGGGCTGGACGACGATTGCGACGGCCTCACGGACGACGACGGGTCCTGCGAATGCCTGACCGACCTCGACTGCGACGACGCGATCGACTGCACGACCGACACCTGCGTGCCCGGGGAGGGCCGGTGCGAGCACGTGGCGGACGCGACGAGCTGCTCGGACGGCGACATCTGCTCGGGCGAGGAGATCTGCGACATCGTCCTGGGCTGCATTTCCGGTACGCCGATCGACTGTTCCGACGGCATCGGTTGCACCGACGACCTGTGCAACCCGCTGTCGGGCGACTGTTCGTGGAGTCTCGACCACACGTTCTGCACGGGGACGGAGATCTGCGATCCGCCGCGTTCCACGCTGCCCAGCGGCTGCGCGCCGGCCCCGACGTGCGCGATCGATTCGGACTGCGACGATGGCGATGCGTGCAACGGCGTGGAGACGTGCGGCGGGGATCTGCTCTGCCGTGCGGGCGCGGCGGTGAGCTGCGACGACGCGAGGTCGTGCACGACCGATCTGTGCAATCCGGTGGACGGTTCGTGCTCGCACATTCCGCCGGACATCGATGCCGACACCTATCCGGATGCCGCCTGTGGCGGCACCGATTGCGACGACCGGGCGGCGGCGGTGCATCCCGGGGCGACGGAGGTCTGCGACGGCGTGGATCAGAACTGCGACGCCGACCCGGACGCCGGGGCCCTCTGTCCCACCGTGCCGCACACGTCGTCCGCGTCGTGCCTGGGCGCGCTGTGCGTTCCCAACTGCCTCAGCGGCTGGGGCGACTGCGACGGCATCCTGATCAACGGCTGCGACACGTCGCTGACCACGCTGACCAACTGCGCCGCGTGCGGCGTGGCGTGCGACCTGCCGCGGGCCAGCGAATCCTGCTCGACCGGCGCCTGCGTGATCACGAGCTGCGACACGCCGTGGGGCGACTGCAACAGCACGGACTCGGACGGGTGCGAAGCGAGCCTGACGACGCTGGTCAACTGCGGGGCGTGCGGCAACCCGTGCAGCCCGGACCACGCCACGGGCTCGACGTGTATCACCGGGGCCTGCGCCTTCTCCGGGTGCGGCTCCGGCTGGGGCAACTGCGACGGCAACGGGGCCAACGGCTGCGAGCGCTCGCTGACTTCGGTCACCGACTGCGGGAGCTGCGGGACGCCGTGCGACCTGTCGAACGCCGCGGAGTCCTGCGCGACCGGCTCGTGCGTGCTGGTGAGCTGCAATCCCAACTGGGGCAACTGCGACGGCAGCCTGGGCAACGGTTGCGAGACGTCGCTCACCACGGCCGCCAACTGCGGCGTGTGCGGGACCCCGTGCGATCTGGCCAACGCGTCCGAGTCGTGTTCCACCGGCACCTGCACCCTCAGCTCGTGCAGCACCAACTGGGGCAACTGCGACGGCGTCGACTCCAACGGCTGCGAGCGGTCGCTGATCACGCTGACGGACTGCGCCACCTGCGGCACTCCGTGCAATCCGCTCAACGCGACCGGGGCCACGTGCGCGTCGGGCGCCTGCAATTACGCGTCCTGCAACTCGGGCTTCGGCAACTGCGACTCGAACCCGTCCAACGGCTGCGAGGCTTCGCTGCGCACGCTGCTCAACTGCGGCACGTGCGGCGTTCCGTGCGATCTGGCGCAGGCGACCGAATCGTGCGCGACTGGCACCTGCGTCCTGACGACCTGCGACACCGGTTTCGGCAACTGCGACTCGAACCCGGCCAACGGCTGCGAGGCGACGCTGAACACGCTGCTCAACTGCGGCACGTGCGGCGTTCCGTGCAGCCCGGCCAACGCCACCGGCCCGACGTGCGCCACGGGTTCGTGCACCTACGGGAGCTGCGTCGCGGGCTACCAGAGCTGTGATTCGAACCCGGCCAACGGCTGCGAGCGCAGCATCCGGACGCTCACCGACTGCGGCGGCTGCAGCGTGACATGCGACCTGGCGAACGCCGCCGAGTCCTGCACCACCGGCACGTGCACGCTCGGGGTCTGCGACGCCACCTGGGGAAACTGCGATTCCAACCCGTCCAACGGCTGCGAGCGGTCATTGACGACGCTCACGAGCTGCGGGGGTTGCAGCACGGTGTGCAGCCCGGCCAACGCCACGGGCGCGACGTGCGCCACGGGCACCTGCGACTACGCGACCTGCAACGTCGGGTTCGACAATTGCGACTCGAACCGGACCAACGGGTGCGAGCGCAACATCCGGACGCTTTCCGACTGCGGGGGCTGTGGCATCACCTGCAACCTGGCCAACGCATCCGAGTCTTGCGGGACCGGGACGTGCCAGATCACCACCTGCAACGCGGGATGGGCGGACGTGAACGGTATCGCGTCCGACGGCTGCGAGTGCCAGCTCGAGGGCGGCGAGACGTTCGTCAACGAGACCTGCGGCACGGCGGCCAGCCTCGGCAGCATCCCCGAGAGCACGACCAGCACCTACTCGGCCATCGGCAAGCTCACGACCGCCGGGGACGTCGACTGCTACACGTTCACCGCCACCGACACGACGCCCAGCGGCCCGGGCGACATCCACCACGTCAACATCCACTTCACGTCGAACCCGGGCAACCAGTTCCGAATCGACGTGTACCGCGCCGGCAACTGCGGGCTCAACGTCTGCCCGGGGCTGTACACGGTCGGCGACAGCTACGAGTGGTACACCGACTTCAACCGCACGACGAGCGGTTGCGTCGCCCCCTTCACGTCCTGCGGCGAGCTGAACTGCCAGGGGACGGCCGATCCCGGGGTCAGCGGCTACAACATCTGCACCAACTCCGGGAGCAGCTACACGTTCTGCGTCTCGCGCCGTTCCGGAAGCCCGAGCTGCGACCAGTACACGGTCGAGTACAGCAACGGGGCGTACTAGCCTGGAGCGGTGGAGCGGTAGAGCGTTCGAGCGCTTCAGGCCCACCGGGGCGGCGGGACCCAGCCTCCGAGAGCCTTCTCGAGTTCCAGGGCCGTGGCGATCGTGAGGTGGTCGTTGCCGTGGACGCCGACGACCTGGACGCCCAGCGGCAGGCCGTCGTCGGCCAGGCCAAGGGGCACCTGGGTCGACGGCAGCTCCATCACGTTGATCAGCGCGGTGTAGAGCCACTGGAACGGCGGCAGGAGCGGCCGATGGTGTCGCGGCGCCGTCGTGGGGTAGGAGGGGTAGAGCATCACGCCGTCGGGGCCGAGCCGAGAGACCAGTTCCTGGCGCAGCTCCCGCCCGCGCGCCACGTATTCAGCCTTCTTGTCGGGCAGCCACTTCGGCAGCTTCTCCAGGAAGGCCAGGCCGATCGCGGGGAGGGTATGGTCGGAACGGCGTGCGAGCCAGAGGAGCAGCTCCCAGGCCGCCGACACCTCGGTCCCGCCGCCCATCAGCGAGGCGAACGAGCGGCCGCCGGCGGCGGAGAGCATCGACGACCAGACGAGCATGGAGTCGCGCAGGGCCGGGATTTCGGCCGGTTCGACGCGCGCGCCGAGCCGCGCGAGCGCGCCGCAGGCGCGGCGTTGCCCTTCGAGCAGGTCGGGGGCGACGGACACGACGCCGTTGGTCTCGACGGAGAGCACGCGGACGTTCCGCCAGTCGACCCGCGCCGGATCGCCCAGGGGCGTCGGGGTGCAGCCTTCGTCGAGCCCGTCGGGGCCGGCCAGGATGCGCAGCAGCGGCCAGAGGTCCTCGGCGCGGCGGCACAGCGGTCCGGTCGTGAGGTAGCGCAGGGCGGCGTTCTCGGCGATCGGGAACTGGCCGCTGCCGGGGACCAGTCCGCCGGTCGGCTTGTGGCCGAAGACGCCGTTGAAGAAGGCGGGCATGCGGATCGAGCCGCCGATATCGGAGCCGAGGCCGAAGGGCGCGCCGCCGGCGCCGACGATCGCGCCCTCGCCGCCCGAGCTGCCGCCGACGATCCGCGCGGGGTCGTAGGGGTTGTTGGTCCGGCCGTAGACCCGGTTGTCGGTCTCCATCCACATGCACAGCTCGGACACGTTGGTCACGCCGAGCGGGATGGCGCCGGCGGCGCGCAGGCGAGCGACGGCGGTGGCGTCGCCGGCCGCGGGCCGGCCGACGCGGGACGGGAGGCCCGAGGTATTGGGCATGCCGCGCAGGGCGAAGCACTCCTTGATGGAGCAGGGGACGCCGAGCAGCGGCGGCAGCGACTCGGGGGGTTGCGTCCGGACGCGCTCGTCGGCCGCCCGCGCCTCCTCCCGCGCCTCGTCGAAGCGATCGCGCACCATCGCGTTCAAGGTCGGGTTCACCCGCCGGATCCGCTCGATATGCGCCTCGACCACCTCGCTCGACGTCGCCCGCCGCTCGCGGATCAGCCGGGCCAGCTTCGTCGCCGAGAACGTGCACCACGCATCTTTCATGGATGCCACCTCGCCCCCCGGATGCCTGGAGGAAACCACAGAGGGAAAGAAGAAACCACCGATGGACACCGATGAACACCGACAGGGAAACAGGAAGGGGTGTGATCCAGGACCGGCGCGTTCTGCGTGGGTGCCCTCTTGCGCCTTGCATCGCCTCGCGGCAGGATTGCGGCGCGGAAGGAGGAGAACATGATGCGGTGGTGGATGGTGGTGCTCGCGGTGTTCGCGGTGCCGGGATGCAAGAAGGCGGCGAAGGGGCAGGATGCGGGGGAGGGGCCGGGAGGGGTCGCGGAGGTGGCGCCGCTGCCGCCGCCGCCCGCGGTGGATGCGGCGGCGGAGCACGAGGCGCAGGCGACGCCGCCGACGGCGGACGCTTCCGTGGCGGAGGCGGCGGTGCAGGAGGGGACGATGGGACTGAAGGCTCGGCCGGACGTGGCGGATCGGGTGGCGCGGTACGCCCGGATGACGTTGGGCGCCGGCGAGTTGGGGAAGCTGGGCGAGACGGAGCGGGCGGTGCTGCACGAGCTGCGGCGGGCCGCGGATCTCATGGGGGAGATCGCGTTCCGCCAGACCTGGACCGGCAATGCGGCGATGCGGGACGAGCTGTCGAAGATCACGGACGAGTCGTTCGGGCCGGCGAAGGAGCTGTTCCGGATCATGGGCGGCCCGTGGGATCGGCAGGACGACTACCTGCCGTTCCTCGGCGACGCCACCCATCCCAAGGGCTCGGCGTTCTACCCCGAGGACCTGACGAAGGAGGAGTTCGAGTCGTGGGTCTCGGCGCACCCCGAGGTGGCCGAGGCGTTCAAGGGTTTCTTCACGACGGTCGAGCGGCGGGACGGGGGTCTGGCCGCGGTGCCGTACTCCGAGGCGTACAAGGAGTTCCTGGAGCCGGCGGCGGAGGCGTTGCGGGCGGCGGCGGCGCTGGCGACGACGCCGGAGCTGGCGACGCTGAAGAAGTACCTCGAGGCGCGCGCGGCGGCGTTCCTGTCCAACGACTACTATCCGAGCGATCTGGACTGGCTGGACCTGGACGGCCCGGTCGAGGTGGTGTTCGGCCCGTACGAGACGTACGACGACGGGCTGATGGGGTACAAGGCGAGCTTCGAGTCGTTCCTGTGCGTGGTCGACCCGGCGGAGTCGGAGAAGCTTGCGAAGTACAAGAGCGAGGTGTCGTTCCTGGAGTCGAGCCTGCCGATCCCGGACGAGCACAAGAACCCGAACCGCGGGACGACGGTGCCGATCACGGTCGTGGACGAGGTCTACGCCACGGGTCAGGCGGGGATCATGACGATCGCCTTCAACCTGCCCAACGACGAGCGGGTGCGGGAGGCGAAGGGCTTCAAGAACGTGCTGCTGCGCAACGTCATGCTGGCCAAGTACGACGCGATCCTGGTGCCGATTGCGGAGCGGGTGCTGCCGGCGGAGCTGGCGATGGCGCTGTCGTCCGACGCGTTCATCAACTTCGTCCTGTTCCACGAGCTGAGCCACGGGCTGGGGCCGGGGAAGATCGAGAAGAACGGCGCGGCGACCGAGGTGCGGACGGAATTGCGGGAGCTGTACCCGACGCTGGAGGAAGCGAAGGCGGACATCCTCTCGCTGTTCGTGCAGAAGCTTCTGGCGGACAAGGGCGTGCTGCCGGCCGAGCAGATGGCGACGGTGCCGCAGACGTTCGTGGCGGGCATCTTCCGCACGGCCCGGTTCGGCGTGTCCGAGGCGCACGGGCAAGGGGTGCTCCTGCAGGTGAACTACCTGATGGAGAAGGGCGCGATCGTCGTGACGCCCGAGGGTCGGTTCGCGCCGGTGGCGGAGAAGTTCTTCGACGCGGTCCGGGACCTGGCCCACGACCTGCTGATGCTGCAGGCGACGGGCGACTACGACGGGGCCAAGGCGTTCCTGGAGAAGTACGGCAAGGTGGTACCGGAGGCGATGAACCCGTTGATCGAGTCGTTGGGCGGCGGGCTGCCGGTCGACATCACGCCGCAGTACGCCGAGTTCTAGGCGAGCGGTCGAGCGGCCGCGGCGGGCGAGCGGTCGCGAGGCGCACGATCGCTTGCTCCGGGCCTCGTTCCGGCTATCATTACGTCCATGGTGAAACGCACCGGGCGAGCGTTCGGCGGTCTGGCGGCCGTCGGGTTGTTCCTGGCGGCGGGGTGTGCGACATCGGCGGGTTCGACGGACGCGGCGGGGGACGCGGAGCCGCCCGGAGACGCCGGCGATGGGGCGGGCGACGGCGGAACCGCGTGCTCGCGGGATCGCGATTGCGACGACCGGATCGCGTGCACCATCGATCATTGCGGGGACGGGACGTGCGTGCACGAGCCGTGCGCGGGCTGCTGTCCCGACGGACTGCAGTGCTACGTCGACCTGGGATGCGGACCGGCGCCGACCCCGTGCACGACGGACGGGGACTGCGGTGACGGCGTCCGCTGCACGCTGGACCGCTGTTCGGACGGGTCGTTCTGCGAGCACCTGCCGCAGGACGGCTTGTGCGACGACGGGGAGATCTGCCTCGCCGCCCTGGGCTGCATTCCCGATCCACCCGATTCCTGCACGAGCGCGGCCGACTGCTTCCCCGATCGCTTCTGCCTGGGGTCGTGGTACTGCGAGCCCGAGTTCGGCTGCCAGTTCGAGGCGCCGCCGGACTGCGCGGACGAGCTGATCTGCACGGTCGACACCTGCGACGACGCGGCCGGCGCGTGCGTCCATACGGCCCCGGACGGCGACGCCGACGGGCACGTCGACGCGGCGTGCGGCGGGGACGACTGCGACGACGCCAACGAGGACGTGAACCCGGAGATGCCGGAGCTCCCGTGCAACGGCATCGACGACGACTGCGACCCGACGACGCTCGAGACCTGTTGCACGCCCGAGCCGTGCTCGACGTCGTGCGGGACGACGGGCGTGCGCGAGTGCAACCCCGACGGTACGCCCGGCGACTGCATCCCGCCCGACGAGACCTGCAACGGAGCGGACGACGACTGCGACACGGTCGCCGACAA
This sequence comes from Deltaproteobacteria bacterium, assembly GCA_016218815.1. Lineage (GTDB taxonomy): Bacteria > Myxococcota_A > Polyangia > DRWM01 > JAAZOP01 > JAAZOP01. Next base: position 41,787 of record JACRCX010000124.1, read on the forward strand.
CGGATTCGGCTGCGTGCTGGGCGCGGCCGAGGCGTGCACGACGGACTGCGACTCGACCGGCAGCCGGAGCTGCCAACCGGGCTGCACCTGGAGCGCCTGCGCGCCGCCCGTGGAGAGCTGTTCGGGGGCGGACGACGACTGCGACGGTCTGACGGACGAGGGGTTCGAGTGCGTCTACGGCTCGTCGGGCGCGTGCACGACCACGTGCAGCTCGATCGGGACGCACGCCTGTTCCGGTGCGTGCACGTGGGACACCTGCATCCCGCCGGTGGAAGTGTGCAACGGCTCGGACGATGACTGCGATGCGGCGCTGGACGAGGGCTTCACCTGCGTTGCGGGCACGAACCGGGCGTGCACGACGGGCTGCGGCTCGACGGGCAGCCAGCCGTGCGAGGTCGGATGTACGTGGGGCGCCTGCGCGCCGCCGGCGGAGACGTGCACCGGCCTCGATGACGACTGCGATGGGTCGACGGACGAGGGCTTCCTGTGCGTGATGGGGTCGAGCGGAACCTGCACGACGACGTGCGCCTCGACGGGCAGCCGGACGTGCATCGTGGGCACGGGCGGCTGTACGTGGGACACGTGCGTGCCGCCGGCGGAGACGTGCAACGGGGTGGACGACAACTGCAACGCCGTTGCGGACGACGGGTTCGCGTGCGTCCGCGGTGCGGGCGGCACGTGCACGACGACGTGCGGGTCCACGGGCAGCCACGTTTGCGGCGACGACTGCACGTGGGGCGGCTGCGCGGCGCCTGCGGAGATCTGCAGCGGGTTCGACGAGGACTGCGACGGGACGACCGACGAGGGCTTCACCTGCGCGCTGGGCTCGACCGGTCCCTGCACGACGACGTGCAGCTCGACCGGCACGCAGCTCTGCGGGAGTGGCTGCGTCTGGAGCGGGGTCTGCACGCCGCCGGCGGAGGTCTGCAACGGGGTGGACGACGACTGCGACGCGGTCGCGGACGACGGGTACGCGTGCGTGCGCGGGTCGAGCGGCTCCTGTCCCACGTCGTGCGGCACGACGGGCACGCGCGGGTGCGCCATCGACTGCCTGTGGGGCGTGTGCGTGCCTCCGGCCGAAAGCTGCAACGGAGCGGACGACGACTGCGACGCCGCGACCGACGAGACTTTCTTCTGCCGCCGCGGCGCGACCATCGCGTGCACGTCGCTCCCTTCCGGCGGGTGGACGAGCGGCACGGCGACCTGCGCGACGGATTGCAGCGGCTGGGTGACGACGGGGTGCACATCCGCGAGCTTCGATCCGAGCGGGATCTACTCCGTCAGTCCGGCGCCGAGCTACACGTGCGGCCCGTTCGGAATCGTGAGCTTCAACATCACGCAGTTCACCTTCTCCGACACAGGCAGCTTGCTGACGGTGTACGGCGCGCCGTGCGGAACGGGTGGTGCAATGACCGGTCCTTCGGCGCGCACGACGCGCAACATCAACGTGACCTGCACGTATTCCGGGTCGTGCAACGAGATCTATTCCCTGACCGGGTCGTTCGATACCGACAACCACTGGACCGGCACCTTCACCGCCAACTATGTCGGGTCGTGCTTCACTTGCGCCTTGCGCACGTGGTCGGTATCCGGCACGCGCCTGTAGGACGGGCCGGCGCCGAAACCGCCCGGTTGCGACGCTCGGGCCGACATCCCCCCTGTCCGTTTCTCTGCGTCTCTGCGTCTCTGCGCGAGAATTCCGCCCCTATTCCCCGCTGAACTGCACCCCATCGAAGACCAGGCTGGGGACGCGGAGGGAGCTGTAGGGCCAGGGGTCGTTGCCGACATCGACCAAGCGCTGCCAGAAGTCCTTGTGGTTGCCCGCGACGTTCATCTCGGCGATCGGCTGCGTCAACGCGCCGTTCTCGATCAACGTGCCGTAGATGCCCGTCGAGAAGTCTCCGGTGGTCGAGTTGGAATTGCCGCCGATGAAGCCGCGGACAAGGATGCCGCGGGAGACCCCGGCCGTCAGCTCCTCGAGGCTCTTCGTCCCGGGCGCCAGCACGAGGTTCGACCGGCCGCCCGTGGTCGGCGGCAGCCCGAGCTTCTTCCCGTAGTACGTGTCGACGTAGAAGCTGCGGAAGACGCCCTTCTCGAACACCGGCATGGGCCTGGCCGTAATGCCCTCGCCGTCGAACAGGCGCGAGCCGAAGCCGCCGGCGAGGAAGGGGTCGTCGAGGATGTCGAACTTCTCGCCGGCGAAGCTCTTGCCGACCATGCCGTCCAGGAACGACTGCTTCTGCTGGAGCGCGCGGCCGGAGGCGGCGGCGAGAAGGTAGCCGAGCAGCCGGCCGACGGCGCGGTTTTCGATGATCATCGTCAGCTTCGCCGTCGGGATCTTCGTCGTGCCCAGGCGCAGCAGGCCGTACTCCGCCGCCTTCGTGCCCACCAGCTCGGGCCCCGGAAGCTCGGCACGCTTGCGCGACGCCACGTCGTAGTCGCCTTCCGGCCGCTTCTCCCCCTGGTCCTGCAGCGACACCGTCGCCCAGGCGCCGAAGTAGGACGCGCGTTGGGTTCCTTCGAACCCGTTGGAGTGGAGCTGGAACAGCTCGCCCTCCTCGTCCTCGCACGCCGTCTCCGCCTGGATCGCCTTGTCGCCGGCCTTGGCGAGCGCCGCGGCTTCCGTGGCCGCCGCGAAGTCCTTGCGCTGCTCCGGAGTGACCTGGGCGATCGCCGGGTCGAAGAGGCCGAGGTCCCGCTCGTCGCGGCCCTCGTACAGCGACGGGTCGGGCAGCTCGCGGTACGGGTCGGGGGTCATGGCGCGGCAGAGGGCGACCGCGGAGTCGAGGAAGCGGTCGATGGCCTCGGGCCGCAGGTCGTTGGTCGTGCAGGTCGTGTAGCGCCCGTCGATGTAGAGCGCCAGGCTCACGCCGAGGCGCGAGGACTCCTGAATCTTGTCGACGCGGCCGGTGCGCCAGGTGACGGAGACGTTGCGCGAGCGCGTGGCGCCGACGCGGACGCCCTTGACGCCGCGCTGCAGGGCGCCGTTCATCATCTTCCGGGCCGTCTCGTCCAGCTTGATCTCGCCGCTCATGACCGCACCCCGCCCACGGTGATGGCCGCGACGCGGATGGTCGGCAGGCCCAGGCCCACCGGGACGCCCTGGCCGTCCTTGCCGCAGGTCCACGTGCCGCCGTCCAGCTCGAAGTCGCCGCCCACCATGTCCACCTTGCCCAGGCTGTCCGGTCCGTTGCCGATGAGGTTCACGTCCTTGACCGGGGAGGTCAGCTTGCCGTCCTCGATCAGGTAGCCCGTCTTGACGTAGAAGCTGTAGTCGCCCGCGCCGATGTTGACCTCGCCGTTGGAGAAGTCGATCGCGTACAGGCCCTTCTTCACGGAACCGATGATCTCGTCGTGGCCGTGAGGACCCGGCTCCATGAACGTCACCCGCATGCGGGGGATCGGCGGGAAGCGGAAGTCCTCGCGGCGCCCGTTGCCGGTGCGCTCGACGCCGTAGTGCTTCGCGGAGATGCGGTCGTGGAGGTACGAGACGAGGACGCCCTTGTCGACGAGCACGGTGCGCCGCCCGGGCGTGCCCTCGTCGTCGACGGCGAGCGCGCCGCGGTTGCCGGGCTCGAGGCCCGAGTCGACGATGGTCACGAACTCGGCGGCGATCTTCCGGCCCATCATCGAGGAGAAGATCGAGATCCCCTTGCGGTTGAAGTCCGCCTCGAACCCGTGCCCCATCGCCTCGTGCAGCAGGATGCCCGACGTCGCCGGGGCCAGGACGACCGGCATCTCGCCGGCCGGCGGCGTGACGGCGTCGAACAAGAGCATCGTGCGCTTCACGGCCTCGGCCGCGAGCGCCTCGAGGACCTGCGGCGTGTAGAAGTCGGGCCCGCCGCGGCGGCTGCGGGAGTACCAGTTCGTCTCGCGGCGGCCGCCCTTCTCCGCCGTGCAGGTGGCGTAGAGGAAGGTCATCGGGCGGCGGTTCTCGACGAACGCGCCGTCGGAGTTGGCCACCAGGACGATGTCGTCCTCGGCCCGGAAGCGTACGGCCGCCTTGATCACGCTCGGGTCACCCGCCGCCAGCTTCTTGCCGACGCCATCGACGATGGCGAGCTTGTCCGACGGCGCGACGGCCAGCCATTGCGGCTCGGCCGGATACAGCGCCGCCGGGATCTCGACCGGCGTGAAGGTCCCCGGCGCGGCCGTCGCCGCGGCCGCCGCGATCGCGGCCGCCGTCCCGGCCGCGCGGAGCAGGCTCTCGGGGGCGAGGTCCTCGCTGAAGGCGTATCCGGTCTGGTCGCCGAGCAGGACGCGCACTCCGGCGCCCAGGTCGACCCGCGCGTACGCCTCGTTGACCTGCCCGTCCTCGAACGCGACGTAGTCGGCGAGCTTGTGCTGCAGGAAGACCTCGCAGTGGTCGCCGCCCTTCGACAGTCCGCGCTCCAGCGTCCGCCGCAGCAGCTCCCGGTCCACGCCGAAATTCTCCGCGAAGTACCCCGTCTCCCGCGGCGCGGCCCCGACGTCCGCCGGCGGGGGAGGGGGCGGGGCCGAAACGGCGTCGATGGCTCCCGCCTCCGGCGGAGCCGCGGGGCTCTTCTTCGAACAGCCCGCGAACAGCGGCAGCCCCGCGGCGCTCGCCGCCCCCGCCGCCGCCATCGCGAGGAAATCCCGTCGTCCGATCTTCGTTTGCATCGTCCCACCTCGCTTCAAGCTCTGAGCTCCGAGCTCTGAGCTCTGGGATAGGGCCTCACAGCTCAAGGCTCAGATCTCAGAGCCTGGCCACGAAGTCCCCGATCGCCCCCCAGTACTTCCGTCCCCCGTAGGCCATGATCGAGTTGTGGCCCGCTCCCTCGATGAGCACCAGCGTCTTGTCCCGCGCCGCGCACGCTTCGAAGTTCAGGTGCGCGTCCTCGATCGGGATGATGGTGTCCTCGTCGGCGTGCAGGATCAAGGTCGGAATCGCCACCCGCCGCATCGCGGCCTCGTTGTCGAACCCGTCCGCCTCCGTGAGGCCGGCGCGCTCGATCGGCACCCCGACGAGGCGCAGGAGCGGCAGGGTGCGTGCGAAGCCGCTCTCGAGGATCAGGCCGGCGAGGTCGGCGCCGCGGGTCGCGGCGAGGTGGATCGCGGGGGCGGAGCCGAGCGACCGCCCCAGGACGACGATTGGACGGCGGCCGCGGATCGCCGGCAACGAACGGACGAAGTCCAGCACCCCGTCCGCGTCGAGGACGATGCGCGAGGGCGTCGGCTGGCCGGTCGAGCGGCCGTAGCCGCGGTAGTCGACCACGAGCAGTGCGGCGCCGAGCGCGCGGTACGCCGGGGTGACCTCGTCGTAATCGGCGACGAGCTCGCCGTTGCCGTGGAAGAGGAGGACGAGGGGGCCGCCGTCCGGTCCCGGGTGCAGGCGCGCGTGCAGCACCGCCCCGCCCTCGACCGGGATCGAGAGGTCCGTGCTGCCGGGCGGGGCAGGATCGCCCGGGTCGGGGCGGGGGAAGAAGATGCGCCCGGTGACGATCGGCACGTCGAGCTTGGAGAGGCGCGCGGCCATGGCGGCACCGTAGCCGGAGTCGCCGGGAGAGGCAACGCGCTGCGCTTCGCGCGGTTGTTGGTGATTGGTTCTTGGTTGTTGGTCCGGACGTCGGCAGTGGGGGAGCGCGAGGATCAGGAACAGCGTCGACGCCACGGCGGCGGTGGCGGTCACGGGTTTCCCCGCTTGCGGGTGCCGCGCTTCGCGGGGCGGCCGACCGACCCCGGTCGCTTCGCCTCGGGCCGTTCGAGCGGCCGGCCGTCGGCGAGGGCCAGGGCCATGGCGCGCAGCTCGGGGGACTCGAGGGCCCCGGCGACGGCGCGCAGCGCGGGAAGTGGTTCGCGGTTCGCGCCCTCGGCCGCTGCGTCGGTCGAGCGCAGCTCGGGGTTGACGCCGACGCGGATGTCGAGGGACTGGACGGAATCGCCCAGCTCCCGCTGGAGCTTGCGGACGATCTCGCGGGCCTGCATCGACAGTTCCTGCCGCCAGGCGGGGCTGGTGACCTGCACCAGCAGCTTCCTGTCCACGATCCGGATCGGTCGCGCGACCTGGGCGATGCGCGGACCGACCGCGCGCGACCAGGCCGCCGTGACGGCAAGGCTGCGCTCGGCCCGGGGCTGGCGGAAGAGCTGTTCGAGGATCCTGCGCAGCTCGGAGCCGGCGCGAGCGGGCGCGCCGGAGCGGCGGTCGGGCGGCGCTCCCGACGGCGGCCGGTCCGTGTCGCGCCGGTCGGTGTCGTCGTCAGCCACGCTCCGTGTTCCGTCCTTTCGTCCCGCCGAGCGGGCGACGAACGTTGCTCACGGCCGGGATGCTAGTACGACACCTGCGGACCAACAACCGTCCGGAACCAATTACCAAGAACCAAAGACTCCCCACGTTGCTCACGCCTTGCCGCCGCCTTATGCTCCCGAGCCGTGGGAGACTTCCGACTCGAGACCGAGCTTCGCCCCGCGGGCGACCAGGGCCAGGCGATCGACGCGCTCGCGGCCGGGGTCGAGCGCGGGGAGAAGGACCAGGTGCTGCTCGGGATCACGGGCTCCGGCAAGACCTTCACGATTGCGAACGTCGTCGAGCGGGTGCAGCGGCCGACGCTGGTGATCGCGCACAACAAGACGCTGGCGGCGCAGCTCTACCAGGAGTTCCGCGAGCTGTTCCCGCACAACGCGGTCGAGTATTTCGTCAGCTACTACGACTACTACCAGCCCGAGGCGTACATCCCGAACACGGACACGTACATCGAGAAGGACGCGACGATCAACGAGCGCATCGACCGGCTGCGGCACAGCGCGACGCGGTCCGTGCTCTCGCGGCGCGACGTGATCGTGGTCGCGTCGGTCTCCTGCATCTACGGCATCGGCTCCAAGGACTGGTACTCCGGCCTGCTCGTGCCGCTCGCCGTCGGCGAGGAGGTTGACCGCGACGGCCTGCTGCGGCGGCTGGTGGACGTGCGCTACGAGCGCAACGACGTGGACTTCCACCGCGGGACGTTCCGGGTGCGAGGTGAGGTGGTCGAGGTCTTCCCGGCCTACGAGGAGGACCGGGCGGTACGCATCGAGTTCTGGGGCGACCGCATCGAGAAGCTGTCGGAGATCGACCCCCTGCGCGGACGCGTGCTGGGGACGATGGCGCGCACGGCGATCCACCCCAACAGCCACTACGTCGTCCCGGCCGCGGAGCTGAAGCGTGCCCTGGTCGCCGTCCGCGAGGAGCTGAAACGGCGGCTGGAGGAGCTGCGGCAGGCGGGCAAGCTGCTGGAGGCCGAGCGTCTGGAGCAGCGGACGAACTACGACCTGGAGATGCTCGAGGTGGCCGGGTTCTGCACGGGCATCGAGAACTACTCGCGACATCTCACCGGCCGTGCGCCGGGGGAGCCGCCCGGCACGCTGATCGACTACTTCCCGCGCGACGCCCTGTTCGTGGTCGACGAGAGCCACCAGACGGTGCCGCAGATCCAGGCGATGTACCGCGGCGACCGCGCGCGCAAGGAGGTGCTGGTCGAGTTCGGATTCCGCCTGCCGAGCGCGCTGGACAACCGCCCGCTCACGTTCTCCGAATGGCAGGAGCGCGTGGGGCAGACCGTCTTCGTCTCCGCGACGCCCGGGGACTGGGAGCTGCGGCGCACCGGGGGCGCGTTCGTCGAGCAGGTCATCCGTCCGACGGGGCTGATGGATCCGGAGCTCGAGATCCGGCCCGCGGGGGGCCAGGTCGAGGATCTCGTCGAGCAGCTCCGGCAGCGCGTCGAGAAGGGGGAGCGCGTGCTGGCGACGACGCTGACCAAGCGCATGGCCGAGGACCTGACCGAGTACCTCGGCGAGATCGGCGTCCGCGCCCGCTATATGCACTCGGACATCGATACCCTGGAACGGATCGAGATCCTGCGCGAGTTGCGGCAGGGCGCGTTCGACGTGCTGGTCGGCATCAACCTCCTGCGAGAGGGGCTCGACCTGCCCGAGGTCTCCCTGGTCGCGGTGCTCGACGCGGACAAGGAGGGTTTCCTGCGTTCGACGCGATCCCTCGTCCAGACCTGCGGTCGGGCGGCGCGCAACGTGAACGGGAAGGTCATCCTCTACGCGGACGTGATGACGCCGTCGATCCGTGAGACCGTCGCGGTGACGGAGCGGCGGCGCAAGGTCCAGGCCGAGTACAACGCGGCGCACGGGATCGTGCCCGAAACGATCAAGAAGGCCATCCGCGACATGACCCCGGGCGCCGCGGCTCGCGACTACGTCGACCTGGCGGAGCGCCCCGTCGACCCGTCCGAGGCGGGGGAAGGCGCCGTCGACTATGCCTCGCGCGACGAGCTGGTCGCCGCCCTGCGGTCCGCGATGCTCGTCGCGGCGGAGAAGCTGGACTTCGAGCGCGCGGCGCTGCTGCGAGACCGGATCGCGGCGCTCAGTGGTGCGGAGCCCAGCCGGGCGCTCCGGGCTTCGGTGACCGGGGGCGCGGGGCGATCGCGACAGCGAAAGCAGCGACGAAGATCCTGATTGCGGTGGGACGAGGGCGAGCGGGGGAGGGCTACATGCCGGCCATCTTCTCCATCAGGCAGGTCATGTAGTCGCTTCCGCCCATGCCGCACGGGGTGTCCTTGCAGGCGGCAACGGCCTTCTCGTAGGCCGCGGCATCCTCCTCCTTCATGGCGTTGCACTGTTCTTCGGCGGCCGCCTTCATCGGGGCCAGCGCTTCCGCGGGCAACGCGACGCCGGCCGAGGCGGACGTCATGCATCCGGTCATCTTCTCGATGCAACCGCCACCGCCGCCACCGCCGCCACCGCCGCTGCCGGCCGCGCCGCGGGGGTTGGCCGCGTAGGCGGCCAGGGCGCACTCCTTCAGGACCGGGCAGTAGTCCTTCTGGGCACCCTTGATGCACTGTGCGCCGACCGCCTGTCCCTTGGAGGACGCCGCCTTGCAACTCGACCGGCACGTCCCAACTACTTCCTTGAGCTGCGCCTCGAACATCGCCCTGTCGGGGCCCTTGGCAGCCTTGTAGGCCGGGCTCGCCCTCATGCACGCCGTCATGGCGTTGCACGTCTTGTCGCACGGCGAGGCTTCCTCGTCTCCGGCGAAGACGAGGAAGTAGAGCAGGGCGGCGCCGCCGAGGACGACGACGCCGATGATGAGGAACAGCCAGAGCTTGCTGCCGCCGCCTCCGGGCGCGGCGCCGGGCATCGCCATGCCGGGGCCGGGGTAGGGCTGGCCTCCCGGCGGGGCGAATCCTGGCATGCCGCCCGGGCCCGGCATTCCGGGGGGCGGCTGCGCGCCGGGGAAGCCCATCTGCGGCATTCCCGGCTGGTCCATCGACGGCATTCCGGGCATCCCGGCTGGCGGCGAAACCCCGTAGCCTCCGGGCGACGGCATCTGCGGCATCATGCCCTGGACCGCGCCCTCGGGCGAGGGCGCGCCGGCAGGAAAGCCGCCGGGCATCTGCGCCCCGAAGGAGGCGGGGGAGGGCGCCGAGGTGGGGACGCCGAACGCGCCCGCGGCCTGCGCGCCGAACGCGGCGGGTGTCGGCGCGGGTGCCGGCGCGGGGAACCCTCCGAAAGCGGGCGCGGGCGCGGGCGGCGGGTAGCCGCCTGGGGCGGGCGCGGGCGCGGGATAGGGCGCCGGCGCGGGAGCCTGTCCGGGCGGCATCATGGCCGGAGAAGCCATCATCGTCGCATCGAGGCCGAGCGGCCGCGGTCCGACCTGCGGCGCGGGCGCCGGTGCGGGCGCGGGCGGAGGAGCCATCGGCGCCGGATGCGGGGCCATGGGTGCGGGCGCCATGGGCGCGGGCGCCGGTGCGCGCGGCGGCACGCCCATCGGGGGCATCATGCCGGGAGGGGGAGCGGCTGGACCGCGCGGAGCGCCGGGAGGCGGCTGGCCGAACATGGGGGGCATCCCCAGCATGGTCTTCGCCGCTTCCTTCTTCTGCGGGGCGGGGCCCACCGGCCCGGGCGCCCCCGGCCCCTTTCCGGGCGGTTTACCGAATCCCTGGTCCATCTTGCTCATCACCCACCTCCCTCGCCGGGCGCTTGCGCCACGGGCGTGCGATCAGCGGTGCGCCAGGCGCCGCCGCAGGTGCGTCAACAGCGAATCGACCCGTCGCATCGCGACGAGCAGGTCATCCTCCGCGATCTCCAGATCGGTCATCGCCTCGTCGACCTCGTCGAACAGCCAAGCGCGCGCCGCGGGATCGCGCAGCACCATGTCCACCCGCTTGCCCTTGTGCTCGGCCTGGCGCAGCTTCGGCAGACGGGCGTCGAACAGCGCGAAGGTGTCCGCCAGGAAGCCTCGTGCGGCCGCGAGGTCCGGCTCCAGCTCCGCGAAGAACGCCGGGAAGCGCTGCGTCTGGCGTTCGCGCACGGCGCTCCCGGCGGGGGCGGCGTGGGCGGCGGCGAGGCGGAGCGTGATGGCGTCGTCGACCATCCCCAACGGGCCCCACGTGTCGGGGATCAGATCACCGGCCTGGAGCAGCGACAACAGGGAACCGACGACGATGGCCTGGGCGTCCTGGTCGATCTCGTCGTCGTCCAGCAACTCGCAAGCGACTCGCACATCCTGCGGCAGGTCGATGACCGCCCGAACGTAGCGACTGACGAACTCCTCACGCGCGTCCATGATCGCAGCCCGCTCCGCCTCCCTACGGCTGCCCGAAGGTCGCGGGGATCGGCGTCTGCAAATCCGCGCCGGCCGGACAGGACCGATCGACCCCCGTCGCCCCGGCGTCGGTCCAGAGGATCTTGAACTCGACGCGCCGGTTCTTGTCCCACGCCCGATCGTTGTGCCCCGGGTCCACGGGACATCGCTCGCCATAGCCCGTTGCCAGGAGGCGAGACGCCTCGACGCCCTGGCGGACGAGATACTCGACGACGGAGTTGGCGCGGTCGCTCGTGAGCTGGATGTTGTACTCGTCCGTGTTGCGCTCGTCCGCGTGCCCCTGGACTTCGATCAGCCGGAGCTGCTGGTTGTTGATCAGCGTCGCCGCGACCTGGTTGAGGATGTCGAACGAACGCTCCTCGATGATCGCGCTGTCGGTCTGGAAGTAGATCTTGTCCATGATCACGACGTCGGTGCCGGTGACCAGCACGCGACCCTGGTCGGGGCAGCCGTCGTCGTCCTCGGTGCCGTTGTACGTCTCGGGCTCGTTGCGGCAGTCGTCATCGACGTCCAGGATCCGGTCCTGGTCGTTGTCCACGTCCGGGCAGCCCTCGACGTCGTTGAACCCGTCCAGGTCCTCCGGCTCGTTCATGCACAGATCGTCGATGTCCTTGATGCCGTCGTTGTCGTTGTCCGGATCCGGGCAGCCCTCCACGTCCTGGAACCCGTCGCGGTCTTCCGGGTCGTCCGGGCACTGGTCGTTGACGTCCAGGATCGTGTCGCCGTCGCGGTCGCCCTGCTCTCCCTCCGGGCAGCCGTCTTCGTCCGCGTCGCCGTCGCGGTCCTCCGGGATCAGCGGGCAGGAATCCTCGACATCGAGGATCTGGTCGCGGTCGTTGTCCGGGTCGGGACAGCCGTCCGCGTCCTCGAAGTCGTCCGGATCCTCGGGGTCGTCCGGGCACTGATCGACGTCGTCCTTGATCCCGTCGCGGTCGCGGTCGCCGATCGACGGCTCGAAAATCCACGCGCCGAAGACCCGCGCCTCGGCCGCGGAGAACCCCTCGGAGAAGATCCCCGTCCCGCCGCCCAGGTAGAGGTAGCTGTTGCGCTCGAGGAAGATCTTCAGCCCCGCCACCGCCTCCATCGGCGTGTGGCGCATGTCGAAGAAGTTCGTGAACACCGTGTTGCCGTAGAACTCGACGATCGCGTTGAGCCGCTCCGGCACCAGCGTGAAGCTGGCGCCGATGCCGAACGTGAGCAGATGGCCGTACTGGAAGGTCTTCCCCGACGCGTCGGTGAGCGTGAGCGGCTCGTACCCGTCGTCGTTGGCGAAGAAGAAGCGGCCGCCGATGTTGAGCGACGCGAGGAACCAGTCCGTCGGTGCCGTATCCACGATCGCCGTCACGCCCAGGCCCATCCCCGGGTCGGAGCCGAGCCCGTGGTCGATCTGCCCCGTCGGCGTGAAGAACTGGAGGATCGCGCCCAACCCCACCGGGTGCCGCTCGACCCGCAGGAAACGGAACTTCGCGTGGATCTCCAGGTCGCCGACGTGCTCGGCGGAGAAGGACGGTCCGGGCGTGACCGGAGTCGTGAGTGACCGAGTGCCCCAGGTTTCCCAGCCGGTCACGCCGTCGACGGCGGGGCCGGAGTTGATGACGACCGGCAAGGAGAAGCCGATCGCCATGAAGTTCAGGAGCCCGATGTTGAAGCCGACGTTGGCATCGATCGCGTCGCTGACCAGGTGCGTCTCGCCGCCCGCGGCATCGACCGAGAACAGGTTGTGGCCGTAGTCGAGGATCAACGCGATGCTGATGTCCAGGTGCGGCATGATGTCCGAGGCATTCACGCCGAACAGGCCCTTGGAATCCACGGCCGCGCGGAACAGGCGAAGATCCAGTGCGCCCGTGTCGGCGGGAGCGTCGGTTTCCGTCGCCCGCGCCGCGGTCGGGGCCGCGAGCGCCGCGAGCAAGGACGCCGTTGCTAGGAGACTCTTTCGACCTGGCCTCATCTCCAACCTCCGCCCGAAAACGCCACTCACGCGCGCCAGAATCCGCTCGAAGCGGCTCTCACCCCGTCGGCACGCGGGACGGGCGGGACGCTAGCGGAAACCGCAAGCGTGTGTCAATGAGGGAAGGCTGCGGGGTGGGGGCTCACGGGGCTCGGCCGGCGCCTTGCAGGATCTGCTGGTATTCCTCGTACTTGCGCTGGCCCTCGCATCGGCGCAGGTAGTTCTCCATCGCGGTGTAGGCGTCCGGCATCCGGGCCTCGGACTTGTAGCAGGTCACCAGCACCTCGATGTTGCGGCACGTCTGCGGCGCGTGCGTCAGGACGTTGATGCACCCGGCATTGTCGCCGGAGAGGATGAGCTGCCGGGCCTGCGCCAGGGCCTCCTCCGCGGCGTTGCCGGTCGGCTGCGCCGCCTCTTCCGTAGCGCCGGCGTCTCGCGGCGTCGCGGTCGCCTCCTCGCGGACGCGCGCGTCGGTCGCGGGGGTCGTCCCGGCGTCGCGGGGACGGACCGCCCCGACGTCCGCGGGCGGCGGCGGGGTGCCGGCATCCGCGACGCCCGGCACGTGGGCCTCCAGCCGGCGCAGCGCGGTCGCCAGCTCTTCGCGCCCGGCGGCGACGCGGCGGGGCGGCGCGAGGACCGCGTTCAGGGCCTCGACGACCAGCCGCAGCTCGTCGACCTTCGCCGCCCGCACCGCCTCGCGCCCGACGGCAAGCACGTCGTCCCACACGCCGGCGGCGTCGCGCGCGCAGCGGGCATCCGGGGGAACGGCGGCGAGCTTCGACGCCGCGCCCGCCGCATCGCCGGCGGCGAGCGCCGTGGCGGCGTCGTCCAGCGCGCGTCGCGCGTCGCGTTCCCGCGTGGCCGCCGCGCGCAGCTCGACGGCATCCGGGTCGGAGGCCAGCTCGGCCGCGGCCAGCAGGTCGAGCACGGCGTCCCACTCGGCCGTGGCCGCCGCCTTCTCGGCCGCCGCGCGGGCCTCCGCCAGCCTCTCGGCGGGCGAAGGCCCCTCCACCTGCGCCGCCGCATCCGCCGTCGCGGGCGGCAGCGCGGGAGCTTCCGCTCCGGCGTCGGCGCCCCGCGGGACGACGGCGAGCGCCACCTCGGGGACGTCGGGCGCACCGGGCCCGCCGTAGCGTCCCGCGTCCGCCGCGGCCACGCTCGTTTCGTCGACCGCCGCCGGCGCGCCGCCCTTGTTGCGCCCGACGAGGAGGTAGATGACGCCGGCGACGGCGACGACCGCGCCGAGGATTCCGAAGACCATGGGCAGACGGGAGGCCGGCTTCGGGGGCGCCGTCACGGTGCGCGGCTTGATGTCCTCGGGGCGCAGCGCGCCGAGCGTGAAGTACAGCCGGGCGCGGCCGATATCGATGATGTCGCCGGGGTCGAGCGCCTTGCTGAGGACGCGCCGCTCGCCGACCTTGATCCCGCTGGCGCTGCCGGCGTCCTCGACGAAGTACCGCCCCTGGAGGAGATGCAGCCGCGCGTGGGTCCTGGAGACATTGACGTCGTCGATGCGGATCGTGGCCTCGTCGCCGCGCCCGATGACGTGCGGCACGTCGGAGAGGACGTGGACCGCGACGGAGCTGCCGTCGATGACCACCGCGATCTGCGGTGCCTGCACCGGCTCGGGCGGCGGTCCGGACGGGGTGTCGTCGGCGGTGGCGGCGAGCGCCTCGATCTTCAGCGTGTAGTCGCCGATGCCGATCTCGTCGCCCGGCGAGAGCGGCATCTTGCCGCGGATGCGGCGGCCGTTGAGGCGGGTGCCGTTGTAGCTGCCGAGGTCGTTGAGGTAGAAGCGGCCGTTCTCGCGCAGGATGCGGGCGTGGTTGCGCGAGACGTTGCGCTCGGTCAGCCGGATGACGTTCCCCTCCTTGCGCCCGACCGTGAATTCGTCGCGCATCAGCGGGACGCTGGTCACCTGACCTTCGTCGTCGACGATCGCGATCTGGTAGGTCGGCCCCGCGGCTTCCATCGGCGGGCCGGATGTTACCAGCACCCGGCGGATTCCGCCAGAGGGAGTGCGGCGGAATTCCGGGACGGGGGTGGACGGCGACGGCCCGGGGTGCAAGAGTTCCCGGCCGGAGGTGGAGATGGTCCGGAAATCGCCCGTTTTCCCAGCCCGGTTCGAGCTGCCCGCGGCGCGCCTGCGCCGGACGATCGACCCCCGCAGCATCCCGTACCCCACCACGGCGGGAGTGCCGTCCGGCGGGCCCGCCGCGCCGGCCGGCGGCGAGGCGCGCCACGACGCCTCGCGGGAGATGATGGTCGGCCAGCGCCGCGCCGTCGGTGCCCTCGATTTCGGCCTGCGCGTGCGCGCCCGCGGCTTCAACATCTACGTCCTGGGCGACCCCGGCAGCGGGAAGACCACGAGCGCCGAGCGGATGGTCGAGGCGCGGGCGGCGGAGGAGCCCCCGGGGCTCGACGTGATTTACGTCCACGACTTCGACGAGCCGGACCATCCGCGCGGGATCCGCCTGGCCGCCGGCCAGGCCGGCCCCTTCGCGCACGACATCGACTCCGCGATCACCGAGCTGGGCCGCGAGATCCCCCGCGTGCTGTCGACCGCCGCGTTCCGCGACCAGCGCCACAAGATCCTCGACGCCAGCAACCAGAAGGCCGAGGCCCGCTTCGTGCAGCTCGTCCGCCAGGGCCGCCGCCACCGGCTGCTCGTCCGCCGCGACGGCGATCACCTCGCCCTCACCCCCCTCAAGGGCGGCACGCCGCTGACCACCGAGCAGTACGACGCGCTGCCGGACGAGGTCCGCGCCGCCTACGAGAGCCGCTCCAACGCCTTCCAGCGCCGCATCCCCGAGTACGATCGCCACCTGCGCCAGATCCAGAAGGAGCTGGAGGCCGAGCTCCTGGAGGCCGAGCGGGCGGGGATCGCGCACGTGGTCGAGGTGGTCTTCAACGAGCTGCAGCGCAAGCACCCGGAGCTGCCCCAGGACGCCAAACGCTACGTCGAGCAGCTCCACGACTACGTGCTCGACAACCACCGCCTCTTCCTGCCGCCCGAGGAGCTTCCGGGGGCCGAAAGCCGCGAGGGCGCGGAGAGCGGCGACGAGGCGGGCGCCGGCGGCGGGCCGCAGGTGCACGAACACCCGCCGTTCCGGATCAACGTCCTGGTCGACCGCCGGCGCGAAACCCGCGCGCCCGTCGTCGTCGAACGCAACCCGACGTACCCCAATCTCTTCGGCTACCCGGAGTACCGCGAGACGCGCGGGATCTACTCCACCGATCACACGCTGATCCGGCCGGGCGCCCTGCACCGCGCCAACGGCGGCTACCTCATCCTCCAGATCGCCGACCTGGCCCGCAGCCCCAACGCCTGGGATGCCCTGAAGAAGGCCATCCGGCACCGCGAGCTGCGCATCGAGGAGCTGGAGGACGAGAGCAAGCCGAAGACCACCGGCTCCGTCCGGCCCACCCCCATCCCGCTCGACGTCAAGGTCATCCTCGTCGGCTCTTCCGAAACCTACTGGGCGCTGCAGAGCCAGGACGACGACTTCACGCGCCTGTTCAAGGTCAAGGCGGATTTCGAGGCCGCGATGCCGCTCAGCCGCCGCACGCTCCTGGCCGCCGTCCGCTTCGTCGCCCGCGCGGCCGGCGAGGAGCGGCTGCTCCCCCTGGAGCGCGGCGCCCTGGCCAAGGTGCTGGAGCACGGCGTCCGGGACGCCGGGGACCAGAAGCGCCTGACCACCCGCCTGGCGACGCTGATCGACCTGGCGGCAGAGGCCGATCACTGGGCGCGGCGCGTCCGGCACAAGTCCATCTCGTCGGCCGACGTCGACCGGGCGCTGGCGGAGCGGTTCCGCCGGCACGAGAAGGACGAGGACGCCGTCCTGAAGGAGATCCGCGACGGCACGATCCTGCTGGACACCCGCGGCGCCGTGATCGGCCAGGTCAACGGCCTGACCGTCTACGACCAGGGCGACCACTCCTTCGGCGTCCCCGCGCGCATCACCGCGCGCACCTACGTCGGCCGCAAGGAGGTGGTGAACATCGATCGCGAGGTCCGTCTCTCCGGCGCCATCCACGACAAGGGCGCGCTCACCCTGGTCGGGTTCCTCGGCGGCCGCTTCGCCCGCGACAAGCCGCTCGCGCTCTCCGCCAGCATCACGTTCGAGCAGAACTACGGCTTCGTCGAGGGGGACTCCGCGTCGGCCGCGGAGCTGTACGCGCTGCTCTCCAGCCTCGCCCGCGTGCCCATCCGCCAGGGCATCGCCGTCACCGGCTCCGTCAACCAGCAGGGCGAGATCCAGCCCGTGGGCGGCGTGAACGAGAAGATCGAGGGCTTCTTCCGCGTGTGCCGGATCAAGGGGCTGACCGGCGCCGAGGGCGTCATCATCCCGCGCGTCAACGTCCGCCACCTCATGCTCGACCAGGACGTCGTCGACGCCGTCCGGCGCCGGCGATTCCGCATCTTCGCCGTGGGGCACGTCGACGAAGGGATCGAGATCCTCACCGGACGCGTGGCCGGCCGGCGTCGCCGCGGTCGATGGCAGCCGGAGAGCCTGAACGAGCTCATCGACCGCCGCCTGCGCGAGCTGGGCGAGGTCCTCCGGCTCCACGAGAACGTTGCCGTCCCGGGCGTCGCGCGCTAGGTTGAATCGCGCCCCTCTCGGGGAAGGAGGTCCGCATGCTCGTCCCCGGCCGAACGCTTCGCACCTTCCGCTTCCCGGCCGCCGTCGCGGTCCTGGGCGCCGGCCTGCTGCTCGCCCTGCACCCCGCCGGCTGCGGCGACGACAAGGAGTGCTCCGCCGACGCCGACTGCGACGACGGGATCTACTGCAACGGCCGGGAGACCTGCGGTCGCACGGGACGCTGCTACGCGTCTCCCACCGGGGCCTGCGACGACGGCATGTCCTGCAACACCGACACCTGCGTCGAGGCGACCCGCACGTGCTCGCACGCGGCCGTCGATGCCGACGGCGACACCTACCAGGACGCCGATTGCGGCGGCGACGACTGCAACGACGCCCGCGCCGAGATCCACCCCGGGGCGGCCGAGCTCTGCGATTTCCTGGACGACGACTGCAACGGCATCGTCGAGGAGGATCGCGACGGCGATCACCACCAGGACCGCACGATCTGCCCCGACGGCGGCGACGACTGCGACGACTCGAACCCCGACGTCTACGCCGGTGCTCCCGAGCTCTGCGACGGCCTGGACGACGACTGCGACGGCACCACGGCCGACGAACGCGACACCGACGCCGACACCGCCGTCGACATCACCTGCGCCGGCGGGACGGACTGCGACGACGAGGATCCCAACGTGCGCCCCGGCATCGACGAGACCTGCAACGACAAGGACGACGACTGCGACGGCGACACCGACGAGGGGATCGGCACCTGCCGCATCGGCGACGACGTCTGGTGCTTCACCGCCTGCGGCTCCCGCGGCACGGGCACGTGCACGTCCCAGTGCCGTCCCCCGGAGCCCGCAGGCTGCGAGCCTCCCGGGGAATCGTGCGGCAACGGCGTCGATGACAACTGCGACGGCGAGACCGACGAGGACTGCCCGACGCCCGACGCCGGCTGCGTCGACCACGGCGACGAGTGCTGCGGCGACCTCCTGGACGACAACTGCGACGGCCGGACCGACGAGTTCGGCTGCCTCCCGCACGGCGCCTGCCCGCCCCTGACGCGGCGGTACTGCGACACCGGCGACGAATACGGCTGGGGCTACCAGGACTGCCCGATCTCCGGCACCGAGTGGGGGCCGTGCGACATCGGCTACGCGCCGCCGGGCTGCGAACCCATGGGCTGGGACGTCTCCTGCTGCGTCACCTCGGGCTCCTGCTGCGAAGACACGGCCGACGACAACCACAACGGCTTCACCACGGACTCCGTCGGCCCGACCTGCCCGCCCCAGTCGAACTGCCTGTAGGAGAAGTGCGGGAAGAGCGGGAAGAGCGGGAAGTGCGGGCGGTGCGAGGCTACGCCTTCCCGTCCTTCGTGAACGCGGACCACTCGTCGTCGGGCATCGCGAACGCGTGCTCGGCCGCAGGGTACGTGCCGGCACGCACGTCGGTGCAGTACCGCTGGACGGCATCGACCACCCGGTCGCCCAGGTTCTCGAAGCGGCGCACGAAGCGGGGGGAATGCCCGCCACGCCCCATCCCGAGCATGTCGTGCAGGACGAGCACCTGGCCGTCGCAGGCGGCGCCGGCGCCGATCCCGATGATCGGCACCTTGCAACGGCGCGCAATCTCCGCGGCGACCCGGTCCGGGATGCACTCCAGCACGATCAGGAAGGCGCCCGCATCCTGGAGCAGCAGCGCGTCGTCGAGGATCTGCCGCGCGGCCGGCGCCGTCCGGCCCTGGCAGCGGTAGCCCCCGATCATGCTGGCCGTCTGCGGCGTGAGCCCCAGGTGCCCTACGGTCGGAATGCCGGCGCGGACCAGCGCGCGCACCGTCTCCGCCATCGCCGCCCCGCCCTCGATCTTGACCCCGACCGCTCCCCCTTCCTTGAGGAAGCGGCCCGCGTTGAGGATCGCGTCGCGCACGTCCGACTGGTACGAGAGGAACGGCATGTCGCCCAGGACCATCGCGTATCGCGTGCCGCGGGAGACCGCGCGCGTCAGCGCGATCATCTCGTCCATCGTCACCGGCAGCGTGTCGCGGTAGCCCAGCACGACGTTGGCCGCGCTGTCGCCGACCAGGATCGTGTCCACCCCCGCCTCGTCCAGCAGTCGGGCCCACGCCGCGTCGTACGCGGTCAGCATCGTGATCTTCTCGCCGTTCGCCTTCTTCTGCTGCAGCGCCGGGATGTCGATCGGCGTTCGTTCCATCGTCTCCTCCATCACGGCCCGCCTGCGTAGCAGAACCGGAACGTGCGGTAAACCGGGGCGATGGAGCGGTGGTGGAGGCGTGCTACGGCGTGCCGTACGCCGGGACGGCGTAGCGCGCCGTGGTCTCGTCGGCGTCCGGAACCCCGTAGGCCGGCATCATGGCGTCGTCCGCCGTGCCGTCGTCGGCCGACGCGTCGGCATCCGCGTCCGCGACCGCGTCGTCGTCCCCCGGGTCCGACGCGTAGCAGCCCGCGACGGGCGCCGCGGCGGCCACGGCGGCCACGACCAGCGCGCGGAACACGCCGGCGGGCCGGATGCGCGGCACAGGGGCGCGCACCTCCCGGTCACCGCTCGCTGTCGCCGCCACGTTCTTCTCGTCGTCGGACATGAATCACCTCCACTGGACCTCGGACTCCGCATTCGCGTCGTCCGGTGGAACCTAGCACGCGGGGCCCCGACCGGGTAGCTCGCGGGGGGGGACTCCCGCACTCTCCTCCATCAACCGCCGCACATCGGCGAGTAGACCTCCGTGCACAAGCCGCCCCGGCATGCCGCGAGCACGCCGTCGCCCATGCAGGAGTTGTACGCGCAGACGGCGCCGCCCTCGTACTCGCACGGGTCCAGCGACGTCCGCGGATCGCTCGCCGCCACCGCCTGGCAACTGCAGCTCGAGTAGATCAGCCGGCAGTCCGCATCGACCGCGCACTCCGTCGCCACGCAGCCGCGCAACGGGTCGCAGGGCAGGGCGCAGTCGATCAACGCGCAGATGTCCTGGATGCAGCGGCCCAGGCCGGCTTCGCAAACCGCCAGCTCCCCGGCGCAACCCACGTCGCACGTGCAGTAGCCCTCGCCCACCGTCTCGCACGGCGCCGGCGCGCACTCGCACGGCTGACACCCGTTCCGCGGCGGCACGAAGCCGAACTCGCAGTCGAGGAGGCAGGTCGTGCCCGAGTTGTCGCACGGGCCGCACGTCCCGCCCTCGCACCACGCGAGGCCCCAGCCGCCCTCGCAGTCCTCGTCCACGCCGCACGCGCAGCCGAACGGCGCTCCCATGCAGGCGTCGGTGTAGTAGCACCCGAACGCGCCGCCCGAACATTCGCAGACGTACGACGGGTGCGTCACCCCGCAGCACGTCTCGCTCCCGTACTCGCATCGCCCCCCCTCGACCTCGCACGCGCTCCCCGCCTCCGGCATCCCCGCCGGACACCCCGCGGGGACATCCGCGACATCGGCGTCCCCGACACCGTCTCCGGCCACGTCCTCCCCCGTCGTCGCCTCGTCCGCTACCTCGCCGTCCGCCGCGCCGTCCGTCGTCGCCTCGTCGCCGCTCGCGTCGGCATCGCCCGTCAGCTCCACCCCGCCGTCGCAGCCGAGCGCCGCAATCAGCACGCCGAATCCGAACCACCTCGCGCCCATCGAACGCCTCCCATCCCCCCCCGCTCCGCCACCCAAAAGCAATCGGCGTTCCATCCTGGCACCCCGGCGACCCCCACGCCAGGATTCCTCCCGCGCAGGACGGGAACGCAACCGATTGTCGAGGCTTGGACGAACGGTCGCCGGACAGGAGCCCTCCAGGGGAACCCCCACGGCCCGGACGAATGTCCGCCGTCCCCGTCACGCAATGGCACGGGCCGCGGCGTCGCCGTCAACGGGACGAGGGCCCGCCGGGTCCCGACGAAGAACGAAGAACGCCCCGCCCCGTCCGGACCAAGGCCCCGAAGGGACTCGGCGCCTTCGGCGCCAGCACCAACAACCAACAACCTCCCCTCCTTGCCCAGGACCCCCGAGGCGAACTACGGTACGCAGCGTGTCGTGGAAGCGGTCCGGGCGAAGGGTGCAAGGGATCGTCTGCGGGACGGCTCGCTCGCCCCTCGCCGCCCTCCTCGCCGCCACCCTCGCCGTCCTCGCCCTCGCCGCTCCCCGGCCCGCCGCCGCCGCGCGCTACCGGATCGACACCCGGACCGGGGCGCTCGCCTACCCGGTCGTCGGTCGCGACGGCCTCGTCGTGCTCGACGAGCGCGTCATCCAATCGCGCGTCCTGCTCATGATCGATGACATCCTCGCCGACGATCCGGACGTGGACGATCCGGCGCTCCAACCCGATGTCGCCATGGGCCTCAACCTGCGCTGGTTCGCGAACCCAGGCGTGGCCTCCGCGGCCACCGATCCGTCCAACATGCTGTTCGTGCCCAACGCGCAGGACATGGGCCTCGAGGTGCTCTGGGCCTGGGTCGAGGCGACCGACCTCCTCGGCGGATGGCTCAACGCGCGACTCGGCCGCATCGTCCACGAAGGGCCCCTGGGTTGGCGGTCGGACGACGGCGCCCGCGTCCGCTTCGACCCCTTCCCCTGGCTCGGCCTCTCCGTTGTCGGCGGCTTCGAGAACGTCCGCGGCCTCCGTCTCTCCAACTCGCCCTTCGCCCCGGAAGGCGTCGACCGCTGGAGCCAGGAAGGGGAGGGCGCCGACCGCTACCGCCTCCACGCCCCGGTCGAGCATCGCCCGACCGTCGGCGCGATGCTCGACGGGACCGCCGGCCCCGTCCAGTGGGCGGCGGCGTACCGCCGCACTTGGCGTTCGGTCGAGGGCGGCATCTCCGAGGAGCTGCTCGGCGCCGAGCTCTCCGCGGACCTCGAGTTCCTCTCCGCCTTCGGCTCGACCCGCGTCGACCTCGTCACCGGCCTCGTCGCCGACGCCTCGGCCGAGCTGTCCGCCAAGTTCGACCGGGGCCGGCACCGCCTCGAGGCGCGCTACGAGTACTTCCGACCGACCTTCGACGCGGAGTCGGTCTTCTGGGTCTTCGCCGCCGATCCGTTCCACGAAGTCACCCTGCGCTACCGCTTCCCGCTCGCCGGCGCTCTGCGCGGCGAGGCGTGGGCCAGCGCCCGACACATCGAGGATCCCGGCGGCGACGTTGCGATCGAGTCCCTCGCCGGTCCGTTCACCGACCTGGGCGGCGGGCTCGGCCTGTCCCTCGCCACGCCCGACTTCTCGGCGTCGCTGCGCTGGAAGGCGATCGTCGGCTCGACCACCTCGCTGGCGGGCGCCGATCTGACCGTCGACGTCCCGCTGGGCGACCGCTGGTCCCTCTTCGCGATCGGCTCCGGATGGTACTACGAGGATCTCCTGCGCGACGCGTCCTACGGCGTCGGCGGCGCCGGGCGCGCCGGCGCCGCCGTGACGATCTACGAGGGCATCCGCCTGGAGGCCGAGGCGCAGGTCGCGCACGACACCCGCGAAGGCACCACCTTCGCGGTGTTCACATGGCTGGACCTGGGGGTGGCATTGTGAGGGGGCCAGGGAAAGGGGGAAGGGGGCTAGAGGGGGCTGGGGGTCGGGGACTGGGGGCTGGCAGAACCGGACGGGAGGCTGGCTTCCACTGCCGAACCGCGGGCTTCAGCCCGCGGCTGCCGGTCCACCGCAGCCGCGCCCTGGCCCCGAAGGGACTCGGCGGAACTGCCGCCGAGCAGGGCGCGGTTCGGTTCGAGCTGCCGCACTTCCCCTTGTCGGTTCTCGCGGCTCTCGTTGCCCTCGCATTCCTCCCCATCCTCGCCTCCCGCGCCGACGAGTCTGCGCCGTCCGCACGCTCCTCCTACGACCACGCGCGCCACGCGCCCCACGTTCCCGAGTGCTCCACGTGCCACCGCTATGCGGCGGAGGCATCGCCGGGCGCCGAGGTCCCGGCGCCGCAGTTCGAGCGGCCCGCCGAGTCGGACTGCACGGGGTGCCACCCGTTCGACCGGCCGTCGCCCGCGGAACGAGTGGACCGCGCCGATCCCGAGGTCTGCGGCGTCTGCCACGCGCTCGACGAGCGCGGGCGCATTTCGCTCCCCGCGGTCCAGCCGCGCTTCCCGGCGCTCGATTTCGATCACCGGGCCCACGACCAGGACTCGGCCGCGCCGTGCTCCGCGTGCCACGACGCCGAGCAGCTCGCGTCCCGCGCCACGCCATCGATGCAGGGCTGCATGACCTGCCACGACGACGCGCTCGACGGCGGCTGCGCGATCTGCCATCTGCACGACGAGGTCGGACGGCTGATCGTCGATCGCCCCGACCACCCCCGCCTCGTGCCGACCGAATGGATGGGCGATCTGTGGCATGGATCGGACTTCGACACGGCGCACGGCGTGGCCGCCCGAACCAAGCGCGACGTCTGCGACTCCTGCCACGAGCCGACCTTCTGCGAAGGCTGCCACCTGGGCGAGGCGCTCGAGCAGCGGTTCCATCCCGCGGGCTGGATCACCCTCCACGGCGCCGCCGAGCGCTCGACGGACCTGGACTGCGAGACCTGCCACCGCGGCCAGGAGATGTGCCTCACCTGCCACCGTCGCGCCGGCGTGTCCTTCGACTCTCCCGAGCTTGGCCGCACCGTCCCGCGCGGGCTCTCGTTCCACGCCGACACGTGGTCGTCGCGGCCCGAGGAGCACGCGCGCGACGCCCGCCGCAACCTCGAGTCCTGCGTCTCCTGCCACTCCGCCGGCGACTGCCTCGTCTGCCACGCCTCCGGCCCGTCCCCCCACGGCCCCGGCTGGGGCTCGCGCTGCAGCGACCTGCGCGAGGTCTCCCCCGACACCTGCCTCGTCTGCCACGCGACCGTTCCCGCGTGCCGGTGAGCCCGGCGACCGGATCGGCAAGGTTGTTTCCGCCGCCGGATGGCGTGTCGCCCGGCAGCAGTTGAGCCCCACACCCCGGGCGTGTACCGTGGTAGCCGATGGGCGACGACCGTGACGACCGCGCCTCGCGCTTCCTGCACCTCCTGCGGGGCGAGTCCGCGCACGGCCCGGGCCGGGGACTCGGTCGCTTCGCACGCCTCCTGGGCGGCGGCGTCGGACTCGCCCGGCGCATGGTCCGGGCCGGCCGGGACGGAGCAAAGGCCGAGCCCAGCGCCCGCGACCTGCGGCAGTTCGAGACCCTCGTCCGGCAGCTCGGCGAGCTGAAAGGCCTGCCGATGAAGCTCGGGCAGATCGTCAGCTACCTCGACATCGACCTGCCCGAGGAACAGCGCGGGATCCTCAGCCTGCTGCAGACGCAGTCGCCGGCCACGCCCCGGACGGAAGTCGAACGCGTCGTCCGCGAGGACCTGGGCGCCCGCGCCGCCACCCTGCTGGCGGGACTGGATCCCGAGCCGGTAGCGATCGCCTCGATCGGTCAGGTCTACCGCGGACGGCTGGCGGACGGGGCCGAGGTCGCCGTCAAGGTGCGACACCCGACGATCGACGAGGCCATCCGCTCCGACTTCCGCGCGGCTTCGATCGTCACGACCATGGCCGGCGCCATGGTGCCCGGGATGGGGGCGACGGCACGCGACTTCGTCGCGGAGCTGCGGACCCGCCTGCTCGAGGAATGCGACTACGGCCTCGAGGCCGAACGGCAGCGGCTGTTCGGCCGGCTCTTCGCCGGCCATCCGGTCATCGTCGTCCCGGCCGTGTACGACGAGTGGTGCGCCCCGCGGGTCCTCACCACGTCGTGGGAGCCCGGTCGCGATTTCGAGCCCTTCCGCTTCGTGGCAAGCCAGGAAGAACGGAACAGGGCCGGCGCCGCCCTCTTCGACTTCTACATCGGCACCCTCTACCGCCACGGCCTGTTCCACGCCGATCCCCATCCCGGCAACTATCGCTTTCGCCCCGATGGCCGCGTCGTCGTCTTCGACTACGGCTGCGTGCGGGTCTTCGAGCCCCAGGTCGCCGCGGCGTTCTCCCGACTGTCCCGGGCCGTTCGGGACGACGACCGCGCCGCCGTCTGCGATGCGCTGCGCGGACTGGGCGCCGAGCCGTCGGCGAACGACGCGGCCTATGACCACCTCCGTCGCCTGCTGCGCGGCTTCTTCGGCCCGTTGCTCGTCACGGGACCGCACCGCATCGATGGCCGCATCGTGGTGAAGATGGGCGAGGTGGCCCGCGACAAGCTGGCGCTCGCGCGCCTGCGCCTGCCCGGCCGCCTCATGTTCCTGTTCCGCATCCGCTTCGGACTGTTCGCCGTGCTCTCGCGCCTCGGCGCCGTCAACGACTGGGCCGACCTGGAACGCCGCTACCTCGAGGAGTCCCCCCGCGTCCGGTCGTAGAACGTGCGCTCTCCCACTGCGGCGGAAGCGCTCGGTCGCCTTGGCCCCAAACGCTCTCCCGCCCCCGCCGACGCGCTCGGTTGCCTTCGCCCCGCGCCACGGGTACGTTGCCTCTCGCGCCGTCCGGGGGACCGGGACGCCCGGCTCGAGTCGAGCGGCTCCCGCATGGACGGCAGCACTCGTGGAGGCGGAGATGGACTATCGAGAGCTTACGGCGCCGTGCGGCCTCGACTGCTTCATTTGCGCGGTGTACCGCGCGCGGCAGGTCCGCCAGACCTACTACCAGAAGAAGTTCGAAATCTGACCTGACGACGCGCCTTGCACTTCTCGCTCGGCGGATCGTAAGTTGCTCGCTGATGGACCCGGAGCAGCCAGGAAAGGCCGCTCTTCGGCGAAAGTCGGGCCGATGAATTCGTCATGCGGCACGCCGTGATGGGGGGTGGAGGCCAAGCGCAAGGAAGAGGCGTGCTCCATTGTCGTCAGCGATTGGGTTGGCGGTCATGAAGCGCAGCTTGAGGAGCA
>JACRCX010000125.1 GCA_016218815.1 Deltaproteobacteria bacterium
CCCGGCGCGGCGCCTCGCCGCGCCGGGGCACCCGCACCCAGGCCCTCCCCACCTCTCCAGCCGACCTCTCCACCTCTCCTTGGCCGGCTCCGGAAAACCGTGACGCGTCGTCACGAACCATGGGGTTAGTAGTACAGATAGCGGGAGACGCGGAGAACCGGAGGCAGGCTCCGGGTCCGGACGAAGAACGAAAAACGAAGAACGAGCGACGCCCCCTCCTTGCCGTCACGCCTCGCGTGGTCTAAATTCCTTCCCCGCCGGAGGCGCCCGTTCCGCAAGTGCCGATCGCCATCGCCAAGAGACTCGGGGACTTCCTCTGGCGGAACCGCTGGCTCGTCCTCAGCCTGCTCGCGGTTCTCGCCTTCTTCACGCCGCTGCTCATCCGCTGGTCGATGTGCGGCCAGACCGACTGGGGCTACTTCCACTTCCTCGACGAGGTCGCCCGCCGCACGGTGCTGGACTTCGGCGAGGCGCCCGAGTGGAACCCGTACTACTGCGGCGGGAACGTTCTGGCCGCCAACACCCAGGCCCACGTCTGGTCACCGTGGTTCGTCTTCCCCCTGATCTTCGGCCCCGCGGCGGGCGTCAAGATCTCCATCGTGCTCCACGGGCTCATCGGCGCGGCCGGGATGTGGATGCTGCTCGGCGCGACCGGGATCCGCGGCCCCGGCCGGTTCCTGGGCACGACGCTCTTCGCCTGCGCGGGCTTCTTCGGCCATCAGATCGCCGCGGGCCACGTCTGGGCCCTGCCGTTCTACTACCTGCCGTTCGTGCTGCTGTTCCTCCTGCGCGGCTGCTACGAGCTGCGCTGGGCGGCGCTCGCCGGCGCGTTCTGGGGCCTGATGGCGATGGAAGGCGGCGTCTATCCCGCACCCTACACCGGTGTGCTCGTCGGCGCCGTCCTCCTCGCCGTGGTCCTGGGCTGGACGCCGCTCGAAGGCCGCGCGCGCGCGCGCGGGTGGAAGGTCTTCGCCGCCGGCGCGATCTGCCTCGTCGCCTTCTTCCTCTTCGCCGCCGCCAAGCTCCTGCCGGACATCTACCACATGGCGGCGGTCCCGCGGACCGCTCCCGAGTACCCCCGCATCGGCCTGGGCACGCTCCTCGATGCCTTCACCTGGCGCAACGTCACCGGGACCTGGGACAAGCCCTCGCACCACGACTGGGGGTTCTGGGGCGAGTACTCCACCTACGTCGGCTGGGCCGGGCTCGCCCTGTGCGCCGGCGCCGTCGTGCTGCGGTTCCGGCAGGTTCGCGTCCAGCTCGTCCTGCTGGCCCTCAGCCTCAGCCTCGCCATGGGCGCCTTGGGCCCCGGCACGCCGTGGGACCTCTTGCATCGCCTCCCCGTCTTCGAGAACCTCCGCGTGCCGTCGCGTTTCCTGGTCTTCGCCGCGTTCATCCTCGCCTGGTTCGCCGCCATCGCCGTCTCCGGGGGGGAGACGTGGCTCCGCGCCCGTCTTGCCAATCACAAGTGGGGGTGGCTCGCCGTTGCGCTCCCCGCCGTCGTCGCCGTGGGCCTCGCCGCCGACACCACCAGCTTCAACGCGCACGCGTTCTACATGGCCTTCTCCGACCGCCCGCTGGACCCCGATCGACCGGCGGCGCCGATGGAGCAGATCCGCGGCAGCTACCGCCGCATGGGCGATCACGTCGCGGCCAACCACGGCACCATGCGCTGCCAGGAGATCAACTCCGTCCCGCGCTCGAAGCGCGTCGGCGAGCAGGGCCGCGAGTACGGCATCGTCGAGCCCGCGACCGGCACGGTGCACCTCCTCGATTGGTCGCCCAACCAGATCAACCTCGAGGTCGACCTGCCCGGGCCGGCCACGGTGTGGGTCAACCAGAATTACCACGAAGGCTGGTCGTCCGACGTCGGCGCGGTCGGACCGCTCGACCACCAGCTCACCGTACAGCTCCCCGCGGGCACGCGCCGCGTCCGCCTCGTGTACCGCGCGCCCGGGCTTCGTGCCGGCCTGCTCATCACGGCACTCGGTGCCTTCCTCCTGGCCGGCTGGTTCATCGGCGATCGGTGGTGGCGCAGCAAGTCGTCAGTTCTCAGTTCTCAGTCATCGGTTCCGGACGCGCCGAACGGCACCCCGACCGCCGACTTGTCCGCCGAAGCCTTGGCGAAGGCGGACCGCCGACCGCCGGCCGCCTTCCTGCGCCGCCTCCTTCCCTTCCTCCCCAACGCCGGCTTCGCTCTCGCCGCGCTCGCCATCTTCATCGTCCCGATCCTGATCGCCGAGCCGGGCGATCCCGTGTGGCAGCCGCAGGTGCGCGAGTACCTCCGGCCGCGGCTGCAGCCGGGCGACGTGATCCTCTTCACGCCGATCTGGCCCGACGCCGCGCTGGGCGAGCTGCGCCGCGCGGACCGGCTGGCGCACAACGCCGTGGTCGAGCTGGGCGGGGACGGCTGGAAGCGCCTGTGGCTCGTCTTCTGCCGCCGCGACGGCGACAAGAACCGCCTCAAGAA
This sequence comes from Deltaproteobacteria bacterium, assembly GCA_016218815.1. GTDB lineage: Bacteria > Myxococcota_A > Polyangia > DRWM01 > JAAZOP01 > JAAZOP01. The sequence continues at coordinate 2,471 of JACRCX010000125.1, forward strand.
CCTCCGCGAGCGCTTCGTCGAGCTGGACCGCCGGGACATCGGCCACTACACGGTGTACCTCTTCGGACCGAAGGCGGAAGCCCCGCCGTAAACGTCGGCTTGGACGAGCAAGAAACAGGAAGCAGGGGACCGGCAACCGGCAACGGGCGATGAGGATTGCCGGTCGCCTGTTCTCAAGCCGCCCGGTGTTCTACGGCGCGAACGGATTCTCCTCCCGCGGACCGGGAGGAGGAGGGGGCGGCAGAGGCGCGGGAGGCGCCGGCGGCGTCGCGTACGGATCGGCCCCCAACTCCGGCGCAGGAGGAGAAGGCGGCGGTGGTGGAGGCGGCGGAGGAGGCCCGGGTGGCGGCGGGAAACTCCCTCCCGGCGGCGGCGACGGCCGCTTGAAACAGTACGTGCCCTCCGTCGTGATCGCCACCAGCTCCCAGCCCTGCTCGCCCGCCTCGTTCAGCAGGTCCGACGAGCCGCCGAAGCTGGGACTGATGCACATGTGCTCCCAGTTCGGATACGGCGCACCCTCCGGCCGCGGCGGAATGCTGTTGGAGTCGCTCCCCGCCCCCCGCACTGTGGCACACCCCACTCCCAAGAGCCCCAGGAACAACGCCAGCCGCGCGCCGCCCATCTCGTTCCTCCGCCCGCCCCGACCGACAACTCGACCCGAACGACCAACCAACAACCGATTACCCTACCGCTGCTGCCCCAGCTCCACCCGCAGCCGCCCGGTCGCCTCGTCGCACCCCTTCTGCGCCAGCTCGGCCTGGCGGACCGCGGTCTCCGCCTTCCCGCATTCCTCCTGGGCCTCCGTGATGCGCGCCAGCATGGCCATGTCGTCGAGCTGCAGCGCGTGCACCCCCGCCTCGATCGCAGTCGTCAGCTCGCCGCAACGCTTGTTGGCGTCCTGCAGCCGGATGAACGCCTCGTACTGGCTGACGCATACCGCCCGCGCCGCCGAGACGCGCGGGTCGCGCAGCCGGAGGCTCCGCAACGGACCCAGGTCCGCATCGGTCAGCACGGGGTGCGCCACGCGATCGGAGGTCTCGGAGAGAACGTGCTCGAGGCTCCGCAGCTCGTCCGCGGCACCGACGCCGGCCTCGCTCGACGACTTGCAGGCTGTGGCGACCCAAGGTGTCGCCACAGCGAACGCCGCGGCGAGGACCGGAAGACGCACTCTACCCCAGCTTCTTTGCCAGCGCCTGCGCCGCCTCGTCGGCCTCCAGGACCAGCGATCGCACCTGGTCCGAGCGACCGCGGCCCAAGGCCTCGCGCAGCTCGCCCAGCCGGCGGACCAGGTCCCCGACGCCCGTGCGCGCTTCCACAAGTCGGGCGGAATCGCTCCCGACGCCGCCTTCGCCGCCGTAGACCTGCTGCAGCAGGCGGCGGCGCTCGAGCGCCCGGTTGACCTTCTGGGTCACGAGGTCGAGGTCCAGGACGGGCTTGATGAGGTAGTCGAAGGCGCCGGCACGCAGCGCCTCGATCGCCGACTCCAGCGACGGGTAGCCGGTCAGGATGATGAACTCGGTCTCCGGATGCTTCTTCTTCTGGTCGCGCAGGAGGTCGATACCCGAGCCGTCGGGGAGGTTCTTGTCGATCACGGCCAGATCGAACGCCGTGGTCTCGAACGCCTTCTCCGCCTCCGCCGCCGATCCGGCGCCGGTCGCCGCATGCCCGTCCCCTTCGAGCACCGTGAGGATCAGCGAGCGGATCGCCTCCTCGTCGTCCACGAACAGGATCTTGGCCTGGTCCGACATCGTTCCCTTCCCCGCGCCCGCCCGGCGCGACGCTCAAGGTAGCAGGACGCTTCGGCGACGGTCAAGGAGTCGCCCTACTCCCGGTGCCGCTTGGTCTGCTGCTCCTGCCAGTCGTGATAGCCCGACAGCCGCCGGGGATCGTCGTGGTCCTCGTCGTACTCCTCGTCGTATTGCCGCGCCAGGTCGCGGTCCACCTCGTAGTAGCAGCTCGGTTGACCGGGACCCGAGACGTCGCGCCAGAAGAACGACGAGTTGCGGACGTCGACGTGCACGAAGCCGGCGACGGGGTACGAGCCGACGCCGACCTTGCCGTACTCGCGCACGTAGTCGACCACCCGCTGGTTGGCCGCCCCCGGCACGATGATGTCCGCGGCCCGCCCCTGCCAGTGGGGGCTCGTCGCCGACTCGCCGCGGTCGTCGCGCCAGCCGGAGATGATCACGATCTCTTTCGCGTCGAACTTGACCGCCACGAAGTAGAGGATCTTGAGCAGCCGGTCGCGGATGGCGTGGCCGTCGCCGCTGCCCGAATCGTTCCAGATGTACCGGGCCTTCTCCGCCGCCTCGTCCGTGACCTCGCCGTCGTCGTCGAACAGGACCAGCTTCTCCGAGCGGTTGGTGTGAATGTCGCGGAACGTCACCTCGCGGAAGCCGTGGACCCAGCGGTGCCGCCGCAGCGACCGCGGCTCGCGCCACTCGCGCAGCCGCGCCTTGTAGTCCGCGTCCGCCGTCCCCTCCTCGCAGTCGTCGGGGCCGTGGACGTGCCCCGTGCGGCTCTCCCCCTCCTGTTCGTCGTCGTCGTCCCCGTCGCCGAGCGCCGGCGGGGGGAAGGCGAACAGCGTGGCAACGAGAACGGTCGAGAAGATCAGCGCGGCCTGGCGCCACCGGCCGTTCCCCACGTTCGTCCCGGGCGGACTCACGGCGGCGCGGCCCCCCCCGCGGTCTCGGGACTGGCCACGATCCCCTGCCGCACCAGCCCCACTTCCTGTCCGATGCTCATCACCTTGACGACATCCCCGTGCGGCACCCGCTCGTCGGCCTGGATCAGCAGCACCGTGTGCGGGTCCTCCGCATAGCGGCGGGCAAGGACGGACTTGAGCTGGCTTTCATTCACCACCTCGTCGTCGACCCGGAAACGGTCCGGCCGGCCCTCGCGCAGCACGTAGACCGTCACGGCGCCCTTGGGCTGCACCTTCGGCCGCGCGGACGCCTTGGGCAGGTTGATGTCCAGGACCGGGTTGCGCACGAACGAGGCGGCGAGCATGAAGAAGATGAGGAGCTGGAAGACGATGTCGACCAGGGGCGCGATGTCGATCATCATCCCGCGCGAGCCCTTGCCGTTGTCCGGTCGGGTGAAACGCACGTCCGGCCCTCACTCCGCCTTCGCGGGGGCTTCGGGAACGCCCTTGATCCGGTCCAGGATGCGCGTCGCGCCCTGCTCCATCTCCAGCACCAGGCGGTTGGAACGACTGAGCAGATAGCGGTGCGCGATGAGCACGGGGATGCCGATGATCAGCCCCGCCGCGGTCGTGATCAACGCCTCCCAGATGCCGGCCGCGAGCTGGCCCGGGTCCACCGCGCCGTGCTCGCTGGTCGCCACGATCTTCTGGAAGACCTTGATCATCCCGGTTACCGTGCCCAGGAGCCCGAGCAATGGCTCGAGCTGTGCGATCGTGCCCACCGCCTCGAAGTACCGTTCGAGCTTCACACCTTCCTGGCGCCCGCGATCCTCCAGCCGCTGCTGGATCAGCTCCCGCGGCTCGTCCCGGTGCACGACCGCCGTCTCGAGCACCCGGCCCAACGGCGACGGGCGATCCTTGCAGATCGCCAGCGCGTCGTCGGGCTTCCCGTCCGCCAGGTGCTGGTCGACCTTGTCCACCAGGCCCGGGGGCAACACCGCGTTGCGCTGCAACGACCACAACCGCTCCAGGAAGATGGCGAGGGCGATGATCGATCCGAGACCGATCGGGATCATCACCGGTCCACCCAACGCCAGGAATTCGTAGATCTCGCCCATTCGTGCTCCTCGTCGGATCCGGGAGACTCCGGCGACCCGGCCCCCGCTGTCAAGGGTCCGTCAGCGCCTGAGCAGAACGTACACGGCACCCGTACCGCCGTCCACCGGCCGCGCCGACGTGAACGCCAGGACCTGCCGCCCTATTCCCCCGCGGCTCAACCATTCCTTCATCCGCTCGCGCAGCACCGGGATGCCGTCCTTGGAACCCAGCCCGCGGCCGTGCACCACCAGCACGCACCGCCGACCCTCCCGGCGCTTGGACTCGACGAACGCCCGCAACGCCGCCTTCGCCTCGTGCCGGTCCAGCCCGTGCAAGTCCAGGTGCGCCTCGACCGCGTACTGTCCCTTGCGCAACCGCTGGACTAGTCGCACGTCGAGCCCGTGGACGCGGCCCTCGATGTACTCTTCCGTGTCGGAGAAATCGAAGGGCACGTCCCCCACCACCATCGCCGACAGGAACCGCTCGGCCGTCGCCAGCTCGTCCTCCGGCGGCGGCGCCGGCACGCCCGGCCGCTCGGGCAGGGGCTCGCGCTCGAGCGGGGAGACATCGGCGACGGCCGAGGTGAAGGCGGCGGCCTCCGTGGCCGGTTCTTGGTTCTTGGTTCTTGGTTCTTGGTTCCGGACACCGGAACCGGCCCCCGACGTCCCGCCGTCCTTTCGCGCCGTTGGCTTCGCCGGCACCGGCAGCTTGTCGCGCAGCTCGCGGAAGGGACGGTAGATGCCGGGGGTGGGCGCCGGCGGGCCCGCCGCCTCCACGTCCGCACGCCGCTTCTTCCGCTTCACGTTCCCGCTCCCCTCTCCGCCGCGCGCGCCAGGCTGTCGGCCCACGCTCCCCCGCCCCCTCCCGCCAGCCACATCCGCACGAAGGCCGAGATCACCAGCGTATGCTCGATTTCGCTGCGCGCAATCAGCCCCGGCACCGCCGCGAGCGGCACGGGCTCGACCTCGATGTCCTCCATCGGCTCCAAGGCCAGGCCGCCCGTGGGCACCGCTCCCCGCGCCAGGAACGTGTGACACCGGTTGCCCTGGATCGCCGGATTCGGCTGGACGGAACCAAGGGGCGTCCAGTCGGCGGCGCTGTACCCCGTCTCTTCTCGCAGCTCCCGCTTCGCCGCCTCCAGCGGCGTCTCGCCGGGCTCGACGAGCCCCCCCGGGATCTCGAGCGTCACCTGCCGGGCCCCCGCGCGGAACTGCCGGATCAGGATCACCCTCCCGTCCTGCGTCACCGGGATCACGTTGGTCCAGTCGGTGAACCGCATCTCATAGAAATCGTGGAGCTTCCCCGTGCGCGGCGACCGCGCCCGCAGCCGCACCAGTCCCCCGATGCGGAACGACAGCATCTCCCGCTCCTCCTCGATCGGCCACGGCACCACCATCCGCCCGCTCCTCTCACGCCCCTTCCCAGCGCCTCGTTGATCCGTTCCCTGTTTCCTGTTCCCTATTCGCCGGTTTCCCCCCCCCAACCTCCGGACCAACGACTCGTCCCAAACTTCCAACCAAGAACCAAAAACCTCCTCCGATCGGCCCTCTCCCCCCTTATACTGCGCCCGCCATGACCATAGAAGTAACTCCCGTCGTAACCGGACCGTTCGTCGAGAACGCCTACGTCGTCCACGACCCGAAGACGCTCGACGCCGTGATCATCGACCCCGGCGACGACCCGGGACGCATCGCACGCACCGTCGAGCAGCTCGGGGCGAAGCCGCTGGCCGTGCTCCTCACGCACGGCCATATCGACCACGTCGGCGCGGTCGGGCGCGTCCTGGAGAAATTCGAGGTGCCGCTCCTGTGTCACGAGGCCGACCAGCCGTGGCTGGACGGGATTGAGAAACAGGCCCGCATGTTCGGCCTGCAGGTCGACAAGGTCCCGCAGCCGACCCGCTACGTGACGGACGGCGAGGAGCTGACCTTCGGCTCGCTCGTCTTCAAGGTCATCCACACTCCGGGCCACTCCGCCGGCGGCGTCTGCTACCTCATCGGCAGGACGCTCTTCGCGGGCGACTCGATCTTCGAAGGCTCGATCGGTCGCACGGACTTCCCTGACGGCTCGTACGACCAGCTCATCGAGTCCATCGAGACCCGCATCCTCCCGCTGGGCGATGACGTCACGATCTACTCCGGCCACGGCCCCGAGACCACCGTGGGACGGGAGCGGCGAGCGAATCCGTTCCTGGGGTAGGTCGTTGACCTCCGCCCCTCACGCGCCTACCCTCGCCGATCGAAGGGGAGAAGGTCATGCGCGCAAGGGCGATCGCGTACGTGGGCCGGACCGGACGGCAGGTCGCGACGTGGGTGGGAAGCTCGCCAGCGCGGCTCCTGCTGCTCCTCGCGGCCGGTTTCGTCGTGCTCGACGCCGCCCTGGCCGCGGCTCGCCCCGGCGGCGGGCAGAACTACTCCGGAGGAGGAGGCGACAGCGGAGGAGGAGGAGGCGGGGTCGCCGTCGTCATCCACCTCGCCGTCTACCTCCTGCGCCTCTGCATCGACTACCCCGCGGTCGGCTTGCCCATCGTCGGCGTGCTGGTCGTCGGCTACACCGTCTACCACTACACCAACCCCAACCACCGCACCCGCGCGGCCGTGGAGGACCTCGAGGAATCGGCCATGGCCACGGCCCAGCGGGATCTCGGCGTCCTGCGCGACCGCGATCCGAACATCGACGAACAGGCGTTCCTCCAGGAGGCCGGCAAGACCGTCCTCGCCGTCCAGCAGGCCTGGTGCGCCGGCGACATGCGCCCGGTGCGGCGCCTGCTCTCCGACGGCGTTTACAACCGCTTCACCGCGCTCCTGGCCATGAACGCCGCCCAGGGCTTCCGCAACGGCATGGCCGAGTCGACCCTCGAGGCGCCGGTCGTGGCGGCGGTGGAGCGGGATTCGTTCTTCGACACGGTGCACGTGCGCGTCGCCGGCAAGGCGCGCGACGCCGACGTGCCCCTCTCCGCCACGCCCGAGGAAGCGCAGAAGGCCCTGCGCAAGGCGCGCCTGGAGAAGTACTTCGAGGTCTGGTCGTTCCTGCGGCGCCCCGGCGCCCAGACCAAGGCCGGCCAGTCGGTGATCGAAGGGCGCTGCCCCAACTGCGGCGCCGACCAGCCCGTCGGCGACGTCGTCGAATGCCCCTTCTGCCACGCCATGGTCAACTCCGGCGAGTTCGGCTGGGTGTTGGCCGAGATCACCCAGGCTTCCGAGTGGCGCTCCGGCTCCGTCGGCTCGCAGATCGAGGGGCTCGAGGACTACTGGGCCGTTGACCCCAACTTCAACCGCCAGCAGGTCGAGGATCGCGCCTCGTTCCTGTTCTGGAAGTGGGTCGAGGCGCGCGTCACCCGCAAGTCCGCCACGGTCCGCAAGCTGTCGACGCCGCGGCTCTCGGACTACGTTGCGTCCGAAGCGGCCGCGGGCGGCATCGGCGGCGGCCAGACGACCATGGAGCGCGTAGCAGTCGGCGCCGCGGACCTCGTCGGCGTCGAGGCCGGCGAGTCCGGCGGGCAGGACCGCGCCTACGTCCGCATCCGCTGGTCCGCCGCCTACGCCAGGAAGGCCCAGCCCGTCCCGGCCACCAATGTCCTGGTGCTCGTCCGCCAGGCCGGCATCGCCACCAAGGTCGGCCTCTCCGGCGACCGCTGCAAGAACTGCGGCGCCCCCGTCGTCACCGCCACCGACTCGCCCCAGTGCGACTTCTGCGGCGCCGAGCTGGCCGCGGGCAAGCAGGACTGGGTGCTGGACGAGGTCGCCGCGCCGACGGCCGTCGTCGTGCGCCGCCGCATTGTCTCGCGGGCCGCGCCCGCGCCGCAGCCCGGCGGCTTCGCTCCCGTGATGATGGCCCCCCTCTACATGCCCGCCATGCCGATGCAACCCGTCATGCCAATGCAACCGGGAATGCCGATGCAGCCGGGAAAGCCCATGCAGCCGGGGATGCCCATGCAGCCCGCAATGCCGATGCAGGCAGGGATGCCCGCCCCCGCACCGCCGCCCCCGCCGGCAGCAGCGGCGGTCTCCGCCGCTCCCGCGCCGGACGACGACGACGAGGCCGGGCCGGCGGAGCCGGAAGCGGTGCCGCCGTGGGCGCTGCCGGACATGTCGTCGCCGCAGGAGCGTTCCGCGCTCCTCGCCCGCATGGCCGTGATCGCCGCCGCCGATGGCGTCGTGACACGCCAGGAACGCCGGCTGCTCAAGAAATGCTCCAAGCGCTGGGGCGTGCCGTTCTCCTCCGTCGAACCGATCTTGAAGTCGGGCGTGGCGTCGGTCCAGGCGATGCAATCGTCGGAGAACCCCCAGCGCTTCATGATGGGCCTGGTGGCTGCCGCGCTCATCGACGGCAAGGTCGATCGCAAGGAGCGCCTGCTGCTCGACGGCGTGGCCCAGAACATGGGCCTGCCCCCCGACGTGGTCCCCGGGTTGATCACCGCGATGGTGGAGTGGAAGAACGCGCAGGCCGCGTAGTGCCTCGTTTCCGAACCGCGGGCTTCAGCCCGCGGCTGAAAGCCGCGCCCTGAAGGGCGCGGTTCGGTGGTGCCAACCAGTCAGCGGCTGGAGACTTCCGTCGCTTCCTCGGGGAAATCGGGCAGCGTGTCTTCCCCCGGCGCCGGCAACACCGGCTCGACCTGCGGCGCCGCCGGACCCTCGTAGCCGACGTCGACCCGGCCCTCGCCGCCCCAGTCGGTCCAGATGGCGAGGAGCACCGCGACGGCCGCGCAAGCACCGGCCGCCGACGCCAGGATGTCGGTCGTCAGCATCATGTCCTGCCCCAGCGGCTGGATCTCCTCCTGCCGCGCACGGCTCGTCGAGGAATCGTGGAACTCGTCGTAGAGCGACTTGCCGTACACACCCGTGCCCGCCGCGCCGGCGCCGAGCGCCACGGCGGCGGAGGCGACGCCCCAGAACCAGCCCTGGTGCACGCGCCCGCCGAAGCTGACCGTGACCCGCGCCGTGCCGTCCGCGGGGACGTTGATCGTCTCCTCGGTCACCCGCTCCTCGTCCAGCTCGACCCGCACCAGGTGCTCGCCCGCCGCGATCTCGGGGAGCGTCAACGGCGTGCGGCCCAGCTCGGCCCCGTCGACCACGACCCGCGCGCCGTCGGGGTCCGAGGCGCAGACCAGGCGGCCGCTGGTGGGCGCGACAACGGCCGCGACCAGCGCGAGCTGCGCGAGGGCCGTCTGGCCGACGGCGACCGTGATGTCCATCCCGTTGGGCGCGTAGCCGTCGAGCGTCACATCGATGCGGTGGGACCCCGGCTGGACCTCGAGGTCGATCGGACTGACGCCGGCGTCGGCGCCGTCGAGCTGCACGAGGGCGCCGCCGGGGGACGTCGCCACGCGGATCGTCCCGGTGGTGACCTCGCGGATGCCGAGCTGGATGCGCAGCGCGGCGACGCGCTGCTCGAGCTCCTCGCGCTGCCGCTCCGGAATCTCGTCGCCGCCCTCGCGCAACGCCTGCTCATAGAGCCGGAGCGCGTCGTTCGGGCGCCCGAGGTGATCGTGGCAGACGCCCATGCTGTTCGAGGTGGCCCAGTGCGGATAGAGGGCGTACGACTGGCCGAACTCCTCCAGCGCCTCCTCGAACCGGTTGCGGTCGAGCAGCCGCTTGCCGCGACGATAGGCCTGCCGTGCCGCCTCGCGATCCTCGTCGCTGATCTCGGCCGTCGCCGACTGCCCGGGCGTGCCATCGCCGGCGGAACCCGACGCCTCCGACGTCCCGCCCTCCGGCGGCTGCGCCGGCGCGGGCGCGCCGAACAGGCCGGCGGCCGCGAAGGCGGCCAGGGCGCCCATGCGGCCTGCGGGCGGAACGCCACGGCGGAACGGTTGGTGGCGGGTCAGACGCAGCATTCGACCTCCGGCCTGCGGTCGCCGAGACCCCGTCAGAACGGCGGCTCCTCGGGGACCGTGGGAATCGTGTGGTGTCCGCCGTCCCGCGGCGGGGGCGGGTTGTCCTCCGTCCGCCGCATCCGGACCGTGAGCTCGCGATCCTCGAGCAACGCGATGGTCTCGCGCCAGGTGGCCCAACCGCGCGCCTCGACCACGACTTCGACCTGCTCCGCGGCAGCCACGAGGCCGGTGGGCGGGTCGCCCTCGAGCGCGACGTCCCCGACGCGGACCTTGGCGTCGCGCGGCGCACCCTTGACGACCAGGATCACCTGCGGCGGCGTGGCGTCCGCCGGCTCGGGCGGGACGTCGACCCCGGCCATCGATGGAGTTTCGACGACGTCGGCCGGCACCGCGACCGGCGCCGCGTCGGCGTTGCCCCCGGCGTCCGCCACCATGGCTCCGGCATCCTGTCCCGCCGGCTTGATCGGCGAAGCGACGTCGGCCGCGGCGACGACCTTCGCGTCCGGTGCCGCCCCCTCCTGCCTGCCATTCCCGCCGCCACCGCGGAAGACGAAGAACAACAGGAGCCCCAGCAGCAGCGCTCCAGCGGCCGCACCACCCCAGACCAGCGAGCGGCTGCGCGATGGGGGCAGCGAGCCGCTTCCCGTCGCACCCCCGACCGTCGGGGTCGCATCCGCCACGTTCCCCCTGCCGCGGGACGAACCGCCCTGCGAATACTCCCCCAGACTAACGATGCCCGGATGCGAGCTGGACCAGTCGGCCCGCGACGGGTTGTCACCCAACAGCGCGCTCTCGACCTCGAGCAGGTCCTCCTGCATCGCCTCGACGGTGGCGTAGCGCTCGAAAACCCGCGAGCGCATCGCCTTGACGGTGATGCGGTCGAGCGCCACGGGGAGGTCGGAGGCCAGCGTGCTCGGCGGCGGATACTCGGTCTCGGCGCGCGCGTCGCGCAACCGCTCCACCCACAGCATGTGGCTGTCCGACTCCTTGTACGGGAAGGAACCGGTCAACATCCGGAACAGGAGGATGCCGCAGCCGAAGATGTCGCAACGCCCGTCGATGTTCTGCCCCGTCAGCGCCTCCGGCGCCACGTACGCGGGCTTGCCCATCAGCGTCCCCTGCTGCGTCAGCTCGGATTGCCCCTCCGTCATCTCCACCGAACGCGCCAAGCCGAAGTCGAGGATCTTCACATGGAACCGGCCGCGTTGCCGCGGCATGAGGAAGACGTTGGAGGGCCCGAGATCACGGTGGACGACGCCGACCTGGTGCGCCGCGGCCAGCCCGTCCAGGAGCTGGAGCATGACCCGCGTCGCGACGAGCGGAGAAAGGACCTTGTCCCGGGCGAGAACCTTGTCCAGACCCTCGCCCTCCAGATACTCCATGATCACGTACGGACGCTCGTCACTCATCGCGTCCGTCGGAATGGACCAGGCGTAGACGTTCACCACGTTCGGATGGCGAATCGACCGCAGCGCCGTGACCTCGCGTTCGAAACGCGTCAGGTACGCGGGGTCGTCCATGCAGTCCTGGCGCAGGAACTTGACCGCGAACGGCTCGCCCGTGGACACCTTCTCCGCCAGGAACACCGAACCCATACCGCCACGCCCGAGGGCACGGATCATCCGATAGCCGGGAACCTGAATCGCTCCCGCCACAAACTACTCCCGCGCCGGACCGGCCCCCCGCATCTTCTTCCAGGGCGGGAACCGCCGACACCAATACGCAGGTACGGTACCAGCTTCGGGGACGGAGGGTCAACGAAGCCGCTCGCGATTGCGCGCACGGCCGGACTCGGAGTCCGACGGCCCGAACCGGACGCCGCCGTTCCGGGCTACCAGGCCGAGCCGCAACGATGGAGAATCTTGCCGCTGCGGTCGTTGGAAACGAGGAAGACGTTGTTGGCGGCCGAGCCCCAGATGCCGGTGAAGTCTGCGAGGGTGTCGATGGTGATCGTCCGCCAGCGGACGCCGTCGTAGCGCACGAGCATGTCCGACTCGCCGGCGGCGAAGACGTTGGACGGCGAGGAACCCCAGACGGCGTAGAGCCGGTAGCCGAACCAGGGGTCCGACGACGTCGTCATGGAGTTCCAACTCGTGCCGTCCCAGTGCAGGATCGCCCCGTTGTCGCCGACCGCGAACGCCTCGGTCGGCGACGCCGGCCAGACGGCGCGCAGGGTGTCGGTCGGCGCGGCGGCGACCATGTCCTGCTCGACCGACCAGTCGCCGGGGTGGATGCGGAGAATCGTGCCGGCAGTGCCGACGGCCAGGACGTCGTCGGCGGCCGTCGTACCGGCGACGCCGTTGAGGTCCACGTCGGGCAGGGTCGGGGTGACGACGGCGGACCAGCTTCCCGCCGCGCCCTGGAAGATGAGCGGCTGGCCGCCGGAGCTGTCCTGGCCGCCGACGAGGAAGGTCTGGGCGGCCGACAGGCCCCACGTCGCGAACCAGCGGAAGTCGGGAAAGCCGACCGGGAAGGCGGCCCAGGTCGAGCCGTCGAAACGGCGCACGCGCTGGTCGCCGAAGACGGCGAAGATGTCGTTGGCCGCGGCAGTCCAGAGACCGACGGCGGCGAAGCCGGTCTGCCAGTTCGCCAACCGCCACGCCCTGCCGTCGTAGCGCAGCAGCGCCGTGCCCTCCGGGCCGCCCGGAGTGCTGGTGGACCCGACCGCGAACACCGCCTGCGACGACGTGCCGGAGATCCCGTGCAGGCTGACGGTGACCGCCCCTTCCATCGGCCGCCATGACGTGCCGTCGCAGTGCATGATGCCGCCGTCGTGCAGCACGGCATAGATGTCGTCGGCCGCGGTGCCGGAGGCGGCGAGGTAGCCGCGCCGGTCGAGGGAAGGCGTGGCGACGTTCTCCGTCCACGTTGCGCCGTCGAAGTGCAGGATGGTACCGCGGGTGTTGCCCCCGACCGCCCAGAGGTCATTCTCGCCGGCGCCCCACAGCGAGTAGATCGTCTCCAGGGTCCCGGTGGGCAGCGAGGTCCAGGTGCCGGTCGCCCGCTCCCAGACGGCGACGGCGCCGGCCGTGCCGGCCACGTACAGGCGCGCCCCGTCGCTGGTCGACCAGACGGTCTCGATCTCCGCCGCCAGCCAAGGCGGCGAAATGCGGGTCCACGACGCACCGTCGAAGCGCATCACCGTGCCGTTGGTGCCGACCGCGAAGACGTCGTCATGGGCAAAGGCGAGGACGCCGTACAGGTGGCGCGGCGTGCCCGTCGCGCTCGGGTACCACCCCGTGCCGTCCCAATGGACCGCCGCGCCGCCGGCGCCGACCGCCCAGATGTCGTCGTCGGCGATGCAGTCGACCGCGTACAGCACCGACGGCGTGCCGCTCGTGTCGTCGAAGCGCCAACTCGTCCCGTTCCACCAGTAGACCGACCCGAGCTGACCGACGGCGACGGCGAAGTCGCGACGCGGGACATCGACCCAACGGATCGTGTCGGTGCCGACCGACGCCGCCCGTGTCCACTCCGTTCCGTCGTACTGCAGGATCTGCCCGGTGGAGCCGACGGCGAAGGCCCAGCCCGAACCGTCCTGCGCGGCGCCGATGCCGTACAGCGACTCGGGACCGGGCGCCAGCGGATGCTCGACCGCCCAGCCGGCGACGCACGCGCAGCCCTCGTCGGTCGCCCCGTCGCGATTGTCGTCGCAGCCGTTGCAGGCCTCGCCGTCCGCTGCGCAGGCCGAGCGCGGTGGCGGTTCGCAGGTCGCCGAGCAGGTGCCGGAGCCCGCGACGCCGCACGGCGTGGTGCAGGGGACCTCCGCGTTCGCCGCGCAGGGGTAACCTCCGTCGGTCACCGTGTCGCAATCGTCGTCGAGGCCGTTGCAGTTGTCGGGCGGCGGTGCGCACGCGCTCCAGACGCACGCCGTGCACGTCTGCGTCCCCGAGGAACCGCAGGCGGTGCTGCAGGACCGCTCCGGATCGCCGTCGCACTCCTCGGGGGACTCGACACTCCCGTTGCCGCAGACGGCACCGGCGTCCTCGGCGGGACCGTCCTCGGTCGCCTCGACCGCATCCGCCGCGTCCCCGCCGTCCTCGTCGGGCAGTTCGAACGGGTAGAGAAGGCTGCAGCCGGCCGGAAGGACGGCCGCGAGGAATCGAACGACCAACCACCGCGTCGCGTGCATCAGCAGCCCCCAGATGGAGCGAGGCTAGGCGGATCGGCCGGCGCCGTCAAGGAACCGGAATGACGGCATTCGGAGCGCGGCAGGTCCGTTGCAGGCGAACGACCCGGGAGACGCTCCGGCATCAGGGCGGCGACGACTGCGAGTCGAAGCAGACGTTGGTCCCCGGCGTGGACGGACTCGGCATGCACTCGTAGTGCCCGCAGGCATGCCAGTTGGTGTCGTATTCGTTCCAACGGCACTGCGAATCCGTAGTGCAAACCTTCTGGCAGCTTTTGGTCTCCAGGGTCACGCCGCTGGAGGAGACGGTGTACTGCAGCAGGATGCTGCCGGCGGGGCAAGGCCCGACGAAGGCGGTGTAGTTGCCGACGTCGGCCGGGATGCCGGCGAGGCCGCAAAGCCAGGAGGGCCGGCAACGATGAGCGTAGGCGGTGCAGAAGCCGCCGGCGAAGTACAAGCGGTTGCCCGAGATTGTGCCGCTGCGGGCACAGCCGACGAGCGACCCGGTCGGGGTGACGACGCCGGAGCAGCCGCTGATCGTGGCGGACGCCGGGTTGGCGACCGGGCAGGAGCCGGTGCAGGTGCAGGGGGCGCCGATGCCCTGGTCGTTGACGGTGCACGACGTCGTGCAGGCATCGAAGCTGTCGGTGTCGCCGTCGTCGCAGCTCTCGCCGCGGTCGGTCTGCAGCGTGCCGTCGCCGCAGGTGTCCTGGCGGATGGAGCAGTCGCGGACGCACGAGGACACCGGCGGCGTGGAGCAGCTCTCGGTGAGCGTGTTGCCGTCCTCGCAGAACTCGGTGCCACCCGCGTCCCAGAAGCCGTCGCCGCAGACGGAGAGGGTGCAGGAACCGGCAAGGCAGATGTCGCGTGTCGCGGGGTTGCCGTCGGCGTCGCATACGGTGCCGGTGGGCAGCGGGGACGGCTGGCAGGCATCGGCCGTCTCGTTGCAGAGCCCCGCGTTGCAGGCATCGGCCGCCGTCGAGCAGTCGCGCGCCGACCCGCCGCAGGCGCCGCCGGTGCAGACGTCGCCGGTGGTGCAGAACTGGCCGTCGTCGCACGACGAGCCGCCCGGGGCGGGGTTGTTGACGCAGATGCCGCCGGTGCAGGCGTCCGTCGTGCACGGATTGCCGTCGTTGCAGTCGGTGGCCGACCCGCACATCGCGCAGTCGGGATCGGCCGTGTCGATCAGTCTGTCGCAGTCGTTGTCCAGGCCGTCGGAGCAGGACGCCGTGCCGCGCCGCTCCGCGCCCGGAACGGGAGCGAGCACGTTGTCGCAGCCGTCGAGACTCTCGTTGCAGGAGTCGGTGGTGCAGGAGTCGGCGTCGGCGCAGCTGCGGGCGGCGCCGGCGACGCACCCTCCCACGACACAGTGGTCGCCGGTCGTGCAGAACAGCCCGTCGTCGCACGTCGTGCCGTCGGTCACCGGCCGCGTCACGCACGCGCCCGCCGTCTCGTCGCAGGCGCCGGTGTTGCACGGGTCCGTCAGCATCGAGCAGTCGCGGTCCGCCCCGCCGCCGCACACGCCGCCGGCGCAGGTCTCGCCCAGTGTGCAGAACAGGCCGTCGGAGCAGGACGTGCCGTCCACGATCGGCTCCGGCACGCAGCGGTCCTCCGTTTCGTTGCAGCGCCCGACGTTGCACACGGGCGCCACGCCCGAGCAGTCGCGCGGCGCTCCACCACCGCACACGCCGCCGACGCACGTCTCGTCGACGTTGCAGAACTGCCCGTCGTTGCACGCCGTCCCCTCCGCCAGCAGCACGTTGCGGCAGACGCCGGCGTCGCACACGTCGTCGGTGCACTCGTTGGCGTCCGCGCACTCCGCATCGCCGGTGCACGGGACGCAGTTCGGGTCGGCGGCGTCGAGCTGCGTGTCGCAGTCGTTGTCCAGGCCGTCGGAGCACGAGGCGTCGCCGGGCGGCCCCTCCTCGCCCGGTCGCGGACGCAGCGTGTGCCGGCACTCCGCCAGCACCTCCTCGCAAAGATCGTCCGTGCACAGGTCGGAGTCGTCGCAGGTGTTCTCCGACATTCCCGTGCACGCGCCCGATTCGCACGTTCCGGGCAGCATGCAGAACACGTCGTCGTCGCACGCCGTGCCGTCCGCCACCGCCGTGTTCGCGCAGAAGCCGCCAAGGCACTCATCGAGCGTGCACGGGTTATGGTCGCTGCACTCCCCGCCCGACGTGCACGTCCGCGAGTCGCCCGCCTCCGCGTCGGCTTCCCCGTCCCCGCCGTCCTCCTCGGCCTCCTCGACACCGTCCGGGATGTCCTCGTCCCCGTCGATCCCGTCGGCGTCGACATCGACGTCCGCGTCGCCGGCCGGGTTGCCCGACCCGCCACAGGCCGGCAGGCCCGCGGCAACCGTCGCGATCGCGAGCAACCAGCGAAACCAGGGGCGTCGAGCCTCCGCGTTCATGGTTCCCTCCGTTCCCCGCACTCCGATCGGGCGGGACGAATGCGGACATTGTACGGGGACCGCCGGTGGCGCGCAACGTGACGCTCCACGCTAGAACGTCGCGAGACCCATCGTCCGGTGCTCGACCGTGCGCGCGTCCAGGTCGACGACCACCCACGGCGGCCGCTCCATGGCCCCCGGGTTGACGCACACCGTCTTGCCCAGGCGACCCCACCAGCGCCCGGAGACGTGCGGCGACTCGTGGATGTGGCCGTGGAGCGAGAGCGGAAAGCCGGAGCGCTCGAGGAAGCGCGCTACGGCGTGCGAGCCGACGTCCCGGCGATCACCCGTCGTGCCGAGGCCGATCCCCGCGGGAGGGCCGTGGGCGACGAGGATGGCGCGGGCGGGGTCGGGCGGCGCGGGCAGGGCGGCTAGCTCGTCCTCGATCGTCGGCAGCCTCGAGAGGGCGTCGGCCGGGACCTCGACCAATCCGGCGGAGGTCGAGACAAGGGGAGTGCCGAACTGTGGGGGGCTGCCGCGCGCGGTGTCGTCATGGC
The DNA here is from genome assembly GCA_016218815.1 of Deltaproteobacteria bacterium. Taxonomy (GTDB): domain Bacteria; phylum Myxococcota_A; class Polyangia; order DRWM01; family JAAZOP01; genus JAAZOP01. Next base: position 19,127 of record JACRCX010000125.1, read on the forward strand.
GACACCAGTCCTTGAGCCGGAACGGCGGGTCGGGGACCCACGGAAAGCCGAGAACCGTCCATCCCGCACCGGACGGCCCACGGTCGGACGAACCGCCCAACTCGAGCCACCCTCCGCCATCGAGGCGGGTGACGATCCCCTCGCCGGCCATGCCGTCCAGCTCGCCGGCGAGCGCGCGCGCGTCGTCGTTGCCAAACATCGCGTAGCTGGCGATCCCGGCGGCGCGCGCCGCGGACCAATGGGCGCGCAGCCAACCGAGGAAGTCGCGCTGGCCGGCGAAGGCGTTCCGGAGCCCGTGGGGCAGCAGATCGCCGCCGTTGACGATCGCGACGGCTTCCCGTTCGCGCGCCGCGGCCAAGGCCGTCTCGTACGACTCCTCGTCCCCGTGCAGGTCGACCACGAAGAGGAACCGCATCGCACCTCGATCGCCCCGGGCCCTCGCGGGCGCCCTTCGATGCGACCGACCATCTCACGATGCGCGGAACAGGGGAAGCCCCATTTCGGAGGTGTCTCCTTGTCGCCCGAGTTCCTCCACACGTGAGTCAAAGTCGGACGGCGGACCTCGACGCGTCGGCCTTCACCGGATCGGGCAAGGAGAGGTGGAGAGACCGGCTGGAGAGGTGGCGAGGTGCGGTGGGTGCAGATGCCATGGCGCGGCGGGTCGCCGCGCACCAGGAAGAACCCGCCCAGCGTGTTGTGGCCGGTCGGGTCGCACAGCACCGGCTCGAAGCTCTCGATCTTCTTCTCGGCCTGGAGCTTGGCCAGGTAGCCGAGGTACTCCTCGAACCTGGGCTGGGCCGTCTTCTCGCGTCCGACGAACGGCCTCGTCCATCCGATCAACAATCCCGAATTCGCCGCCTTGATGCACCCCCGGATGCCTCCCGACGGGAGGCGGGAAAAAGGACCGGGCGAAGGCAAGACCCATCACGGTGCTGTCAAGCGGAACATCACCGATCGCTGCCTCACGCGCCGGATCTTGCGGCGCGGGACGGCGCCGTCAGGGGCCGGCGAGCAGCTTCGGCGTCTCGACCCGGAGGAACTTCTTGATCTCCTCCCAAAGCGCGACATCCATTCCGGCCGGGAAAACCGCGTCGCGCTCGGCGTCGGCGAAATACGTCAGCGAGCGCGCCAGGTGGTACAGGTCGGGCTGCGCCAGCCCGAAGCGGTCGAGGTAGGCGCGCGCCGCATCGTGGATCGACAGGACCCGACCGAGGATCGCGTGAAGATCCCAGAAGTCGCGCCGCAGGCCGCGGCCCGCCACGGCGGCGAGCTTCATCGCGGCCAGATCGCGCAAGCCGGCGACCGTGAATCCTCTCGGTCCGACGGACGGCGGCTCCAGCAACGGGTACCGATAGCGCACGAAGTCGACCGGCGCACCCTCCAGCCGGAGGCGGAGCGCCACGTCCGTCGTCGAGACCACCTCGGCTGCCGGCACGGTCGTCGTGATCCGTTCCCGCAGCTCCCCGAGGTCCTCCGTGCCGGCCGCGGAGAAGAGGTCGATATCCCGCGAGATGCGGTGGTGCAGGTGCCAGGCGACCGCGGAACCACCGGCAAGGTAGAACCGATCGATGCCGGCGACGCGGCTCAGGCATTCCAGGGCGCGATCCTGCTCCGGCGCCAGGACGGGGGTGTCGCCCATTCCTCCTCCTCCGCGTTCAGCACCGCTCGCCAGAACGCTACCGTTCGCTCGCTCAGCTCGGGATGGCCGCAGTCGCGCAGGAAGCGGTGGATGCGCTCCAGCCCGTAGGTCGCGATCGACCACCGCACCTCCGACATCCGCCCGAACTCCAGGACGCGCGCCAGGACGAAATCCGCGTGTTCGCCGGCGTCCACCGACGCGAAATCCACATCCCAGAAGAGCCACCGGAATTCCGCGGGCACCGCACCCATGCGGCGATCCTACGCTCGGCCCCGGAAGGCGTCCAGGTCCGCCGGAAGCCGGGGTCGAACGGCGCCAGCCGCGGGCTGGCCCCGACGAGACTCGGCGGCCGTGCCGCCGAGCAGTTCGCGGTTCGGATACGGGCAAGGCCGTGCTGCGGCCCGACCGCCCCACCGCCCACCGCCCACCGCCGTTCCTCCCACCGCCCTGCCCCACTACCGCTCGACCGCTCGACCGCTCGACCGCTCGCCCCCTACCGCTCGCCCCCATCCTGCAACGCCCTTACCGTCAGCACGCTCGCCCGCAGCCGCCCGATGCCTTCCGCCGCGGCGCGCGCCGCGGAGAGCGTGGAGAGGATCGGGACGCGGCAGGTGATCGCGGCGCGGCGCATCGCGTGCTCGTCGTAGTACGAGGCGCCGCCCAGCGGCGTGTTGATCAGGAGGTCGATCTCGCCGTTGAAGATCCGGTCCGCCACGTGCGGCCGGCCCTCGTTCACCTTGAACACGGCATCGCACGAAAAACCCTCGCGCCGCAGCCGCGCCGCCGTCCCCTGCGTCCCCACCAGCCGGAAGCCCAGCTCGTGGAACGTCTGCGCGATGGGCACGATCTCGTCCTTGTCCCGGTCGTTGACCGACAGGAACACCGTCCCGTGCGCCGGCAGCGTCTGCCCCGCCGACATCATCGCCTTCACGAACGCCAGCCCGAACTCCGCGTCGCACCCGTACGCCTCGCCCGTCGAGCGCATCTCCGGCCCCAGAACCGGGTCGAACCCCGGGAAGCGGTCGAACGGGAACACCGGCGCCTTGATCGAATACCCGCGCGGCTTCGGCTCCTCGAGCAGCCCCTCCTCCGCCAGCGTCCGCCCCATCATCAGCCGCGCCGCGATCTTCGCGAACGGGATCCCCAACGCCTTGGACAGGAACGGCACCGTCCGGCTCGCCCGCGGATTGACCTCCAGGACGTAGACCCGCTGCTCGAAGATCGCGTACTGCACGTTCATGAGCCCGCGCACGCCCAGCGCCAGCGCGAGGTCCTTGGTGTACTTGCGAATGGTCTCCAGGTGATCGGCGCGCACCTTCCACGTCGGCAGCACCGCGACCGAGTCGCCCGAGTGGATCCCGGCCTCCTCGACGTGCTGCATGATGCCGCACACGACCGCGTGCGTGCCGTCGCCCAGCGCGTCGACATCCACCTCGAAGGCGTCCTCCAGGAACCGGTCGACGAGGATCGGCCGCCCCTCGGCGGCGCACATCGCCGCGTCCAGGTACCCCGCCAGGCGGCTCTCGTCGTAGCACACCGCCATCGCCTGGCCGCCGAGCACGTACGACGGGCGGACGAGCACCGGGTAGCCGATCTTCCGCGCGACCTCGCGCGCCTCGCCGAGCGAGCGCGCCATGCCGTAGTCGGGCCGCGGGATCTTGAGCCGGTCGAGCAGCGCGCCGAAGCGCCCGCGGTCCTCGGCCAGATCGATCGCGTCGGGCGTCGTGCCGAGGATCTTGAGGCCGTGCTGCTCCAGGGTCCCGGCGAGCGCCAGCGGCGTCTGGCCGCCGAACTGCACCATCGCTCCGAGGGGCTTCTCGCGCGCCGCGATCTCCAGCACGTCTTCCACCGTCAACGGCTCGAAGTACAGCCGGTCCGCGGTGTCGAAGTCGGTCGAGACGGTCTCCGGGTTGCAGTTGACCATGATCGTCTCGTAGCCGGCCGCGCGCAGCGCCTCGACCGCGTGGACGCAGCAGCAATCGAACTCGATGCCCTGCCCGATGCGGTTCGGCCCGCCGCCGAGGATCATCACCTTCGGCTTGTCCGACGGGACGACCTCGTCCTCGTCCTCGTACGTGCCGTAGTGGTACGGCGTGGAGGCCGCGAACTCCGCGGCGCAGGTGTCGACCGTCTTGTACGTCGGCACGACCCCCAGCTCGTGCCGCCGCGCCCGCACCGCGTCCTCCTCCGTCCCGGTCAAATGGGCGATCTGCTTGTCGGAGAACCCTTCGCGCTTGGCCTCGCGCAGCAGGTCCGGAGGAAGGGTCCCCGACGATGCGGCCGCGATCTCCCGCTCCGTCTCGAGCAGCCCGTGCATCTGGTGGAGGAACCACGGGTCGATCTTCGTGAGCCGGTGGACCTCTTCGATCGGCATGCCCAGGCGGAACGCGCTCTGCACCCAGAACAGCCGCGCCGGGTGCGGCGTGACGAGCCGCTCGCGCAGCCGCTCCGCGGTCGCCTCCTCCTTGCCGTCCGCGCCGAGGCCGGCCCGCCCGATCTCCAGTGAGCGCAGCGCCTTCTGCAGGGCCTGGGGGAAGGTCCGGCCGATGGCCATGACCTCGCCCACCGAGCGCATCTGCGTGTCCAGCGTGTCGCGCACGCCGGGGAATTTCTTGAAGGCGAAGCGCGGCACCTTGACCACCACGTAGTCGATCGACGGCTCGAAGCAGGCCGGGGTCTCCTTCGTGATGTCGTTGCGGATCTCGTCGAGCGTGAGGCCGACGGCGAGCTTGGCGGCGATGCGGGCGATGGGAAACCCGGTCGCCTTGCTGGCCAGGGCGCTGGAGCGCGAGACGCGCGGGTTCATCTCGATCACGACCATGCGCCCCGTCTCCGGGTGCACCGCGAACTGGATGTTCGAGCCTCCCGTCTCGACGCCGACGCGTCGGATGACCCGCTTCGCGGCGTCGCGCATCTTCTGGTACTCGACGTCGGTGAGCGTCATCGCCGGGGCGACGGTAACCGAGTCGCCGGTATGCACGCCCATGGGGTCGACGTTCTCGATGGAGCAGACCACGACGAAGCGATCGCGCCGGTCGCGCATCACCTCCAGCTCGAACTCCTTCCAGCCGAGCACTCCCTCCTCGACCAGCACCTCGCCGATCGGCGAGGCTTCGATGCCCCGCCGGACGATCTCACGCAGCTCCTCGACGTTGTAGGCGATGCCGCCGCCGTGGCCACCGAGCGTGAAGCTGGGGCGGACGACGAGCGGGTAGCCGATCTCCGGCGCCTGGGCCAACGCCGCATCGACCGTCGCCGCGAGGAACGACCGCGGGACGTCGAGACCCTCGGCCAGCATCGCGGTGCGGAACAGGCGCCGGTCCTCGGCCACGCGGATCGTCTCCAGCCGCGCGCCGATGAGCCTCGTCCCGCTCTCGCGCAGGATGCCCGTCTCGGCCAGCCGCACCGCCAGGTTGAGCGCCGTCTGGCCGCCCACGGTCGGCAGGATCGCGTCCGGCCGCTCGCGCTCCAGGACCTTGCCCACCGCGCTGACGGTGAGGGGCTCGAGGTACGTGCGATCCGCGACGCCGGGGTCGGTCATAATCGTCGCGGGGTTCGAGTTGACCAGGACGACCTCGTAGCCCTCCTCGCGCAGCGCCCGCGCCGCCTGGGTGCCCGAGTAGTCGAACTCGCAGGCCTGACCGATGACGATCGGCCCCGAGCCGATCACCAGGATCTTCCGGATGTCGTCCCGCTTCGCCAACCCGCCCGTCCTCATCCCCCCGACGTCCAGTGCCGAACCGCGGAAGCCGCGCCCTGAAGGGCGCGGTTCGGTTCGGAACCAACCAGCCACCAGCTGCCAGCTACCAGCTACCAGCTACCAGCCCCCAGTTGCTCCACCCACCTGTCGAAAACCACCGCCGCGTCGCTCGGCCCCGGACACGCCTCGGGGTGGAACTGCACCGCCATCACGCGGTGCTTGCGCGACGCGAGCCCCTCGAGCGTTCCGTCGTACAGGCTCAGGTGCGTCGGCTCGACCTCGCCCCGCGGCAGCGACTGCGGGTCGACGGCGAAGCCGTGGTTCTGCGCCGTGATCCACACCTCGTCGCCGGCCAGGTCGCGGACGGGATGATTGCCGCCGTGGTGGCCGAACCGCAGCTTGAAGGTCTTCCCGCCGAAGGCGAGGCCGAGGATCTGGTGCCCCAGGCAGATGCCGAGGATGGGCAGCCGCCCCAGCAGCTCGCGGGTCGTGTCGACGCCGCGGGCGACGGCCGCCGGATCGCCCGGACCGTTGGAGAGGACCAGCCCGTCGGGTCGCCGGCCCAAGACCTCGTCCGGGCCCGCCGACGCCGGCAGGACGTGGACCTCGACCCCGCGCCGCGCCAGCGCGCGCAGTATGCCGCGCTTGACGCCGAAGTCGATCAGCACCACCCGGTGCAGGACACGACCTTCCGCACGCGCCACCCACGGCTCGAGCGTCGTGACCTCGGCCGTCAGGTCGCGCCCGTCGAGCCCCGGGGAGGCGCGCACCCGCCCCACGAGAACCTCCGTCGGCTCCACCGCGCGGAAGATCCCCGCCCGCATCGCGCCGCGGTCCCGCAGGTGCCGCGTGAGCGCCCGTGTGTCCACGCCCGAGATGCCCGCCACGCCACGTTCGACCAGCCACTCGCCCAGCGTCTGCGTCGCCCGCCAGTTGCTCGCGATGGGCGACAGGTCGCGCACCACCATCCCGGACAGCGCCGGACGCGCGGCCTGCACGTCCTCCCCGGTCATCCCGTAGTTGCCGATGTGCGGCGTGGTGAAGGCCACGATCTGGCCGCGGTACGAGGGATCCGTGAGAATCTCCTCGTACCCCGACATGCTCGTGTGGAACACGACCTCGCCGAACGCCTCGCCGGTTGCGCCAACCGCCCGTCCGCGGAAACAGCGTCCATCTTCGAGCAGGAGGATGGCGGGAGTTCGTTCGCGCGTCACACCGGCAGCGCTCCGGACCGTCGCACCCCACGCGGCGGTCGCGGGACCATAGCAAGCGCGCGGCAGGGGGGGAAGGAGGTTGTTGGTCGTTGGTGGGTCGATCGGATCGAGTTGTTGGTCCGGAGGTGCGGAGCGCTGGGTGAAGGGCGGGGAGCGCAAGAGCGTGCGTGCCGGCACCGGGGCGGAGCCATCTGTGTCCATCGGTGTCCATCGGTGGTTTCTTTCCCTTCCGTCCCCTTGCGGAATGCCGGCGTTGGGGTACCTTCTCGCTCCGGCCATGACAACGTCGTTCCCATCGCAGAGCATCCGAACCAAGGCAGGCCGAACGACGCTCGCCGCCGCGCTCGCCGCCTGGGCATCCGTCGCGGGGTGCGCGGGGGACATGGCGCCGCAGAGCCTGGTCGAGCGGTTCCGGATCATCGCCGTGCGCGCGGACGTCCCGGACGGGCCGCCGGGGACGACGGTCGCGCTCGAGGCGCTGGTCGCCGATCCGGAGGGTGAAGGGCGGGCGCTCTCGTGGCTCTGGGTCGCCTGTCGGCTCGGCCCGTCGCTCGATCCCGAGGCCTGCGCCGATCCGGAGCGCGGCGGCATCGTGGGGATCGGCATGGAGCCGACGTTCGCCTTCACGTCACCGCCGCTGGCGGAAGGGGAGATCGAGGCGCAGGTGATGGTGACGCTCGCCGTCTGCGCCGGCGGCACCTTCGAGCTGCCGAGGGACGGCGGGACGGCGGGCACGCCGGAGTGCGCGGGCGGCGACGGCGCGGTCGCGTACAAGAGGGTCTTCTCGCGCGAGAGCGACGAGCTGAACCACAACCCGGGGCTGGACGGGTTGACGCTGGACGGCACGGACTGGAGCGACGAGACCTCGGAGCGCGCGTCGTGCGCCGGCGACTCCTGCGAGCCGGTGGAAATCATCGCTGCTCTGACCGAAGGCTCCGCGGAGACGTGGACCGAAATCGCCTTCGGCTCGCCCCGGCAGCGGACCGAGGAGGTCTACGTCTCCTGGTTCGCCACGGCCGGCTCGTTCGAGCGCACCCGCAGCGGCGGGGAGGAGCCGAAGGTCGAGTGGACCCCGCCCGAAGGAGCCGCCACCGTCGACTTCTGGATCGTCGTGCACGACGGGCGCGGCGGCACGGACTGGATGACCCGGCGGATCGAGTTGCGCTAGACGCCGGGAGCGACCCGGCATCGCCTCCACGAATGGTTTCTTGATGCCCGCCGGCCAGACCCTGATGCCGAACTGAGATCCGACTCGCCAACATGTCGCGAGACGAGTCGCGGCGCGCGAACCGATCGCGGCGCGCCGGGGAAGGCATGCGCCATGGACGCGGTGTGGATCGGGACGGCATTGGTCTTCTTCCTCGCCACGTGGGGCTTCGTGCACTTGGCCGGGAAGCTGTGACGGAGACGCGACGATGACGGCCTTGCTATGGGCGGGGGGGATCGTGTCGGCAGGTATTCTGATCTACCTGTTCGCCGCGCTGCTCAAGCCGGAGTGGTTCCAATGACGGCGTCGACGCTGCTCCTGGACGCGGTCTACTTCGCCCTGCTGATCGCGCTCGGCGTGCCGCTCGGACGGTACGTCGCGCGCGTGTTCGCGGGCGAGGCGCGGGTCGCACAGCGGATCCTGGGCCCGCTGGAACGGGTGCTCTACCGGTTGTCGGGGGTCCGACCCGACGAGGAGATGGGCTGGAAGCGCTACGCGCTGTCGCTGCTCGCCTTCAACCTGCTCGGCCTGCTGGCCGTCTACGCGCTGGAGCGGCTGCAGGGGCTCCTGCCGCTGAACCCGACCGGCATGGGGGCCGTGCCTTCGCCCGTCGCGTTCAACACCGCCGTCAGCTTCGCCACGAACACGAACTGGCAGTCGTACGGCGGCGAGACGACGATGAGCCACCTCACGCAGATGCTCGCGCTCACCGTGCAGAACTTCGTCTCCGCCGCGACCGGCATCGCCCTGGTCGCCGCCCTGGCGCGCGGCTTCGTGCGCAAGAGCGCGGAAACCATCGGCAACTTCTGGGTCGACCTGACGCGCAGCACGCTCTACGTCCTCCTGCCGCTGTCGCTCGTCCTGGCCGTGTTCCTCGTCTCGCAGGGCGTCGTCCAGACCTTCAACGGCAGCGTCACGGTCGCGACGCTCGACCCGGCGGCGCCGGGTGCACCCGGAGTCGGCCACCAGACGCTGGCCCTGGGCCCGGTCGCCTCCCAGCTGGCGATCAAGCAGCTCGGGACGAACGGCGGCGGTTTCTACAACGTGAACTCGGCGCACCCGTTCGAGAACCCAACGGCGTGGAGCAACTTCCTCGAGCTGTTCGCGATCCTGATCATCCCGGCCGCGCTTTGCTTCACCTGGGGAGCGCTGGTCAAGCACAAGCGCCTGGGTTGGGTGCTGATCGGCGTGATGGCCGGCATCCTGATCCCGCTCGTGCTCGTGGCGTCGAGCGCGGAGCAGGCGGGGAACCCGGCGCTGCGCCCGATGGGCGTCGACGACGCGGCGAGCGTGGCGCAGTCGGGCGGCAACATGGAGGGCAAGGAGGTCCGCTTCGGCATCGGCTCCTCCGCGCTGTGGGCCGCCGCGACCACGGCCGCCTCGAACGGATCGGTCAACTCGATGCACGACAGCTACATGCCTCTCGGCGGCATGGCGCCGTTGTGGCTGATGCAGCTCGGCGAGGTCGTCTTCGGCGGGGTCGGGTCGGGGCTGTACGGCCTCTTGATGTTCGCGATCATCGCCGTCTTCCTGGCCGGGCTGATGGTGGGCCGGACGCCGGAGTTCCTGGGCAAGAAGCTCGAGGCGTTCGAGATGAAGATGGCGGCGCTGGTGGTCCTGCTGCCGTCGATGGCGGTGCTGATCGGTACGGCGATCGGCTCGCTGGTTCCGCAGGGGACGGGAACGGTGCTGAACCCCGGGGCGCACGGGTTCTCGGAGATCCTCTACGCGTTCTCGTCGACCTCGAACAACAACGGCTCGGCCTTCGCCGGGCTGGGGGTGACCAACGTCTTCTACTCGGCCGCGCTCGGGCTGTGCATGCTGTTCGGCCGGTACTGGGTGATCGTCCCCGTGCTGGCGGTGGCCGGAGCGCTGGCGCGCAAGAACCTCGTCCCCGCGACCGCCGGGACGCTGCCGTCGGACACGCCGCTGTTCGCGCTGCTGCTGGCGGGCACGGTGCTGCTGGTGGGGGCGCTCACGTTCGTCCCGGCGCTGGCGCTGGGCCCGATCGTCGAGCACTTGCAGCTCCACCCGTAGGGGATGAAGCATGAGTCCACGAAGATCACTGCCGCCCGGCACCTCCTGGGCGGGGATGCGCGCCGAGGCGGGGACGCCGCGGCGGCCGCTGTTCGAGAAGGCGCTGGTACGCCGCGCGATCGGCGACTCGTTCCGCAAGCTCGACCCGCGGCGCATGGCGCGCAACCCGGTGATGTTCGTCGTCGAGGTCGGGAGCGCGTTCACGACGGCGCTCTTCCTCCATGCCTGGCTCACCGGGGCCGGCGAGGCGGCGCCGTGGTTCACCCTGGCCGTGTCGCTGTGGCTCTGGTTCACCGTGCTCTTCGCCAACTTCGCCGAGGCGATGGCCGAGGGGCGCGGGAAGGCGCAGGCCGACGCGCTGCGCCGCGCACGCAAGGACGTCGTCGCCCGGAAGCTCGCCGAGCCGCGGCGCGACGCGAAGGTCGAGGAAACCGCGTCGGCGTCCCTGCGCAAGGGCGACGTCGTGCTCGTCGAGGCGGGGGACCTCGTCCCCGGCGACGGAGAGATCGTGGAGGGCGTCGCCTCGGTCGACGAGAGCGCGATCACCGGCGAGAGCGCGCCGGTGATCCGCGAAAGCGGCGGCGACCGCAGCGCCGTGACCGGCGGCACGAAGGTCCTCTCCGACTGGCTGGTCGTGCGCATCACCGCCGACCCCGGTTCGACCTTCCTCGATCGCATGATCGCGCTGGTGGAGGGCGCGCGGCGGCAGAAGACGCCGAACGAGATCGCCCTGGGCATCCTGCTGGCGAGTCTGACCATCATCTTCCTCGTCGCCACCGTGACCCTGCTCGCCTACTCGACCTACGCCGTCTCGGCGACGGGTCGCGGGACGCCGGTGAGCATGACCGTGCTCGTCGCCCTGCTCGTCTGCCTCATCCCGACGACGATCGGCGGCCTGCTCTCCGCGATCGGCATCGCGGGCATGGACCGCATGGTCCAGGCCAACGTGCTGGCGATGTCCGGGCGCGCGGTCGAGGCGGCGGGCGACGTGAGCGTGCTCCTGCTGGACAAGACCGGGACGATCACGTTGGGCAACCGCGAGGCTGTCGCCTTCCTGCCGGCGCCCGGGGTGCGGGAGGAGGAGCTGGCCGATGCCGCGCAGCTCTCCTCGCTGGCCGACGAAACCCCGGAAGGGCGCAGCATCGTCGTCCTGGCCAAGGACCGCTTCCAGCTCCGCGGCCGGGACATGAAGGCCCTGGGCGCGCACTTCGTGCCGTTCTCCGCCCAGACGCGCATGAGCGGCGTGGACCTCGACGGCCGGCGCGTCCGCAAGGGCGCCGCGGAGGCGATCGAACGCTTCGTACGCGAGCAGGGCGGCGTCCTGCCGGCCGAAGCGCGCGACAGGGTCGACGACCTGGCGCGCCAGGGCGCGACCCCGCTGCTCGTCGCCGACGGCCCCCGCACGCTCGGCGTCGTGCACCTCAAGGACATCGTCAAGGGCGGGATCCGCGAGCGGTTCGCCGAGCTGCGCAAGGCCGGCATCCGCACGGTGATGATCACCGGCGACAACCCGCAGACCGCCGCGGCGATCGCGGCCGAGGCGGGGGTGGACGACTTCCTGGCCGAGGTCACCCCGGAGAAGAAGCTGGAGGTCATCCGCAAGTACCAGCAGGAGGGCCACCTGGTGGCGATGACCGGGGACGGCACGAACGACGCGCCGGCCCTGGCCCAGGCCGACGTGGCCGTGGCCATGAACACCGGCACCCAGGCCGCCAAGGAAGCCGGCAACATGGTGGACCTCGACTCCAACCCCACCAAGCTGCTCGACGTCGTCGCCATCGGCAAGCAGATGCTCATGACCCGCGGCTCCCTCACGACCTTCAGCATTGCCAACGACGTCTCGAAGTACTTCGCCATCATCCCCGCCGCCTTCGCCTCCACCTATCCCGAGCTGCAAGCCCTGAACGTGATGGGGCTGCACTCGCCGCAGAGCGCGATCCTCGCGGCGGTCATCTTCAACGCGCTGATCATCATCGCGCTCATCCCGCTCGCCCTGCGCGGCGTGCGCTACCGCCCCGCGCCCGCGCCCAAGGTGCTGCGCCGCAACCTGCTGATCTACGGGCTCGGCGGCCTGTTGCTGCCCTTTCCGTTCATCAAGCTCATCGACCTCGCGCTCGGCGCGCTGGGGGTGTGACGATGAAGACAATCCTGCGACCCGCGTTGACCCTGCTGCTCCTCTTCACGCTGCTGCTGGGTGTGGGCTACCCCGCGCTGGTCACGGCTTTCGCCCAGGCGATCTTCCCGCGACAGGCCAACGGCAGCCTGGTCGAGTCCGGCGGACGACCGGTCGGCTCGGAGCTGATCGGCCAGTCGTTCGTCGACCCGGCGTACTTCTGGAGCCGGCCGTCGGCGACGTCGGGCGTCCCCTACGACGGACGCGCCTCGACCGGCTCGAACCTGGGCCCCTCCAACCCGGGCCTGCACGAGCGGGTCGCGGCACGGGTGGCAGCCTTACGCGCGGCGGATCCGGACAACCGCGTGCCGGTGCCCGTCGATCTCGTGACGGCGTCCGCCAGCGGCCTCGATCCGCATATCTCGCCCGCCGCCGCCTACTGGCAGGTGCCGCGCGTGGCGCGAGCACGAGGCGTGTCGGAGGAGGTCGTGCGCCGCCTGGTCGCGGGGCATGTGCAGGAGCGCTGGGCCGGGTTCCTGGGCGAGCCGCGCGTGAATGTCCTGGAGCTGAACCTCGCGCTGGATCGGATTGCCGAGCGGGTGAGCGCGAACGCGGGTGCGAGCGCTCCGGATCCGGACGGAAGGAAACCACCGATGGACACCGATGGACACAGATAGGGGCAGACGGAGTTCATGAGCCAGGCGGGTCCGTTGGTGTTGATCGTGGAGGACGAGGCGCCGGTGCGCCGGTTCCTGTGCACGGCGCTGGAGGCGCAGGGTTACCGCACCGTCGAGGCCGACACGGCGCAGGCCGGGCTGGCGGCGGCGACGACGCGCGGCGCCGACCTCATCCTGCTTGACCTGGGCCTGCCGGACGGCGACGGGCTCGACGTCGTCCGCCGCGTGCGGGAGTGGAGCGGCGTGCCGATCATCATCGTGACGGTGCGCGACCGCGACGACGACAAGGTCCGGGCGCTCGACGCCGGAGCGGACGACTACCTGACCAAGCCGTTCAGCGCGGCCGAGCTGCTGGCGCGGATCCGGGTCGCGCTGCGGCACGCCGCCGCGACGGGCTCGCCCGACGGCGAGGCGGCGCTGGAGATCGGGCCGTTGCGCATCGACCAGGAGCGTCGGGAGGTACGGGTCGGCGGCCGCGCGGTCCACCTGACGGTGCACGAGTACCGGCTGCTCACGCTCCTGGCGCGCCACGCCGGGAAGGTGATGACGCACCGGCAGATCCTGGGCGAGGTGTGGGGCCCGCCGTTCGTGGACAAGCTCCAGTACCTGCGGGTGTTCGTGGCGCAGCTCCGCAAGAAGATCGAGGCGGATCCGAGCCGCCCGCGGTTGCTGGTGACGGAGCAGGGGGTGGGGTACCGGGTCACGGGCGGGTAGCGCCTCTCCTACAGCCAGCGCTTGCCGCGGAACCAGCGCCAGAGGCCGATGGAGAGGGCGATCATGCAAAGCCAGACGGCGAGGTAACCCCACTGCCAGTCCAGCTCGGGCATACTGCGGAAGTTCATCCCGTAGACGCCGACCAGGAACGTCAGCGGCATGAAGAACGCGGAGAAGACCGTGAGCACCCGCATCACATCGTTGGTCGTCTTGGCGGCCAGCGAGAGCTGGATGGCGAGCAGGTTGCGCAGGTCGTCGAGCAGGTTGTCGGCGAAGAACTCGAACGTCTCCACCCGCTCGCGCAGATCCTGGCACAGCGGCTGGTTGACGCTGGAGTAGGGCACGAACTTCTGCGCGGCGTTCAGCGTGTGCCAGAGCAGACGCTTGATCAGCGTCAGGCGCGTCTGGGCGCGGAAGACCCCCTCCCAACTCGCAACGTCCCGATGGTCGCGCAGCACCGCGGCCTCGAACGCGTTGATCCGCAGCTCGGCCTCGTCCAGCGGCCCCTGGAACGTCTCGACCGCGCTCTGCAGCGTCTCGATCAGCACGACCTGGAGGTAGATCGCCTGCTGCGGGTTCGCGTAGCGCTCGCGCAGCGCCGTCAGGAAGGGCAGCTCGCAGCGATGGATCGAGATCAGGAAGTTCTTGCCCAGGAAGAGCGCGACCTTGTGGGTCAGGGCCTGCGCCGTGTCGGCATCGGCCGGGGCGCCCTCATCGACCGCGCGGACGATCACGAACGTCGTGTCGCCCGTACGCTCGTACTTCGGCAGATGCTCGGGCTGCAGGCAGTCCGCGACCTGCGTCGGGTGGAGGCCGTAGTCCTTGGCCAGCGATGCGAGTTCTTCCCGGGTCGGGGCGGTGACGTCGAGCCACACGCGCTCGCCTTCCCGTCGCACCTCGCGAATCATGGCGACAGGCTGGACTTCCCGCCGGTTGACGTCAAGCCGGCGGGCGATGCCTTTATGTTTTCCTGATGCCCGGGACGGCGACGCGACGCGTGCGACGGCGTTATGATGGCGAACGGCCGGGAAGACGAGGGGATGGACGACGAACGACGACCGGATCCCGATGCGTTGCTCCGCAGGGTGCAGGCGGAAGAGGCCCGCCGCACCCGCGCGCGGCTGCGCATCTACTTCGGCTACTCGCCCGGCGTCGGCAAGACCTTCACGATGCTCGAGGTCGCCCGACGGCTGCGTGCCGACGGGACGGATGTCGTCGTGGGTGGCGTGGAGACCCACGGGCGGCAGGAGACGGCCGAGCTGCTGAAGGGCCTGGAGGTGCTCCCGCGGCGAGCGGTCGAGTACCGCGGCACGCTGCAGCAGGAGTTCGACCTCGACGGAGCGCTGGCCCGCAAGCCGAAGGTGCTGCTGCTCGACGAGCTGGCGCACACGAACGCCGAAGGCAGCCGGCATCCGAAGCGTTGGCAGGACGCGATCGAGCTGCTCGAGGCGGGCATCGACGTCTGGACGACACTCAACGTGCAGCACGTGGAGAGCCTGAACGACGTCGTCGCGCAGATCACGTTCGTGCGCGTGCGCGAGACCGTCCCCGACGCCGTCCTCGACCGCGCGGACGAAATCGAGCTGGTCGACCTGCCGCCCGACCAGCTCCTGGAACGGCTGCGCGAGGGGAAGGTGTACCTGCCGGAGCAGGCGCGGCGGGCCGTGGACAACTTCTTCCGCCGCGGGAACCTGCTGGCGCTGCGGGAGCTGGCGCTGCGGCGCACGGCCGAGCGGGTCGACGCGGACGTCGCGGCATACCGGCATCAGCACGAGATCCGCAGCACCTGGGCGGCCGGGGAGCGCATCCTGGTCTGCGTCGGGCCGAGCCCGACGTCGGCGAGCCTGATCCGCGGGGGCCGGCGGATGGCGGCGGGGCTGCGGGCGCCGTGGGTGGCTGCGTACGTGGAGGCCCCAGGCGCGTTCGCGCTGACCGGCCCGGACCGCGACCGCCTCCAGGCGAACCTGCGACTGGCCGAGTCGCTGGGCGGCGAGGTCGTGCGGTTGACGGGGGCCGGTGCGAGCGAGGAGATCCTGCGCTACGCGCGCGAGCACAACGTGACGCGCATCGTCGTCGGCAAGCCGACGCACCGGCGATGGCGCGACGTCCTGCGCGGCTCGTTCGTGTCCGAGCTGGTGCGCGGCAGCGGCACGATTGAGGTGCACTTCATCTCCGGCGACGAGGGCGGGGCGGAGGAACCGCCGGCGCCTCGCGAGACGGCGGCTCGTCCGGTCGACTGGCTCGGCTACGGCATGGCCGTGGCGGGCGTCGCGGCCGTCGCGGGGCTCGGTGTCGCCCTGCGCGACGTGCTGGCGATGCCGGACGTCGCGGTCCTGTTCCTGCTCGTGATCATGGTCGTCGCGGCACGCTGCGGGCGCTGGCCGGCGCTGGCGGCCGCGGCGCTGTCGGTGGCGGCCTACGACTTCTGCTTCGTGCCGCCGTTCTACACGATGACCGTTCACGACACTCGCCACTTCCTGACCTTCGGGATGATGTTCGCGGTCGGCCTGGTGATCAGCGCGCTGGTCGATCTCCTGCGCCGGCAGGAACGCGCGGCGCGGGCACGGGAGGCGCGCACCGCCGCATTGCACGCGTTGTCGCGGGAGCTGGTCGGGGCCACCGACGCACGGCAGGTGGCGCGCATCGCGGCGCGGCAGGCCGGGGCGGCGCTGGGCGGCGAGGCGGCCGTGCTTCTGCCGGGCGCCCCGGGGAACGCACCGCTCGGGTTCGTCGCCGAGGGCGCCTTCCGGCCCGGCGACAACGCGCTGTCGGTGGCGCGGTGGGCCTTCGACCATGGCCGGCCGGCCGGCCGCGGCACCGATACCCTCCCCGGCTCGCCCGCGATCTGCTTCCCGCTCCTCTCCGGCACCCGCACGCTCGGCGTCCTCGCCGTCCACGCAGCGTCGAATCCGCCGGACGACCCCGAGAGCCGCTCGCACATCGACGCCTTCCTGCGGCAGACGACGCTGGCGCTGGAGCGCGCGCGGTTCGAAGAGGAAGCGCAGGCCGCCGCTCTACGCGCACGGACGGAGGAGATGCGCAGCTCGCTCCTCTCCGCCGTGTCGCACGACCTGCGCACCCCCCTGGCCGCGATCACCGGCGCGGCAACGACGCTGCGCGACGACCCGGAGCGCCTGGATTCGCGCCAGCGCCGCGAGCTGACCGAGACGATCTGCGGCGAGGCCGAGCGGATGGGCCGCCTGATCGGCAACCTCCTGGACATGATGCGCCTGGAGTCGGGCCGCGTCGCGCCGCGACGGGAGTGGGTGCCGCTCGAGGACGTCGTGGGCTCGGCGCTCGGGCGGCTCGAGTCGCGCCTGGAGGGCCGCGACCTGCGGACCGACCTGCCGGACGATCTGCCGCTGGTTGCCATCGACCCGGTGCTCTTCGAGCAGCTCTTCGTCAACCTGCTCGAGAACGCGGCGCGACACACCCCGCGGGAGGCGCTGATCGAGCTGCGGGCGCGGGTGGCGGACGGGCGGCTCGAGGTCGAGGTGGCCGACCGGGGGCCGGGACTGCCGCCGGGCGAGGAGGAACGGGTGTTCGAGAAGTTCCATCGCGGGCCGCACGCGGGCGCGGGCGGCGTGGGCCTGGGCCTGCCGATCTGCCGGGCGATCGTCGAGGCGCACGGTGGTACGATCGCGGCCGCCAATCGCGAGGGCGGCGGCGCGTCGTTCCGCATCGTCGTCCCGGTCGGAGCGGGCTCGGTGACGGGTCCGGATCCCGGCGGATTGCCGGACGTGCTGCCGGAGGCGAAGGCATGAGCGAGGAAGGGCCGCGGGTGCTGATCGTCGAGGACGAGCCGGAGGTGCGCCGATTCCTGCGCACGGCTCTCGACGTGCAGGGGTTCCGCGTCGTCGAGGCCGCGACGGCGAAGGAGGGATTGGCCGCGGCCACGACGTACAACCCGGAGGTCATCCTGCTCGACCTGGGCCTGCCCGACGGGGACGGCATCGAGATCACGCGGAAGGTGCGCGAGTGGAGCCGCGTGCCGATCATCGTCATCTCCGCCCGCGGGCGCGAGGACGACAAGGTGGGCGCGTTGGATGCGGGCGCGGACGACTATCTGACCAAGCCGTTCGGCGTGAACGAGCTCTTGGCGCGGGTCAGGGTCGCGCTGCGCCACGCGGTGCAATCGGCCTCGCCGGGCGGCGACCCGGTGCTGGAGATCGGGACTTTGCGCATCGACCAGTCACGCCGCGAGGTGCGCATCGGGGAACGCGAGGTCAAGCTGACGCCGATCGAGTACCGGCTGCTGGTGCTCCTGGCGCGCAACGCGGGCAAGGTGCTCACGCACCGGCAGATCCTGCGCGAGGTCTGGGGCCCGCCGTACGTCGGCGAGGTGCAGTACCTGCGCGTGTTCATGGCCCAGCTCCGCCGCAAGGTCGAGGCGGAGCCGGCGCGGCCGCGGCTCCTGCTGACGGAACAGGGCGTCGGGTATCGCTTGCGGGAGGGATGAGGGGGGGACGGGTACCTGGTTTTTGCTTATTGGTCGTCGGTCCGGACGGCGCGGAGAGGGGCTACACGCGGCGTCCGAGCAGCAATCCGAGGATCACGAGCAGGAACAGCAACGCGGTCGAGACTGTGAAGGCCGTTTCCATCGCCGTCCTTCCTGGGCCGCCCGCCGCGCCGCCGGAGTGCCGCGGGGAGCGACCGCCACGTCCTTCATTGTGAGGCGCGCGGTATCGGCTTGGGCCAAGGAAGGCGGCCGATCCCGTCAGGAATGCATCAAGAGCCGGAGGGCCTTGATCGAATCCTGATGCTGCGGGCGCGGACGTTGACGTCGTCTTGATTCGCGCCGGCCTACGATCGCTCCATGACGATTTGGGGCCGCGTACGGCGCGCGTTGATCGGAGCGCCGAAGGATCTGAAGGCGCCGGGGGCGCTGCACAAGCTCTCGCTCATCGCCCTCCTGGCCTGGGTCGGGCTGGGGGCCGACGGGCTGTCGTCCAGCGCCTACGGGCCGGACGAGGCGTTCCGGCAGCTCGGCGAGCACCGCGGCATGGCCGTTTTCATCGCGCTCGCGATGGTCGTGACGGTGCTCGTCATCAGCTACGGCTACAGCCGCATCATCGAGCAGTTCCCGTCGGGCGGCGGCGGGTACCTCGTGGCGAGCAAGATCCTCGGCGGGCCGGTGGGGGTCGTCTCGGGCAGCGCGCTGCTGGTCGACTACGTGCTGACGATCGCGATCTCGATCGCTGCCGGCGCGGACGCGATCTTCAGCTTCCTGCCGCTCGGCTGGCGGAACTGGGCGCTGCCGACGGCGGTCGCGGGCATCGTGCTCCTCGTCGTGATGAACCTGCGCGGGGTGAAGGAGTCGGTGACGACCATCGCGCCCGTGTTCGGCGTGTTCATCATCACCCACGCGGTCCTGCTGCTCGTGGCCCTGGGCGGGCACGCGACCGAGGTTCCCGCAGTGACCCGCGAGGTGAGCGCCAACATCGGCCAGACGGTGGCCGCGCTGGGCGTCTTCGGCACCCTGCGCCTGTTCCTGCACGCGTACTCGCTGGGCGGCGGGACGTACACCGGCATCGAGGCCGTTTCCAACGGCGTGGGCATCATGCGCGAGCCGCGGGTGGAGACGGCGAAGAAGACGATGGTGCTCATGGCGGCCTCGCTGGCGGTGACCGCCGCGGGGCTGATGCTCTGCTACCTCCTGTGGGACGCGCGGCCCGAGGCGGGCAAGACGATGAACGCGGTGCTGCTCGAGCGCGTGGCCGGGAGCTGGTCGCTCGCGGGCATCGATGTCGGCTGGGCGTTCGTGATCGTAGCGCTGGTCAGCGAGGGCGCGCTGCTGTTCGTGGCCGCGCAGGCCGGCTTCGTCGACGGGCCGCGGGTCATGGCGAACATGGCCGTCGACTCCTGGCTGCCCAACCGCTTCTCGGCGCTGTCCGAGCGGCTGACGATGCGCAACGGCATCATGCTCATGGGCGCCGCGGCGCTGGCCGTGCTGATCTACACTCGCGGCGACGTCTCCAAGCTCGTGGTGATGTACTCGATCAACGTCTTCCTCACCTTCACCCTATCCAACGTGTCGATGACCGTGTTCTGGGTGCGGCGCCGGCGCTCGGAGCCGAAATGGTTGCGCCGGCTGCCGGCGCACGTCGTGGCAGCGACCCTGTGTCTGGTCATCCTGCTGGTCACCGTGACGGAGAAGTTCCTCGAGGGCGGCTGGCTGACGCTGCTGATCACCGCGGCGTTGATCGGCTTCTGCTTCGCCGTCAAGCGTCACTATCGGCGCGTCGCCCGCGCCATTCGGAAGCTCGACACGGCGCTGCCCGATCCGAACGGCAGCCTCGCGCTTGCTCCGACCTCCACGGAGCGCGGCGAACGGCGCCGCCCGGACCCCAGGAAGCCGGTGGCCGTCCTCTTCGTCGGCGCCTACGGCGGGCTCGGCCGGCGGGCGCTGCTCACGCTCACCCGTATGTTCCCCGGGCACTTCCAGGGCGTGATCTTCGTCAGCGTGGCGGTCGCCGACTCCGACGTCTTCAAGGGCGCGGCGGAGCTTCCGGCGCTCGAGGAGCGGACGCGACGGAGCCTGGAGCAGTACGAGCGTTTCGCGGAGTCCCTCGGCCTGGCCTGCGCGAGCGA
Source organism: Deltaproteobacteria bacterium (assembly GCA_016218815.1). Taxonomy (GTDB): domain Bacteria; phylum Myxococcota_A; class Polyangia; order DRWM01; family JAAZOP01; genus JAAZOP01. The sequence goes on from JACRCX010000125.1 coordinate 39,019, forward strand.
GTACGCGGTGGGGACCGAGGTGACCCTGGAGGCGGAAAAGCTCGCGACGCGGGTGGCCGGGCAATACCCGCAGGCGATGGCGGTAGCCGGGCAGATCGTCTTCGAGAAGGACTCGGCCTGGAACCGCCTGCTGCACAACGAGACGGCGTTCCTCATCCAGCGGCGGCTCCAGCACAACGGCGTGCCGATGGTGGTGCTGCCCGTGCAGGTCGACCTCAACGGCAGGCCCGGCGACCGGACGTCGACCGCGCCCCGCACCTCGCCCTCGACGCCCGACGCCAAGGTCAGGGCGCCGTGACGCGCCCCAGCGGCGTGCCCGTCGGGGCGAAGGCCACGAGCACCTCGTCGTCCGTCGTCACGCCGAGGTCGCTCATCGCCTGCGGCGAGACGTCGATGATCCGCCGCGTGCTCGTGTTGGGACCCCAGTCGACCGGACGCGCCACGACCTGCACGCCGGTCACCGGGTTCGTCACGACGACACGCGCCGTGCGCCACCAGGACGCCCCGCTCGGCGTGTAGCTCCAGCGCATCGCCACGAAGTAGTAGTCCTCCGGCCGCGAAGCGAGCGTCGCGGCGTCGGGATCCAGCGGGTTGTTGAGCGAGCGCAGCACCTCGCCGCTCACCGCGCCCGTCTCCGTCGATGACACCCCCGTGTCCGCCGGCCCGCCGAACCACGAGATCCGCCCACGGACCCAGTCATTCCCGCCCCACGCCGTCACGTCGCCGTAAGGCTCGGTGGAGATCCCCAGCGTCGCGCGCAAGGTCGGATTGGAGAGCCCCGCGCGGGGGATCTCGGAGCCGCTCAGTGTCAGGCCGCCGTAAACGCTCGACGGCGGCGGGTCGACCGGCGGGTCGGTCGGCGACGTGCAGTCGTGCGTCGCCGTGAGCCGGTAGCGCGACGAAGTCGGCATCGACCCGCGGAAGGCGCCGTCGAGGATCGCCCACCCGGTCACGTACACGTACACGTCCAGGTCGCGCGACGCCTGCAGCGTCACCTCGGCGAAGGTCCCGCTTCGTCCCGTCGTCGCCGCCAGGACCGTGACGTCCGGGTGCAGCGCCGCGACGTCGCCGCCGTACGCCATGCGCCCGGTGCGGTCGCTCACCAGCAGCGCCGGCGCGAACGTCCCGCCGGTGCGCTCGAGCCGCAGCGTCAGCCGTCCCGTGCCGGGGAGCCGCACCCAGTAGCGGTGCACGCTGTAGGCGCCGCTGGAAAAGTCCTCGTTTTTGGTCCAGGTCCCGCACGAGGTCAGCGTCTCGGTCGGATTCCAGCAGCTCGCCGTCGAGCACGGCCACAGCTCGGTCCAGCACGCGGCCGCGGCCACCTCACCCCGCCACGCGCAGGCGCCTCCGCCCGCGCTGCACGCGCCCAGGGACGCGCACCAGTCGCAGCCGGCGGTCTCTTCGCACGAGCCGCACGCGAGCCCGCCGCACTCCGCGGGCGGCGGCTCGTCCGGCGGCGGGGCGGTGGGTCCCGTGCAACCGACGGCGCCGGTTCCCTCGACGCACAGGCACGCACCGCAGCCGGTCGTCCGCGGGCGCCAGGTCCCGTCGCAGCACTGGTAGCTCGCCGAGCACGCCGTGTTCGCGTAGGTGCCGCCGAAGCTGTGCGCGCAGCTCGAGCCCGCTGGAGGCGGCTCGTCCGGCGGCGGGTCGATCGGCGGCGGGTCGTCGGGAGGCGGATCGCCCAGGGTCGAGGTGCGTCCGATGGCCAGCAAGTCCGGGACGCGCGACTCGAGGTAGTCGCCCGGGCAGTCGGTGCTGGCGCCGGGAAAGTCGCGGTGGCCCATGACGTGGGCGGAATCGAGCGTGACGCCGTAAAGGCGGGAGAGGGTCCCCATGAGACGGCCGGCGACCTGGATCGCGGCGTGCGGCGGGTGCGTCGGCGGGTAGGAGTCGCAACCGCGGGAGTGGAAGCAGCCGACGAAGGAGATGCCGAGGGTGCCCGTGTTCTGGCCGGCGACGTGGGCGCCGAGCAGCTCGGCCGACCGCCCTTCGTAAATCGTTCCGTCGGCACCGACGAGGAAGTGGTATCCGATGTCGCACCAGCCGCGGGTGTCCATGTGATACCGCTGGATCGCCCGCACCTGGCGCGCCGGGTTGTCCGACGGCGTCTCCGTGTGGTGGATCGCCATCCGGGACCGCCGGCCGTCGGTGATCGAGCAACGGGTCGCCGCCGCGCCCCACTCCTCCCGCGTGACGATGCCCAGGCCCCGCAGCTCGGTGCGCAGCGCGGCGGTGTGCGTCCCGATCGAGTCGTCGCCGTCGGTTTCGTCCTCGGGGATGACCGCCGCCCAGCGCAGGTGGCGGATGCCGTCGAGCGCCGCGGCGGGGATGCGGAGCTCGGCCGCGTCGCCGGTGACCGCGAAGTCGGCGACGGCCACGTGGTGGTCCTCCTCGCTCCAGGTCACCCCCAGCGGCGTCCAGTCGCTGTTCGGCACACCCCCGGACAGGAGGCGCGCCTCGACCGCCGGCATCGGTCCCGGCGCCACCAGCTCGATCAGCAGGCCGACGCGCGTGGCGCCGTCCGGCGCCGCGAGCGTCGGGGAAACCAGCGCCTCGCCGGCGAGCGCCCACGAGCCGGCGAGGTCCGTCCGCGACACGGATGCCTCCTGCCCCTCCGGATCCGACGAGGGGAGGATCGCGTACGGTTCGGCACATGCCGTCACGGATGCCCAGGTGAGCAGGGACGCCGCGAGCAGCGTCCGGCCCGTCATCCGGACGGAAGGAACCACCGATGAACACCGATGGACACCGATGTCGGGAGAGGAGCAGCGGCGGGGCCCGCCGGATACGCGGCGCGTCCGATGCGTTCGCGGTCGACCCTTCTTCTCGTCGTCGATCATCCGTGCCCTCCACTTCGCCAGGCTCGTCCCCGTCGCCGCTCGCGGCCCGACCGCAAGACCGCCAATCGCCCGATGAGCGTGAGCAAGTCGCGTGCCCGGGCGGATCGGCGCGGCCGGCCGGGCTCGACCGCCGGATCGACCGCGGTCGCCTGGGCGGCCGCCGAACGAAGATCCGTCGCAATTCCCGCGAGGTGACGGACCGGTTGTGAGCCGGCGGGATCATGGGCCCACCCGCGGCCGACGCGGCGGCTGCGGGTGCAGCGACCCGCGTGCTTGCCGACCGCGGGCCGCACCAGGGTGCCGACCGGGGTCTGCAATGCCCGTTCCGGGCGGCTCCGGGCCCGGCGCAGCCGCCCTCCCCGCTATCGGTGTCCATCGGTGTCCATCGGTGGTTTCTCTTTCCCTCGGCGCCCTCCCCCCGGCCGCGGTGGTATCATCCGCGGCGATGGACGAGCCGATCGATGCGGGGAGCGGGACGTGGGTCGCGGCGCGGCGCGGCGCGCCGGAGGCGATCCATGTCCGCAAGTGCCGCCTGGAGGTCGTGAGCGGGCCGGACGCGGGGCTGGCGAAGGTCTGCGGTTCGGATCTGATCGTCATCGGACGGACGGGAGCCGACCTGGCGCTCTCGGACCGCAAGGTCTCCGCGTTGCACGCCGAGATCCGGCTGGAGCCCGACGGCTACCGGCTGCACGACCTGGGCTCGACGAACGGCACGTTCGTCTGGGGACTCCGCATCCTGGACGCGTTCATCACCCCGGGGACGACGCTGGCGATGGGCGACAGCGCGGTGCGTTTCGTGCCGCTGCCGGAGTCGGTGGAGCTGCCGCTGTGGGGAGAGACGCGGTTCTGCGGGCTGGTCGGCGGCAGCCCGGTGATGCGCCGGCTGTACCAGGCGATCGACGACGCGGCGCGCAGCGGGTCGACGGTGCTGATCACGGGAGAGACCGGCACGGGCAAGGAGCTGGTGGCCGAGGCGCTGCACCGGCGCTCGCCGCGGGCGAACGGGCCGTTCGTGGTGCTGGACTGCGGGGCGGCGCACGGCGAGCTGTTCGAGGATCACCTCTTCGGCCACGAGACGGGGGCGTTCACGGGCGCGGTGCGGCCGCGGGCCGGGGTGTTCGAGGCGGCGGACGGGGGCACGCTGTTCCTGGACGAGATCGGCGACCTCCCGCTGGAGGTCCAGCCCAAGCTGCTGCGCGCCGTGGAGACGCGACGCATCCAGCGGCTGGGCGGCGCGCGGCCGATCGAGTGCGACGTGCGGATCGTGGCGGCGACGCACCGCGATCTGGCCGCGGGGATGAACCGGCAGGCGTTCCGCGCGGACCTGTACTTCCGGCTGGCGGTGGCGCGGCTCTGCGTTCCGCCCCTGCGGGAGCGCCGCGAGGACGTCCCGGGCCTCGTCGAGCACTTCCTGGACGAGCTGGCGCCGCTGGGGGCCCATCCGCTGCCGCCCGAATTCCTGGAATGGGCGCGCTCGTACGCGTGGCCGGGGAACGTGCGCGAGCTGCGCAACGCGGTGGAGCGCGCGATCGCCTTCCCGCGCGGCGCGCCGTCCTTCGAGGAGTCCGCGGCGACCGCCGGGCCGGGGCTGCCGGAGGTCGATACGACGGTGCCGTTCAAGGAGGCCAAGCGGCGGGTCGTCGACGAGTTCGACCGGCGCTACGTGACGGCCCTGCTGGCGAAGCACGGCGGGAACATCTCCGAGGTGGCCCGCGCGGCCGGCGTCGACCGCATGTCGATCTACAAGCTCCTCGCCCGCCTCGGCATCCGCGACGAACGGCGCGACGGGGACGCCGGGGACCGTGGCTCGCACCGCTGAGGCGCCGGCGGCTGTCGCCGGCCGGTCGGAGGCCGACGGCGTCGGCCCGCCGTCCGGACCGCAGTCCACCGGCGCGCCGGCCGCCGCCGCTTCCCGCGCGATCCCCACCCGCGTCGTCTACGCGCTGCTGGCCCTGATCTGCATCGGCAGCACGCTGGCGGTGCAGCTCCTGGCCCGCGACCGCCTCGCCGCCAACGTCGCCACCGCCACGCTCGCCCTCCAGGCCGCGCTCGGCTTCGCCCTCGCCTTCCTCCACCGCCCCTCGCCCCGGCCCGCGCGCCGCGCGTTGCAGCTCGGCCTGCTGGTCGCCATCGGCATGCTCACCGCCGGCGTCGGCTGGTTCTTCGGCCCCAACTCCGGCCTCTCCGCCATGCTCACCCTGCTCATCGTCCTCACCGGCGTGTTGTACGGCGCGGAGGGCGTGCGCTTCCCCTACGCCGAGGCGTGGGCGGCGTACGGGGCGACGGCGCTGAGCCAGGCCGCGCTCACGTCGCTGGTGCTCGCCGGAGTCGTCCCCGACCGCTCGCTCATCCCGCTCGTCGTCGCGGGCCACCCGCCGTGGCACCACGTCGCGGCGCACGCCGCCCTCCAGATCGTGTATCTTGCCGCCTTCCTCGCCGGCCGCGCCTTTCAGCACCGCTACCGCGTGCTGGCGCACCAGGTCGCCGAGGCGTTGCGCGCGGCGGCCCGTCGCACGGCGCTGGTCGACGAGGCGCGCTCGGAGTACCGCCGCGCCCTGGCCGTGGGTCGTCACGGCATCTTCTCCGGACACACCGTCGGCGACTACCGTCTGGGCGAGGTGCTCGGACGCGGCGGCATGGGCGAGGTCTACGACGCCGTGCGCACGGACGACGGAACCGCCGCCGCCGTCAAGCTGCTGCGCGGCGACCGCCTCGGGGATCGCGACGCGGTCGAGCGGTTCCTTCACGAGACGGAGGTCGTCGCCCGCGTGCGGAGCCCGCACGTCGCCCGCGTCCTGGGCGCGGGCGGACGCGGCGAGCCGATCCCGTACATCGCCATGGAGCGGCTGGAGGGACGCGACCTGGCGGCGCTGCTGCACGAGCGCCGCGGGCCGCTCGACCCGGACGAGACCCGCCGGCTCGCCCGAGACGTCGCCGCCGCGCTCGACGCCGTCCACGCCTCGGGCGTCGTCCACCTGGACGTCGGCCCACGCAACATCCTCCGCGTCGAAGGTCCCGACGGAGCGCCGGTGTGGAAGCTGCTGGACTTCGGCCTCGCGCAGCTCGAGCTGGCCCGAGCGCCCGGCGCGCGAGCGGCCGGGACGCTGCGCTACATCGCGCCCGAACGGCTCGGCGGGGCGTACGCCGGCGCCCGGGCCGACGTTTACGGCATGGCCGCCTCGCTCTACGCCGCGGTGACCGGCCGGGAGCCGTACGAGGACGTCGCGCCCGAGGCACTGCCGCGGCTGGTGCCCGAAACGCTGCCTGCACGACCGTCGGAAGCGTCGCCCGCGGCGGAGGCGGTGGAGGCGGTGTTGCGAATCGGCCTGGTGCGGGCGCCGGACGCACGCTGGGCGTCCGCGATCGAGCTGCGCGACGCGTTTCTCGCCGCGCTCGACGGGAAGCTCGCTCCGGACGTGCTCGCCCGCGCCAGCCGACTTCCGGAGTGGGGCGCGACGGCGCGGAAGTCGCTGTCGCCGCCGGGGGCCTCGCCGGCGGCCGGGCGAGCCGAGCCGGGGGAGACGGTCGTCGAGCGACGGCGCGGGGCGGCGACGGCCCCGACCGCGCCGGGAGCCCCGGCCGCGCCCGCGCCGGTCCGCCCGGGGCCCGCGATTCCCGACTCGCGACCGGCGACGCGCCGCCCGGCCGGGTCCGGCGCGCCGCACGACGAGAGCAACTCGGCGACGGCGTGGCAGGCCGCGTATCGCGAGAAGATGCGCGGCTTCGTCGCGGCGGTCGTCCTGTTCTGCGCCGGCGGTGCGGTGCTGCTGGGCTGGATCGGCCGCGAGCGCGGCCCGATGCTCGTCGCCGTGGCGTGCCTGGCGGGCGCCGCCGGGGCCGCGCTGCTGCACGAGCGGCTGGTGCGAAGAAGAAGGACCGAGTCGATCTACTGGCCGTGGGCGGTCGCGGGCTGCCTGTCCGTCGGTCCGGCGTACTCCTTCGGCCTGCACTCGGGCTTCGCCGCCGTCCTGGCGCTCGGCCTGTTCGCGGGCGGCATGTTCCGCGCCGCGAAGAGCACGTCGTGGCTCGACCGCCGCAGCCTGGTGCTCGCGGCCCTGATCGCGGCGCACACCGCGCTCTTCGTGCTCTTGATGACGGGCGCGGTCGGCGACGACGGCAACGTCCCGATCCGGCGCGCCGGCGTGCCGTTGTCGGAGCCGATCGTCGACCACCTGCTCCTGATGGGGATCTACTTCGCGTCGTTCGTCGCCGGCAGCGTGGTCGATCGCGCGTACCAGACCCTGACCGACCGCGGGCGCAGCGCGGCGCTGGAGGCGGCGCGCAAGGAGGCGCTGCTGGCGACGGCGCGGGCCGAGCTGGATCGGGCGCTGGGCGACGACGAGGGCGGGATGTTCACGGGGCTGGTCGTCGGCGGCTACCGCGTCGGCCGGCTTCTCGGCCGCGGCGGGATGGGTGAGGTCTACGAGGCGCGGCGGGTCGGGGACGACGCGCGGGTCGCGTTCAAGGTGGTGCGCGGGGACCGCGTGGGCGACCCGGTGTTCCTGGAGCTGTTCCACAAGGAGGCGCGGGCGCTGCGGCGCATCGAGAGCCCGTACGTGGCGCGCGTGCTCGAGGTGGGCGGAGACGAGGAGGAGGTCCCGTTCATCGCGATGGAGTACATCGCGGGGCGTTCGCTGGCGCGGGTGCTGCGGGAGCGCGAGCGGCTGGAGCCGGCGGAGGCGCGGGAGATGATCCGGGACGTGACGCGCGGCCTGAGCGACGTGCACCACGCCGGCGTCGTGCATCGGGACATCAAGCCGCAGAACGTGATCCGCACCGACGTCGAGGGCGGGCCGCGGTGGAAGCTGGTCGACTTCGGCGGCGCGCGCTTCCTGGACGCGGGGTCCGCCGTGACGACGCGCCTGATCGTGGGGACCGCGGCGTACATGTCGCCCGAGCACGCGGCGGGGGAGGCGGTCGACGCCCGCTCCGACCTGTACAGCCTGTGCCTGGTCCTGTACCGCGCGCTGGTCGGCCGGCCGGCGTTCACGGTCCACGACCCGGAACAGGTCGTCCGGCGCGTCGCGGCGGAGGGGCCGCCGGACCCGCGCGCCTACGCCGAGCTGAGCCGCCCGCTGGCCCTCGCCCTGCGCCTGGGCCTGGCCGCCCGCCCCGACGACCGCCCCGCCTCGGCGCTGGCGCTGGCCGCCCTGTTCGACCAGGCGTTCGACGGGAAACTCGACCCGACCTGGAGGAAGCGGGCCGGCGAGCTGCTGCGCAGGGAGCCGTGGGGGGCGGCGCGACGGTGACGGGCTGCTCGGACCGAAACCAAGCGCCCTTCATGGAACCTCGGCGGTCTCCACCCAGTGCTCCCGCAGACTTCACAGGCGATGGTCACTCATCGGCGAGCACGCCGGTCCCCGGTCCCGGGGGCCCGAAGCGCTCGCCGTTCCACTGGTGCTCGGTGCGGACGTCCTCGCACACCCCTTCGCGGCAATCGCCGTACTCGGTGCCCTCCACCAGTGCGCAGTCGGCGCCCTCCGCGACGATCTCGAACGTGCCGTCCGCATCGAGGTCCTCGAAGTTGAACGCGCGCCGGTTGCGGAACCCGCCCTCGTTGCAGGACGCGGATACCTCGGCCCCCGCGAACAGCAGGCGCAGGCCGTCCTCGGTCACCTCGCGCAGCTCGAAGTAGCCCTCGGCCCACAGCCCGGTGCCGGGGTGGACGGCGCCCGTGACCTTGACCACCGTGCGTTGCGGCTCCGACGCGAAGAGCGGGACGGTCTCCAGCGGCGCGGCGTCCAACTCCTCCATCGAGCGGATGCCCCAGTCCTGGCCGCCCGTCTCCAAGTCCACCAGCTCGGCCGCGTCGGCGTGGATGCGGTACAGGAAGATGTAGCCGCGGACGATGCCGGAGAAGCCGATCGCCACCACGGCGCCCTCGTCGCCCGAAGGGAAGCGCACGGCGACGTGCTCGGCGCCGTCGTACGAGAAGCCGGCTTCCAGTCCGCTCGCGAGCAGTGCGGCGTAGGAGCAGCGCACGGCGACCTCGGCGTCGCGGACTCCGGCGGATGAGGGGAACCCGGCGCAGATCTCATCGAACGCCGCGGACTCGGTCGTGCCCGCCTGCAGCGCCGCCGGTCGATCATCGACGACCGGCTCCGCCGTGCCGGGAGTCGGCGCCGCGGGCGCACCCGTCCCCGTCGCCGTACGGCAGCCGGCGCCGCTCCAGGCCGCGGCGGCCATGGCGAGCACGCCGGCGCCCGCGACCGCCGCGCACGACGCGGCAGTGATCATCCGTGACCCCCTCTCGCATACCGCTCGGCTCGTCATCCTCGCACCTTCCATTCCCGCGCCCGAGACTCCCGCGACTCCCGGCCCGGGTCAACTTCCCCGCGCCGGAAGGAGGGACGTCGGCGCGGGCCAGGGACGTGTGGACGACAAGCGCGCCGGGAGTGGGACCCCATCAGCCGGCGCACCAGACGACCGCGGACGGTGGAGCCGCCGAAGGCGGCGTGCTGACCGAGTTGGCCGACGACGTCGATGCCGCGGGCCACCGTAACCCGTCGCCCGCGCAAACGCTGCGCCTGCGCATCGAGCTGCGCTGAGCCGCCGCGGCGGAGCGGCGGGGCGGCGGAGGCCGTCCGGCGCGTCGCCGCGGATTGACCCCCGCATCCTCAGTTCGGGGCGTCGGGCTGGCGTGGGTCCAGCGGATCGAGCACCACGAAGGGCGACGGCGCGCGGCGCGCGGCAATCCGGAGCCGGAGCTCCTCGCGGGCACGGTCGGGCATCCTGTCGAATAGCGGCCGGAGTGATCGATGCAAAGCGGCGCGCGCGCAAGTGAACGGCTCCAACGGCAGCGAGTTCGCCGCGGCGACTCGCGAGACGATGCGCGAGACCTGCGCCTCCAGCGATTCCACCAACAGGAGGTTGGGGACGGAGTCCGCGTACCAGATGGCGTCGGCATCCTCGTCGTCCGCGGCGACGGCCGGCATCTCGACTCGCGCGATCTTGGCGCTGATGAGGCATGCAGCGGCGCCGGCTTCCCCGAGCGGCTCGGGACGCGTCGCGGGCGGAGCCTTGCGGGGACCCCGCACGACGACAAGTACGGCCTCCAGGTAGCGCCACGCCTCCCTCGAGATGTGGACCGGTTCCGGCGCGGGCGACCCATCGTCCTCGAACTCCTCAGGCGATATACCCGCCTTGGTCGCCATTTGCGTGAGCTGCGCCATCGCGGAGAGCAGCGCATCCTCAGTTTCCTGCAGGGCGCTCGACATCGAGTCCGGATCCTCGCCCCGCAGGATGTGCCCCTCCCGCAGGCGCGCGGAGTAGGCATGAACCGTGCAGTCCGCGGTCACGGCGCACCGGTCGCAGCGCGAGTCGCACCAGTTGAACGGCGAGCCGAACTCCACCGCCGGCTCCGCCGCCCGCACGAGGCTGCCGGCGACCGCTTTCGGCGTCTTCCCGGCCGGACCTCGCCCGCTCGGTGCCGCCTTCGCCATCCTCTTCGCTGTCATGTTCGCTCCCTTCCCCCCGCCTTCCGCCCTGCCACGGCGGCCGGACTCCATCGCGCCGGCGCGCCGTTCCGTTGCGTGACCCTGAGCGACCGGAACTCATCCGCTCGACCACGACCACGCTGCTCCCCCTTGGCGCCCTTTGCGTCCTTGGCGTGCTTGGCGCGAACCTCCCCCTCCGTGTCCTTCGCTCCCTTGGCGCCCTTTCTTCACAAGATGATCGGCGGCTCCGCGATGCGCAGGAGGTTCAACCCGCCCGGGTACTGGTAGCTCGTGGCGAAGCCGTAGCCCATCACCTGCAGGCCGACCGGCTCGTCGGCCTCCAGCACGTGGGCGCCGCCGAAGTAGCGCTCGAGCGGCACGCGCACGACGCCGAAACCGTCGCCGATCGGGAGCGGAGCCTCGCGCGGGACGTTGCCGTCCAGCAGCACCGTGGCGAAGTCGGGGAGCACGATGTCCGCGAAGCTGAAGTCGTAGTCGTCCGGCGCCAGGAACACGTACTTCTTGCGGTACTGCTCCACCGCCTGCACGTTGCTCTGCGCCGGGTCGCCGCGGGAGTCGGTGAAGTGCCCCGGATCCGCCATGCAGCTCCCGAGCTGGAAGCTCGTCACGCCGAACTCGTGGTCCGGGCTCGAAACCTCGAAGTCCACGCGCACGACGCCGAGGTCCGCCACCTGGCCGGCATCGAGCGTGGCGGGCGCGCCGTCCGGGACGCCGGCGGGATACTCGAGCGTGGTACCGTCGACGTTGCCGTAGAGGCGCACGACGTGGCCGATCGGCACGCCGCGGGGATTGGTCGGCACGGTGACCACGTAGCGCCGGCCGAGCGTCTCGGCGGGGAAGACCGACTCCTCGAGGTGGTCGCAGGCGCCGCAGGAGTCGGGCATGTAGATGCAGGGTGCGCCGGAGAGCACGAGGATCGGGCGGTCGGCGTTGAGGACCGTGCCGGAGAGATCGGTGGTGTTCGTGCCGACGATGACGACGACCTCCCCGCGACCGAGCGCGAACTCGAAGACGTCGCCGGGCCCCGCGGCGGGAATGTCGGCGCCGCCGGTCACGGCGCCGCCGCGGCCGAGCTGCGCCCGCACCGTCGTGCCGTCCGCGGTCCCCGTCACGGCGAAGTAGCCCGGTTGGTGGACGTCCTCCGTGTCCTGGCCCGCCGGCGCCATGATGCGGTAGTTGCCGGTGGCCGACGTGGCCGGCAAGAGCAGCGAGGCGTCGTTGGTGTACGAATGGCAGCCGAAGAGGCAGCCGCGGCACGGTTCCCAGTCCTTCCCCTCGGGACCGCCCTCCGGGCCGTACTCCAGCGGATTGAACTGGAACACCGTCACCGGCACGCTGCTCGTCAGGTGATAGGCCCCGTCCGGCACGCGCGTGCTGGCGAAGTCGGGCGTGGGGACCATGTCGGTGTCGCACATCCCGGTCCAGTGCTTCAGCTCATCGACCCACGGCAGGAAGAACTTGGTCAGGCCCATCGCGGGCACTTCTCCCTCCGCCGCGACCTCGCCCCCGCGCTCGATCGTCACCGCCGCGGGCACGGCGCCAGCGTTGGAAACGACCACGGCGTAGTCGAAGTGCTTGCCGACGACGTTCGGCAGCACCGTCGGCCAGAAGTCGCAACCGACGTACATGTGCGCCTCGGCCGCCTCGGCGCACGACACCGGGTCGTCGAGCACCAGTGCGTCGGCCTCGCCGACCTCGTAATCCGGGTACCGATCGGGGAGCTCGTCGGCGGCGGTGTCGGTCCGGCCGTCGCCGGCGTCGGTCGCGACCAAGTCGTCGGCGGGCGAGCAGGCCAGGACGGAGAGGACCGCGCAGCAGACGGCGACCGTTCGTACGAGCATGTCGAACCTCCTTGGCCCCGCGCGTGCATCGGGCGGCACGCACAAGACTGGCGCGTGGGAGGGTCGGAACGCAAGTCCGCGGTGCGACGGGGGAGCTACAGGCAGATGCCGTCGACGCAGGAGAGGCCGGCGGAGCAGTTGGTCTGGCGGTGGCACTGGTTGGCGATCTCGTTCTCGGTGCGGCAGAAGCTGTCCCAGCAGCGGAGGAACGGATCGCTGCCGGTGCAGTTGACGTCCGCGGCGCACGGCATGCGGCAGACGCCATCGACGCAGGAGAGGCCGCCGCTGCAATCGGAGGCGGTGCAGGAGGCGACCCGGTCGACCTGGGGCAGGCACATCGTGCTCTGGCAGGTCTCGAAGGTGCCGCACTCGGAGGTGTCGGCGCAGGCCTGGATGCAGTAGCCGTTGACGCACAGGCCGCCCGCGCAGTCGCTGGAGTAGGTGCACAGGCCGCCGCCATCGGGATCGTCGAGGCAGACGCCGGCGTCGCAGATCTGGCCGCCGGGGCAGGAGGCGCCGGCGGAGCAGTCGACGCGGCACAGGGAGTTGACGCAGACGGCGCCGGCGGGGCACTGGTAGTCGTAGGTGCACAACGCGGCCGGGTCGCGGCAGACGGTGGCCTCGCAGAGCCAGTCGGTGCCGCCGGGACCGACGCCCTCGCACTCGGTGTCGTTGGCGCAGCCGCACGTGCCGTCCGGGCAGGGGCCGCGGTCGGGCGCGCAGATGCCGCGGTCGTCGCACACGAACGACTCTCCGTACCCGGCGCAGTCGTCGTCGGTGGTGCACAGCCCGGTGTGGACGCACGTCTCGGACGCCAGGTCGCAGTAGCCGACGTCGCAATCCGCGTCCTCGGTGCAGGTCACCGTCTCCTCGGGGATGCAGGTCCCCCAGGTGTCGCAGACGTAGCCGTCGGCACACGGCGTGTAGAAGCAGTTGCCGGTCGGCGTGCAGTTGCCGTCGACGCACGCCTCGCCCGGGTCGCAGTCCGCGTGCGACCGGCAGCCGCAGTAGGCGCCGATGCAGACGGCCGAGCCTCCGTTGCCGTGTTCATCGATCCAGATCGGGCAACCGGAGCCGGCCAGGGCGAGCATGCCCAGGGTCACGAACAAGGCAGGCAGGGAGCGTCGCATCGGTCACCTCCTCCCGGAGCGTTGGTGCTGGGGCTCCGGTCGAACGGTCCAGCATCGGACCGATTATGCACCGCGTATGCCATGTTGTCGAGCCGAGGATCACAGACGAATCCGGCGGATCAGGGGGTCGCGGCGGGTAGGGTGTGAACGAGCAGTCACAGGCGGCTGTGAACCCATGTCCGTGAAAGGAGCGGGGTCTGGATCATGCCGGCGGGCGCGTGTTAGCATCCCGGGTTGCCGACGGAACGGCGAACCCCCAGGGGCCCGGGTCGGCGCGAGGTTCGTCCTTATGGATGTCACCTGCAGCCGGTGCCAATCGGTGTACGAGTTCGAGGACACGCTGGTTTCCCAGCGGGGTGTCGTCGTCCGCTGCACCCAGTGCGGCCATCTGTTCAAGATCTTCCCGCCCGGGGCATCTCCCGGGCTGCCTGAGGAGAGCGGGTGGATGTTGCGACGCGAAGACGGGACGGTCTTCGCGATCGACCGGTTCTCGACACTGCAGAAGTGGATCGCCCAGGGGAAGGTGACGCGGCGGGACGAGCTGTCGCGCACCGGAGAACTGTGGAAGCGGATCGGGGACATCGTCGAGTTGGCGCCGTTCTTCGACCGGATGGAGGCCGCGGGCGCCACGCAGCGCAACGACACGTCGCCCTCGCTCCCCGTGCCGCCGGAGGCCGAGGAGGAGCGGCGGGCGGCGGAGGAGGCGGAGGCGACGGCTCCGATTCCGGCGACGCCTGGCCGGCGCGGCGAGCCGCTGCCGGCGGCCGAGGAGGAACCGTTCGATCCTTCGCAGACGCAACGGCAGACGACCTTCGAGCTGAGCGAGTCACGGCGGGTTTCGGGGGCCGTCGAAACGCCCGAGGCCGAGGCGCCGGAGGCGGCCGCGGAGCCCGAACCGGCGCCGCCGCCCCGGGCGACGGTGCGCCCGCCCCGGCGGCAGGTCGCGCCCCCGGGCGACCTCCGGTTCTCGACGGCGGAGTTCGAGCTGGGGCGCAAGAGCCGCGCCTGGCTGTGGTGGACCATCGCCGGGATCCTCGTGACAGGGGCCGTGGTCGCCGGAGTGCTCTACCGCAAGCAGCTCGCGCGGGCCGGAAAACGCCTGTTCGGCGGCGAGGAGCCCGCCGAGACGGCGACGGAGCGGCGGCTGGAGAAGGCCGATGCGCTCATCGCCCAGGAATCCGAAGACTCGCTGCGGCAGGCGGAGTCCGAGTACGCGAAGGTTCTGGAGTTCAACTCCACGGACGACCGGGCGCTGGGCGGATTGCTCGAGCTGCACGCGCTGCGAGCGCAGTTCGCGCGCGACGAGATCGACGTGTCGAACGTGCTCGGGCTGGCCGAGCGGGATCCGGCCGAGGCCGAGCGGCTGCGGCGGGACTTCGACAACGAGGCCGCTCGGGCGCGGGAGTTGGCGCTGGCGTTGCGCAACTCGGGCAGGCCGCTCGACGCGTTGCCCGTCGAGGCGCTGCGCGGACTGGCGGAGATGGCGCGCCTGCAGGGGGATCGGGCGGCGGCCCGGCGCCTCGCGGACCAGGCCCTCGCGGCCGCACCCGGCGACGCCCGCTCGCAGTACGTCTCCGCGATGATCGTCTACGACGAGTCGCTGGCCGGCGGCGATCCGGCGGGGGCCGCACCCGCGGTCGAGGCCGCATTCGCCCGCGTCACGGCACCCGACACCCTGGGCAGCGGGCTTGCGCGTGCCCGCCTGCACCTCGCGCTGTTCCTCGCGCTGGCGGGCCGCTCGGCCGAGGCGCAGGACCAGGTGCGCTGCGTCATCGACGGCAAGGACGCGTGTCCGGGCCGGCGCGGCGAGCCGCACCCCGATCACCTGGTGGCACGCAAGGTCGAGGCGTGGCTGCCGCTGCTCGGCGAGGGCGTCGCCGGACCCGTCGCCCTCGCCCTCCCGTCGATCGGCGGTGCGGCCATCGTTCCACCGGCCTCCCCGGTCGACGCCGGCCCGGAGCTCGAGGCCGAGGCGGGCGAGTTGGACGCGGGTGCGGAGGAAGCGGCCGAGCCGGAGGCGGACGCCGGTGGTGAGCCCGAGGGCGCGGGGGACGCCGATGCCGAGCCGGACGCCGCCGTTCCTGACGCCGCGATCGAGCCCGACAAGGACGCGGAAGACGCGCGGAAGGAAGCCGAGCCGGAGATGCCGGCGTCGGTCGACGGCCTGCTCGAGGCGGCCCGCACCGCGCTCGAGAACGGTTCGACCTCGCGTACCATCTCCATGTTGCAGCGGGCGGCCCAGCTCGAGCCCGGCAACGCCGAGGTCCAGGTGAATCTCGGGTACGCCTACCTCGACGCCGGACGGTCGGCCGAGGCGCGGCGCGCGTTCGAGCGGGCGGGGCAGCATCCCGACGCGTTGATCGGCCTGGGCGACATCCTGCTCTCGCAGGGGTCGCTCGAGGCGGCCCTCGAGCGCTACGAACAGGCGTTGGCGTCGGCGCGGACGCCGTACCAGCGGCGCATCGCGGAGCGGAAGGTGGACGACCTGCGTGACCGGCTGGGTCTGCGGCAGCCGCCGGCGGCGGATGCCGGCGGTGCTTCGCCGCCACCGCCACCGCCCCCGCCGCCTCCCCCGCCGCCAGCCGACGTTCCGATCTCGGACGAGCCCGCGGTGGGCTCCGAGCCGCCCGGGCTGCCCCCGGTGACGGAACCCTAGGGAACGAGCGATGCGCGCCAGGCCACGTCCGCCGATCCGTCTGTTGCTGCTCTTGCAGGCGGAGGAGCGCACGGGGCGGCTCACCTGGCGCCACGCCGCCGGCGAGCGCAGCCTGCTGCTGGTGTCAGGCCTGGTGGTCGGGGCCGAGGGCCAGCCGGAGAGCTTTCTCGAGTACCTGGCGCGCGCCTGCGGCATCCCGCCCGGGACGCTGGGGCGCATCGAACGGCGGGTGCGGGATCTGTTCCTGCCGCTGGAGAGCGAGATCGCCCGGGCGACGGGGCTGCTGCCGGAGGAGATCGCGGCGGCGCGGCGCGACTTCACGCTCGCGCAGGTCGCGGAGCTTTGCCTCCGGGAGGAGGATCCGTCGGAGCTGCAATTCGAGGACGAGGCGATCGTGCTTCCCGGGGCCGCCTGTCAGGTCCCCCCGGCCACGGCACTGGCCGATCTGCTGATCGATCGCCTCGTCCGCGAAGGCTCGGGGCCGTCCTTCCCGCCCGGCGCGCTGCGGCCCACGCGCCTCTTCCCCCGCCTCGCGGTCCTGCTCGAGCTGGCCTTCCCCTGGCGCGTGCCGCTCCCGCGGGCGGGCGGCGAGACGGCGGACGAGATCCTCGCGCGCTGCGGCGCCGATCGCGCCGCGGCGTTGTACCTGCTGGTCGCCGGCGGACTGCTGGCCGAGGAAGCGGCGCAGCGCGAGGCGCGACGGCCGCCGGCCGTGCTGTCGGGCGTCGCGCTGCCGGTCGTCGGGGGGCCGCTGGCCATGCTCGAGGCGCTCGAGCAGCGGTTGGCCGCGGATCCGTTCAACCAGGAGGCGATCGAGGCGCTCGAACGCCTGGCGTCGGAGGAGGGTTGGCCCGAACTGCTGGTCGAGATGCAGGAACGTCTGATCGCCAAGGCGCCGCCCCCTCAGCGCGGCTACTACTTCCTGCGTCTGGCGGCGCTGGCGGACATCGCCGCCCTGCCCCTGGAACGACACGCCGAGATCGTCGCCCTCGGCCGGCGCTCCCTTCCGCGCGACTCCCGACTCGCCTGCGCCAACGCCTACGATGCGTTCCGGCGGGGCGACGGCGAGGGTGCGCAGCTCATCCTGTCCGCGGCGGGCATCGCCTGGCCTCCCGCAGGTCCTCGGGACGCCGGGCAGGCGGAAACCCGGAGGTCCTCGACCGAGCTGATCGTGCGGCCGGAGCCGTCGGGGCTGTCCTCGGCCATCCTTTCCCGCCCCGACGTTGCGACCGCCCGCGCGGCGGTCATCGCCGGGGACGCGGCCGCGCCGCCGGAGGATCTGCCGGTCGCGGAGTCGGTCGGTGCGGGGACCGGCGCGCCGGACGACGTTCCGGCCGAGGCGCAGGTCGAGGTGATCGGTGCCCGGATCTCTTCTGCTCCCCCCGGCTCCGCGGCGGCGGAGCCCGGGACCCCGCCGACCTCGGAGCCGCAGCCGCTCGAGCCCGCGCCCGCCGACACCGAGGCCCACGTCCGGCCGTCCCAAGCGCCCGCGCGCCGGTCGGAGCCGTCTGCCGCACGGCCTTCCCGGCCTCCCGAGGACGGCATCGGGCCCGTCGCGGTCGGCATCGTCGGCGCGACGGAGACGGCGCTCGACTCGCTGGGACCGCTGATGGCGGCCTTGCAGACCGGCGACGACGACACCCTGCACTCCTGGCTCCGCACCTCGCTGCCCGAGCTCCCTCGCGTCCGGCGCGCCTCGCAGGCGATCCTCGACGCGGCCAAGGGGCCGACGGCCACTCCGAGGGACCACGTCGCGCGCTTCGCCCGCGCGCTCGGCCGCGCGCTCGACGAGCTGGACGCGCCGCCCGGCGACGCGGAGCGCGCCAACCTCCGCGCCGACCTGTTCGTGCAGCTCGCCGACCTTTTCGCGGCGATCGACCCCGCCGCCGCGCTGGTCGCGGCTTCCCGCGCGGTGACGGCCGCGCCCGATCACGAGCCCGCTGCCGAGCGGCTCGAGCGGCTGGCGGTCGAGCAGCGCGACGCGGATACCTACGCGCGCGGCTTCGCCGTCGTCGAAGAGCACCTGGAGGGCTCGCACAACAAGTGGGCCTTCGCCTATCGCCAGGGCCGGACGTTGGAGACCGAGTTCGCACGCAGCGATCTGGCCCTCGACGCCTATCTGCGCGCGCTCGGCTACCAGCCCCGCACGGGCGCCGTCCTGGCGGCGATCGAGCGGCTGGCCAAGGCGACGAACGACAACGGTCCCGTCATCCGGGCCTACAAGCTGCTCGCGGGCGCCTCCGACGGCGCGCAGCGTGCCTACTGGCGAACGCGCCTGGCAGAACACGGCGTGGCGGCCACCATCGATGATTCGGATTCCGGCTGGAGCGATCTCCTCGACGAGTCGGCCCCGGCCGGACATCCACCCGCCGTGGTCCCGCCGGCCGCTCCCGCGACCGCCGGAGCGGCGTCGAGCGTGGCCGGCGCGGGCGCAGGCGGCGAGCCCGCACGAGGCATCGAGGAAGCGCTCCTGCGGGCCACGCCGGCGTTCGGCATTCCGATCCTGCGCGAGAAGCTCCCGCCGGAGAACGAAGGCGCGACGACCGTCCGGGAAGCGGCCCCGCCGCCAGCTCCCCCGGCGCCGCCGGTCGCGCGACCGGAACCGAACCGCACCCTTCAGGGCGCGGCTGCGGCGGAATCCCAACCCCGGGGTCCTACGGGGCCCAAGCGCGACACCCTGAAGCTGCGGCTCTCGGCGTCGCCCGAGGCGGAACCGGCAGCGGGCGAGACGAAGACCGGCGGCGCTCCGGTCGCGGATGTTCAGCTTCCCGCACCCGCGCCACCCGCGTCGCCTGCCGCCGCCCCGTTCGTGATCCTGGAGCCGGAGTTCTCGACGGACGCCGCCAAGGCGCAAGACGACGACATCTTCAAGGACGTGAGCTGGCTCGACGACGACGTCGAGATGGTGATCGAGTACCCGCCCCAGGAGCCTTCCCCGACGCCGAGGTCGACGCTGACGCCGCTTGCGGCAGCGCTGCCTCCGGCGGTCGCGGAGACACCCACGGCCGCCGCCTCGACGGCGATGACGACGACAGCTCCCGCGGAGGCTCCGGCGGCAGCTCCCGCGGAGGCTCCGGCGGCAGCTCCCGCGGAGGCGACGAAGACCCCGACGGCGATCACGATTGCGGCCACGACCACGAAGACGACCACGCCGGCGGTGGCTGCGGCTCCGTCCCTGCCGGACGCGGGGCGGGAGCGGAGCACGGTGGAGGTCGGGGAGGGGGCGGGGGTCGCGGCGTCGCTGGCGCGGCTCGAGGTCGACGTCACGGACCTGGACGCCATCCGGGTGCTGGCCGAGAACAGCCGGGGGGACGGGCTGGCGGTCCGGCGGTGGGTGGCGGAGTCGATCCTGTCGTTGTTCGACCCGGCGGTCACGCCGTCCCCGCCGGCGTCCCCGCCGGCGGCGCCGACGGAGGTCGTGCTGGCCAAGTGCGGCCCGGGGGAGGCGCGGTTCATGCACCGCGCGATGGCCGTGGTGTGGGAGCACTGCGCGGCGACGTTCGTGGAGGACCTGCCACCGGCGATCCGGCCGGCGCACCAGATCAGCCCGTTGGGTCGCGATCATCTGGCACGCGGCATCGCGGACTGCTCGGATCGTCTCGCGTTCTTCCGGTTCCAGGTCTACCGCGGCCACGGAGGGCGGGAGGCGGACGTGCTGCGGACGCGGCCGCCGTCGGTGGTCGTCGGCGCGGAGCTGGACCCGTCGCGTCCGGAGGATCTGACGAGGCTGGCGGTGGCGGTGGCGCGTTGCGTTCCGGAGCATCTCCTGCCCTCGACGTTGGCGCCGGCGGAGCGGGAGGCGCTCCTGCAGGGTCTGCTGTGCGCGTTCGGCCCGCCGGGGTGCGTGCCGCGGATCGCGCCCCGCGCGGCGACGGTGGCGCAGGATCTCTGGCACTTCATCCCGCCGCGTGCGCAGGCGATGCTGCGGACGGAGCTGGCGGCGGCCGACGTTGCCGAATCCGGCGCGTGGGTGACGGAGGTGCACGCGCGCTGCCTGCTCCTGGGCGCGCGCGTGTCGCACGACCTGCGGGCCGCGCTGCGGCTGGGGCTGGCCTCCGACGCCGCCGTCCCGGTCGACAAGCCGCTGTCGCTCGCGGAGCTGCGCGACGCCCTGCGCTGGTCGTCGATCACGCGACGCGTGCTCCGCGCCGTCTTGTCGGAAGGCTTCCAGCGGGGTTTTTCGCGGTAGGGCACCGATGAAGCGGACGGCGCTGCGGCTGGTGCGCGGGTTCCGCCTCGAAGGCCGCGGGATGCACGGCGGAGCGCAGGGTGCGGTGCACGTTCGCCCCGGGCCGACGGGCGGCGGCTGGCGGGCGGGACGCGCGGGCGCGACGGTTCGGGTCGACCCTTCCTTGGCACCGTCCGACACGCAGCGGTCGACGGCAATTCGGGTGCCGGGAGGCGCGGTGCGCACGGTCGAGCACCTGTTCGCCGCGCTTGCCGGATGCGGCGTGCGCGACGTGGTGCTGGAGTTCGAGGGACCGGAGGTCCCGATCCTCGACGGGTCCGCGCGGCCGTGGGTCGAGGCGATCCGGGAGAACACGGAGGAGGCGGAGGACCGGGCATCGCGCAAAGACCGCGAAGGGGGCGAAGGGCGCCAAGGGGAAGCGGGTCGGCAAGAGGGGGTGGGGTTCCGGATGCGTTGCGGGGGCGCGACCTACCGGGTGGAAGCGGCGGAGCGGTTCTCGGCGGTGGTGGAGATTGCGGGCCCGCACCCGCGCATCGGGGTCTTGCGCGTGGGTTGGGACGGGGGAACCGAGTCGTTCGCACGCGACGTGGCACCGGCGCGGACGTTCGCGCTGCTGGAGGACGTCGCCGCACTGCGGGCGGCGGGACTCGCAAGAGGCGGAGGGCTGGACTGCGCCGTGGTGCTCGGCCCGGACGGGCCGCTGGGCGGTCCGTTGCGTTTCCCGGACGAGCCCGTCCGTCACAAGCTGCTCGATCTGATCGGGGACCTGGCGCTCCTGGGGACGCTGCCGCCGGTGCGGGTCACGGCGCGGGCGCCGTTCCACGCGGCGAACCGGACGCTGGCGGCGGCGTTGGGGGGTACGGCGGGCTACGGACCGGTGTCTTCGCAGAACAGACGGTAGTCGATCAAGTCGTCCTGGCCGGGATTGCACGGCAGGTCTCCCACGGCGGGCGTCGTGTCCGTGCAGGTTCCGTCGGTGCCGGGAGGGGCGTACAGAAGGCAGCCGCTGCACACGGTGATCGGGTAGTCGAACTCCTGTGTCAACATCTCGCTGCCGGACTGTGTGATGCCGAAGAACTGGACGGTGACGGTGACGTCCAGGAAACCCTTGCCGCAGGGCGGGTCGTACGCCGACGTTGTGGGGTCGTCGTATACTTGTGCGGCCATCAGGCGGCCGATGCTGCCGGGGATGATCCAGATGCCAATCGTGGCTTGGCCACCGGGATCGATGTACTGGGACACACGGGCTTCCAGGTCAGGGTAGACGCCGGGGCACTGCGGATCGGGCTCGTAGTAGAGGTAGGCGCCCTCGACGAAGATGCCGTTGGACTCCGCGCGGGGAAGTCCCTGGTCGGCCCGCGCGATCAAGGCGTTCTCGACGAAGAGGTAGGCCACATAGCCGTAGGTCCGGCTCGTGTCCATGGTGCCGCCCAGAAGCCCCTCGGCGGTCTGCGCGGTCGGGACGGCGCACTCCGGCGGGTCGCCGGGGCGCTTGTTGTCGATGATGAAGAAGGACTCCCAGTTCTCCTGGCAGCCGCTGCCCAGGACCAGGAGGCCGAGCGCGAGTCCGAGAGAGATGAGACCTTTCATGGCGTGTGGCTCCTTTCCGTCCCTCAGAGTCCGATGCTCTCCGCCCGGTTCATGATCCGCGGCGTGATGAAGATCAGGAGCTCCGTGCGCCGGTCGGTGTCGCGCCGTGCCTTGAACAGCCAGCCCAGCACGGGGATGTCGCCCAGGAGCGGGACCTGGTTGTAGTTGAGGCCGGTGTTGCGGGTGTAGATGCCGCCGATGACCGCGGTGTGCCCGTCCATGATCAGCAGTTCGGTTTCCGCCTCGCGCTTGAGGATCGTCGGATCGCCTCGGGCACCGGTCTGCGCGAAGTCGGGCTCGTCGCGCGTCAGACTGACCTTCATCAGCACCCCGCCGTCCGCCGTGACGTGCGGCGTGACGGTCAGGTTGAGTTTAGCCTCCTGGAAGGCCGTTTGCACGCCCTGCGCGCTGATCTGGCTGTAGGGAATCAACGTACCCTGCTCGATGTGGGCCTCGCGGTTGTCCAGGGTGAGGATGCGCGGCGAGGAGATGATGCGCAGGGAGCCGGTGTCCTCGAGCGCCGAGAGGCGGATGTTGAGGTTGGCGTTGTTGCCGACCGAGCCGAGCGTGAGGCCGAGTGCGCCGCCGGCCCCGGTGCCGACGGTGGCCGGGAGGTTGACGGCGAAGTTCGGGTTCGTCTGCGCGCCGCGAAGGGAGCTGAGACCCATGAGCGGGGTCTGCTGGTCCGTGGCGCCGCCCGCCAGGCCGATGCTGCTGGGCCAGGTGAGGCCGGTGGGGTTGCCGGTCGCCGACGAGGAGAGGAAGTCGCCGCCCCACTGGATGCCGATGTGCCGCGCGTACGTGCTGGTCGCCTCGACGATGCGCGCCTCGATCAACACCTGCGGCGTCTGCGTGTCCAGGCTGCGGATCAGCTCCTCGACCTGCGCCACCACCTCGCGCTCGTCGGTGACGATGATCACGTTCGTGCGGGCATCGATCGACGCGCTGCCGCGATCGGACAACAGCTCCTCCGCACGGGGAGCCAGCTCGCTCGCCGTGGCGTAGCTCACGGGGATGAGCCGGGTCTCCAGCGGCGGCGGGACGTAGAGCGACTCGCGCCGCTCCAGCAGCGCCTGCAGCTCGGCATCGAGCGTCTCCTGTCTGGCCACGCGGATCACGTGGCCGCGGCGGACCATCGCCAGCGCGTTGGCGCGCAGCACGACGTCGAGCGCCTCGTCCCAGGGAACGTCGCGCAGGCGCAGCGTCACCATGCCGGTCACGTCGTTGTCGATCACGATGTTCACGCCCGCCGCCTCCGCCAGGAAGCGCAGGAAGTCCCGGATGTCCAGCTCGCGCACGTCAAGGTCCTGGATGCGGCGCCCGGTGTAGCGCGTGCGGCGCTCCTGGCCCTGCTCGTCCAGGTCGAGCGTCGCCACCTGGGGAGCGGCACGCGCGTCGGGAGACTGGATGACCACCGTCTCGCCCGACATCCCGACCCGTGACGCCTCCGGGGCCGACTCCGCGGTCTCGTCCCCCTCGGCGTCCGCAGGACCCGCGCCGCTCACGTCGATCACGATCCGGTCCCCGACGTCCCGCGCCACCACCCGGGCGTCCGCCCGCGCATCGATCGCGATGCGCACCGTCCCGTCGTTGCGGTACGAGTGGATCCGCTCGACCAGACCGCCGAAGGAGGCGACGTCGAGCGTCCGAACGAGCGATTCGGGGATCACCACGCCAGGCAGGTCGAGGATCCACCTCCCCGGAGTCAGTGCCTCCAGACGGTACGAGGCGTGACGCGTCAGATCGACGACGACCTGCTGCTCGACGCCCTCACCCCGGAAGCGGATGTCCTCGAGCTGCGCCGGCGTCGACGGGTCGGACGCCTGCGGCGGCGCGACCGGCGCAGGCTGCGGAGCCGGCGCAGGCTGCGGAGCCGGCGTGCCGAGGACCGGTGGCGTCGCGTGCCCATCGGCCCTCCATTCCTCGGCCCGCTGCTGCCGCAGCTCCTCCTGCGTCAACCGATGCGGCACAGATGACGCGTCGGCCGCGGGACCCTCCACCTCGCCCTCGGCCTGGCTCACCGCGCTCGGCGCCCACGCGACGGCGACGATCATCGCCGTCACACCGGACCAAACCGGCGACCCCTGCCTTACCCACCAACGCCCGCTGTGCTTGCCCATGCATCAGCTCCTTTCACGCACATCATACCACGGCATCGCACAGTGTGGCAAGAAAACCCACCTTGGACTACCGGAGGGAGAAAAGATGCTCGAACCGGGTGACTTCGTCGTCGCTGTACAGGCGCAGAGCGGGGCGGACGCCGGTGTCGCCTTCCTGGCCGCTGGCGTTGGAGAGCTCGAACGAAACGCCGCCCTCTTCGATCTCGTACACGCGCCAGTGGACGTCGGGCTGGTTCTGTCCGGCGCGGGTGGCCCGTCCGACGTACTCTCCCTGGGTGACGTACTCGTGCATGGCCTCGGGGCCGAGGAGATACGCGCGGGGCTTCTCGCCGGCCATGGCGAGGATCATGTGGCACTCGAGGTCGCCGATGTCGATGTCGGGGAAGGCGATCTGGTCGGGGGTCGGCAGGGGCACGATGGGAAGAGGCTCCGTGCCGGTTGCGACGTTGGAGGGCTGCTCGACCTTGGGCGCCTCGAACGGAGCGAACGGGTCGCGGTGTTCGGGCGCGTCGAGGAAGTCGTCGGGGACGAGTTGGAGGTGCGTCACGCCGGCCACGGCGGGGGGCGCGCCGGTCCCGCCGGCGGGAGTGGCCGGGGCGGTCGGGGCGTTGCCCGTCGCCTGATCGACCGCCTTCTCGGTGGCGACGGCGGCGGAGCCCGGCGTGGCGATGGGCATCGGGCCCGACGGGGGCGGTCCGGAGGACGAGTCGTCGCCGCAGGCGAGGAGGAAGACGGCGGCGGCGAGCCAAGCGGGGTGTCGTCCGAACCCCCGGAGGGGAAGGGCGCTACTTGGAAGTGGCTTGGTCACTTTCCTTCTCCTTGGCCATGAACGTCGTGGCCAGCATCGAACCCTTGAGCATCCCCGGCGCGTCCGTGTCGCCGAGGTCGTCGAGCTGGATGTTCTCGATGTTGACGAGGCGCTTGATGCCGCTGTCGACGAGGTAGAGGAAGTGGAGGACCTGATGGAAGGTGCCGCGGAACTCGATCTTGATCGGGATGCGGACGTACATCCCCGACTCGTCCTCCTGCTCCTCTTCCGGGACGATGTTCGTCAGGCGGAGCTGGGCGTCGCGGGCCTTCGCGTTGATGCCGGTCATCAGGCCTTCGACGTCCCGGGTGGTGGGCAGGAGATCGTTCAGGCTCTGCAGCAGCTTCTTGGCCGCCTCGACGTCCTGCGTGAGCTGCTGCCACTGCTGGTACTGGCGGAGGGCCGCCTGGAGCTGGCCTTCCACCGCGGCCCTCTCGTCGTCCTTGCCGGCGAGCTGGTCGTGCTTGGGGGAGTAGATGAGGAAGTAGAAGGCCGCGCCGAAGCCGACGAGGAGGAGGATGCCCAGGAGCATCTTCTGCGCCGCCGTGACCTTGCCGAAACCGCTGGTCATCGCCGCCATGGGGACCTCCTACTGGTACACGGCGCGGCCCTTGAGCGTGAAGTCGTACAGCGACTGCTCGCTCGGCCCCTCGGTCGCCTCGGGTGAACTGACCCACCGGACGTCCTCGAAGTACTGCGACAGGTTGAGGCGCCGTTGGAATTCGCTGATGTCGCTCACGTCCAGCGCGGTGCCCACGATGGTCACCTCGCGATCGGTCTCGTTGAACTCGCGGATCCACACCCGGCGGAAGTCCCAGTCGCGGCGGTAGTTGAGGTTGGGGTCCTGGTTGACCATGCGCTGTGTGGCGTCGTCCAGCCGCGGGCCGACGTTCTTGGAGAGGATGCGCATCAGCTCCGCGACCATGTACATCGGGCCGGTCTTGGCGGCCTGGAGGGCGCCGATGACGTCGCGCTTGGCGTTGATGTCCTTCAGCTCCTGCTGCTTGGCGTCGAGGCTGGAGACCTCCTGGCGCTTGGCGTCGAGCGCGGACCGGATCTCCTGGATCGCCGCATCCTTCGTCGACAGCTCGTGGGTCACGTCCATGTACAACCAGACGAAGGCGCCGATCTCGCCCGCGAGCAGCACGACGAACACGACGAGCTGCGTCGCGACCGACGACTTCCGCCGCTCACGCGTCGCGCGGACTTGAAGCAAGTTGATCCGAATCATGATGCAGGCACCTCCCTGCCCGACGACGACATTGTAACGCCCGCCGAGCGGGCGCGCCAAGTTTGAGGGGATCGGGGGGTCGGGGATTGGCGGCTACGAGCGCTTCTCGCGGGTCTTGCGGAGGGCGAGGCCCAGGGCGACGACGACGTGGGGAGCGAGTCCCTTGACCCACTCGACGTCGACGCGGCGGGCGTCGACGTGGACGCGCCGCAGCGGATCGAAGCGTTCCGCAGGGGCGTTGGTGCGCGCCTGGACGGCCTCGAGCAGCCCGCTGTTGCGTGCGGTGCCGCCGGAGACGTAGATGCGGTCGACCTGCTTCACGTCGGCGGTCTTGAGGTAGAAGTCCAGGGAGCGCTGGATCTCGCCGGCGAGGGAATCGAGCGACTGGCGGATGACGGCGACCGCCTCGTTCGGCACGACCTCGGTGCCGCCCGGCGCCTCGGCGCCCACCTTGTAGGCTTCGGCCGTGGCGAAGTCGACCTGCATCCGCCGCTGGATCTCCTCCGTGATGAACTGGCTGCCGTGGGAGATGTCGCGCGTGAACATCGTCACGCCGTGGGCGACGATGTTGATCGTGGTCAGCGTGGCGCCGACGTCGACGAGCGCCACGGTGCCCTCCCCCGCGCCGTAGTTGGCCTCGAACGCGTTCTGGATGGCGAAGGCGCAGATGTCGACCACGGCCGCCTTGAGCCCCGCCTCGTCGACCAGGCTGACGTACTGCGCGACGTCCTCCTTCTTGGCGGCGACCAGCAGGATGTCCATCTGTCCCTGCTCGGGGCGGACCTGCAGCACCTGGTGGTCCACATCCACGTCGTGGATGTTGAACGGGATGTGCTGCTCGGCCTCCCACGGGATCTGCTCGGCCAGCTCGTCACGGTTCATCATCGGCAGGGTGATCTTCTTGATGATCACCGAGGCGCCCGAGACGGCGATGGCGACCTCCTTCTGCCGGATCTGCGCCTTGGCCAGCAGGGCCTGGATCGTCTCGCGGACGACCTGCGGGTTCATCACGTGCCGGTCGACGATGCTCTGCGGCGGCAACGGCTCGAAGCCGAACTTGACCAGCTCGAAGCCGGACTTGTGCGGCTTGAGCTGGACCGCCTTGATCGCGCTGGAGCCCAGGTCGAGCCCTACCAGATGCGTTCCCTCGAACACTCCGCACCTCCTCCGGCGCGCTACGGCGCCGCGGTCTCCTCGGCGGCGTTTTCCTCGCCGCCCGATTCGCCCCCGCCCGCCTCGCCGTCCTCCGGCCGCCCCGAATGCTCGGTGTCGCGGTCCGCGGCGGCCTCCGGATCGTTCGCGTCGCCGGCCTCCGGGTCGCGCCCCTCGCGCCCGTAGCGGGGCGCTTCCCCGGGGCGCGAGTAGTCGACCCAGTAGCCGCGGTCGTCGCGCGCGTCCAGGTGCACGAAGTGGCTGTTGGGATAGTAGCCGACGCCCGCATGGGGGAACGTCCGGCAGTAGTCCCGCAACTCCCCGTTGGACACGCCTTCGACCTGGAAGTCGAGCGCATGCCCCGTGTTGTGCTTGCTCTTGGGCGTGAACTGGTCGCGCCGGAAGGGGCGATAGCCCGAGTAGACGAGAATCCGCTTGCCCGGCCAATGGTCGGCCACCTTCTGGAGCATCTTCAACAGGTCGGTGTCGATGCGGTGCGTGCGGCCCGTCGACGGCTGCCGGAAGATGCGCTCGACCGGCTCGCGCGCCTGCGAGCGCAGGCGCCCGCGCCCGTCGAACAGGCGGACCGTGACTTCCTCGTCGGTCGAAACCCGCACGAGGGTGATGGGGTTCGAGTCCGGGTCCTCCCGCCGCACGCGGCGCACCGTCGCGACCTCTGTCGCGCCCGGGATCAGCAGCCGCTGCCCGACCCGCAGCGCGTTGGCGTCCTCGAGGTCGTTGGCGCGCAGGACGCGCGAGACCGACACGTCGTACGAGGCGGCGATGTCCGAGAGCGTCTGGCCCTCGGCGACGTAGAGCACGACCCCGGCCCGCGTCACCCGCGCCTCCCGCTCGTCGTCGTCGTCGCCGCTCGACCGCTCGGCCGCCCGGCCGCTCGACCGCTCGCCGTCCCGGCCGCTCGACCGCTCGCCCCCGCCCGCCGGGATGCGCAGCTCCTGGCCGACGCGGATGCGATCCGGGTCGTCGATGTCGTTGACCCGCTGCAACTCGTCGACGTCGACGCCGTACCGGCTGGCGATTTCGGTCAACGTCTCGCCGGATGCCACTTCGTGCGTGCTGGCGGAGCCGGCGGCATCCCCGCCGCGGCGCTGTGCGTGCGCCGGCGTGGTCCAGAAGAGAGCGGCGAAGGCGATTCCGAGGCCGAATTCGGCCGGAAAATGCACGCGCGGGAGGCAACGGCTCGTCCCCACCATCGGACACACTCTCGCCCGGCCCTGCGGATGTGTCAAGGAATCGGAGGGGAGGGAGGGCGCGGAGGGGAGAGGAGGGCGCGGAGATCCGACTTACCGCTGAGACGCTGAGGACGCCGAGACAAACGCTGAGAAGACGAGGATTGCCTGGGGGGGCCGTCCCGAATTAGGGTGCGCGACGGCGGCGGCGCGGGCGCCGTCGGGAAGGATGGAGCGACGTGGGCGAAGACAAGGCTGGCGGGAGGCCGGGACCGGGGGCGCCGGGGTGCAGGGCCGGGGGTCTGGACGCGCTGTTCCGGCCGTGCTCCGTGGCGGTCCTGGGCGCCTCGCCGCGCCGGGATTCGATCGGCGGCACGGTGCTGCGCAACCTCGTGACCGGGGAGTACCAGGGCAAGGTGTTCCCGGTGAACCCGGCGCACGAGGTCGTGATGTCGATGAAGTGCTACCGGTCGGTGCTGGAGATCCCCGATCCGGTGGACCTGGCGGTGGTGATCGTGCGCAAGGACCTGGCGCTCGACGTGATCCGCGAGTGCGGCGAGAAGGGCGTCGGCGCGCTCGTGATCGTCTCGGCCGGCTTCGGCGAGACGGGGACCCCGGAAGGGCGCGAGCGCGAGGCGAAGCTGCGCGACCTGCTCCGGCGCTACCACATGCGGGCGTCGGGTCCGAACTGCATGGGGGTGATCAACACCGAGGAGGCGGTGCGGCTGAACGCGAGCTTCGCGCGCGTCGGGCCGCCGCCGGGACCGATCGCGTTCGTGACGCAGAGCGGGGCGCTCGGAGAGTCGATGCTGCAGCTCGCGGCCGAGCGCGGGGCCGGGATCTCGATGTTCTGCTCGATCGGCAACCGCGTGGACGTCGACGCGACCGACCTGGTGACGTACTGGGACCGGGACGAGCGGACGGGCGTGATCGCGATGTACGTGGAGAGCTTCCTCGATCCGCGGCAGTTCATCCCGGTGGCCAGGCGAGTGACGCGGCGCAAGCCGATCGTGGCGGTGAAGGCGGGTCGCACCGCCCAGGGCGCGCGGGCGGCGCTGTCGCACACCGGCTCGCTGGTCGGTCGCGACGTGTCGTACGACGCGCTGTTCGAGGAGTGCGGCATCGTGCGCGTGACGTCGGTCGGCGAGCTGTTCGACGTCGCGGCGGCCCTGGCGCAGCAGCCGGCGGCGCCGGGCTCCCGGGTCGCGGTGCTGACCAACGCGGGCGGACCCGGGATCCTGGCCACCGATGCGCTGGTCGGCCTGGACGTCACCATGACGACGTTCTCGCCCGAGACGACGGCCTACCTGCGCCGCGTGCTGCACAGCGAAGCGAGCGTCGGCAACCCGGTCGACCTCCTGGCCAGCGCGACGGCGAAGGACTACGACGCGGCCGTGCGCGCGGCGCTGCGCGATCCGGGCGTCGACATCCTGCTCGTGATCTTCGCTCCACCCATCATGGTCGACGCCGATCCCGTCACCCGCGTCATCGCCGACGCGTGGCGGGAGGAGGGCCGCGGGAAGCCGGTCGTCGCCTGCTTCATGGCCAAGAGCCGCTCGGTCCGCGCCGGCCTGCGCCAGCTCCAGGAGGCGGGCATCCCCACCTACCCGTTCCCGGAGGAGGCGGCCAAGGCCGTCGCGGCGCTCGTCGCGCACGGCTCCGGACGCGCGAGGCCCGAGGATCCTCCGACCGCGATCCGCCCGGCGGGCGACGGCGGGTCCGCGATCATCCAGGCCGCGCGCGAGCGAGCGGCGGAAGAGCACCGCGAGCCGTGGCTGTCGCTGGAACAGGGCCTGGCGTTGGTCGGCGCCTACGGCATCCCGACCGTCGCGACCCTCTTCCCCGACTCGCTGGATGGCGCACTCGACGCCACCACGCAGCTCGGCTGGCCGGTCGTCGCCAAGGTCGACTCGCCGGCGATCCTCCACCGCAGCGACGTCGGCGGCGTGACGGCGGGCATCGCCGACGAAGGCCAGCTCGTGCGCGCGTGGCGTCGCTTGACGGAGCTGCTGCGCGAGAACGGCGGCGGCGGGCGCATCGCCCTGCAGCAGCAGCTCGCCGGCGCCCGCGAGACCGTGCTCGGAATGACGCTGGACGCCATGTTCGGTCCGCTGATCATGTTCGGCTCGGGCGGCATCTACGTCGAGGTCATCCGCGACGTCGCCTTCCGGCTGCACCCGGTCGGGCCGCGGCGCGCCGAGGAGATGATCCGGCAGGTGCGCGCCTTCCCGCTCCTGGCGGGCACGCGCGGCGAGCCCCCCGTGGACCTGGAGCTGCTGCGGGACGTCCTCGTGCGTCTCTCGGCGCTGGTGGGCGACCATCCGGAAATCGTGGAGCTGGAGCTCAACCCGTTCCTCATCGCCCCGACGGGGAGGGAGTCGGGGGCGGTGGACGTGCGTGTGCGGCTGGGGTGAGGGAGGGAGGGAGGGGGGAGATCCTGACTTACCGCTGAGACGCTGAGAGCGCTGAGACGGACGCTGAGAAGGCAGGGCAGGAGAGGGCAGAAGCAGATCGGGGGGGGAGCTTGCGGTGTGAGGCAGGGGATTGGAATGCCCGTGTCGCGGCGAGGCGCCGCGACACGGACTTCTCCGCCGCGAGCTTCGACCTTGCACGGCGGATTCCGGTCGCGCGACAGGTCAGGGAACAAGCGATCGCCCGTTTCGAAGCGATCTCGGCCGGTGGTTCGAGCCCTCGCGCCGCTTGAGCCCGGATGCGGTGTGCTATTGAACCTCGGCCTCGACATGACCGTCGAGGACGCTGCAAGCCGGTTGGCTCGCCGCGCTCGCACTCGTCCTCGACGACGTCGAGAAAGTAGCGGAGGTCGGGCGAGCGATAGATGCCGATGTAGTAGACGGCGTCAATGCACTGCCGCCGGGCGCCGCACGTGCAGTAGGCGCGATAGTAGCTCTCGGCGTCGAGTCGCTGACTCTCCTCCGACAGGGTATCCTAGGAAACGCCATCCCAAAGGCCCATGAAATCGCACGCAGCGCGGAGACCCAAGTCGCATCCGCGGCGATACGCCGTGGCCGCCTCCTCGGCGTACACGGACTGGTCCTGGAAACGGACGCCCGCGAGCTCGCGCGCGAGGTTGCCCCGTCGGACGCAACCGACCGCATCGCCGGAGTCGCAGGACTCACGGTACTCCACCAGCTTCGCGTCGGCGACGTCCATCGACGTCGCCATCCGTGCGAGGATGCGACATCCGATCGAACGCTTCCCATTCGCTGGGCCAGTCGCATCCCAGATCGGTCTGGGCGTTGCAGTATTGCCGCAGGACATTGTCGGCTGCGGACAAGTCTCCGCGATACGCCAGAAACCACGCGAACTGACGACAACTCGCCGAATGACCGCCTTCGCAAGCCGTGCGGCATGAGTCCAGCGCTTCCCGTTCGTAGTACGGCTCGAGCTCGAAGCGCAGCGCGTCGGCCACGGCGCAGCACCCGGCCGGTTAGCCAAGATCGCAAGCGCAATAGTACGCTCCGACGCGATCGGCGAACGGCGATTCGTCCGCCGCCTCGCCGTATGCGAGGCAACTCGCCGCGTCGCCGGACCGGCAGGCCGCGAGCCGCTCCTGGGCGTCGCCTGCTGGACACGTCGGCACCGGCTCCGCGGTTGGCGTGGGTCCTCCGGCTTGAACGCCACATCCAACCAGCAGGTTGATTCCCAGGAGGAGTCCTCTTGTCGCCGCACCACGTCTTCCTGCCGTCCCGCACGAACCCACGCCAGCCGAGTTACCTCGGCTCGCGGCCATCGTCAACCCGGAGGGCTGACACCGAGACTTTGCAGCCGCATCGGCTGCGTGACCTCTTCCGGGCAGGAATCTGGACGCGGGACCGTGCGGGCCCGCGCTCCGCGGCACGCGTACGAAGTCCGCGGCGGAGAAGTCCCTGGCGCGGCGCCTCGCCGCGCCAGGGCATCCCCATCCCGGGCCTTCATCGCAGGGTTTCCCCCTCCTGCCCTGCCTTCTCAGCGTTCGTCTCAGCGTCCTCAGCGTCTCAGCGGCAAGTCGGATCTCCGCGCCCTCCCCACTCCCTCCCCCTCCCTCCCCTCCCTACCTCGCCGCGCAAGCGGCCGCGACCGCCGCCCGGTACGCGGCGCGCGTGCCGTGAGGCGGATCGGACGCCACGGTGTCCGACAGCTCGTCGAACGAGAACAGCCAGAAGCCGTCCGCGTGCGAAAGACCGCTGCGCAGTCCGGTCTCCAGCCCCTCCGGATCGAAGTTGCCCAGGATGATCCCACCCAGATGGATCGCGGGGATGCCGTCCGCCACCCAGCTCTCCCGCTGCCGCGCGGTGAGGGTGTCATAGCTGAGCCACACGACAGGCAACACCTCCGTGGCCAGCCCGGCGCCCACGGCGCGGTAGAACCACGCGCTGGAGAAGATCGGCGCGTACGGGATGAAGACGAAGTCGGGGTCGAGAGCATGCGCGGCCTCCTCCATCCGGCGCGCCGCCGCCTCGACACGAACGGAGAGGGCCTCGAGGTAGTCGCGCAGCAGGCCGTGCCACAGCAGGGCGTCGAGCCTCCCACGCTGGGAAACGCCGGAAAGCTCGCTGCGCAGCGCGTCGTCGGCGAGGCCGTCCAGGTAGACCTGGAACGATTCGTCCTCGAAACACTGCAGGTCCGGGTACCACAGCGCCCCGCCGTAGGTCTCCATGTCGATCTCGACGCCGGCGATCCCGGGGTGCGTCGCGGCGATCGTCGCGACCTCGACCACCGCCGGCGTGAGCACCTCGTCCCAGTACCCGACCTCGGCCGCGGCGGGCTGCCGGATGCGCTGGCCCTGCGGGCCGACCGACCAGGGCCACTCCGCGTCGTGGTTGTTGAACGCGTACCCCGAGTAGTACATGCCGACGGTCCACGGCACGCCGGCCGCCTCGGCGCGGTCGGCGACGTCGGCGATGCGCGCGCGCAGCGCGTCGGCGTCGGCCGCGGACAGATCGCCCGTCACGAGCTGCTCCGGCGTGATCGTCATCATCAGCGTGTCGAGCCCCATCGCCGCGGCCTCGGCCAGGCGGATGTCGACGTCCGCCGGGTCGGCGGGCACGGACCCGAAGCCGAGCGTCCCCTTGCCGGAGGGGAAGAGCGGGACGGCGGGAACCTCGGTCGAAGGCTCGGCGAACGTCGCGAGGTGGTCGCCGGGGGGCGGGGCCTCGGGCACCTCGACCCGGTGCGGCGCGTAGGCGATCGAGATCTCCTCGTCGGACGTCGTGATCGGGGGGAACCCCGGCGCGCGGGTGGCGAACAGGCGCTGGTCGGGAGCCGGGTTGTTCGGCTCCAGGGGCGCGCCGCGGCGCAGGTCGGCCAGCCGGCGCACGGCGTTGGCGAGGAAGATGCGATTCGCGTCGACGCGCTCGGGCTGGAGCACCGGCTGGTGGCTGACCATGCCGTTGGCGCCGCCGACGGTCAGGAAGCCCTTGGGCACGACGGCGACCAGACCGCCGTCGGCCTCCGCGACCAGGACCGCGGCGGTGTCGCGGATCACGCCGCGCATCTGCGTGGACGACGGGTCGAGGCGCTGCCAGAGCGACTGGCCGGGAAAGGCCATGGCCCAGGTCTCAATACGTCCGCCGGCGGTACGCGTGGTGGTCGACCGCCCCGCCGCGAGCAGGCCATCGACGCCGTCGGCCACAGGGGACGCGGCGTTGACCCGGAGCCAACCGTAGCCGATGTCGAACTCCAGCGACGTGGCGTAGCCCCTGTCGGAGTCCTCGTGCGGCCAACTCGGATCCAGGCCGAAAATCGGACCGACGAGCAGGACCTTCTCGATGCGCAGCGGGGCGCCGAGGGTCTCGAGGATGCGGTTGAAGAGGAACCACTCGTTCTCGCCGGTGGTGGTGTCGAGGTATCCGGGCCAGGGGACGAGCACCAGGAGGCCGCCGGAGCGGACGAACGCGACGGCGGTGTCGACCTCGACCAGGGACATTTCCGCCGCGGCGGTGCCGGGGGAGAGGCCCGCGGCGAGGAAGACGATGCCGTAGGCGTCTTCGCCCGTCGTGTCGACGGCCGTGAGGTGGGGGTACCAGCGGCGATAGTCGAGCGGCACGTCGGCGGCGACGAGCGCGTCGTGGAGGTCGATCCAGGCATCGGGGTGCAGGACGTCGAAGTCGAGGAGGAGGGCGCGGAGGGGAGGAGGAGGGGAGGAGTCGTCGGCGTCCTCGGCGTCGTTAGGCCCGCCGTCCGGCACGTCGGCCGCTGCTTCCGAGCCTTCGCCCTCCTCGGCCTCCGCCGCGGCGTCGCCGTCCGGCGGGGAGGACGGGGAGGAGGAGCACGCGGAGAGAAGGGCGAGGGCTCCGAGGGCCGCTAGGTTGCGCATGGAGGGAAGGGTAGCACACGAGGAGAGGGGGGTCGGGCGCCCTTCCACAGGAAGAGCAGCGCGCCGGCGACCAGGCACATGTCGGCGACATTGAAGATGGGCCAGTAGCGGATGTGGATGAAGTCGATCACGTAGCCGCGGAAGATGCGATCGAGGAGGTTGCCGGCGTCGCCGGCGAGGAAGAGGGCGATCGCGAGCTGCTCGGGCCAGGGGGTGGCGCGCCGGAAGTACCAGAACACGGCGAGCAGAGGGATGGCGAGTGCGGCGGCGCCGATGGCGAGCGCGCGTTTGACCGGGTCGGGGACCTCGCGCAGCGCGCTGAAGGCGAAGTCCCGGTTCTCCGCGTAGCGGAGATCGAGGACGCCGGCGACGATGCTCACGGGGTCGTCGTGACGCAATTCGGACTGCGCCACGTGCTTGGTCGCATGATCGCAGCCGACCAGACCGACGGCGGTGGCGACCAGGACGACGACGTGCATCTTCCGCATGAAACCCTCCGGGCAAGCCAACCGCCGACGGCGGCGGTTCATTCCCGGATGAAGGCCGCAAGGTCGGGCACCGGATCCGGACATTCGCGCAAAGGACGCCAAGGGACGCAAAGAACGCAAAGGGACTATCATCCGTAGGAAGGCCGCACCAAGGAGCGGATGACATGCGACGAAATCGGATGATCCTGGGACTCGCGGCCTTGCTGGCGGCGCCGGCCGGCGCCGGGGCGGCCCCGATGGAGCACCACGACCTGGCCTCGCTGTGGTTCCTGGCCGACGAGATCGTCATGGGCGAGGAGATTTCGCACGGCACCGAGGGAGCCGAGTGGAACGAGATCACGACCTACCGCGTCAGCCGCTCGTGGAAGGGCGACCTCGCGGTCGGGGCCGAGATCGAGGTCTTCGACGACGTCTACCGCCTGACGATCGAGCCAACGTGGGATTGGAGCGACCCGGAGAACCCGCAGCGGATCGACCCGCCGGAGCGGGAGGCGTGCGCGATCCTGTTCCTGAAGCCGGCGCCGGCACGGATGATCGAGGAGGGACGGTTCACCCGCGAGGGGCTGTGGGAGAAGGTCCCGTCGGGCATGCGCATTCTCGCCGGAGGGAAGGTCTACCGCTTCGTCCAGATGAGCAACCCGGGCGCCTACGAGCCGGTGCCGCAGGGCGACGACCCGCAGGACGTGCTGGTCGGCAACCTCCGGCCGATCGAGCCGATGGACCTCTTGACCTTCGAAGGGGAGCTGGCGGACGCGAAGGCGAAGGCGGAGCGGGCCGACGCCGCCCTGGCGTTGACGGACACCGCCACCCGAAACCGCGCGCTGCTCGACCTGTTGCCGCCCCGGCAGACCTTCCCTCCGCGAGCCGAGATCCCGCAGGGCGGGTTCCCCGCGGACGCGCTGTCGATGCGACTGCGCGAGGAGATCGCGAAGACCGGGGTCACGGACGACTTCCTGGAAGCGATGGGCCGTGAGGTGGTGGGATCGTTCCGGACCTGGGACGGCCGGACCTTCCTCGACCCGGATCGCTCTGCCCGGGGCGAGCTGCTCCTGGCCGCGGCGCTCGAGGCCGACCGGCCGCGGCAGCAGCGCACGGCCGCGCTGCGCGTGCTGGCGGACATGCCGCCGTGGCCGGCTGAGGACGACGAGAACGACCCGCTGGTCGAAAGGCTGGCGCCGCTGCTGTCGGACGCAGACCCGTGGGTGCGCGCGGCGGCCGTCGACGCGGTCGCCTCGTGGCTCGGCAACGAGGAATGGAAGTGGACGGCCGCGGAGGTGCTCGAGCCGGCGTTGCGGGCCGAGACGGATGCCGAGGTGCTCATCGAGTCCGCCTGGGACCTGATGGGGCACCGGATGAAGGACAATCTGCTCGATCCGCTGCTGCGGCGCGGGCGGCGACTCGTGGCGGCTGTGCGGCCGGGCCCAATCGACCCCGCGTCAGGGGCCGCGATCGTGCTGGGGTACGAGCTGGCGTGCCGGGATTCGGAGTCGGAGCCATACTACGTCTCGTCCGTCGCGGTCGCCACGGCGGCGGACGGCACGCAGGTGCGCAGCTCCGCGGAAGAGCGCCTGACATCAACGAACACGCAAGGCGCGGGGCGCGGGATCTCGAGCTTCACGTTCGACGAGCCGCTCGGCAGCGGGACATGGCAGGTGGCGCTCGAGGTGAGCATCTCCGCGCGGCACGAGGGCCCGCCACGGGCCACGGCGACGACTGCACCCATCGCGGTCGTGATCCCTTAGGGCAGAATCCCGGCCTTTGCGCTCTTTGCGGTTCTTTGCGTGCTTTGCGCGAAATTCCGGGGCATCCGCGCCCGGCGGCCTTCGCTACGTCCAGCTTTCGACGAGTGGCTCGCGACTGCTGTGCGAGACGACCTGGTAGCCGGCGGACTCGACGGCGGCGATGAGGGCGGCTGCCGTGACCGACGAGTCGGCCAGGACGATGCAGCGGCCGTCGTCGTGGCGGGTGGCGCTCTCTACGACGCCCGGGACCTCGCGCACCGCATCGTCGACGGACTTCGCGCAGTGGCGACAGGTCATCCCGCCCACGTGAATGGTCCACTCGATTCGCCGAACCATGGCACCGACCTCCAACCACCCCCCCCACGCCAGCCGCGGCACCATTATCGGCATCCGGCGCCCGATGTCACTCCCCCCCGCTGCGCGTCATCAGGACGGTGCCGAAGTCGCCGGCGGCCCAGCCGTTATCGGCGTCGAGGAAGAACAGGCCGCGGAGGTCGCGCGAGGTGGGGGCCGGGTGCGAGGTCCAGGAGGCGCCCCCGTCGATCGTCTTGAGGAAGGCGCCGGCGGCGCCGGAAATGTAGCCGGTGGAGGCGTCGACGAAGACGAGCGCATAGAAAATGCCCGTGGCGGGGGTGCCGCGAAGCGCCCAGTGCGCGCCGCCGTCGGTGGTGACGATGACGGTGCCGGCGGCGCCGACGGCGAACCCGTTCGAGTCGTCGAGGAAGCGGACGTCCCACAGCGTCTGGGTGGTGCCGGTAGCGGCCGGCGTCTGCCAGGTGACGCCGCGGTCGGCGGTGTAGCGCGAGGTGCCGCTGGTGCCGACGATCCAGCCCCGGCCGCTCGCGTTGAACCACACGCCGTACATGATGATGCCGGCGGGTATGCCCGTGGGCTCGGCCATCCACGTCGTGCCGCCGTCGGGGGTGTAGCGCACGGAGCTGGTGCCGGAGTACGCGCCGACGGCCCAGCCTTCGGCGTCGTTGATGAAGTGCACGTCGTACAGCGCGCCGGCGGTGGTGGAGGTCTGGGCGGTCCAGGTGGTCCCGCCGTCGACGGTGGTGCGGATGACGCCACTTTCGCCGACGGCCCAGCCGTGCGCGGCGTCCGCGAAGTGGACGCCCCACAGGTTCTGGGTGACGCCGGAGGTCTGGGCGGACCAGTTGGCACCGCCGTCGACGGTGGCGACGATGCGGCCCGCCGCGCCGACGGCCCAGCCGTGCGTGGCGTCGGCGAACGCGACGTCGCGCAGGTTGTCGGCGGTCCCGCCGCGGCGGTCGATCCAGGTCGAGCCGCCGTTGCTGGAGGAGATCACCGTGCCGTTCTGGCCGACGGCGAGGGCATTGAGCGTGTCGAAGAAGACGAGGGCGTCGAGATTGGCGGTGGTGCCGCTGGTGCGCGAGGACCAGGCGAGTCCGCCGTCGGTGGTGGTTTCCACGCGACCGCCGGCGCCGACGATGACGGCGGCGTCCGCGGAGGCGGGGAAGACGGCGTTGTACTGCACGGCGGAGCGCATGAACGCGGCCCAGGTGGTGCCGCCGTTGGTCGAGCGATAGGCGTAGTAGTAGCCGACGGCCCAGCCGACGTTGGCGTCGACGAAGCGGACGGAGCGGATGTCGTAGGTCGAGCCGCTGGTCTGGGGGAGCCAGACGGAGCCGCCGTTGGCGGTCTTGAGGATGCGGCCCGAGGCGCCGGCCGCCCAACCGGTGGTGGCGGAGATGAAGTGGACGGCGTACAGGTTCGTGGTCACGCCGCTGGTCTGCGGGGTCCAGGTCGTGCCGCCGTCCACGGTGGCGACGATGACACCGCCGTCGCCGACGGCCCAGCCGTGCGTGACGTCGGCGAAGGACACGCCGCGGAGGTTGGCGGTGACGCCGCTGGTCTGGGCGATCCAGTTGGCGCCGGCGTCGTCGGAGCGGAAGATGGCGCCGCCGTTGCCGACCGCCCAGCCGATCGCGGCGGTGGCGAACTCGATTCCGCCCAGCACGACGCCGCCGGGAACGGCGCCGACGTTGCGCCAGGTGGCGCCGCGATCCCCGCTGCGGGCGACGAGGCCCGCGTTGCCGGCGGCCCAGGCGGTGGTGCCGAAGAACTCGAGGCCCCACAGCTCCTCGTAGGGCGGCACGGGGCTCTGCTGCGTCCACGGGGCGCAGGAGACGCGGCAGGAGGTCGGGCCGCAGGTGAGGAACCCGCCGTCGCAGGTCAGCGTGCAGGCGCCGCCGACGCAGACGTTGGCGCCGTTGACCACGACGGCGCAGGGGGTCTCGGCGAGCCATTCGAGGCATCCCAGGACGCCCACGTGGCAGGTGCGGGGCCCGCCGCCGGGACCGCACTCGCGGGCACCGTCGGACGGGCAGTCGTCGGTGCAGATGGTGGTGCAGACGCCCGCCCCCTCGCAGGTCTGGTGTGCCCCGCACTCGGTGCGGGCGCCCCAGATACGGCAGCCGGTCGCGGGGTTCAGCTCGCACGCCTCGTACGCCGTGCCGGTCATGCACCGCGCCTCGCCTTCGCCGCACGAATCGGTGCAGCTCGGACAGATGCCGGCGCCGACGCAGGCGCGCCCGCCGGGGCAGCGGTAGGGCGCGGACCAGCCGTAGCAGCCCGCGCCGGTGTCGCGCATGCACACCTGGTAATCGTCGCCGAAGCAACGCATCTCGGCGGCGGAGCAGACGTCGGTGCAGTCGTCGACGCAGGCGCCTTCCCAGCAGAATTGGGGCATCGCGCAGGGCGGATCGGCGACCCACTCCAGGCAGCCCGACGTGCCGCGCTCGCAGGTGAGCACCTCCTCGAGCGCGCTGCAGCGCGCGAGGCCCTCGGTGCACTCGTCGGTGCACGAGACGCACACGCCGGCGCCGGTGCAGGACATGCCGGGGCCGCAGGGGGTCGGAGTGCCCCAGGCGAGGCAGCCGCGCGAGCCCAGCTCGCATTCCTGGACGTCGGCGTCCGAGCAGCGGCGCTCGCCCAGCGTGCAGACGTCGGAGCAGCTCGCCACGCACGCGCCCTCCTGGCAGAACTGGCCGGAGGGGCAGGACTGGACCGGCCCCCAGGCGGGACAGCCGTCGGTCCCCGCGACGCACTCGACCCACTGCGTGTCCACCGCCGGCGGAGGCTCGCAGTGCCGCTCGCCCAGCGTGCAGGCCGGCGTGCCGCAGCCTTCGGGCGCGTCGGGAACGTCGAGCACGTCATCCGCGTCGGCATCCCCGTCCGCGTCGACGCCCGCTTCGTCGCCGCGATCGATGACGTCCTCCGCACCGCCGTCGTCGCGCGGCGGAGGGTTCTCATCGTCCCCGCCGGCGGCGCAGGCCGAGAGAAAGAGCGCCGGCAGGAGCGCCCAGCGCGCGATCACGGAACCGCGCGACGCGATTCGTGAGTCGTGAGTCGTGAGTCCGTTCATCCCAATTGCTTCCCGCACTTCCCGCACTCCCCGCTCTTTCCGCACTCTTCCTACTCGCCGCCGGTGCGGGTGGCGAGGATCGAGCCGTTGTCGCCGACCGTCCAGCCGACCGTGCCGTTCGCGAACGACAGGCCGTAGAGGGCCTGGGCCGTGGGCACGGTGAGCGAGTTCCAGTTGATGCCGTCGGTCGTGCGCAAGGCGCTGCCGGCGGCGCCGACGATCCAGCCGTGGGTCGAGTCGGTGAAGTCGATGGAGTAGAAGGCGGCCGACGAGGGGGTGCCGACGACGCTCCAGTTCGAGCCGCCGTTGGTGGTGTGCAGGACGACGCCGCCGGCGCCGGCGACCCAGACGTCGGTCGTGCTCACGGCCTCGACGTCCCACAGCTCCTCGGTCCGGCCGCTGGTCTGCGCGACCCAGGTCACGCCGGCGTCGGCCGTGGTGCGGATGGTGCCGGAGGCCCCGACCGCCCAGCCGAGCGAGGCGGTGGCGAAACTCACACCGCGCAAGGTGACCGCGACGCCGCTGGTCTCGGTCTGCCACGTCGCGCCGCCGTCGGGGGTGTAGCGGATGGTCCCGGAGCTGCCGACGGCCCAGGCGGTGCTGGCGTCGAAGGCGTCGACGGAATAGAGGGCGATGCTGGCGACCGTGCCGCTGGTCTGCGCGACCCAGGTCGTGCCGCCGTCGGTCGTCTTGCGGATCACCGCGCCGGTGGGCGCGGTGGCCGAGTACTCGCCGACCGCCCAGCCGGTGCTGGCGCTGACCAGGTCGATGCCCCCGAGGTTCTGCGTGACGCCGCTGGTCTGCGCGGTCCAGGTCGCGCCGCCGTCGGCGGTCGCGTAGATGGAGCCGTTGAAGCCGACGGCCCAGGCAACGGAGGGGGTGACCGACTTGACCGCGCGCAGGTTGCGCACCGTCGTGGGCGTGCGCCGGTCGACCCACGTCGCGCCGACGTTGGCGGTGTTGAGGGCCGTGCCGTACTGCCCCACGACGGCGCCGGAACTGGCGTCGAAGAACGCGACGTCGTAGAGGGTGTTCGTGGTGCCGCTGGTGCGCAGCGTCCAGGTCGTGCCGCCGTTGCTGGTGTAGCCGATGCGGCCGTTGGGGCCGACGATCGTCGCGGCGGTACCCGAATGTCCGAAGATGCCGTTGTAGGTGTACAGGCCGATGAGCGAGAGGTAGTAGTTCGACCAGGTCGCGCCGCCGTCCGCCGTGCGATAGGCGTAGTAGTAGCCCACGGCCCAGCCGTTGCTGGCGTCGACGAAGTGCACCGACATGATGTCGTAGGTCAGGCCGCTGGTCTGCGGCAGCCAGACCAGGCCACCGTTGGCCGTGCGCAGGATGCGCCCACTCGCCCCGACCGCCCAGCCGCTGGTCGCCGAGACGAACCAGACGTCGTAGAGGTTGGTCGCGAGGCCGCTGGTCTGCGGGGTCCAGGTGAAGCCGGCGTCGGAGGTGGCGACGATGGCGCCCGCGTTGCCGACGGCCCAGCAGTGCGTCGCGTCGGCGCAGGACACGGAGTTGAGCTGCTGGGTCGTGCCGGAAGCCTGGGCGCTCCAGGTGGCGCCGCCGTCGGTGGTGACGATGATCGCGCCGGCGTCGCCCACGGCCCAGCCGTGCGTCGCGTCGGCGAAGTCGATGCCGCGCAGGGTGATGCGGGGCCCGCTGCCCACGTTGTACCAGGTGGCGCCGGCGTCGTCGGAGCGGACGACGATGCCGTAGTCGCCGGCGGCCCAGACCGTCGTGCCGACGGCGGTCATGGCCCGAAGGTCGTGGTACGGAGGCCGCGGGGACTGCCACAGCCAGGGGCGGCAGGAGCGGCGGCACTCGGTGCCGCACAGGACGAAGCCCACGCTGCAACTCGCGGAGCAGGCGCCGCCCGAGCAGATCGGCGTGCCGTCGGTCACGGCGGGACAAGCGGCCGGAGAGCCCCACGCCGTGCAGCCGTCGAACCCGCGCACGCACGTCTCGACGGCTGCCGTGGTGGCCGAGCAGCGATGAGCGCCCTCCGTGCAGACGTCCGTACACACGGCGCCGCACACGCCGGCGCCGCGGCAGGTCTCGCCCACCGGACAGGTCTGCACGACGCCCCAGTCGAGGCACCCGGATGTCTGGAGCGCGCAGACCTGGTAGCCCGAGCCGTTGCAGCGCCGGTCGTCCACCGTGCAGGTATCGACGCAGGACGGCAGGCAGGCGCCGCCGGAGCAGATCTGCCCGGAGGGGCAGGTGACCGGGGTGCCCCAGTCGGTGCACCCCGACGGCTGCAGCTCGCACACCTCGTATCCGCCCACCACGCACCGGTGTGCGCCCTCGGTGCACTGGTTGACGCAGACGTCGCCGCAGGTCCCGCCCGAGCAGACCTGGTCGGCCGGGCACGGCGAGATGTCGTTCCAGTCGAGGCACCCGGAAGCCTGCCTCGCGCAGGTCTGGATGCCCGAGCCGGCGCAGCGGGTCGCGGCGTCGGCGCAGACGTCCGTGCAGACCGAGACGCACGCCCCGCCCGAGCAGACCTCGCCGCCTCCGCACGGCGCGACGTCGCTCCAGTCCAGGCAGCCCGTGGTCTGCAGCTCGCAGGTGCGGACGCCGAGGCCCGAGCAGATCGTCGCGTCCTCGGTGCACTGGTCGAAACAGCGGTCCTCGCAGGCCCCGCCGGTGCACACCTGGCCGGCGCCGCAGGGGGTCACGGCGCCCCAATCGAGGCACCCGGAGGCCTGCATGGCGCACTCGACCGTGCCCGCACCCTGGCAGCGCGTGGCGCCGACGGCGGTGCAAAGGTCGACGCAGCCGCGGATGCAGACGCCGCCCGCGCAGAACTCGCCGCTCTCGCACGAAACCGGAAGGCCCCAGTCCGCGCAACCGGACGCGCCGACCTGGCACTCCTGCCAGCCGGAGGCGTAGCACTGGCGGCCGCCCACCGAACACTGGTCGACACAGCCGGCGGCGCAGGCGCCGTCGGTGCACGACTGGCCGAGCGGGCAGGCGACGGGATCGTTCCAGTCCAGGCACCCGGAGGCCTGCGTCGCGCACTCGACGTAGCCCGGTCCGGAGCAGAGGCGATCCGTCGCCGAGCAGGCGTCATGGCAGGTCGCGCCGCAGACGCCGCCGGAGCAGACCTCGCCGGAACCGCAGGCCACGACGTCGCCGAAGTCGGTGCAACCGGACGCCTGCGTCACGCACTCGCGGAAGCCGCCGCCGGAGCAGATCCGGGCACCGAGCGTGCAGAGGTTCACGCAGCCGTCGGGCCGCGCGTCGGTGCCGTCGGGGAGGGCGTCGCCCCCCTCTTCGACGGCATCCGCCTCTCCGACGCCGTCGACCGCGTCGTTGCCGCCGTTGGAGTCGTCGCCGCAGCCGGCGAAGGCGCCGAGAACGGCGAACGAGCCGAGCGCGAGCCAAGTCCCCAAGGTCCGTAGCGCGGCCCGGGGGCCGCGCGTCAAGAGTCGACAGTCGAGAGTCGACAGTTCCTGCGCGGGCCGCGCAGCAATCGGCAGGTCGTGGATCCTGGTCATGACGCTCCTCTCCCCGCGACCGAGCCTTCCCCCGGTGGCCAACGCGCGATGCGGCTCGGTGCGCGTCCTCGATAGCGACCCGAGTCTAGCGCGCCGCCCGGCGGACGGCCATTGGTTATTGCTTGATGTTGGTCCGGGCAGGGCGGGGGGAATGCCGGAGGTCGGCGACGTCCGCGCGGCAGCGCGGAATCGCACACCGCAGGACGGGCGAATGCCGTTTCGTTGCGCGACGGGCGGCAGGGTGCTACGAAGCCCGCCGAAAGGGAGGACAACGATGAAGACTCGAATCGTTCAGTGGACTTTGGTCGTGGCGGCGCTGTGGGGCTCGGGGCTCGGGTGCGGCGACGACAGCGCGGGCGATGACACCGGCATGCCCGACGTGACGGACACGGCGGAAGGCGGGGCCGACGCCGACGCCGAAATCGAGGAGGAGGCCGAGGCGGAGGTCGTGGAGGAGGCCGAGGTTGCGGCGGACGCCGACGCCGATGCGGATGCCGATGCAGATGCCGACGCCGATGCCGACGCCGACGCGGACGCGGACGCCGACGGCGATGCGGACGTTCCGATCCCGGTGTGCGGGAACGGCGTGGTGGAAGCGCCTGAGGCGTGCGACGACGGGAACCTGGACCTCGAGGCGTGCGACACGACGGCCGCCGACGCCTGTCTCCCCGATTGCTCGCTCCTGATGTCCGCCTGCGGCAACGGCACGACGGACCCGGGCGAGCAGTGCGATGACGGCAACGCCGACAGCTACGACGATTGCACGACGTCGTGCACGATCA
Source organism: Deltaproteobacteria bacterium (assembly GCA_016218815.1). Taxonomy (GTDB): domain Bacteria; phylum Myxococcota_A; class Polyangia; order DRWM01; family JAAZOP01; genus JAAZOP01. The sequence goes on from JACRCX010000125.1 coordinate 83,448, forward strand.
ACCATCACGACGTCGGCGACCCGTGCCAGTGCACGAGCGGATGCGACGACATGGATCCGAGCGCGGGGACCATCGCCGGCTGCGACAACGTCGACATCCCCGCTGGCAGCGGCGGCGTGCTCGCCTGCGGCCGCAGCGTCCACATCGCGTTCCCGCCGATGGACATCTACTCCACGGAGGGCTCCTGCACGGTCATGGCGCTGACGTGCACGGGAAGCACCCTCATTTGCGGCATGGCTCCGGTCGTCGGGGACACCGACACCTTCGCCTGCCCCACGGGGTTCAACGAGACGACCGACGTGCGGACCGCGGGCGGCGCGACGATCACGACGAAGGTCTGTGGCCTGCCGTGCGACTCCACGGCCGACTGCCGCTGGAACGCGGTCGAGGGCGCCGGCAGTCCGTGGGAGGGCGACTGCGGCCAGTGGCAGTGCCTGGAGGACGTCGACACCGGCCTGTTCGCCTGCGGCGACGCCCGCATGTAGTTTCGCGCCAAGGGCGCCAAGAGGCAAAGCACGCCAAGGGGGGGACCGACGGAAACGGCGGGCCGAGCCCGCCTCGCTACCTCGTCCTGACGAGATCCTTGTGAGCGAAGCCTAGCGGCAACAGGTCGGACAGCCGCATGTCGCGGGTCCGCCCGTCGGCCGAGGCCATGCGGATCGGCAGGTCCGGGGCGAACTCGTAGAGCACCTGCCGGCAGGCACCGCAGGGCGAGGCGGGCTCGCCCCGGCCGGCGACGAGCGCCAGCGCCAGGAACCGGCGACGGCCGGCGGCGACGGCGGCGACCACCGCCGAGCGCTCGGCGCAGATCGTCAAGCCGAAGCTCGCGTTCTCCACGTTCGTCCCCGCGAAAATCGTCCCGTCGTCCGCCAGCAGCGCCGCGCCAACGGCGAAGCGGGAGTACGGGGCGTAGGCCCGCGCGCGGGCGCGACGCGCGGCGGCGAGGAGGCGGGGCCAGGGGAGGGGACGTTTTTCGTCTTTCGTTCTTCGTTTTTCGCCGGACCGGGCCTCTTTCCCCTTGGCGCCCTTTGCCTCTTGGCGCCCTTGGCGCGCAACCCTGATGCCGGCGGCCTTCACGGCCCGGTTTCCAGCGTGGCGAAGATGGCGGAGAGCCAGCGGGCGAGCTGCGGGCCGGCGTTGTGCGCGACGTCGGCGACTTCCTCGTGCGACGGCGTCGCGCCCTCGACGCCGGCCGCGAGGTTCGTGACCGTGGTGATGCCCAGGACGGCCATGCCCAGGTTCCGCGCCGCGATCACCTCGGGCACGGTCGACATCCCGACCACGTCGGCGCCGAGCACGCGCAGCATGCGGATCTCCGCCGGCGTCTCGTAGGCGGGCCCGCGCATCATGGCGTAGACCCCCTCCCGCACGTTGATGCCGTAGCGGCCCGCCTCCTCTCGGGCGCGGGCGCGCCAGTCCGGCGAGAAGGCGTCGTTCAGAGGCGTGAATTGCGGACCCGTGAGCAGCCCCTGGTGCGCGCCGGTCGGGTCGGCGTCGGCCAGGTCGAGGATATCGGTCAGCAGCACGAACATGCCGGGACGGATTTCGCCGCGAAGCGAGCCCGCGGCGTTGGTCACGACGAGCGATCGGGCGCCAAGGCGATGGGCGAGCACGACGGGAACGATGACTTGCGCGTGCGGATGTCCCTCGTACAGGTGCACGCGCCCCTGGAAGACGATGACGTGGCGGCCGCCGAGGCGCCCGAGCAGGACGCGACCGGCGTGGCCGGCCACCGTGGGAGCCGGGAGGCACGGGAGATCCGTGAACGGCACCACGACCGGATCCTCGACGGCCTCCGCGACCGGCCCCAACCCGGAGCCGAGCACGATCACGGTCTCGGGCGGGCGCGCCGCCTTCGTCCGCAGGATCGCCTCGGCATCCACAACACGTTTCGCAAGACTGCGCACCGCCATCGTCCGCTCCTTCCCCTCGCGTGCAAGGCCATCGTACGCTCGCTCCGGATTTCGCGCAAAGGGCGCAAGGAGGCAAGGGACGCGAAGAGGGAATCCGGCGGGGAACCGGGCACCGGCCGTGTCGCGATACCGGATACGAACTTGCACTCCGATGTACTAGGCTGCGCGTCGTGGATGCGCGTCGCAGTCTTCGCAACATCGTCGTCGCGGCCTGCTTTTTCCTCTCCGGGGGGTCGGGGCTGATCTTCGAGACGCTCTGGACGCGCAAGCTCGCCCTGGTCTTCGGCTCCACCACCCTCAGCGTCGCCTCCGTGCTCACCGCCTTCATGGGCGGCCTGGCGTTGGGAAGCTGGGTTCTCGGCCGGCACCTGGCGGATCGCGTGCGGCGTCCGATCGTCTGGTACGCGCTGATCGAGGGGTTCGTCGGGCTGTGGGGTCTGCTCGTGCCGCTGCTCGTGGACGGCATCTACCCGCACCTCAACCGCTTCCTGTGGACGTCGCTGGAGCCGGGGTACTTCGCGTTCTCCTTCCTGCGCTTCCTCTTCGTCGTTCTCTTGCTGCTGCCCCCTACGACGGCGATGGGAGCGACGCTGCCGCTTCTGGCGCGGCACTTCGTGACCACCGAGGACGAGATGCGGCGGGTGGGCCGGCGCGTCGGGGCGCTCTATGCGCTCAACACCACGGGAGCGATCCTCGGGACGTTCGCCGCGGGCTTCCTGCTCCTGCCGTCGATCGGGCTGTGGTGGACGAACGCCGCCGCCTCGTTCACCAACCTCGCGCTCTGCGCCGCGGTGCTGCTCGTCTACCTCGTTTGGCGGAGAACCCGCGAAGCGGATCCGAACCGCGGGCTTCAGCCCGCGGCTTCCCTCGCGTCGGAGCCGCGCCCTGAAGGGCGCGGTTCGGATGGCGAGGCGCCGGGGACGGGTCCCGGCGAAGACCTCCTGGAATTCCCGACGACGCCTGCCCTGAGCGAAGTCGAAGGGACCGCGATGGAGGAGGACGAGGCGGAGTTCCCGATCAGCCGTCGGGCCAGGGTGGCGGCCCTGGTCGCCTTCGGCGTCTCCGGCTTCGCAGCGATGAACTACCAGGTGGCGTGGAACCGCGTCCTGGCGATGGTCATCGGGTCGTCGATCTATTCGTTCACGATCATCCTGCTCGCGTTCCTCGCCGGCATCGCCGGCGGCTCGGCGATCGCCTCCGCGGCCCTGCGCCCGCAGAAGGCGGGCCGGCCGTGGGTCCTCGCCGGCTGGTTCGTCCTGGTGGCCGCGGGCGCCGCGGCGAGCTTCGCCCTGGGTGGTCGACCGCTGGCCACGCTGGGGGTGGCGGCGGCGGCGGCAGGGGCGGGATGGGCCTTCCGTGCGCTCTGGCGCGGCATGCTTCGGAACAATCCGGTGCTGCTGCTCGGCGCGGTGCAGCTCTGGATCGGCCTCTGTGCGGCGGTGGGCTACTTCCTGGCGGACGACTACCCGTACCTCTTCGCGTGGCTGGTCGACCGGGTGGGCGCGGGGGGAGGAGGCGGGGGTCACGTCGGCCTGGTGATGCTGACGGGGTTCGCGGTGGCCGCCCTGGCGGTGCTGCCGGCGACGCTGGGAATGGGGGCGACGCTGCCGCTGACGGTCCGGATCTGCGCGACGACGCGGGAGCGGGTGGGGCGGGACGTGGGGACGATCTACGCGATCAACACGATCGGCGCGATCGTCGGCTCGTTCGCCTCGGCCTTCGTGCTGGTCCCCGGCTTCTCCGCGCTCGCACGCTCGTGGTTCGGCCAGGGCTACGGCCTGCAGCTCACGATCGTCTTCTCGATCGCGCTCAACCTCGGGCTGGCGCTGGTGCTCTTCGGCGTGGCGCCCGACCGGCGGCGGGGCGCCGCGACCCGCGACGCGGGGACGCAGGTCTTCCGCTGGACGGCCGTCGCGCTGGTCCCGGCGCTGGTCGCGCTGCTCGTGCTGCTGAGCGTGCTGCGGAGCTGGGCCTGGGACATCGACCGGCTCGTCGCCGGCTCGTTCCGCTTCGCGTACCTGCACTCCGTGCTCAAGGGCGAGCGCCGCGGCGAGCTGCTGTACCTGGGCGACGGGATCTCGACGACGGTTACCGTGCAGCGCTGGGGCGAGCATCTGGCGCTCAAGAACAACGGCAAGGTCGATGCGAGCACGGGCGACGACATGCCGACGCAGGTGATGGTCGCCGGCCTGCCGCTCCTCCTGCACCCGCGCGACGCCCGCCAGCTCGACGTCGCGGTGATCGGGTTCGGCTCGGGCGTCACCGTCGGCACGGCGCTGCGGATGGGGGCCAGACGCGTGGACGTCGTGGAGCTGGAACCCTCGGTGATCGAATCGTCGTGGTTCTTCCACGAGGTGAACCTGCTGCCGTACGAGGATTCGGGCAAGGCGCCGGGGAAGACGGAGCTGCGGGCGCTGCGGCGGGACCCGCGGCTGCGCGTGCTGTCCAACGACGGCCGCAACTTCCTGGCCTCCACGCCGGACCGTTACGATGTCGTGGTCAGCGAGCCGTCCAACCCGTGGATCACCGGCGTCTCCAACCTGTTCACCCTCGACCATTTCCGCGCCGCGCGGCAGGCCCTCGCCCCGGGCGGCATCTTCTGCCAGTGGGTGCAGCTCTACGAGCTGTCCGGCGACAGCGTGAAGTCGATCCTGCGCACGTTCGCGGAGGCGTTCCCCTACGTGCGCGTCTTCGTCGCCGCGCCCGGCTCGTCGGACACGATCCTCGTCGGCTCGCTCGACCCCCTGCCGATCCGCATCGCCGACATCCGGCTGCGACTGGCCGGGCCCGACGGCGCTGCGGCGCTCGACCCCGAGCGCTCGGACATCGCCACCGCGGACGACGTGGTCGCGCGCCAGATCTTCGCCGACCGCGCGGAGCTGCTGGCGTTCACGCGGGGGGCGACGATCAACACCGACGACAACGCGTTCATCGAATTCCGCGCCCCGCGCGACCTGATCCGCTACGCGGTGCTCGACGCCGAGATCGTCGAGCAGGTCTACGCCCCGTCCTGGTCCTGGGGACGGCCGGACCTGGCGGCGCTGCGCGCGGCCGGCTACGCGCTTCGGGGCCCCGCCGCCAACGAGGAGATGCACGGGGCCGGCGAGGCGCTGGTCCGCGCCGGGCGGTTGCGCTGGGCGGCCGAGCTGCTCCTCGAGGCGCTCCTCGACCCTGCCGTGCGCATGGCTCCGACCGGCGACGGCGCCGACGACATGGCGCGCATCCTGCGGGCCGGGGTCGAGCCCGCCGCATCCCGGCCCGCCGACCCGCTGCTCGACGCCCTGGAGCGGGTCCTGGGGCGTGAGGGCGCCGAACAGCGGCTGCGCGACGACGTGGCCGCGATCCATGCCTTCTACGATGCCGGATGGCCCCGCCCCGCCGCGGCAGCCTGGCAGCTCGCCCGGGCCGCCGCCGGGGCCCGCGCCCGCTCCGTCACGCTCTCGCCCCGCGCCGCATTCCTGCTCGACGCGGCCCGCGGGGCCGTCGAGGACGACGCCGCGCGCTCGGGGCTCCCGATCGCCGCAGGACTGCCGGAAGACTGGCGACCGCTCCTCGCCTCCGTCCGCGACCGCGATGTCGCCGACGCCCTGCGCACCGCACTGCGCGACCCGGTCGGCGGCCTCACCATGCCGGTGCGCCCCGGCGGACCCGAGGCGATGGAAGTCGCCCTGAAGTGGGTGACCGGCCACCTCGAGCTGGCGAAGGGCGACGAGGGGGCCACCGCCCCCGACGCGGACGCGCACGCCGTCCGGATGCTGATGCAGCACGCCCTGCTGCTCACCTCGCGCGACCTTCCGGACGGCGGCGCCCCGCGGCCCCACACGAACGTCGCCGGCGGCTGGCGCGAGCTGCTCGAGAACGCCTTCGACCCGTGGGCTTCGCCGGAGTTCGCCCGCGTGCTTCCGGAGGTGGACGTCCTGGACGCCGCCATCTCGGCGGGAACGGACCCCTGGGGCGCCGCCCAGCGGCTCTGGTCCTACGTCCGCCTGACACGGGTGCGCCGCGCGCTGCTCGAGTCCGGCGACGCCTGGATGGAGTCCCACGGGCCACCCCTGCCGTCCGCCGCTGCGGTCGGGGAGGCCCCGTACGCCCGGTTCCTGGACGCGGTGGAGCGCGCCGATGCTCCTTCCGCGACGGTGGCGTGGCGGGAGACGCTGGTGCAGGCACGGGCGGCCGGGAAGGAGCGGGAACTGCTGGACACCGTGCCGCAGGGGCTCGCGGATCTGGGAATCGGGTGGGCCCTCTTGCGCGCGGGGCGCGCGGGCGAGGCGTGGGAGACGTTCCGCCGGCTGCTCGCGGATGCGAAGCTGCGCGAGGAGCGCCCCGACCTGGCGTACTTCGCGGCGCGGGCACGGTGGGCCTCGCGCCTCGCAATGCCGGCCGCAGACGAGCCGGACGAGACGGCGGCGTCCGCGGACCTGCTGCTCGCCTGGCAGCTCATGGACCGCTGGGTGCGCGGCGGCGCCGACGCGGGCGCGCGAGCGCTGTTCAACGGCATCCCCGCGCTGGAAGAGACGGACCCCCTCCGGACGCCGTACGTGCCGCTGGTCAGCGAACAGTACGTACGGGGCTGGTTCGAGGACTCGGGGCTGGGGACGTCGTACGACGCGGCGGGGATCGCCGACGCCTTCCTGCGCGGCGACCTCGCGCGTCTGGACGCGGCGCTCGTCGCGGCCGGCGACGCGGCGGTGCGCCGCCCGCCGCCCGGCGAGTGGGGCGGGGCGATCACGGACGACGCCGTCCTGGGCACCTTCGCGCAGCTCGAGTTCGGCGTCGAGTCGCTGGTGCTGTTCGACGCGCTGCACGGCGGGCGGGACGGAGAGCCCGCGCTGGACCGGGCGGCGGTGACGGCGGCGTTCGACCGGTTTGCGTCGCTTCCGCTGCCCGTCCGCCTGGCCGATCTCCGCCGCTCGGCCGCCTTCCAGTTCCTCGACGCATGCCGGAGGCGGTCGGCGGGCGAGCGGGGGGCGATGCGGGTCGTGCTGGGGGCGGCCGTGCCGGGCGGCGCGCCGCCCGGCTCCCCGCTGGCCCGGCTCCTCGCGGGTTCGGCCCCCGCCCGCTACTACCTGGCCCGGATCTTCCTGGGGTGCGACGTCGGGCCGTGCGCCGCGCCGCGCGCCGCCGAGCTGTCGCGTGCGCTGGCGTTGGCGGGCTCCGCCGGTCGCGGCGAGGCGACCTACGCCTGGCAGACCGCGCTGCGGGATCCGTACTCCCGCGTCGTGGCGCCGGTCGGCGACTTCGGCGGGATGATCATCGAGGGGGAGCACTGACGGGGGAGGAGGGGAACACGAATGTCACCCGAAGCAATCAACGATCGGCCATTGCACCGGGCTTCGATATCCGAACCGCGGGCTTCAGCCCGCGGCTGGGCGGACGGCGGTGGCCGCGCCCTGAAGGGCGCGGTTCGGTTCCGGCGATGCGGCGGCACGTTGCGGGCGATCCCGGGGGCGACGCTTGTCGCTGCGTTGCTGCTCGCGGCCTGCGGGCCGCGTTCGGGGCCGGCGGTGCCGGCGCCCGAGACGCTGGCGGAGGTGTGCGCGGCGCCGCGGGACGAGGAGCGGCCGCCGCTGTTGACCGAGGCGGTGCCGGAGGATCTCCGCGAGTGGCTCGGAAGCCTGATCGCGCCGGCGGCGACGCCGGCCGAGGCGAGGGCGAGGGCGGAGTCGGCGCTGGCCAGCTTCCGGGCGCTGGAGGATCCGACGACGGTGTCGTCGCTGGGTCTGGGCGGGATGGTGCTCCTGTACCTCCAGGTGCTGGAGGCGGTGTGGCTGCTCGAGCCGCTGTGGCCGGCCGACGCCGTCGACCCGCCGGCGGAGCTGGCCGCGCTCCTGGAGCCGGTCTACGAGGGCCTGCGCCTGCCGGCGATCGTCTCGGGCGGATTCGTCCAGCAGCTCGGCGGCGTCGTGGTCCAGCTCCTGGCCGAGAGCGACGCCTCGGGCGAGCTGATCGCGGCGGCACTGCAGCTCCTGCGCATCCTGCCGGACCGGGCGCGCGTGCTGCAGCGCCACGTCGCGCTCCCGCTGGTCTGCGACCCCGGCGCCCCGCCCGATCTGGCGCTGGAGGCCTTGCGCCACCTGGCGGACGCTGCGGGGGACGCCGGGAACTGGCACGAGGGACTGGCCCTGCAGCGCGAGATCGTCCGGCGCGCCCCGGAAAACGTCGACGACGCCTACGAGCTGGCCGTGACGGCGTACCGCGCGGGGCGCGTCGAGGACGGCGATCAGGCGGCCGCCGACGCCGACGCGCTGTGCGGCACGGACTGCGACCGCCGGCCCGCCTCGCTCGAACGCTACGCGGCGGCGGCGCGGGTGCTCGAGCAGGGCGCAGCGGACGATCCGGAGGCGCGGCTGGCCCTGGCGGCCGCGCTGGAGGCGGTCGCGCGCAACTCGGAGGCGAAGGACCTGTACGAGACGGTCGCGTCGGAGCTTCCGGACGACGCACGGCCGCTGACCGGGCTGGCCCGGCTGGCGATGACGGAGGCGCTGGACGTGGCGGCGGCGCTGCCGCTCCTGGAAAGCGCGGGGCCCGACCACCGCGACGCCGACTACTACGAGCTGCTCGTCGCGTGCCGTGCGATGACCGCGTTCTACGTCATCCTCCCGCAGCTCGCGCAGGCGCCGGAGCGCGCGGCGGAGCTGCTGGGACCCACGCTGGCGTCCGTGCACGAGGCGGCGGCGGCGTACCTGGAGTTCCAGCCGGCGCGGGCGTCGGTGGTGCTGCTGCTGCTCGAGGCGGTCGAGCAGGGCATGGAGGGCTCGAGTGGCCTGGAGTCGGACGAGCTGGTGGGCCGGGCCCTGCAGGCGGTGGCCGAGCGGGCGCTGGACGCGGCGGCGCGTTTTCCGGACTCGCCGGAGGTCGCGCGGCTGGTCGTCGCCACGGCGCTGTTCGCGCCGACCGCGGACGAGGCGTTCGCGGCCCTGGAGCGGCCGCTGCCGGCGGAGCTGGCGCGCGATCTGGACACCGCGGTGCGCCGCGCCGCCCTGTTCCTGCACGGCATCCTGCGCTGGAACGAGCCGGGGCGCGCGGACGCGGCACGGGCGCTGATCGACGACATCCCTGCCGAGGGTCTCGGCGTTTCCTGGGCGACGCTGCTCCGCGCGGATCTGGCTGCCGCTTCGTGGCGGCTGGGAGCCGGCGCAACGGCCGAGGAGGCGCGCGACGCGTACCTGGCCGCGATCGCCGACGAGAGTCTGCCCGCGGAGCAGCGCGCGCGCGCGCTGAACAACCTGGGCGTCGTCCTGGCGGCGCTCGGCGACCCGGCGGCGGCCGAGCGCCTGCGGCGGGCGGAGGAGTCGTCCGACGAGGACTACGACATCGCGCAGTTCAACCGCCTGGCGCTCGCCGTGTCGTCGCCTTCGCCCGCGGCCGAGGCGCTCGAGAACCTGCGTGCCCACATGGTGGAGGTCTCGGGCGACGACGGGCAGCCGGCGACGATGCGGCGTCTGGCGTGGCGCTGGCTGGCCTGGACGGCGGAGCGGGAGGGCAAGCCGGACGAGGCGCGGGCGTTCCTCGAGAGCGCGGACGCGCTGCCGACCTCGCCGTACTTCTTCGATCCCCTGCGCGCCGACCTGGGCGTGCTGTCCCGCGGCGAGTTCCAGTTCGGACTCGGCTACTCCAGCCTCCAGGGCCTGGTGATCAACCTCGACACCGGCTCCTGGCTGTGGCTGGTGGTCCCGCCCCCGGGCTAGAACCAGTAGTGCAATCCGAAGGAGAGGTGGTCGATCACCGGCAGGTAGACTTGGTCGTTGCCGAAGTTCGCCGACTGGCCGATGCCGAAGAGGAACTGCCCACCGGAGTCCTCGGTCTCGGACGCGCCGCTGCCCGTGGGCGGGGTGGTCGTCGTCGTGCCGGAGACGTAGGCCAGGCCGACCCCGATTTCCATCGACAGACCGAGCTGGGGGGCCGCCTCGAAGCGGTACTCGAAGCCGATCGGCGCCCCGATCGTGATGCCCCAGCCCAGCCAGCTCATCGAGCCGTGCAAATGGTCGGCGTCGTCCTCGTCGCCGCCGGCCGTGGCGACCATGAAGCCGACTCCCGCGCCGGTGTACAGCCGCGCCCGCTCATTACCGGCGATCGTGAACAGGTAGCGCCCGCCCAGGTGGAGCAGGAACCCGTCCATCGAGATCTCCTCGGTGGGAGTCGGGGCGAGCGGGTCGGACCAGTCCTGGTGGGTCATGTTGAGGTAGGCCATGCCGAGGAAGGCCTCGATCTCGTGCTTGAGGTTGATGCGGTAGCGCAGGGAGATGTTGGCGTAGTAGGAGGCGGCGTTTCCCGCGGCCGCGCTGACGTCGCCGGGCGGCGTGTCGACGGTGGCGATGACCAGCCCCAGGGAGTTGCCGGTGTTGAACATCGGGGCGAAGTGGTTGGAGAACCCCAACCCGATGTTGCCGCCGGCGAGCGCAGGCGCGGGAGTCTCGGCGACCGGCGGGGGGGGAGGAGGAGGAGGCGGCGGTGGCGGCGGTTCCGTCCCCCAGCCGGGTTGCGTCGGCTGGGTCCCCCAGCCCGGCTGCGTCGGCTGCGTTCCCCAGCCCGGCTGCTGCGCCATGGCGGGCGCGGCGAGGGCGATCACGATGGCGAATGCTGCAAGCTGGATTCTGGCCACTCTCTTCCTCCTTCCGCGACGGTCCTACGAACGCAAATGCTACCGGCTCACCCGGACCGAGGCAAGTTCACGGCGGAGGCCGCGCGCTTGATCGCACGCCACCGCGGCACTACAGGAGTCGTCGCCATGGACGAGACGTTCTCCGTGCTGTCCTTCGTCGCCGAGTTGGACCCGCGGTCCTCGAGGTCGAGCCTGGAGCGCCTGGACGCGGCGGCCGCGACGGCCGGGCCCGCCGCGGACCCGCCGGAGCGCCGGGTCGCGGTGCTGCCCGAGCGGTTCTGGCGCGACGACGACGAGCAGGCGTACCGGGCGGCCGTGGTCGCCTTCGCCCGCCGGCATGCGTGCTGGATCATCGGCGGCTCGCTGCACGCGGAGCGTCCGGACGGCACGGTACGCAACACGGGGCTCGTCGTCGCGCCCGACGGGGCTATCGCGGGCTCGTACGCCAAGCGGCATCCGTTCGCGGCCGAGGCGCTGGCGGGCGTCGTTCCGGGGGAGGGTCCGGTCGCGTTCGACCTGGCCGGGCTCAAGGTCGTCGTCTGCATCTGCGCCGATCTCTTCGATCCGTCGCTGTTCGGGGCGTGCGGCGAGGGCTGCGCGGCGATCCTGGTCGCCGCGGCCTCGACGAGCCGCAAGCCCGATCCGTCGTACGCGCGGGCGCTGTGGACGCACGTGGCGGTGGCGCGGTCGTGGGAGCGCAACGCGTACGTGGTGATCAGCGACTGGGCGCACGCGCCTCACATGCCCGGCATCCACACCTCCGGGGTGTCCGGCCTGGCCGACCCGTCGCGGCTGGCGCCGCCGTTCTTCGACGCGACGAAGGCCCCCGGCTTCTGGTTTCGCCTGCCGCTTGGGCCTCTACGGGCGACGGAGCGGGACCGGGTGGCGCGCAACTTCCTGTGGAGATGAAGGCCGCGGGGAGCACCCGAGGGGGGATTTCGCGCAAAGGGCGCAAAGAGGAGGTCCACGCCAAGAGCGCAAAGGGCGAGCAGCGGAGAGGCGCAGCCTTGCGCCTCTCCGCTGCTCGTCTATTCCCTCCTCTTTGCGCCCTTTGCGGTCCTTTGCGTCCTTTGCGCGAAATCCGGATCGAGGTCTCCCGGCAGCCTTCGCACGCGAACTCCGGTCCGCCTTCTCCCCGCGGCCTTCACCCCGGAAATTCCTGCTTGCGGATCGGGTGCTGATACGATCGCGGGCGTGACGGCTTGGATTGGCTGGCTCGCGATGCAGGTGGTTTCGGGGTTCCTGGCGCAGGATCTCGGCACGCTCGCGCGGTCGCTGGAGCCCGGGGACTCGCCGCGGATGGTGGTCGAGCTGGGCGGCGAGGCGGCGCTGGTGTACGCGCGGCCGGAGCGGGGGAGCGCGACGGGGCGGCTGCGCGTCGGCACCGTGCCCGGCGTGTTCGAGCGGGTGCGCGGCCCCGGTTGCGCGGAGGACTGGCTGCGCATCGGGAGGGACGCCTGGATCTGCGGGACGGGCCGGACGGTGCGCGAAGGTGTGCCGCAGGCCGAGCGGTGGCCGCCGCCGCCCGGCCGTTGGGCTCCGCTGCCGTTCCTCTACGTGCACCCGCTGGGGCGGGGCCGCATGATCTACGACACGCCGCTGGCGGCGGTGGACGGCGTGTACGGCCGCCCGTTCCGCCCGGCCACCTGGGAGTGCGTCGTGGCCTCGTTCGGGCGGCAAGGCACGCCGCTGTACCGCACGGCGTCGGGCGCGTACCTGCGCCAGGATGACGTCCGCCTCGCGGCGCCGTCGGCGCTGGCGGGTGTCTTTCCCGGTCCGGAGAGCGCGCCGTGGCCCTACGCCTTCGTCGCGGCCGACGACGCCGACGTCTTCGTCGAGCCGCCGCCCCGCTCGCGGCAGGTACCGGCGGTGCTCGCCGGACGCCTGCCGCGCTACGCGATGGTGCGCGTCGAGGAAGAGGGCGAGCGGTGGGTGCGGGTGGGCGAGGGCCAGTACCTGCGGCGGGACGAGGTGCGGCGGTTCCGGCCGCACGAGCGTCCGGACGGCGTGGGGCCGGGCGAGCGGTGGTTCGACGTGGACCTCACGGAGCAGGTCTTCTCCGTGTGGGACGGCGACGTGCCGCACTTCGTGACGTTGGCCTCGACGGGGAAGGGAGGGACGACGCACGAGGGGTCCTTCCGCATCTGGCGTGCCGCGGCGGTGCAGACGATGACGGGGCTGCCGACGGACGACGGGGGTCGCGAGTACGACGTGCGGGACGTGCCGTGGGTGCTGTTCTTCGACGAGGATCGCGCGATCCACGCGGCGTTCTGGCACGACGACTTCGGCAACGCACGCTCGCACGGCTGCGTCAACCTCTCACCCGTCGCCGCGCGCTGGGTCTTCGACATGGCGCGCCCCTCCCTGCCCGACGGCTGGATGGCGATCGATCCGCCGGCCGAGACGAGCACGCTGGTGTACGTCCATCGGTGAGCGCTACTCGCGACGCAGCGTGCTCCACCAGATGAGGTAGAGCAGGACGAAGCAGGCGGCGGCGGAGCCGGCGACCCACAGCGCCGGGAGGTGCGCGACCTCCTCGGTGCCGGCGGGCAGGAGACCGGGAACGTCGGCGGCGTCCGGAGGGAACAGGAACGGCACGGCGTTGAAGGCGGCGTGCGCCCCGATCGTGGGCAGCGCCGAGTGCGCGCGGTCCGCGATCCAGCCGAAGGCGAGGCCCAGCGCGAAGAAACCGGCGAGGGACGTGAGGGAGAGGTGCGCCGCGGAGAAGAGCAGCGCAGAAACGACGATCGCGATCAGGCGCCCGTACGAGCGCCGGAGCCAGCGCAGGACGATGCCGCGGAAGATCAGCTCCTCGCCGATCGGGGTGATGACGGCGATGGCCAGGACCTTCGCGAGCTGGCTGAGCCAGCCGTCGAAGGCGATGAGCTTCAGCATCGCGGTCTGCTCCTCGACGGACCGCGGCACGACGTGGTTGACGAGGTTCTCGACCTCGGCCACCGGCAGCACCGCCGCCAGACCGAAGGCCAGACCGAAGGATGCGGTCGATGTCCGAACGGGTGCCGCGGCGAGTCCGGTGCGCAGGGTATCGAAGCCGGCGGGGTCCACGCGGAGGCCGAAGTAGATCGCCAGCGGGAAGACCACGAGCCCGACGAGCAGCAGGTTCATCGGGTCGTCGAAACCGCCGGGGCGCACGGCCTCGACGATCGTGCCCATGGTCAGGAAACCGACGAGGAGGAAAGCCACGAGGCCGACGCTGAGAAGCAGGGGCAGGATCCCGCCGGGCCCGGGGGGCAGCGGCGGTCCGGATTCTCGTCGGCCTGGCTCCATCAGGGGTGGACTCTACCGGACCCGGGCGGATGCCGGGAAAGGGAATCAGGCGATGGGTTCGTAGGCCGAGGCGGGCTCGCCGCAGACACCGCAGGACTGGAAGTCGAGCACGGTCACGGTTCGGCCGCAAGTCGGGCAGACGAAGAACGTCTTGTCGCCCGCCTTCCATCCGTCCAGGTTCGCCAGCGCCTCGCCGTACAGCCGCGCATGGTCGCTCTCCGCCGCCTTGGCGAAGTTGAACGTGCGGACCGCGTCGTTGGCGCCTTCCTCGGTGGCAACCTGGATGAACTCGGGGTACATCGCGTCCTTCTCGTGGGTCTCGCCGTCGATCGCGACCTGGAGGTTCTCCGCCGTGGTCTTGACCTCGGGCGTCGTCACGTCGGCCGCGGGCTCGGCCCCCATCGCCTTGATCACCTCCGCGTGATGCTCGGCGTGGATCTGCTCGGCGCGGGACGCGGCGCGGAAGAGCTTGGCCACGTCCTTGAATCCTTCCTCGTCGGCCCGCTGCGCGAACGCGGCATACCTCGCGTGCGCGTTCGACTCGCCGTTGAACGCCGCCTGGAGGTTGGCCAGCGTCTTGCCGGCCGCAGTCGCCGGATGGGGCCCCTGCTGCCCCGCTGCGGCCTCCTGCTTCTTCTTGCAGGCCGTGGTGAGCGGAGCGGCCAGGATCGCGACGAGCGCCACAGTGATGAGATTCCGGAGTGTGCCTCGCATGACGTTCTCCCTCCCCGTTCGTTGGGCCGGATGGGATGCGGCCGGCCCGACCCGCAGTCCGCCCCGACGGCGGATGCGGAAGGGCGGTAGCACAGGGCTCCACGCGTGGCAATACGGTGGGCGGAGGCCGGTGGCTGGTGGCTGGTGGCTGGTGGCTGGTAGCGACAAGGTTGCATGCGGGGGCCGGCCGTGCGAGATTGGGCCCGGCGGGGCTCAGGCGGCGAGGCGACCGCCGGCGACGGGCTCGAGCCCGTCGCGGGAGGAAAGTCCGGGCTCCACAGGGCAGGGTGCCGGGTAACGCCCGGTGGGGGTGACCCCCAGGAGAGCGCAACAGAGAACAGACCGCCCCGAGCGCGACCCGCAAGGGTCACGTCGAGGGGCAAGGGTGAAACGGTGCGGTAAGAGCGCACCGGGGACCCGGCAACGGGTCCCGCACGGCAAGCCCCACCCGGAGCAAGACCAAGTAGGGGGCGGCCGAGGACGACCTCGGCCTAGGGTGGCCCGCCCGAGACCCCCGGGTTCGGTCGCTGGAGCCGGCCGGCAACGGCCGGCGTAGAGGAATGGTCGCCGCCCGCGCGGGAGCGATCCCGCCGGGAGACAGGACCCGGCTTACGGCCGCCTGGGCCCCGCCTACTGCCCGAAGTCCAGTGCTACGTGCACGGCGAAGCTTCCCCCGGTGGGGGGCTCGTCGCTGAAGTCGAGCAGGAGGATCACGTCGAGGACGCACTGGGCGACGCCGGAGCCGACGATCGGGCCCTCGCCGCGACCCAGCGACGCCGTCACCAGGCCGGAGGCGTCGATGCGCACGAGGTACACGGCGCGGCCGCGCAGCCCGGGGAACGAGGCCAGCGCGCCGTCGTAGCAGGCTTCGATCTCCTCGCGCTTGGCCGAAAGCCGCGAGCGGAACGTGGCGGGCGGCAGCGTCCCCTCGTTCGACGGATCCGGGATCAGATGCACCAGCACGTCGCTGCCCAGCGGCTCGGCTCCGGCATCCCCGCCCTCCGCCGCCGGAAGCGCGCCCGCCAGCAGGGCCGAGTCGTAGCCGCGCAGCACCGCCCGGCACGACGGCTCGTCCCGCGTCTCGACGGCAGCCTCGGCCCCGCACCCGCGTTCGCCCGGCCGCAGCACCGTGCACAGCAGCTCGGTCGCCGCACCGCAGGGGTCGAGCAGCGAGCGGGTGAGGAACGCGCGGTAGGCCGCCGGCAGCTCGCGGGCCAGCATCGGCTCCACCTCGCCGATCCAGTTGACGGCGTCCGCGGCGTCGCTTTCGGCCAACGACCGCTCGCACGCCCCGCCGTCCGCGGTGGCCACGCCCTCGTGCAGCGCCGCGCACACCTGCTCATCGTTGCCCGTCGCCTGGCACAGCACGGTCGCGAGCTTCCCGCACGAGCCCTCCGGCTGACACCGGCCCGACCGCTCGACGTAGCCGGTCACGCAGCGGCAGGTTTCGCCCTCGGTGAGCTGCACGCAGGACGCGTTCGCCGTGCACTCCGCACCGCCGCAGAGGCGGGCCGAGGGGCAGCCGGCGGCGAGCGGCGCCGCGAACAGCGAAAGCAGCAGGGCGAGTCGCAACCTATCCTCCTGACCTCGACCGTATCGCGCGACGGGCGACGCGCCGAGGTTGCCACGTTCGGCGCGGCCGAGTCAAAGCGTGGATGCGCCGGAACGCGGGCGAGGCGCCGGTATCGGGGCCAGGAAGGAAACCACCGATGGACACCGATGGCGAGACCCATCCCGGAGCCGACGCGTTCCGCAGGCGCTGGCGCGGGTGGCCTGCGGTGGTCGCCCGAGCACGGGTGCGGCGCCTTGCTTGACGGTCCATTCCGGGCGGCCGAGAATGGGGGCGTTGGATCGGCGGTCCGCCCGGCGGGCGTTTGGGCGGTTCGGCCGAGGAGGAAGACGATGGCGTCGCGCACCGACCGGCCGGCGGAGAGGGTCGAGGAGACCGTGATCCGGCTGCACATGGAGCAGCTGGAGACGGGCGGCTACGTCGCGACGAGCCCCGACGTGCCGGGGCTTGTCGCGCAAGGGCGAACACTGGCCGAGACTGCCGAGATTGCGCAGGATGTGGCGCGCAAGATCCTCGAGTCGTGCATCGAGAACGGGGATCCGCTTCCGGCCGTGTTCCGTCGTCGTCGCCGCGGCCCGCCCTCGCTTTGCGTCGCGGTCGGCGTTCCAACGGGGCGGTAGCTTGGGGCGCCTTGCAGGCTTCAGCTACGCCGAGGTCGTGCGCAGGCTGCGCCGACTGGGAATTTGAATTCGACCGGCAGGCGAAAGGCAGCCACGAGATCTGGCGGCGGGTGACGGACGGAAGGAAGACGACGGTCCCCCGACATCCGGGCGACATTCCGGAGGGCACGCTCCGGGCGATCCTGCATCAGGCCGGAATCGAAGTGGACCCGTTCCTCGAAGAGTGACCGCGGCGGTCGAGGGCGTCTTGTGGCTTGGCTTGACGCCGGATCGGCGCGGGGTGCAGAACCGCGATCGTGATCGAGCGGCCCGGACCGAGAGCCGGTCGTCGCCCACGAGCTGACGCGCACGCAACGACCGACGCGCCGGGCCGTTGGCAGTTGTGGCAGCAGCCCGGGCTGCCTGCGCCGCTTGGGGTGCTACTGGTCGAAGGGTCGTACCAACCGCCGCCGCACGGGGCGACGCCATCGTCCCGCCGCGCGACCCCTCAGAGTTCCTCTCCGCGCCCTCTGCGCCTCAGCGGTCAGTCCGTTCTCCTCACCCTCCCCTCCCCTCCGCGCCCTCCCCGTCCGCCTGGCGGCCGCCGGCGGACCGCCGGCGGAGGCGCGCACAACCCGAGTCCTTTCGGGGCCCGTTGCTTGGCACGGTCGTCGCTCTACCCCCCGTGCAGGAGGTCGAGATGCTCGCACGGATGCAGAGCATGACGCTGGAAGGGATCGAGGCGCGCGAGGTCTCGGTCGAGGTCGACATCGCGATGGGGGCGCCGAACATCCGGCTCACGGGGATGGTCGAGCGCGCCGGGCGCGAGTGCCTCGTTCGGGTCGTCTCCGCTCTGCGCCGCTGCGGCTTCGAGCTGCCCGGCAAGAAGATCACGATTGGCGTGTCGCCCGCCGAGCCGCCGAAACGCTCGCCGGGCCTCGACCTCGCCGTCGCCCTGGGCCTCCTCACCGCCGAACATCACGTGCCGCCGGAGAAGACCGAAGGGCTGATCTTCGCCGGCGAGCTGACGCTGGCGGGCACGATCCTCCCGATCCGCGGCGCCCTGCCGATGGCGCTGGCGGCACGCCGGTCGCACGTGCGCGGCCTGATCTTGCCCGAGCGCAACGCGGCTGAGGTCGCGCCGTGGACCGACCTGCCGGTCGTCGGCCCCCACACGATCGGCGACCTCATCCTCCATCTGCTCGGCCAGCAGCCGTTGGAACCGATCGCCTCCCCCCTCCCGGAGGCGCCTCCCCCGCCGCGCGGCGATCTCGCGGACGTCGTGGGCCAGCCCGTGGCCCGCCGTGCGCTCGAGGTCGCCGCGGCGGGGGAGCAC
>JACRCX010000126.1 GCA_016218815.1 Deltaproteobacteria bacterium
GGACATGCGCAGGAAGTGCTGGGTCACGGCGCGGCAGCGCAGGAGCTGTTCGCGCGCGATGTGGGCCGAGTCGGCGACCGCCGCCGCGCCTGGGGAGCCGGCGCCCTCCTTGCCTTCCACCGTGCGGAGGATGCCCTCGACGCAGGTCAGCACGGAGGCCAGGGGCGTGTTCAGCTCGTGGGAGAAGCCGGAGGCCAGCATGCCCAGCGACGCCAGGCGGTGCGCCTCGGCCATGCGCGCCTCCTCGGCGCGCCGGCCGGTGATGTCGCGCCAGACCTCGACCGCGAAGGCGACCTCGCCTCCCGGGCCGCGGACGGGGGAGGACCGGACCTCTTCGTGCCGGGTACGGCCGTCGGGGCCGGTCCGGGCGACGATCGACGTGTGCCGCTCGGCGGAATCGAAGCAGGACAGCCCCGGACAGTCCGCGCTGGCGCACAGTCCGGCGGCCATCTCGCAGCACGGCCGGCCGACGACGGCGGCGCGGTCCCGGCCCAGGCGCTGCAGGAAGGCGTCGTTGGCGGCGACGACGCGCAGGTCGCGGTCGAGGACGACGATGCCGTCGTCGACGCTGTTGATCACGGTTTCGAGGCGCTGTTGCTGGCCGCGCAGGTCGATCAGCAGCCGTTCGGCGGTAGCGTGAAGCCCAGGAGCCGCGGTGGCGAAGTTCGACGACATCATCGAGAGCGACACGGCCGGGTCGAAGACCCTGATCGCGGCGCCATCGGGACGACGCCAGAAATCGACATCGGACCCTGTCCCCACCGGGCCCCGAAACAGGCGTTTCCTTGTAGGCGAGCGGAGAACGCCGTGGCCCTGGGCGGGGAGATCGCGCCGGGGTGACGGACCGGACCATGCCGCGCGCCGGGAGCGCCCTGGCGCATGAGCCGGTCACCCACGAACGCACCGCCGGTCATCATCGGCTCGAGCCAGGCGCTCAAGGCAGTGCTGCGGGATGCGAAGCGGCTCGCGGCGGCAGATCTGGCCGTCCTCATCACGGGCGAGACGGGCACCGGCAAGGAGCTGCTCGCGCGGCAGATCCACATCTGGGCGAAGCCCGCCGCGCCCGCAGGACCCGATGAACCCAAGGCGCCGCCATCCGACAGGCGCGAGCTCGCGAAGCAGGGACGCGAGGACGCGACGAACGCCGATGACGATCCACGACCGTTCGTCGCGTTCAACTGCGCTGCCGTGCCGGAGAACCTGATCGAGTCGGAGCTGTTCGGCTTCGAGCCGGGCGCGTTCAGCGGCGCAGCCAGGAAACACCGCGGCCTGTTCATGCAGGCCGACGGCGGCACCCTCTTCCTCGACGAGGTTGGTGATCTCTCGCTCGCCACCCAGGCGAAGCTCCTTCGTGCGCTGCAAGAGGGCGAGATTCGCCCGCTCGGCACCGAGCGCATCGTCCGAGTCCGCGTGCGGCTGCTCGCGGCGACGCACAAGGACCTGGCAGAAGAGGTGGCGGCGGGGCGCTTCCGCGAAGACCTCTTCTACCGCCTCAACGCGAGCATGCCTCTCTGCCTGCCGCCGCTGCGGGATCGCAGATCGGACATCCTCGCGATGGTCAACTTCGCGCTCAACGGTGCGACCGCGAGGAAGCGCGAGCGTGCGACCAGCCGGGACAGGAACCGCAGGCACCTCAAGCGCGACGCGCTGTCGTTGTTGATGACCTACGCGTGGCCCGGGAACGTGAGGCAGCTTCTCCAGGCCGTAAAGAACGCGGCCGCTCTGTGCCGCGGCAAGGCGATCAGCCGTGCCGCCATCGCGCGGGCTCTCGGAATGGCGGACCCGAGGAACGAGGAGCGCGGCGATGTCACGGCTGCGGCGCTCGCGGAGCTCACCGAGCGCGGCGCACTCGCCGCGGCGCGCCTGCGCGACGTCACCGGCTGCGCGCGGAAGGAAGGGCACGCGGTCCTCCGTGAGCTCCAGCGGCGCGGCAACATCGCGCGCCGGGGCCAGGGCCGCTCGACGTACTACGTGACGGCCGGCGAGCGCGTGCTGCCGAAGCCGAACCCGCCCGCGCCAACGCCGGCGCCCACCGTGACGCCGCCGCCACCGGCGGTCGTGCCGGATCTGAACTCGCGCCAGGCGGAGCTCGTGGCGACACTCCCGGTCGGCGAGCGCGTGACCACGGGCGAGTACGGCCGCCGATTCGGCGTCGGCCGCGCGACCGCCTTCAGGGACCTCGACGCGCTCGCCGAAGCGAACGTGCTCGCCGCGGTCGGCAAGGGGCGCGGCGGCGCCCACGTCCGGCGCCCGGCCGGATGAAGCGATTGGAGCGATTCAGGAGAGGCGTGAAGCGTTTCCGAGAATCGCCTGCGGCCACGCCGCGTTGCGGCGGTGAAGCGATGGAGCGATTCCGTGAAGCGATTCCTGCCACGCACGGCGGTGCCGGCGGGCGGCCGGGCCGCCCCGGGGTTGGCGTTCAGGCGCCCCCGTTGGCGCCGTGGGCGCGCGTTGCGGCCTGGGCGACCAGTTCCGCGAACCGGGCCCGCTGCGCGGCCCAGTCGCCAACGTGCGCGACCTGCCGGAGCTTCCGCTCCGTCACCGGGTGGTTCGCGTAGCGCGTCTTCAGTGCCAGGACCTCCTGCTGGATGTCCGGCGCGAGCAACGTGAGGTTCATGATCTGCGTGACGCGCGCCCGGGTGAGGCCGTGCTCGCGCGCGATCGCCGCCTGGCTCTCGGCCTCTCCGCTCTCGATGCGCCGCTTCCAGTCGAGAGCGCGCGCCAGGACGACGGCCACCGGCGCGGGGTGCGGCTCTGCGGGCGGGATCGGCTGCCGTGCGCGTTTGCCGTTTCGTGCGACGCGTGGGAGGTCGAGGTCGACCTCCCACGCGTAAAGCACGTCCGACCGGGAACTACCGGTCAGATACGATATGGCTCCCCAAATTACCCCTTGGGCGAACGTGCTCTCAGCCCCGTTCGAGCCGATCTTCAACGTGATCTCAGCCCGGAAAGGCGTGGCCGAACGGGGACTTGGCCGGACGGTGCGGCGGGTCAGGTCGAGAATGGGGTGCCCACCCGCGACGGGGTAGATGTGCCCCAGTTGCCAAACCAACGACGCGGCGAACTGCTACTTCTACTTCTTCGCCGGCTGTGCCGGGCGCACCTTCACCGCCAGCACCTGCACCACCACCACCTGGGACACCGTCCTGGATGTGCGCCAGACGGACCCCGGGGACGGGCACGACGATGGCCTGCAACGACGACGGCTGCAGCGTGCAGTCGACGCTGTCGATCGCGCTGCCCGCCTCCGACCTCTACTGGCTGGTGATCGACGGCTACGCCGCCGCCTGCGGCCCTACCAGATCGCGCCTGGAGCAAGTAGCACCGCGGACAGGGGCCCTGATCCCTCGTGCCGGGCGGCGGCAGCGGCGCCACCCGGTCTGGCCCGAGCCTGTCGAGGGCCCGGTCGACTGCGCTCGCGCGCTCCGCTTCCGGCCGGCGAAGCTAGGTGCCGGCGCAGACGCCATCGGTACAGAGCATGGGATCGAAGCAGCGGACGCCGCAGTGCCCGCAGTTCTCCGGGTCCGCCGACAGGTCGATACAGCGCACGTCCACCCCCGGACTGTCGGGGGAGTCGGGCCCGGCGGGGCAGAGCTGATACGGAGGCATGCAGGTGCATTCGCCCGCGCGGCAGGCCGAGCCGCTGCCGCCGCAGAAGAACCACGTCTCCGGCGTCCCGCACGGCACCATCGTCTCGGCGCTGTAGAGCCATCCGTCGCCGGAGGAATCGTCGGGGCCGAGGGGCAGGCAGCGGTACGCCTCGACGAAGCCGGGCGGGCACTCGTGGAGGCGCTCGCCGCCGAACCAGGCAACGCACAGGGGGTAGAGGCCGACATCCGGTTCGCAGGCGACGTCGCGGTAACCCAGACGGTCCATGCTGCCGCCGCCCAACGCCCGGTTGCATTCGCCAGGGGCCGGATTGTAGAGCGGGTCGAATGGGGCACACGCGGCCCAGGCCGCGGTTCGAGGATCGTCGCCGGCCGTGGAGAAGCCGAGCTCGGGCACGCTGGACGTGGCGACCATGCAGTCGCAACAGTGGGCGGGCGCACACATATTGGCCAGCGGCCAGCCGCCATAGCACGCGGAGCCGCACCGGCTGTCGGGCGGGTCGCATTCCGGGTCCACCGCCGAGCACGTGCCAGCCGCGCAGACCGAGCCTGCTGGACAGAGATTGCCGCAGGAGCCGCAGTGGAAGATGCTGGTCGGGTCGGCCCAGGCGCAGGAGCACCAGATCATTCCGGGCGGTGGGTCGACGCACCGACCCGCTCGGCAGCGCATGGGGTACGGGCAGATGCGACCGCAGCCCCCACAGTTGCGTGACGAGATCGCCGGGTTCACGCAGGTTCCCCCCGGCACCGCGTCGGAGCAGCAGATCATGCCACCCGTGCACGGTCGGTTCCAGCGATCGACCTCGCATCTCCGGAACACGTCGGGATCGCCAACTAGGACGTACGGGTCGTCCGTCGCACCGTCGCCCTCCCCAGCCCCTGCGTCGTCGCTATCGTCCTCGTCCTGCACCTCGAAATCGTCCCCGTGCGGCGCGTCGAGGCCGTCCCCGTCCGCTGACGAGAGCGCGTCGTCTCCCGGCGGAACGTCCTGGGAGCCGGACGTCCACGCCGAGTAGCAACCGCCACCGAGCAGGGCGCAGGCGACGGCGACCCACCCGCGAGCGTGTCCCCGAGCCGTGACGATGCCGGAACGAGTGGACGACATGAGTAGTCGTCCTCTAGTAGTTCCAGGGGGTCAAGATGTCGTGCAACACTTGCGTCGTGAAGGTGCCCTCTCCCCACCAAGCCACGGGGTAGACTAGGTGTGCGTGACCATGCCCGCCCGTAGTCGCCGTGTATTCCCCGATGAAATGGACCGGCTGACCGGCGACGCCGCGGCTGCAGTGGGCGGGCAGGTTCTCCGGGTCACCCACGATGCCGAGCGTGCCGAGCATCTCGGGTTCCGCATAGCTGCCGTCGCGAAGCCGGCGGATGAGGGCGCCGCGGCGCACGATTTGCCGATTCACCTCGCGGGACGACAGGTCGCTGGCCCACGTGTCGCCCATGTCGTACCAACTCACGAAGGCCGAGCCGTCGGCGGTGACGGCCACCCACGCGTCGAACTGGTGAGAGCACTGGCCGGCGGGCTCGTCCGGTCCAAGTCGCGCCGCGGCCGTCCAGGATCTCCCGCCGTCGAGGGAGTAGGAGTAGTACACGTCGCGGCAGTTCTGGCCGTCCTCGTTCTTCCCATGGAAGACGTACCACACAAGATCCGAGTCCACGGGGGAGGCCGCGACGGCGAAGGCCTGGGCATTGTCGAGCAGGCCGCCGGAATCGCGCCACACGGGCGAACGGTAGGCGAACGGGATGTCCTGGTGTTCCGCGCTTCGCCCCACGGCGGTGTCGAGGTCGACGTCATCCGTGCACTGCCACCCGCCACCAGCAGGAGCCTCGAGCAGCGCGCAGAGACGCGGGGGCCCCCAGCCGGCAGGCGTACTGCCGGTATGCAACCCGTGCAGGACGAGCACCCTCCCGTCCGCGCGCACGGCCAGCTGCGGCTGCCAGTAGAGCGGTTGCCCAGCGTCGTTGCGCACGGGAAGCACCGACCCGGGAACGGGACGCGGATCTGCCTCGGTCCCGACGGCCGCCCATAGGGGCGGGGGGGAGCCGCCTCCGTTGACCCACGCGTAGTATAGCGACGTGGGGCCGGCGACATGGTGGACGGCGGCGATCCACGGATGGTCCCAGAGAGCCCCGGTCGGTTCGGCGACGGTGACCGGTGGATCGATGACGACCTCCGTCCCGCTCAAGCGAACCGGGTAGACGCGCACCGCCATCGGGCCGCCGTAGTCGTCCGGAGGGCGACCGGTCATGCACTCGTGGATGGGCACTCCGGCACCGAGCGGGCCTTCCACATCCAGGACGAAGGCGGTGCCGCTCGAACCGAAGGCGACCGTCGGGTCGCTCTGAAAACGGGCGCCGAGCTGGAGCTGCGTGGACTCGAGCCGCAGGTCCTCCGCAACCCAGGAGAGGCCGTCGTCTAGCGATAGCGACAGCGTGATGTAGAACGGGTTGTCGCGGACGATGGCTGCGGTGACGGCTCGCCCTTGGAGGTCCTTGTCCGCAGCGTCGTACTCCGCGTAGAAGACCTCGCTGTGAGGCAGCGACAGGCCGCTTGCGCGCAGGGCCTTGGCGTGGCCGAAGCCGAGGTTCTTCCAGACGAGGGGCTCGGCCGGTGGCGCCGGGGATGGCTGGTCCAGGAGCAGCACCCACCGCATTCGCTCGCGCAGACCGGCCGAGCCGACGACGAAGGTCGTTCCGCGTGGAGGGCCATCGGTCGGGTCAGGAGCGACATACCGGGTGAGCACGCCGCCCGTGAGCGACGAGACCTCGCGTGGGATCTCGGGCAGCACTTCCCACGCGCCGAGCCACGGCGCCGCCGCCGGCGCCCGGTATCGCCGCAGCGCGTGGCCGTCGGACGCCAGGCAGGACACCAGCAACTCGGGATTCGCCCCGGGGCCCAGCGCGACGGAGACGGATGCCCGATCCCGCGAGAGCACGCCGGTGGGAGGCCGGGGCAACGGAATCCAGTCCGTCGCGCCGCTCAGGTCGGCTTTGAAGCCGCGGTAGTACGCCGTGTACGCGTCGGTCACCACGACGACGTGCGCCAGGCCGTTGGCGACGCTTCCCTCTCCCACAGCGTCGAAGGCCGGGCTGACGCGCGAGCCGGGAGGCGCGCCGAGCATGGCGACCCGCCGGTCCGTAGCCGTCCGCGCGACGACGACGAGCTGGCCGTCGTCCGCCTTGCGGCCGAAGAACATGACCTCGCCGCTCGTCCCCGCCAGCCCGCTCAAGTTCGCCACCGCCAACGCGGCCGCAGGGTCCAGCCCTTCGCTGCCATCGACCCCCATGAAGGGCGGTAGCGCGTAGTCGGGATCCTCGTGGTCCCACTCCGTCTCCTCCGCCAGCTCAAGGCGTCGGGACGCGGCCGCTTCCAGGGCGCCCACGAGGAGACGGCGGCCGATTCCGTCATCCAGCATCGCGCCCGCCACGGGTCCTGCCGCGGCCTCGTCGCCGCTCAGCCGTCCGGACCGCCAGCGGACGAAGGGCAGATCCGAGGCGAAGCGCAACTCGTAGACCGTACCGTCCGAGCCGACGAACCATCCGTACTCGAGTCGCCGAAGGATGTTCACATCGGCGCTCAGCGTGGCGATGCCGAACGGCGTTCCATTCGTGGAGACGGCCGGCGAGCCGTAGTCGCCCCGGTCGACAACCGCCGCCGCTCCGGGAACCGCGGTCCACCCGTTCACGGCGTCGTACCGGCCGAGCTGGACATAGATGTCGCCGCTGTTCGACATGTACCAGAGGCGGTTGTAGGGCTTTCCGTCCCGACCGACCGTGGTGGTCAGACCGAGACGCGACCCGATCTGCGGAACCGCATCCTCCGTCCCCGGGAGGCACGCGCTCGCCACCGTGGCGGTGAGCGCCAGGAAGACCGCTCGGACGACCCGGAGCGTCGACCCTCCGGTTGCGATCCGCACACCGTCA
This sequence comes from Deltaproteobacteria bacterium, assembly GCA_016218815.1. GTDB lineage: Bacteria > Myxococcota_A > Polyangia > DRWM01 > JAAZOP01 > JAAZOP01. The sequence continues at coordinate 7,536 of JACRCX010000126.1, forward strand.
TTCCGCTGCCAGCCCGTCATGCCCCACCTCCCGTCCACACAGTTTGGCCAACCGCCCATTCCCTACCTGTCGTGATCCCCCAGATCATCCCGCCGGGTAGTTCCACAAGCCCGGGGGCGGGCGCGGGTTGTTGTCCCGGGCCCGCATGGTGAGGATCCCACCGAGATCGGGGAGCGTCAAGCGGGCGTTTGCCGCCCACCCACGATCCGGACGCAGCGGCCCGGCAAGCACAGATCGCTGGGGAGGTTGCGGCTTGGCCGTCGCGTCTCGTTGCGGGGAAGGGGTCGTGACCGGCGTTCGGCCCGCCGCTCACGGAGAGCGACGACGTCGAGTCCTTGGCGCGCGACGCCTTGCCGCGACGATGCCTGCGGGACCGGCGCGACGCGCAACCCGCTGCGGCATTCGAACTCCTACGTCGGGGGGATGTTCTGATCGAGCACCAGCGACCATGTTGCCTCGATCAGGGCAGCGGCCGCGTGCGTGTGGTGCAGGTCGGCGTTCATAGCGGCCTCGCGGGCGCGGAGGACCACTGCCTGGTACGCCGGGGTGGCGCGCGGCCTGCCCTTCGCGAGTCCCTCCGTCCGGCCGGCGACGCGGCCGTGGTCGTACCCGATGTCGAAGAACGCCGCCTCGCGGTCTATCCGGCAGTCGCCGAGGAGTTCCTCGAGCCGCAGCCACAGGTGCCGCTCCTCGCCGAGCGCTCGCAGGAGCCGCTCGGTGGCGGCGCGGATCTGTCGCCGCAGGGCGTCGTGGTGGAGACGCCGCTCGACGACCGCGTCGACCGGATGAACGTCGCGCTCTTCGTCCAGCATGTCCCGGTAGGAACGCCTCGCCGTCCCATCCCGCGGGACGTCCGGGCCGTCGCGCCGCTTCCGGTGCCGACGTTTCCGTTCGCCCATCACCCGACCTTCCGGCGCAGATCCTTGATGGCCTCCACGTGCTTCTCGATCGGAGGGTAGGACATCCGATGGCCTTTCGAGCTGGAACCGGCGGGAATCGTTGATGGCCCTTCGGCCGGCTCAGGGCAGGGTGGGTTGTTCCTGTCAGGCTTCACCGGCCGCCCGGCGTGGGACTTGCGTTGGGTGGGGTGCCGTCGGCCGGGGTTGCCCGCACGGCGAGGCGCAGCACAGCGGGGCCGGGACCGGACGCGGAAGCGCTCGGCGAGCCCGCTGCAGCCTGCGCAGCGGGCGCACTCGCCGACGCTGCGCGTCGGCTACGTGGCGCCCCTACCGGATCCAGAGCAGCGCAGCGGGCGCACTCGCCGACGCTGCACGTCGGCTACGTGGCGCCCCTACCCGGACGGGAGACGTCAACGCCGATTCCTGCTCTGGGGCTCACTCCGCCTCGTACTCCCGCAGCTTGCGGTAGAGGTTGCGCTCGCTGATGCCGAGCAGGTCGGCGGCGCGTCCGCGATGGCCGCCGGCGGAGGCCAGGATGCGCTCGATGTGCATGCGCTCGAGGCGGGCGAGGGGCACCATGGGCCAGCCTGCGGCGTCGAGCTCGGGGCAAGTGCCCTCGCGGACCGCGGGCGGCAGGTGTCGGACCTCGATCGCCGGGCCGTCGGCGACGATCATCGCGTGCTCGATGGTGTGGGCCAGCTCGCGCACGTTTCCCGGCCAGGCGTGGCGTTCGAGCGCTTGCCGTGCGTCCTGCGACAGGCGGAGCTCGCGGCCGAAGCGCTGCTCGCCGCGCCGCACGAAGTGTTCGGCCAGCGCGGCCACGTCGTCGGGTCGCTCCCGGAGCGCCGACAACCGCACGCGGATCGTGGACAACCGCCAGTAGAGGTCCTCGCGGAACATCTTCTGGCGCACCGAGACCTCGAGGTCGCGGTTGGTCGCGGCGAGAGTCCGGACGTCGACGCGGATCTCCTCGGTCCCTCCGACGCGCCGGAAGGACGAGGACTCGAGGACCCGCAGCAGCTTGGCCTGGGTGGCCAGGCTCATCTCCCCGACCTCGTCCAGGAAGATCGTCCCCCCGTCCGCGACCTCGAACAGCCCGTGCTTGCGGCGGACGGCGCCGGTGAAGGCGCCCTTCTCGTGCCCGAACAGCTCGCTCTGCAGCAGCTCCTCGTGCAGCCCGGCGCAGTCGACGATGACGAACGGCCGGTCGTGGCGGCCGCTGCGGGCGTGGATCAGCTTGGCCACGACCTCCTTCCCGGTGCCGGTCTCTCCGAGGATGAGGACGGTCGAGTCCGTCGGGGCCACCCGTTCGACCAGGGCGAGCGTCTCGCGGTGGGCGGCGCTGCGGCCGATGAACTCGGCCGCCGGATCGGACGGCGTGAGGGCGTCCTCGAGGATGGTATTGCGGCGGAGGAGCGAGCGGCGTTCGAGGGCCTTGCCGAGCCGGACCTCGAGCTCGTCCAGGGGGCACGGCTTGGCGACGTAGTCGAAGGCGCCGAGGCGGATGGCCTCGATGGCGGTGTCGATCGTGCCGTGGCCGGTGAGGACGATGACCTCCATGCCGGGCCGCCGTTCGCGGGCGGCGCGCAGGACGTCCAGGCCGTCGCCGTCGGGGAGGCGCAGGTCCAGGAGCATGACGTCGGCGGTCGAGCGTCCGAGGGCGGCGAGCGCCTCGACGGCGCCGGCGACCGTCGCCGTCTCGAAGCCCCTGCGGGCCAGCTCGCCCGCGAGCACGGAGCGGAACGTGA
>JACRCX010000129.1 GCA_016218815.1 Deltaproteobacteria bacterium
GGAAGCTTCGCCGACCCAACGGCTCGTCGGCGGCTTCGGCGGTTCGACGATCGGGACGATCTTCGCCGTTTGGGGCGCAATCTTCGTCGCCGGCACGATCGGCTGGGCCTTCCTTGCGGCGCACTGGCCCCGGCGGCGCGTACTCACCCTGTCGCTGCTCGGCATGCTCGGGGTCGTGGGCACGCTGGCGGCCTTCAACCACGGGGCGCCGGCCGCCGTGCTCGTCGCCGCCACGGCGTTCGTCCTCGTCGAGTGCGGGTTCACGCCCGCGGCGCTGGCCCAGCTCGGGGATCTGACGGCCGGGCGGGACGAGTCCCGCGGGGCAGCGATGGGGCTGTACTCGCTCCTGCTGGGCACGGGCCAGCTTCTGGGCAACCTGCTCGGCGGGCCCCTCGCGGCGCGCTGGGCCATGGACGGGGTCCTCGCGCTCACCGGGGCCTTCGCCCTCGTGGCGCTGGCCTGCGTGCGCGGCATGGGCATCCCCGGCCGCGCCAGGGAGGCAAACTGAAATGCTGCGCAAGGATGATCGGGCACCGGATTTCCGCGTCACGCTTCCCGACGGAAGATCGGCCTCGTTGGCCGACTACCGCGGCAAGCCGCTGCTGCTGATCTTCCTGCGACACCTGGCCTGCCTGCCGTGCCAGGAGCACCTGTTCGCGGTGCGCGACCGGCTGGCCGAGTTCCAGCGGCACGGCACGGCGGTCCTGGTGATCTCGTTCGGCCGGATCGAGCAGGTCGAGGGCTTCCGCCGGCGCATCGGCATCCCCTTCCCGGTCGCGACCGATCCCGATCGGCGGGCCTATGACGCCTACGGCATGTCGCGCGGCTCGTTCTGGCAGATCTGGGGCCCGTCGGTGATCTGGAAGTACGTCAAGCTGGTCTCGGCCGGCCTCGAGCTGCGCAAGCCGGACCCCGGCGACGACCTGAACCAGCTCGGCGGGGACTTCCTGGTCGGCCGCGACGGCCGGATCCTCGTGGCCCACCCGAGCGTAACCCCGGCCGATCGGCCGCGGGTCGAGGATCTGCTCGCGGCATCCGGCTGAGCTACGACCGTACCAGCCGCGGACCGAACACGGCCGCAAACGACTCGTCGAGTCCGAAGCCCGCGAGTCTCGGCCGATGGCGGGCGAACACCGCCGCCACCTCCGACAGGATCTTGTTCGCCTTGCGGCCCGCCGGCAGCGCGCCGGCGATCGCCTGCAGCCGTTCCCGTACGACCGCCACGAACGCGTCGGTCACGAGCGTCCGCCGGCCCGTCCACGGCAACGGCTCCTCGAAGTCGGTGCCGAAGCTCGGCAGGCGGACCCAGTCCGGCTCGAGCCGCCGGACGTCCGGAGGTCCCTCCGCGGCGGGACGGATCAGCAGCCCGTGATCCACCGACGCTTTCCCGCCCTGCACCTGGACCGTCAGCGCCAGGTTCGGGTTCACCGGCAATGCGGCGCGAATCCGGAAGAAGCGCGCGGTGGTCGGTGCGAGCGACATGGCGATCGTGCGGCCGTCGTCCGGATACCGCTGCGGGCGCAGCCGTCGCTTGACGTTGTAGGGCGGGACACCGTACGCTCGTGACGGTAGCCTGAGCCGTCCCGCCACGCGGCCCGTTGGTGGCCCGTCGCGGGAGCGCCCGGTCAAGGAGGGGGCGAGGATGGATCGGAAGCACCCACCCGCGACGGCGGCGATGGTGGGTGTCGTTGCCGCGACATGCCTCGCTGGCTGCTACGTTTCTCGACAGGAGCTCGCGACCGAAGCTTGGGATCGCGATCCCGGAAGCGATGCGCCGGTCTGGGATCACGGACTCGACGCGGGAGACGTGGAGTTGTCGGACCGGCGGGATGCGGATGGCCGCCCTGACGTCGAAGACCATGCACTCGCGGACGATGACGGTCCGGAGGAAGATGCCGATGCCCCGGAGGCTCCCGAGGCGATCGACGGCTCCGAGGCGGACGGGGGGCCGGATGACTCGGGCGACGATGCCGGTTGTACCTGGACCGGGGAGTACCTGCACGACGATTCCGGGACGTGCGTCCTGCGAGGGACGGATCGTGCCGACGTCACGGCTCCCGAGGAATGCTGCATCTACCGCCCCTGCCTCTATGGCTGCGGTCCGTGCATCCCGCTCGACGAGTGCCCGCCGTTGTATCGCGAGTTGCTCCGGTGGTGTCCCTGCGCGACGGGCGGTGAGCCGGAGGCGTCCGTGGATCCCTTCGTCTGCGATCCGCCTGCCCAGCCTGGGGATGTCCTTGCTCACGTGGATGAGCCCTGGACGGACGATTTCGATGCGTACGCAGAGATCGCCGCCCGCTTCTGCTTCACCTGGTGGGACGGAGGAGACGGAGAGGGCCCCGCGTACCCCCCTGGCCGGGACTACGTTCTGGTGCGAGGGTTCTTCGGCTGCCCATGGCATATCGCTGCGGACCTTGAGGCGTTGCCGAGTGTCCAGGAGGCTTCGGTCGGGGTCGAGGACGACTGGCCCAGACCGGCCCCGGCATGCCCGTAGGGAGGAGGAGGGGAAGATGATGACGACCTTGGATCTGGGTAGCAGCGGGCGCTTCGCGCCCAGGTCGGGCGGGTCTCGGACGCCATCGTGGTTCGTGTCTGCACTCGGGGTCTCGGTGCTCCTCTTTGCCGGCATGCCGGGCTGTGTACCGGATCCGCGCCCGGGAGCGGATGCGACCGGCGCCGCCGAACCCGACCCCGACGGCGCGACGGTCGCCGACGTCGGGGGCGACGGTGACGTGGAGACCGACTCGGAATCGGGTGCCCCACCGTACGCCTCGGGTCGCGCGTGCCCGGCCGGCGCGGCTCCGATCACCGTCTTCGGGCCGGAGATCTTCACCCGGGCGGCGGGCACACCGACTCGGGAGCTGCGCGAGTTCATGGCGAGCCGTCCCGGCGCAACCTACACGATCATGATCTACAACGGCGAAGCAGACGGCAGAAGCGCCGGCGACCGGCAACGGATCTCGTCGGCAACCATCGAAGTGAACGGGAGCACCGTGGTTGGGCCGGACAGGTTCTCCATGGACGTCCGCTACATTTGCCACCCGATCGACGGTGTAGCGCCCGGCCGGAACGAACTCGCGATCGAGCTGCGCTCGCGACCCGGCTCGTTCCTGAAGCTGTGGATCGTGGAAACGCTCACGGCCCGCCCGCTTTCGGAACTCGACTTCTCGGCGATCTCCCCCGCGACGTGCGGAGGACGACCGCGCGGAGCGGCGCTCACCGCCAGCGGTGTGGTCGTGGGGGTGGATCCGGCCGAGCGCCTCGCACCCGGACGGCTGATCATCCGATTCGAGGACGACGTCTTGCCCCCCAGCGGGGTGGTTCCCGCCGGCCTTGCCGCGATCGGCGTCCAGCGGATCGAACGGCTGTCCCCCCGAGAGCCGCTGGTCGCGCTGACGTTCTGCGGGGAGGCCGACGTAATTCGGCTGGCCAGGGAACTGGACGCCGTTCCCGGAGTCGCCTGGGCCTCCACCGACCCGGTCGTCAAGCTCGATCGCGAGATCACCGTGGCGGAGGCTTGGAACCTCCAGGCAACCAATGCGGAAGGCGCCTGGTCGGCGAGCGCCGGCGATGAGCCCGTCCCCGTGGCGGTCTTCGACACCGGTTTCGACTTGACCGATCCCGACCTCGCGAACCGGCTCTGGACGAATCCCGTGGAGTGTCCGGGTGGAGTCTGCACGCCCGGGGACCTCACCATGGTCGCCGGCGAGCCGACGGTCCCTGGCTTCCCGGCGTACGACGACGACCAGGATTGCCTGGTCGACGAGGACAGCAACGGAGAAACGCGGTACGTCACGGATGAAGCGAGAAGCGGCGGGCCTTGTCGGCTGGTACCGCACTGTTGTGGCGAGTCGCCCTGCACCGACACATCCTGCCCGCCGCCGTACCTCCACATGAACGGGGACTGGCGGACGACCCCGTATGCCAGGCCGCTTGCGGCGGATGACGACGAAAATGGCTTCGAGGACGACTTCCACGGCGCGGACTTCGCCGCCGGGGACGGCGATCCGGACGCGGGAGGACCTTGGCACGCGACATGGGTGTCCGGTGTGGTCGCCGCGGAACACGGCAACGACCGAGGGGTGCTCGGCGTCTGCCCGAATTGCCGGCTGATCGCGGTCGAGCTTCCGATGACGACCATTCCGCAACCGGCGGCGGGCAACTGGTTGAGCGCGCTGCCCGACCTGCTCGCCTACGCTCGACACGCAGGCGCAAGAGCCGTGAACATGAGTTGGGGCGGGTACGAGTCGAACGCCCGCCTGGCGGGAGGCGGTCCCGTCCTGGACGACATCGTCCTTCCCGCCGTCTAGGCGGCGCGGGAGGCCGGGCTCGTACTGGTCGCCAGCGCCGGCAACGACAGCCTCGGCCTCGCGACGCACCTGCCTTCCGGATTCCGCCGGATCCTCGGAGTGGCCAGCACGAAACCGGACGGCAGCGGCGGCCAGACTGCCAGCTTCAGCGCGTCGAATTGCGGCCCGAGCGTGACCCTGGGGGCGCCCGGCATCGCCGTGCCACTTCTGTGGAACTACAGGATTCCGCGCGCCGACGGCATCGAGTGGGTCACGTACGCCGGGACATCGTTCGCCGCCCCGCACGTCGCGGCCGAGGCCGGGTTGCTGTGGTCTCGCCAGGTCACGGATCCCGCGCTGGCGCTGACGGCCGATGACATCGTGTCGCTGATGCGGGCCGAAGCCACCGATTTGGCCGGAGTGTGGCACGACGGCTACCCGGGGCTTCTCGCAACAGGCTGGGATTCGATGAGCGGCTTCGGGGCGTTGGACCTCGAAGCGGCCGTGAGCCGAGTCGGCGGATCGGTTCATCCGGCCCCGGTCATTCGGGCGGAGATCAGAATGTCCTCGGGCCTTCCTTGGACGGGGATGGACGACTGGCGCGTGCCTCCGGGCAGCCCGGCATTCACGGTCGAAGCGGTCGCGGGGGATGTCACCGACAGCGGCGTGTGGGCGCAGCTCGCCGTGGCGCCAGGCGCTGAACCGGACTTCGACCCCTGTCCGTCGGCGAGCTGCACCGACCTGGCTGCCGGCAGCCCGACGGTGGAGGGCAGGTTCGTCGGTGTGCTGACTCCGGACCTCTTGCCCGAGGGCAGGAGCACGCTGCGGCTGCACGTGCGGGACGGCGGTACCCCGTCCCGGTGGTACGAGGATCGCGTGGGTATCGTCGTTGACAACCTCCACGTCGTTTGGCCGGCGCGGTCGACGGCGCTGCCGCGCGGAGGCCGGGTGACCGTGCGCGGTTCGGCGGCCACCGCCGCTCCGACGAGCCGGGTCGGCGTCTCGATCCGCGGGCCGGGTGACCCGGGCTTCAGGGAGGTCTACGTCGGCACCGCGCCGACAACGGACGTGATCGGCTGGTTCGATGCGTCGCCGCCGACCGTCACCTCCGTTGGCGCCCACACGATTCGGGTCACGCTGGAGGCGGTGGGAGTCACGAGGACCGAGGATGTGCCCGTCTACTTCGAGGATGCATCGGTGATCGCTCCGCCTTGGCCCGTTCGCGTCGAGGGTGGTGTCGCGGCCGACAACTGGGTGACGCTGCGGGCGTCGCCGCCTCTGCCGGGTACGCTGGTGGCGGCGTTGCGACAGCTTCATCCGTACGAGGACGCGGGCGACGCGGAGCCGAGCTTGCTAGGCCGCTCCGGCGAGGTCGAGTCGGTGGTCCCGAGCGGCGCCTATGACGGCCCTGTTTGCGCCGGCGAGTTCGACGGGACACCCGGGCAGGAAATCGTCGTCACCGAGGAGGTCGACAGGGGAGGGGCACTTGACACGGTTCTCCGTGTTCTTGATCCCTCGGCCGGCTCCGTTCTGGAGAAGACGTTTCTAGGCGAACCCGTGACGAATCTCGGTATGTTGTACGTCCGCCCGAACATCGTCATCGACGACATGGATGGAGATGGCGAGCAGGATGTCTGCGTGCTGACCCGGGTAGCCATCCACGTCGTGAATCGGAGCGGCGTCGAACCCTACCGCCCCCTCCCGATGGATCCCTCTGACCACGGCAGCGGCCTGGTCGGAGCCTTCGACTTCGACGGAGACGGGAGAAAGGAACTGGTCACCTACCGGCGCAAGTGGCTGCCGGGTGACTACTGGTGGTCCGAGATCGCCGTGTACGAGTTGGACGAGACGACGCACTTCATCCAGAAGCGCGGCCAAGCCTGGCCGCACTCGGACTGGCCTGCCGGCCTGGGCATCCGCGATGCGGCGTTGCGGGACGTGGACGGAGACGGAATACCCGAAATCGTCTGGGTCGGGGTGGACGACCCGCAGACGTGGGATTTCGCTCACGGCCATTTCGATCCACCGACCACGTACGTCGGCGTCCATCAGGTCACGATCCTGGCGGATCGCTCAGCGAGCGTCACGCCCCTTCCCGGCTTCTCGGTCTTCAGGGCCTCCCACTACTCGTCGTTGGTTCCCGTGGAATGGCAATACCCCGACACTGCCGCGCGACAGGAGGCCGCGGCCCGCGTGGGTCTGTCGGCCGCCGATCTCGATGGCGACGGCCGCGCGGAGATTCTCCTGTCCGGCGGACGCACAATTCACGCCCTCGGCGCGAACGGTCTGCCCGTTGCCGGTTGGATTTCCCCAGACGAGACCGACCCCGCGGGGAATCCCGTGTCGTACGGACGGGCCGCCGTCGGAGATGTCGACGGCAACGGGACGCTGGACATCGTGGCGGATCGCATCTCGCACACGATGCTCGAAGGCTGTTCCGCGCCGACGGATGACGGCTGCTGCCCCAACCTGGAAGGCGCCGATGCGCCGCCGTCCGCGATCGTCGCCCTGCAACAGGACGGTTCGCTCATCTGGGAGGACCGGATCGGGGGGGTAGCGCTTGGGGGCACTCCTGCGTTCTCCGACGTGGACGGCGACGGACTGGCCGAGGTGGTCGTCTCGGCCGCGCTCCCGGGGAACATGACGGTGCTCGGGTTCGATCGAGGCTACCCGATTGCCGGTGGGGTATTCGTGGCGCGCAATCTCCCGACCGCGTGGACTCCGGGCCACTTCCCCTGGTCGGGCTACCGTGGCTCCGCGAACTGCAACGGCGCGCCGGGCCCAACGCCTGTCCGGATCGTGGAACTCGCTTTGCACGAAGAGGACAGCGTCATCTACGGTGCGGACGAAGCCGACGTCCTCGGCCTCGGTTTCCCCAGCCAGCGCGCCATGGGGCTGGCGTCGGGGAACGTCGTTGGCGGGCCGGGCGATGGCATCGATGACATCATCATCGGCGCGCCGGGTGGGGACGCCCCTGACGGAACGGAGAACGTCGGCGAAGTGCACGTGATGCAGGGGCGCAGCGCCCTGCCCGCATCGTGGGACCTGCGCTCGACGCCGTCGACCGTGGTCCTGTACGGTTCCGGCTCGGGCAACCACTTCGGCTACGCGACGGCGACGGGCGACGTGGACGGGGACGGCGATGCCGATCTGGTGGTCGGGGCGCCATTCACGCCCTCGGACGGAAGTCGCGTCGGCGCCGTGCATGTGTTTCTCGGTCCCCTGGCGCCAGGCCCGCGCGCGTTGGACGTGGATCCTGCGGACGCCACGATCCTCGGCCCGGTGGAGGCCGGACTCCTGGGTATGCGGTTGTTGGTAGCGGACCTTGACGGCGACAACCACGCCGACATCGTGGTGGAAGCGCCCGCTGCTGAACCCTATGGTACGCGGGAGTGCGCCGCGACCGCATTCGTCATCGACGGCAGCTACGTCGCGTCGGAGATCGCCGCGGCGCGCCCCGTGATCGATCTGTCGACCGACCCGCCGGGAGCGGTCCGGTCGACCATCTACACCCCCGTCGACCGCGGCATCTGGTGCGATGTCGAGGCGTTGATCGAGCCGCAAGGCGCCCGGAATCCGTACTCCGCAGGCGACATGGATGGAGATACCGTACTCGATCTCGTGCTGGGCAGTCCGGCGCTCGCGCTGACGGCCGGCCGGTCTGGGTCGGGCGTGGTCGACGTCTTCTACGGCGCGTCGCTGCCCGCGGTGATCGACTTGCGGACCGCCCGGGGCAACATCTCCATCGAGGGTGCCGGCAACAGCCACGGACTCGGCTTCCAGGTTGCGACGGGGGACGTCAACGGCGACACGGTGGCCGACCTCGTTGCCGGCGCGCCCGGCGGAGGGCGCGCCGGCGAGGTCGCGGTCATCTACGGCAGGGACGCGGTGGTCGTCCGCCGTATCGACCTTGCCGCACCCCCCGGTGGTGAGACCCTGCGGATCCTGGCTTCGGATGATCTGCTGGGCTCTGGAATCTCGGTGGCCACCGCGGACATCGACGGGGACACGCTGGCCGATGTGGTTGCCGGGACACCGGCCCCCCCGGCAGGAGCCTTCAACGGCGCGGCCTGGGTCGTGCGCGCCGCCGGACTTTCCAGCGGCGTCCGCGACTTGTCCGTGGATCCCCCCGATCTTCTCGTGCTCGGCGCCGGTCCCGATGACCGGGCGGCCTGGGCGCTGTCCGACGGCGATATCACGGGGGACGGTCGGGGCGATCTTGTCGTGGCCGTGCCGGGTGGCGACGGCCCGGAGGATGACCGCCCGTGGGCGGGGGAGGTCGCGATCATCCTAGGCTGGGATCCGGCAGCGCCGTAGCGCGGCCCCCGGGGCCGCCACCCGGCTGCGATCGGTCCCGCGCGGCGGGCCGACCGCCAGGATGACCACCTCCTCCTTCCGGGAATCGGCGGCGCCTTGCGGCGCCGACCACCACGCGTGGCCCCCGGCCGTGCATCGACGGTCGAGAGTCGGTGTGACGAGATGGCGGCCCATTCCCGAATTCGGCCCTTCTGGTTTGCACGCCAACCCGGACGCGTACGACATCGCGATCGTCCGTCCGCCGGCGGGATACCGCTCCTGCGCCTTCCGCAGCGCGACCGCAGCGCCCGGCTCTCAAGGCCTGCTGCGCCGACTTCTACGCCGACGACAACGTCCGCCGCATCCTCGGGGACTCCTTCCATCCCGGCGGCGAGGCGCTCACGCGCGAGCTGCTCGCCGCCGTCCGCGTCGGCCCCGCCGATCGACTGCTCGACGTCGCGGCGGGCCCGGGCGCCAGCTCCGTCCTCGCCGCCGTCGCGACCGGCTGCCGCGTCACGGCCCTCGACCTCTCCCAGAAGAACCTGCAGCATGCCGCCGCCCTCGCCCGCACCCGCGGGGTGGCCCAGCTCGTCGAGGTGCGGCCCGCGGATGCCGAGCGCCTGCCGTTCCCGGACGAGTCGTTCGACGTCGTCCTTTGCGAATGCGCCTTCTGCACGTTTCCCGACAAGACCAGGGCCGCAGCCGAAATGGCGCGCGTCCTGCGGCCCGGCGGCCGGCTCGCCCTGTCCGACATGGTCCTCGACCGGGACCGCTTTCCGGCCGACCTCGATACCCTCCTGCTGCGCGTGGCCTGTATCGCCGACGCCATCCCGGGGCCGGCCCTGGTTCGCCAGTTCGCGGACACCGGCTTCGCGGGACTCGAGCTGCAC
>JACRCX010000128.1 GCA_016218815.1 Deltaproteobacteria bacterium
CGGCTGGGCGTCGCAGGGTTGCCCGCGCTGCGCTTCCTTGATAGGACCGGACAGCCGGTCGGGGGGTTGGCCTTCGATGGGCGAGCCGAGGCGCGTCCCGTTCGCGACGCAATTTCGCGGCTCGCCTCCCTCCCGTCCGACACGGCGGGGAGATGCTCGAGGATCTGATGGAGCGCTACGTCGAAGGCGACGCGCGGGCCTTCGACCGACTCTACGAGGAGCTCGCACCGTGGCTGCGCGGCCGAGTCCGCGCCTGGGTACATGAACGGACGGCCGCCGAGGATCTCCTGCAGGCGACCTTCCTCAAGGTCCACGTCGCCCGCCACGCCTGGCGCCCCGGCGGCTCCGTCAAGGGCTTCTTCGCCACCGTCGCCCGGAACCTGGTCATCGATGCCGCACGCCGGCGAGCCCGCCACCCCGAGACGCCGACGGGGGACGGGAAGCTCCCCGACCTGCCCGAGGACCCTGCCCACGACGAGCGCGCGGATGCGGAGCTCGCCGGCCGGATCGAGGCAGCCATCGCGGCACTGCCCGCGACCGAGCGGGAGATGGTGATGCTGCACCAGGTGAACGGGCTGGCCTTCGGCGACGCCGCCGCGAAGGTCGGGATCCGTCCGGGCACGGCACGCGTGCGGGCGCACCGGGGCTATCGCCGCCTGCGCGCCTGGCTGGTCGGCGATCGGCTCGCCGGGGAGGACGGCAAATGAACGCGGCGCCGCCGACCCCCGAGGACCGTCGCACCGACGAGGCACGCCGGATGATCCGCGAGGATCTGGAGGTCCTCGCCGGCCGGCGCCGGCGGCTGGCAGCCGTCGCGAGCGCGCTGCTCGTCTTCGTGGGTCTGGTCTTCGGACTCGCGATGGGCCTTCGGGACGCCCCGTTGCACCTGCTTGCCTGGCCCAGCCTCGCCCTGGGCGGAGTCGCCGTCGCGGCCGTCTCGCTCGCCTTCGGCGCACCGCTGATCCACCGCCGACGGCTCGCCATGGTCGCCGCGGCGTGTCTGGTCGTCGCCGCGATCGCCGTGCTCGCGGTCGCCGGCAGCCTCGGGAAGGTCGGTCCCCGGCTGCTGGATGGCTGGCCCTGTGCCGCCACCGAGCTCGGTCTGGGCACCGCGCTCGTCGTGCTCGCCTTGCTGCTCGGACGCAGCGTGCTGCGGCGGCGGGGCCCGGTCGGCGTGCTGCTCGGTGGGGCGGCAGCGGCCTCTGGACTGCTCGGCCTCCACCTGCACTGCCCGGTGGACGACGCGTCGCACCTCGCGGTCCACCACCTGCTGGCGGCCGCACTCGTGGTCGCGGCGGCCGTCCTTCTGCTGCGCCGCCCGCGGTAGGCCGGGTGGCCTTCCGCCGCCGGCCGGCCCAACCCCCGCCCCGCCTCCCGAACCGGCCCGCTCCGCACTTTCCGCTGTTCATCTTCCACCCCGAGCGGCGACGGATGGATTGCGACGATGGGTCGCACGAACGAGACGGGACAGAACCCGTGAGGAAGGAAGGGACACCATGGCGATGACGATGATGAAGAAGTTGCTGATCGGGGCCGCGGTGACCGGCGCGCTCGCCGCGCTGCCGATCGCCTGCAAGGGGTCCAAGAACGCCGAGGCTTCCCCCGAACCGACCGCCGACAAGCAGGGCTGCCGCGGCATGCCAGGACAGGGCGACGCCGGGACGGATCGGGACACCTGCGCCGGACACGGCGAACAGGGCGCTCCGCCGGAGAAGGCCGCCTGCGCCGGCAAGGAGGGATGCGGCGGCAAGGCGGGAACCACGTAGGTCCGCACCGCACTCGGCGCCGTCGGGGGGACCGGCTTCGACCCGGCCCCCGGCCGCCCGCCGGCCGACAGGAGGATAAGATGCCAGGCAATCGCTTCAACGCCTTTTCGGACCTGGGAATCGGGCTCGGCCTGCGCTCGGTGCACATCGACCACATCCTGGAGCGCAAGCCCGACGTGAACTGGTTCGAGATCATCTCCGAGAACTACATGGTCGACGGCGGCCGGCCGCAGGTCGTGCTCGACCGCATCCTCGAGCAGTACCGCGTCGTCCAGCACGGCGTCGGGCTGTACGTGGGCTCCGCGCAGGGCGTCGATCGCGACCACCTGCGCCGCCTCAAGCGCCTGGTGGCGCACACCAGGACCCCGTGGGTCACCGACCACCTCTGCTGGGGCAGCGTCGACGGCACGTTCAGCCACGACCTCCTTCCGCTGCCGTACACGCCCGAGGCCGTCGCCCGCGCCGTGGAGAACATCCGCATCGTCAAGGGCGAGCTCGCCGTGCCGTTCTCCGTCGAGAACGTCAGCTCGTACGCCGAATACCGCGACTCGACCATGACCGAGTGGGAGTTCCTGACGGAGGTCGCCGAGCAGGCCGACTGCGGCATCCTGCTCGACGTCAACAACATCTACGTCTCCGCCCTCAACCACGGCTTCGACCCGCTGACCTACGTCGACTACGTCCCGCCGGAACGCGTCACCCAGATCCACATCGCCGGACACTCGCGCTACCGGCGCTTCGTCATCGACACCCACGACCATCCGGTGATCGATCCCGTGTGGAAGCTCTACGCGCGCGCGATCGAGCGCGTCGGCCCGACCCCGACCTTGCTCGAGTGGGACGCCCGGATCCCGCCCTTCGAGGAAGTCCACGCCGAGGCCCTGAAGGCCGTGCGGTACTGGGACCACACGCGGGGGAGGTTGTCCCATGCCGGCTGAAGCGCGACTGCTGACCACCCAACGCCGGTTCTTCTCGGCCCTCCGGGAGCCGATCTTCGGCGACAGTCGGGGGCGCAGCGAACTGCCGGACCGCGAAGGGGACGTCTCCCGGGAGTTCGTCCGGACCGCGAACGAGCTGATCCTGCCGTCCGCGCTCCTCGAACCCGTCGAGCGCCTCGAGCTGTACCATCGCCAGTACTGGTACCGCCTGCTCGACTCGTTGGCCGAGGACTTCCCGGCCCTGAGGCGGCTCCTCGGCGACAAGACGTTCTGGGACGTGATCGAGTCGTACGTCGAACACGTTCCGTCTCGCAGCTTCACGCTCCGTCACCTCGGACGATACCTGGGCGACTTCGTCGACGAACACCCCGCGCTCGCGCCGCATCCGCTCCACGCGGCGGACCTTGCCCGGCTCGAATACGCGCTGTGCGAGGCATTCGAGGCGGCCGAGCACCCCGCCCTGCCGCCGGCCGAGCTGGCCGGGACACGCATCGCCCTCCAACCGCACCTCCGACTGCTGGCGCTGCGGACGCCGGTCGATACGTTCCGGCATCGCGTGCAGGCGGGTCGGAAGACCGCCGCACCTCGTCCGGCGGCCCAGACGGCCCGCCGCTTCGTCGCCGTGTTCCGTCGCGGGCTGCGGCTGCAGGTCGACCGCCTCCCCCGCGCCGCGTTCGAGATCCTCTCGGCGATCGAACGGACCGGTTCGCTGGACCAAGCCATGGACGAAGTGGCGCGCCGAACCGACCTGCGGCGTTTGCTCGAGGCCGCCCGCGTCTCCGCCTGGTTCGCCGACTGGCTCGGCCGCGGCTGGCTGGTCCGGGCGCCCGCGAACCCCCTCGCCCTCGTCAAGGAAGGGAGCACGACATGAGCTCGACGACGACAACCACCACCACCCCGGAAGCGCTCCCCGCGACCGACCTGCGCCCGGAGCGCGCTCGTCCGTGGCAGAGGGCGACGACCGCCCTGCGACGCATCGAACCGTGGGGTCGGTCGGCCCTGCTGCTCGCGCTGCGCCTGCTGTACGGCTGGCAGTTCGTCCAGACGGGCTGGGGCAAGCTGGCGAACCTCGACCGGACAACCGGGTTCTTCGAGATCCTCGGTCTGCCGGCGCCCGGCGCCACCGCCGTCCTGGTCGGCGCCACGGAACTGCTCGGCGGCCTGCTGCTCGCCGCGGGCCTCGGCGCTCGCTTCGCGGCGGCCGCCCTGGCAGGCGTGATGGTCGTCGCCTACGCGACAGCACATGCGGCGGACGCCTTCGCCAGTCTCGAGGC
The DNA here is from genome assembly GCA_016218815.1 of Deltaproteobacteria bacterium. Taxonomy (GTDB): domain Bacteria; phylum Myxococcota_A; class Polyangia; order DRWM01; family JAAZOP01; genus JAAZOP01. The sequence goes on from JACRCX010000128.1 coordinate 3,979, forward strand.
GTTCACCGCCCAGGCGCCGTACCCGTTCCTGGTCGCGACGCTCGTGCTGTCGGCCTTCGGCGCCGGCCGGATCTCGATTGATCGGTGGATCGAACGACGGTCGCCGAACGGACGCTCGTCCCCGTTGCCGGGCGGCCGCGGCCGATAGGGATGCGGAAGGCAGGCGGTTCATGGTAGAAGCGAGGCGATGGCCCAGTCGGACCAACCGGACCCAGCGGGGCGGCCGGCTCCACCTGCGCCGGACCAGCTCCTCGAACACGCCGATGCGATGCTGCGGTACGCCGCCGCACGCGTTCGCGACCGCCAGACGGCGGAGGACCTCGTCCAGGAGGCCCTCGTGACCGCCGTGACCCGCCTCGCGGACTTCTCCGGCGAATCGTCGCTGCGCACGTGGCTGATCGGGATCCTCCGCCACAAGGTCCTGGACCACTACCGCTGGCGGCGCCGGCATCCCGGCGACCTCCCTGCCGCAGAGGACGACGCGCAGAGCGGTCGCGACGACCAATGGTTCACGCCGCTCGGCGTCTGGCGGGTCGATCCGAACCAGGGCCTGGAGCCGTTGGATCTCGACCCGGCGCGCGCCGCCGAACGGTCCGAGCTGCGCGATGCCCTTCGACACTGCATCGACCGCCTCCCCGGGGGCCTCCATCGCGCGTACGTGCTGCGCGAACTCGAGGAGTTGGAGCCCGACGAGGTGTGCGAGACGGCGGGTATCGCGCGCGACAGCCTGCCCGTGTTCCTCTACCGGGCCCGCCAGGCGCTGCGGGAGTGCCTGCAGCGCAAGGGGGTGACCGCATGAGCGCGCAGGCGCCGGGTCGCTTCCGCAGGCCCGGGCGGATGTACCGCTGGATGATGGCGTTCATCGGCCTGTTCGAGCGCTGGCTGCACCTGAGCTGCCGGGCGTTCTCGCAGCTCGCCTCGGCGGCGATCGAACGGCGGCTCACGCGTGGCGAGCGGATGCGGCAGGCCGTGCACCGGACCATGTGCGGCCTGTGCCGCACGCACGAACGGCACGTCCATCAGCTCCATGCCGTCGCGCACGAGCTGGCGCACGACGCCGATCCTGTGGCTGATCTGCTCCCTTCCGGTTCCTTCGCGGCACGCGAAGGAACTGTCGACCCTCGACTCTCGACTCTTGACGCGCGGCCAGCGGCCGCTTCGGTTGCGGCCACTGGCCGCGCTACGGCCCGGTTCTCCGAAGACAGGATCGTCCGGATCCGCCAGGCCGTGCGCGAGGCGGCGACGCGATCGGACGGGAAGACCTGATCCGGAGCCGGCGGGTCCGAAACCGCAGGCCATGACGTGAGCGGCGTCATCGGCGAAGGCGCCGGTGACCGGGGAGCAGGACAATGACCGAGAACTACGATCTGGTCGTGCTCGGCGCGGGTTCCGCGGGACTGACGGCGGCGATCGTCGCCGGACGCGTCGGCGCGCGCGTCCTGCTGCTCGACCGGGAGAAGACCGGAGGGGACTGCACGCATCACGGCTGCGTCCCTTCCAAGGCGCTGATCCGCTGCGCCCGCGCAGCGCATGGCGTCCGCCACGCGGCGCGGTTCGGAGTGGGCGCGGCGCCGACGCAAGTCGATTTCGGCCGGGTCCACGACTTCGTCCACGGAGCGATCGCGACGGTGGCGTCCGGAGAGACGCCCGAGAAGCTGCGGGCCCACGGCGTCGAGACAGTGTTCGGGGGCGGCCGTTTCCTTTCGCCGACGTCGCTGCGTGCCGGCGAGCGCGAGGTCCGGGCCGACCGCGCGATCGTCGCCGTCGGCTCCCGGGCCTCCGCACCGCCGATCCCCGGCCTCGCCGAGGCCGGCTTCCTCGACCACGTCGCGCTCTTCGAGCTGCGCGAGCTGCCCGCGCGGCTGGCCGTCATCGGCGGCGGGCCGATCGGCGTCGAGATGGGCCAGGCCCTCGCGCGGCTGGGAAGCAAGGTCACGATCCTCGAGGCTGGCCCCCGCATCCTGCCGCGGGACGACGCCGACCTGGCCGGCGTGCTGCTGGACCTGCTCAAGCTGGAACTCGACATCGTCCCGGGCGCAAAAGTGACCGGAGTCGGGCGGGCCGGAGGCGCCAAAACGGTCCGCTACGAGGTCGCCGGCGAGGCCACGACCCTGGAGTGCGACGAGGTGCTGGTGGCGGTCGGCCGCAAGCCGAACCTCGAGGGGCTGGGCCTGGATGCCGCGGGAGTGCAGACGACTCCGCGCGGAATCACGGTCGACGCTCATCTGCGCACCACGGCCAGGAACATCTGGGCGGCCGGCGACTGCACCGGCAGCTACCAGTTCACGCACTTCGCCCAGGTCCAGGCGCAGGTCGCGACGCGCAACGCGCTGTTCCGCGGCAAACAGAAGTTCGACGAGCCCTTCGTGCCCTGGACCACCTTCGCCGACCCCGAGCTGGCGCACGTCGGGTTGCGCGAGGAGGACGCGCGCGCCAGCCATCCCGAGGCACGCACCTACCGGATGCCCTACGCCGAGCTCGACCGCGCCATCGTGGAAGGCGAGACCGGAGGCCTGGCCAAGGTCGTCTGCGACCGCCACGGCCGGATCCTCGGGGCTTCGCTGCTCGGGCCCCGGGCCGGGGAGGCCATCTCGGAGTTCGTCATCGCCATGAAGCAGGGCATCCGGCTGCAGGACCTGGCCGGAATGATCCACGCCTACCCCACGATGAACCGCATCGTGTCCGATCTGGGCAACCGCCGGTTCTTCCAGGAAGGGATCTCCGACCTGACGCGCCGGCTGTTCGGAAAATTCCGGGGGGCCCCGCCCGCGGCCTCCGCCTGAGGCCCTGCGGCGACGAGGGAGCAAGATGAACGACGACAAACCACCCTCCGGCGGCGGAGAAGCCCGCGCCGAAAAGCACCCGACCGGCGCTCCCGCCGTGCGCAAGGAGGACCGCGCCGGCGCCTTGTACCAGGTAACGCGCAGCGTCTGCCCGGAATGCCTCGCGCCGATCGATGCGCAGATCATCCAGCGCGACGGCCGTCTGGTGATGCGGAAGTGGTGCCGGGAACACGGCTGGTTCGAGGCGCTGGTGGCGCCCGACGCCGCACGGCACCACGCGCAGCGTCGGTTCAACAAGCCGGGGACCGTCCCGCTGCACTTCGAGCGGGAGTTCCACGGCTGCCCCGACTCGTGCGGACTGTGTCCCGAACACCAGCAGCACACCTGCCTCGGGATCATCGACATCATCGACCGCTGCAACCTCAGTTGTCCGGTGTGTTTCGCCGACGCTCGACCCGACGGGCGGATGCTGTCACCGGACCAGGTCGGCGCGATGCTCGACCGCTTCCTCCGCTGCGAGGGCGACCCGGAGGTCCTGCAGCTCTCCGGAGGCGAGCCGACTCTCCATCCGCAGCTCGTCGAGATCCTCGCCCTGGCCAAGCGCAAGGGCCTGCGCAAGATCCTGCTCAACACCAACGGGCTCCGACTCGCCGAGGACGACGACCTCCTGGACCGGCTGGTCGAGTCGGACCCGACCATCTACCTCCAGTTCGACGGGTTCGCGCCGGAGACCTACCGTCGCCTCCGCGGGCGCGACCTGTCGGCGCTCAAGCTGCGGGTGCTCGAGCGGGCCGCACGCCGCGGCCTGCGCATCGTCCTGGTCGCCACGGTTGTCCGTGGCGTCAACGAGCACGAGCTCGGCGCTATCGTCGACCTGGCGCTGGGCCATGAGCAGATCACCTGCGTCAACTTCCAGCCGGCGACCTGGGCCGGGCGCTTCGACGGCAGCACGGGCAACGATCGTGACCCGCTCGACCGTGTCACCCTGCCGGAGATCGCCGAGCGCATCGCCGCACAGTCGAAACACGGCCTGAAGGCAGAGGACTTCTTCCCGATCCCCTGCCCGGACCCGTCCTGCTCGCTGGCCACCTACATCCACAACGCCAACGGCGTGGTCCGCCCGCTGCCGAGGCTGATCAACATCGAGGACTACCTCGACTACCTCAAGAACGTCAGCGCCCCGGAGCTGACGCAGCCCCTGCGCCGGGCGCTGGAGAGCCTGTTCTCGATGAGCGCCGTGCCCGGCGAGAAGACGACCCGTTCCTTCTGCGAGGCCTGCGGCATCTCGCTGGACTGGGGCGAGATCGAACGGGAGATCACCATGGTCTCGGCCATGCACTTCATGGATGCGAGCAACTTCGACCTGGCGCGCGCGCAGAAGTGCTGCGTGCACCAGATCCTGCCGGACGACGGAGGCATCGTGCCGTTCTGCGTCTACAACGTCCTGCACCGGGGGCGCTCGTGAGCGCCGCCGCGGCCGACTCCGCCGCCCCCGGGTTCAAGGCCTGCTGCGCCGACTTCTACGCCGACGACAACGTGCGCCGCATCCTCGGGGACTCCTTCCATCCCGGCGGCGAGGCGCTCACGCGCGAGCTGCTCGCCGCCGTCCACGTCGGCCCGGCGGACCGACTGCTCGACGTGGCGGCGGGCCCAGGCACCAGCTCCGTCCTCGCCGCCGTCGAGACCGGCTGCCGCGTCACGGCCCTCGACCTCTCCGAGAAGAACCTGGAGCATGCCGCCGCCCTCGCACGCACTCGCGGGGTGGCGGAACGCGTCGACGTGCGACCCGCGGATGCGGAGCGCCTCCCGTTCCCGGACGAATCGTTCGACGTCGTCCTTTGCGAATGCGCGTTCTGCACGTTTCCCGACAAGACCAGGGCCGCGGCCGAACTGGCCCGCGTCCTGCGGCCCGGCGGCCGGCTCGCCCTGTCGGACATGGTCCTCGACCGGGACCGCTTTCCGGCCGACCTCGATACCCTCCTGCTGCGCGTGGCCTGTATCGCCGACGCCATCCCGGGGCCGGCCCTGGTTCGCCAGTTCGCGGACACCGGCTTCGCGGGACTCGAGCTGCAC
>JACRCX010000130.1 GCA_016218815.1 Deltaproteobacteria bacterium
CTTCGCCGGCGTCTGCTGGAGGTTGTCCCAGTGCTCCACGATGCGGCCGTTCTCGAAGCGGAAGATGTCGAACCCGATCTTCGGGCCGAAGAAGTCGTAGTCGGTGTGGGTGAAGACAAAGTCCCCGTCCTCGAAGACCCGTACCGGTCGCGCCCGCGCCGAGCCCTTGGGAAGCTGGTGCAGGACGGCCCCGAAGCCGGCCAGTCCGTCGCCGACCGCGAGGTTGTGCTGGACGTACTTGTCGGGGTTGATGCAGGCGGCGGGCCCCCGGTCCCCGGTCTCGATGCTGCGGAGAAGGTCGAATACCTGCTGTTTCCTCTGCGAGCGTTCCATTTGCTTCCTCCTTTTTCTCCCATGACGCCGAGGTCCGCGGAGCCGGCGTCGTCCCGGGGGGGAACATGGATCGGCCGCGGGCCCGCGGGAATATCGGTTCCCGTCAACCTGCTATCCGATTCGGTCACTTGTGGGTGGAGGTACAGCGCGGAGGTGTTCCGTCGTATGGTCTCGATCCATGAAGGCGGTGCCGAGAGGTCCGAACCGGGCTCCGAGGGAGGTATGGTTCCAGCGACCCGACCGGATGCCGCTGGAGGTGGAGATTCTCCGAGTCGAGAGCCTGCTGCGGCGCCGGATGGGAATGAACCTGGAGGATCCGCAGCGGATCCACTTCCATCAGCTCATCCTGATCGCGGCCGGCTCCACCACCCACACGGTCGATTTCGCACCCCTGTCCGTCGTTCCCGGCACGCTGCTGATCACTCGGGCAGGGCAGGTCCAGGCGTTCGGCCCCGAGCGAGGCATCCGGGGGCCGCTGGCGCTGTTCACGCCCTGGTTCCTCGAGGGGCGGAGCCTGGGCACGACGGGGTTGGCGGGGGCCAGCCGGCTGCTGCTGGCTGCCGGGCCGGCCGTGCAACTGGGATACGCCTCGCGGGCTCGGGCGATCCATGCGTTCGACACGCTGGGACTCGTCGCCTCCGCGCCGCAGTCACGCTTCGCCGACGAGGGTGTCGGGGCGGCTTTCGCGATGTTCGTGTTCGAGCTGGCCGGACTGCCCGAGGTGCTGGCCGCGGCGGCGGGGAGCGAGTCGGAGGACGAGCTGGTCGCGCGGTTCTTCCGGCTGCTCGAGGAGCGGTTCTCCGCGGGCGGCAACGTCGATTCCTTCGCCCGCGGGCTTCACGTCTCGATCCGGACTCTCGATCGGCGCCTGCTCGCCGCTCGCGCCGTGACGGCCCGGCAGGCCATCCGGGCCAGGATCCTGCTCGAGGCCAAGCGGATGTTGACGGCGCGCGAGTTGCCGATCAAGGCGGTCGCCGACAAGCTGGGATTCACGGAGCCGCAGAACTTCACCCGCTTCTTCCGCACCCAGGCGGGAGTCTCCCCGCAGGCCTTCCGCGACGGTCTGGTCCGCCCCGGAAATCCGCCGCCGCCGGGGAAGCGGGAGAGGGGCCGAGAGCGTCGGGTTCGGGGCGGTCCTGCCCGCGGGACGACAGCGCGCCCTTAGGGCGCCAGCGTCAGGCGGACGTCGTCGACGTAGAGCCCGAGCCACGGATACGCGCCGTCGTACTCGAGGGCGAAGCGGACCTGGAACGAGGGACCGGCGTACGCGGACACGTCCGTCTCGTAGGTCCTCCAGTCGGACTCGAACCAGCACCACGCCCGCTCGCCCGCCAGGTGATGACACCCGACGCACGGGTAGCGGTAGTCCGCCGGAACGGTGACCCACAGTCCGCCCGGCGAGTCGGCGTCGTTCACCTGCACGAACCCGCCGTCCGCGCACTCCGTCCCCGCTCCGGTCTCGATCGAGTAGGCGACGAGGAACTCGAGGCGCAGGGTACGGCCCGCGCAGGACGAAAGGTCGACGACCGGCGACGCCACGGTCGAGCACTCGTCGTTGGCCGGAAAGCCGCCGCGGTTCGTGCCCCAACTCCGGGTGCTGCCGGGCGGATTGTCCGGCCAGTCGGACAGGGCGGCGCATTGCCACGAATCGGCGCCGCTGCAACGCGAGCCGGTCCAGGCCGCATGCGTCCAGGCCGTGCACTGCTCCGGGGTCTCGAAGTCCCACGCGAACGCCGCCACGGCGTCCTCGCAGGCGCCCCCGGTACCCTCGCCAGGGACGTCGCCGTCGGCGACGGCGTCGGAGCCGCCCGCGTCGTCGGCCTCGTCCGCCGTGTCCGCGGGCACGTCGGCGGCCTCGGCCTCGTCCCCATCCGTGTCCGGCGCAACGCCGTCGTCGCGCTCCCCGTCCCCGTCGTTCGAGGAGTCGGGAAGGAGGTCGGAAGCCGACTCGGCGTCGGCGTCCGACGGCCCGGACTCCGTGCGGCCGCGATCGGTCGGCTCGTTCTCGGCGGTTGCGCACGCCGCGAGCACAGAGCAGCAGAGGGCCATCCCCGGCAGGTGACGACGATCCATGACCTCAGGCTCGCAGGGAGCGTCGGGCCTGTCAAACGGCGGGGGGGCCCGCGGGGGCGGACGTGCGGGACCACGGTCGAGGCCACCTACGACCCGTCCGAGACTGGCGCCTTCGCCGGGCGGAGGCCAACTGCTCCCGGAGGCCCCACGGGATCACGCGCGCGTCAATCCCTCGACTTGACGGAGGTCACCGGCAGGGGGCAACCTCGCGATGGTGGGCTCGTGGGGTTTCGCAATAGCCGGGTAGGAGGCGGGGCGCATGGGAACATCACGAGGATGCGGGTTGAGGCCGGGAACAGCGCCGGAACGCTCTGCTGGCGCAACGAGTGGCCGCTTCGGGTGGGCCGCCGCGGGCGCCGTTCTCCTGCTGCTCGCCGGCTGCGGTCACGCCGGCCCGGACGGGCTACCGGTGGCCGAGCCGCGGGCGGGCGTGCTCTGCGGGACCGAGACTTGCCTGGGAGAGCGGCCGGTCTGTTGCGCCGACGGGGAGACGACGACGTGTCGGGCCGCGGGCGACTGCCCGGCGCACCTCGCGCGCGCATGCGACGGCTTCGAGGACTGCGGCGAGGGAAGCCACTGCGTCGTTTCGGCGCTGGGAAGCCTCGGCTGCCAGCCGGGTTCCGGGTGTTGCGGCGCCCAGGAGTGCTACGACGGCTGCCACGCCGACTCGGAATGCCCTCCTTGCCGCCCGGCGTGTCGCGACGCAGGGCCGGATCGGGCGGGACGCTGCTTCGAGACGCCGGCGCCGTAGAACCCGCACCATCGCCCGGCGACCCGCAACGAGGTCGCTCTCCGTCCCGACCCGCGTTCGTCAAGGTCGACCGGTCGTTCCCCATCGGTGAAATGGCGCTGACAACGCCTTTCGGTTGCCATGCCGGCGAATTGGCGGAATAATCGCCGTCATGGTGACGATGTACGCCAGATGCCTGGTGCCGCCCGAGACGAGTTTCTTCCTGTTCGGGATGAGGGGCACCGGCAAGACGACGTGGGCGCGGAAGCACTTCTCCGACGCACGCTGGATTGATCTTCTGCGCGAAGACGTCTACCAGTCCTACCTCGCGGACGCGCGGCTCTTCCGGCGGGAGCTGGAAGGGAGCAAGCCGGCGAGTTGGGTCGTGATCGACGAGATCCAGCGGCTGCCCTGGCTTCTGAACGAGGTCCACGGCCTGATCGAGGAACGTGGGCTGAAGTTCCTGCTCCTGGGCTCGAGCGCCCGGAAGCTGCGTCGCGCGGGCGTGAACCTGCTGGGCGGCCGGGCGCTGCGGCGGACGATGAGCCCGTTGCTGCCGTCCGAATTGGGGGAGGACTTCGATCTGGGGGAGGTGCTGCGACACGGCAGCCTGCCTCTGGTGTGGAGCGCCCCGTCCCGGCGCGAGCAGCTCGAGGCCTACGTTCAGCTCTACATCAAGGAGGAGATCCAGGCGGAGGCCGTGGTGCGGAATCTGCCCGGCTTCGCGAGGTTCCTCCCGGTGGCAGCCTTGTTCCACGGACAGGTGCTGAACGCCGACGGCCTGGCGCGCGACGCGGGCGTCGCACGGACCACCGTGCAAGGCTACCTCGAGGTTCTGGAAGACACGCTCCTGGCATTCCGGCTTCGGGCGTTCGAGGGCAGGCTGCGGGTGAAGGAGAGGCGGCACCCCAAGCTCTACTGGCTCGATTCGGGCGTGGTCCGGGCCGCCAAGAAGCAGTTCCACCCGCCGTCGCCCGAAGAGCGCGGCAGCCTCCTGGAGGGCCTGGTCGCCCAGCTTTTCGTCGCGCGGCAGGCGCTCGATCCGTCGTTCTTCGACGACATCTTCTACTGGGCGGCCGGGCCGGGTTCCGTCGAGGTCGACTTCCTGTTGCGTCGCGGCGGCGAGTACGTCGCGATCGAGGTGAAGGCTCGCGAGAGGCTCGACCAGGACTCCTTCGCCGGGCTCATCGCCATCGGCTCGCTGCCGGGAATCGGGCGGCGCATCCTGGTCCACCTCGGCGATCGGCCGTTCCGGCACGAGGCGGGGATCGAGGTGATGACCTTCCCGGGCTTCCTCCGGGACTTCATCGGCGCGCCCGGAGCCTGTGCGCCTCCCGCCGCGGTCGACTCGAATCCCGGGATCGGTTGAAATGGTTCGCCTCGGGCGGGCACGGTACACTCCGTGGAGATGGCGATCCGCGCATACGGAGTGCCCGGGGGCGATGAGGCCACGCAGGTCGCCCTGGCGCGCGGAGGGGACGCGCGGGCGCGCGAGTCGCTGTACCGGATCCACGTGGGCGACCTCCTGCGGCGGGCGCGGTTCCTGGTGCGGGACGCGGCGGAGGCGGAGGACCTGGCGCAGGAGACGTTCGCGGCCGCGTTCACGTCGCTGTGGCGCTTCCGCGGCGAGGCGTCCTTCGCGACGTGGCTCTACCGGATCGCGCTCAACCTGGCGCGGCACCAGTGGCGCGCGAAGGCGCGGCGGCGGGCGTTCCTGCGTGCGTTCACCTGGCTGGCGGGCGGCGCGGCCGCGGAAACTTCGACGACGGACGGGGCGGCGGACGCGGCGGACGATGCGCGCGTCGTGCAGGAGGCGCTGGCCGGGCTGTCGCCCAAGCTGCGCGAGGCGTTCGTGCTCCTGGCACTCGAACGGCTGCCGGGAGACGAGGCGGCGAAGGTGACGGGGGTCCGGGCGGAGGTCCTGCGGGTGCGGGCGACACGGGCGCGCATGCGCGTGCAGCAGGCGCTGCGCACGGCGCGCGGGGAAGAAGAAGAGTCATGAGCGAGCGGGACGAGGGCGATCGGCTGGAGCAGGCGCTGGAGCACGTGCGGCGGGATGCCGACCACGGCCCCCTCCCCCGCGGCGGCTTCTCGGATATGGAGCGGCGGCGACGACGACGGCGGCTGGATACGGGGCTCGGCGCGGTCGCGGCTGCGGCGGTCCTCGCGGGCCTGGTCTGGGCGGGCTGGGGGATGTGGTCCTTGGGCAGGGAGTCGCCGGCCGCACCCTCAGCCCGGCCGGCGATCGTCGGCCCCGGTCCAACGGCGGGGATGGCGGCGGGGCGGCCGGACGCCGGGAGCGTGCTCTACGTGGCCGAGCGCGGCGCGCGCGTGCGCGAGCTGGGCGCGCGGGTCTTCGCGGTGGACGCGGGCACGGTGTGGTTCTCGGTCGCGCCCGGGAGCGGACGGATGGAGGTACGGTCGCCGGATCGGACGATCGTCGTGGTGGGGACCGTGTTCGCGGTGAGCGTGACGACGACGAGCGGGGCGGCGGAGACGACGGTCGGGGTGCTCGACGGGCACGTGCGCGTCGAGCCGCGGCGGGGAGCGATGGTGGAGCTGTACGCCGGCCAGCAACTCGCGCCGACCTCCGTCGCCGTCGTGCCGCTGGAGGCGGCGTGGCGCGAGCGGATGACGTCGCTGTTCCCGGAGCGGGTGGCGCTCGAGTCGAGTCGGGCCGCCCCGGACGCGATGGTGACCTCGGCGGGCGGCGCGGCACCCGGGGCGGCATCCGGCGGGTTCGTCCCGGGGGCGCCGGCGGCGAGCAACGGTGTCGCGGGTGCGGGGGCGGTCGCGCCCGTGCCGGGAGACGCCGAGGGGTTTGGCGCGTCGTCACCGCCGCCGGGGGCGACGGGGCTGCCTGCTCCCGGGGCGGTGACGACGAGCCCGCGGCCGGACGGAACAGGCGTCGCGGGCATGGGGGCGGAGACTCCGGCGGCGGCAGGCAGGGGAGCGCCGGGCGTCGCGGCACCGCGCGCGGGCGCCGATCCCGGGTCGACGGCGCCGGACCGGGATGTGGCATTGCCGGCGCCGGCGTTCCGGCCGGCGGCGTCGTGGGACGAGCGCTACGGGGCGGCCGAGGCGCTCTTGGCCAGCGACCCGGCGCTGGCAGCAGCGCAGCTCGAGGAGCTGGTCGTGACGGTGCCTTCGCGGGGACGCGAGGAGAGGGTGCTGCTGGAGCTGGCGCAGATCTACGCGGGCAAGCTGCGGGACCTTCCGCGGACACGCGACGCCTACGAGCGGTATCTCGAGCGGTTCCCGGGCGGGTCGGCGCGGCAGGACGTCGTGTACAACCTCTGTCAGGTGCTCGGGGCGCAGGGCGACGGCGAGGCGCAGACCCGGTGCCTGGAGGAATACCTGGACGAGTTCCCCAACGGCAGCCGGGCGGAGGCGGTGCGTCGGCAGCTCGGCATTCCTTGACACCCGCAAGGGCGGAAACTACAAAACGAAGCGGCGCGCGGGTTTCGTGACCGCTGTTGTTCCCCGCACGCCGGAGCGCGCCGGGAAATGGGCCACCACGGGACGGGGGACGCGTCGATCGTCATCCCGCCGGGCGTTCCCCTCGCGGCGCCTCTCGGCGTCTCGCCGTGCCATCGTGCCTGTCCCGTCGGCATCAACGTGAAGGCGTACGTCGGACTCCTGGCCGCGGGCCGGCCGCTCGACGCGGCCGCGGTGATCCGCGAGCGGAACCCGCTGCCCCATGCGTGCGGGCGGTTGTGCTCGGCGCCGTGCGAGCGGGAGTGCCTGCGGCGCGAGGGGCCGGGTGGCGCGGTATCGATCCGCGCCCTGAAGCGCTTCGCGGTCGATGTCGAGCTGGAGCGCGCGACGGCGGCGCCGCGGCGCGCGGACGCGCGATGGCCGGGCAAGGAGCGCGTCCTCGTGGTCGGCGCCGGGCCGGCGGGGTTGACCGCCGCGCACGACCTGGCGCGCGCGGGACTCCGCGTCACGCTGCTCGAAGCGGGTGCCGAGCCTGGCGGGCTGCTCGCGACGGGGGTGCCGGCGTTCCGCATGCCGCGGGCGGGTCTGACGGCCGACATCGATGCGATCCTCGCGCTGGGCGTCACGCTCAAGACCGGCGTGCGGCTGGATCTCGCGGCACCGGGCGAACTGCTGCGCGAGGGCTACGAGGCGGTGATCCTGGCGGTCGGTGCGGCGTCCGGTCCGCTGCCGGAGATTCCCGGGCTGGTGGTGGGCGACGTGCTGGACGCGGCGAGAGTCGTGGCGGAGGCGGCGCGGGGCGATGCCTGGCGACCGCAGGGCGAGGTCGCAGTGGTCGCGATGCCCGGCGGGGTCGTGGCGGGGCTGGCGGCGGGGCGGCGCGCGCGCCGCGGCGGGGCGAAGGGGGTGACGCTGATCGTGCCGGCCTCGCGCGACGCGTTGCCGTTGGACGAGGACGATTTGGCGGGTGCGGCACGCGAGGGCGTGCGGCTGCTCTGTGGTGCGAAGGTCGTGGGGGCGGCGCGCGCGGGCGAGCGGTGGACGCTCGAACTGTCGCATCGGAACCGAACCGCGGGCTTCAGCCCGCGGCCGGATCGGGGCGAGCACGAGCACGAGCACGATCACGACCACGATCACGACATGACCGATGGGGATCGCGCGGTGAGGGTGGACACGGTGGTGGTGGCGGGGGAGAGGAGGGTGGAGCTGGGGAGGACGGAGCTGCGGCTGGGGGGGACCGGGGCGGTGGCGGTGGATCCGGTGACGCTGGAGACGTCGCTGCCGCGGGTGTTCGCGGCGGGGGAGTGTTCGGCCGGGCCGCGGGGGGTGATCGAGGCGATGGCGGCGGGGAGACGGGCGGCGCGCAGCGTCGTGCGGCTGGTGCGGGGCGGGGAGCCTCGCGCGGCGGGCGAGCCGGTGCTGCGGGCCTCGCGGGAGGCGGGCGCGGCGATGGCACCGCGGGGCGGGGAGCGCCGGCGACCGGCGGCGGAGATCTCGGCGCGGCTGGACGACGTCGATCCGGGTTTGACGGAGCCGCAGGCGGCGGCGGAGGCGCGCCGCTGCCGGATGTGCGGGCCGTGCGAGGAGTGCCGGGTCTGCACGCCGACCTGCGAGTTCGTGCACGTGGTCCCGGCGGGGGGACGCACGACGGACGCGCTGCGGGTCGAGCGCTCCGCGGCGGCGGGGGCGGTGACGACGGCGGCGGTGGTCGACGCGCGGGTCTGCGTGGCGTGCGGCTTGTGCGCCGAGGTCTGCCCCTGGTCGATTCCGCGCCTGCGCTCGGGGAAGGGGCCCGCGGCGACGATCGACGCCGCGATGTGCCGCTCGTGCGGGCTGTGCGCGGGCGCGTGCCCGGCGGAGGCGATCGCGCAGCCGGGCTGGCGGCTGGGTCCGGACGAGCCGCCGGCGATGGAGGACTGGGCGTGATCGGGCTGCGCGACGACGACCGCGCGATGCTGCGCATCGACGACCGCGCGATCGAGGCCCGGCCGGGCGAGTCGCTTCTGCGCGCGGCGCGGCGGGCGGGCATCGCCGTGCCGGGGCTGTGCGACCACGAGGTGCTGCGGCCGTACGGGGCGTGCCGGCTGTGCGTGGTCGAGGTCGTGGCGGCGGCGGCGCCGGGCCGGCCGCCGCGCTCGCGCATCGTGACGGCGTGCGACTTCCCGGTGCGCGAGGGGCTCGAGGTCCGGACGGCGACGGAGACCGTCCTGGGCCTGCGCCGGCAGATCGTGCGGCTGCACCTGGCGCGGGCGCCCGAGGCGCCGATCTTGCGGGCGCTGGCCGAGGAGCTGGGGGCGGAGCCGCTGGACCCTGCGGAGGCGCCGGACGGCTGCATCCTCTGCGGCCTGTGCGTGCGGGTGTGCGCGGAGGCGGTCGGGGCGCACGCGCTCGGGTTCGCGGCGCGCGGGAAGGACCGGGTGGTCGGGACACCGTACGGGGAACCGAGCGGGGCGTGCGTGGGGTGCGGCGCGTGCGACTGGATCTGCCCGACGGGGATCCTGCGGCAGCAGGCTGCCGCGAGCGCGACGTTCCGGATGCTGCCGGGCGAGGAGCGGCTGTGCCGCTGGGCGCGGCTGGGGGTGGTGCCGGGGGCGTTGTGCGCGCTGTCGTACGAGTGCGAGCGGTGCGACGTGGAGGCATCGATGCGCGAGCGGTTCGGACCGGAGCACCCGGCGATCGAGCTGTGCCGGCGGCGGGCCGCCGCGGGCGGCGGGGGGCGATCGTGACGGAGCCCGGCATCGCCGTCTTCGCCTGCCGCCGCGTGGCGGAGGAATTGCCGGGCGCGGTGGCGCTGCCGTGCGCCGGGCGGGTCGCGCCGGGGGCGTTGATCGAGGCCTTCGCCGCAGGGGCGGCAGGGGTCGTCGTGGCGCCGTGCGGAGGGGCGGAGCACGGGTGCCGGTTCGACTGCGGGGCGGCGCGTGCCGAACGCGTGGTCTCGACCGCGCGCCGGGTGCTCGGGCGGCTCGGGCTGGCGGCGGAGCGGGTGGCGGTACTGCGGTCGGCGGGCGTGCTGGACGGGTTCCGGACGGCGGTGGGCCGGCTGGGGCCGACCGGGGTTTCGGCGGACGGGGCGCCGGGGGACGTCGCGGGGCTGAACCGCTGGATGGCGGCGATCGCGGCGCTGAGCATGGAGGAGGGGCTGGAGCCGCGGCGGGGGGACGGACGCCCGCAGGCCGCGACGCGAGGGATGCGGGCGGAAACGGTGTTGTGGGAGGGATGCACGCCGTTCGCGGAGCTGCTGCTGGAGGAGGCTTTCGGGGGGATGCGGTCCGGCGACGGGCTGCGCGAGCTGGCGCACGCCGGGGTGCGGGCGCGGGTGCTGGCGGATGAGCGGTGTTGCGGGGCGCCGCTGTTGGCCGCGGGACGCACGGAGGAGTTCGCGGCGGTGGCGGCGCGCAACGCGGAGCGGCTGCGGGAGGCGGGGACGCGCCGGGTCATCTCGCGATGCGCGCCCTGCGCGCTGGTGCTGGGACGCGAGTACGAGGCGGCGGGCGTGCGGCTCGAGGCCGAGGTCACGACGTTGGCCGAGACGCTGGCGAAGGCCGGAGCGCGCTTCCCGCCGGGGGTGGCGGCGCGGCTGGTCGACTGCACGATGGAGGGGGAGGAGGAGGCGGCGCGGCTGCTGCCGCAAGCGAAGGTCTTGGGGGGGAAGGCGCTGCACGGACCGGGCGGGTGGCTGGGAGGGGCGGCACAGCGGCAGGCGGTGGACGCGGTCCTGGGGCAGGCGGCACGGAAACGGGTCGAATCGATCCTCGCGTCGTGCCCGCGGTGCGCTCTGGCCTTGCGGCTGCTGGGCCGGCCGGGCTCGTGGCGTCCGCGGGCGCTGCGCGTGCTGGGGCTCGGAGAGCTGGCGGAGGGCGGTCGATGAGCGGCCGGCTGTCGCGGCATCCCATCCTGCCGATACCGTCGGGCGGGGGCACGGTCGGCTTCCGGTTCGGCCGCAAGGAGCTGCTGGCGCGGCGGGGGGAGGTGATCTCGTCGGCGCTGTACGCGGCGGGAATCCGCATCTTCGGACGGCACCACCGCGACGGGCGGCCGCAGGGGATCTTCTGCGTCAACGGGCAGTGTTCGCAGTGCCTGGTCGTGGCCGACGGGCGGCCGGTGAAGGCGTGCATGACGCCGGTCGAGGAGGGAATGCAGGTCGAGCCGGTGCTCGGACGCCCGCGGCTGGGGGCGCACGACACGCTCGCGGGGTTCTCGGAGGCAACGTCCGGGGAGCGTGCGGTGCGGGTGCTGGTGGTCGGCGGCGGTCCGGCGGGGATCTCGGCGGCGATCGAGCTGGGGCGAGCCGGGATTGACGTCGTGCTGATCGACGACAAGCCGGTCTTGGGCGGGAAGCTCTCGCTGCAGACGCACACGTTCTTCGGGTCGATCGCGGACTGCTGGGCGGGCACGCGGGGCGTCGACATCGGGACGCTCCTGGCGAAACAGGTCGCCGCCCTCCCCTCGGTGAAAGTGTGGCTGGACACGCCGGCCGTCGGCGTCTTTTCGGACAAGGTCGTCGGCGTGGTGCACAAGGGCCGTTTCCTGCGGCTGCGGCCCGAGGTGCTGCTGGTGGCGGCGGGGGCGCGGGAGAAGGTCCTGACCTTCCCAGGGTGCGACCTGCCGGGCGTCTACGGGGCGGGGGCGTTCCAGACGCTGGTCAACCGCGACTTGGTGCGGCCGACGAAGCGGCTGTTCATCGTGGGCGGCGGCAACGTCGGGTTGATCGGCGCGTACCACGCGATGCAGGCCGGGATCGAGGTCGTGGGGCTGGTGGAGGCGCTGCCGCGCTGCGGCGGCTACCGGGTGCACGAGGACAAGATCCGGCGGCTGGGGGTGCCGGTATGGACGTCGCACACGGTGCTGCGGGCCGAGGGCCGCGAAGGCGTGGAGCGGGTGGTGGTGGCGCGCTGCGACGAGCGCTTCCGGCCGGTGGAGGGGACGGAGCGCGAGTTCATGGTCGACACGCTGCTGGTCGCGGTGGGCCTGTCTTCCGTGAACGAGGTGCTGGCGAAGGCGCGTTCCTACGGGATGCGGGCGTACGGGGCGGGGGACGCGGAGGAGATCGCGGAGGCGAGCGCCGCGATCTTCTCGGGGCGGATCGCGGGGCGGACGATCGCGCGGGACTTGGGCCGGAAGATCGAGGTCCCGGAGCGCTGGAGCCGGACGGCGGCGGTGCTGCGGTCCAAGCCGGGGCCGGACGAGCCGGACGAGATTCTCGAGGTCGAGCGTCCGGTGCAGCCGATCATCCGGTGCTGGCAGGCGATCCCGTGCAATCCGTGCACGCAGGTCTGTCCGCTGGGGTCGATCACGATCCCGGACGGGTCGATCACGTCGCGGCCGCGGTTCGAGGGCGAGTGCCTGGGCTGCGGGCGATGCGTGACGATCTGCCCCGGGCTGGCGATCACGCTGGTGGAGCGGGACCACGATCCGAAGCGGCGGACCGCCGTCGTGGTGTTGCCGTTGGAGTTCGACGACGCGGCGCTGCCGGCGTCGGGGCGGGCGGTGACGACGGGCTCGCGGGGCGAGCCCGTGGGCCAGGGCCGGATCCTGGGAATTCGCGACCGCGCGGACCAGGATCGGCGGCGGTTGGTACGGGTCGAGGTCCCGTGGGCGGACCGGCTGCAGGTCGCGGGCTTTCAGGTGCAGAATCCCGCCGAGGGCAAGCCCCTTTCCGCCAGCCACCAAGCCTGCCCTGAGCCTGTCGAAGGGCCACCAGCCACCAGCCCTTCGTCCGACCCGATCCTCTGCCTCTGCGAGGGCGTGCGGCGCAGCGAGGTGGTGGCGGCGATCCGGGAGGGGGTGCGGGACTTCAACCAGCTCAAGGCATCGATCCGGTGCGCGCTGGGCGGGTGCAACGGCAAGCGGTGCACGGAGCCGATCCTCCAGGTGTTCCGCCAGGAGGGGGTGGATCCGAAGACGGTCGTGCGGGGGACGTACCGGCCGCTGGACCTGGAGGTGCCGCTGGGAGTGTTCGCGGCGGCGGTCGAGGTGGAGGGCTTCCGATCGCGTGGAGGGCTTTCCGCGGGGAAGTTCGCGCCAAGGACGCAAAGAAACGCAAAGGGCGCAAAGGGGAGGAGGTCGTGACGGGCGTGGCGTGGGACGTCGTGGTCGTCGGGGCCGGGTCGGCCGGGCTGCCGTCGGCGCTGGCGCTCGCGGAACGGGGGATGCGGGTGCTGGTGCTGGAGGAACTGACGGCGCCGGGGCAGGGGCAGCACAAGGCGGCCATCGGAGGGGTGCGGGCGACGCACTCGGACCCGGCGAAGATCCTGCTGTGCCGCGACTCGTTACGCATCTTCGGATCGTGGAGAGAGACCAACGGCGACGACATCGGCTGGAAGATGGGGGGGTACTGCTTCCCGGTGTACACGGACGCGATCGAGCGGACGCTGCGGGGCATCCTGCCGGCGCAGAAGGCGGCGGGGCTGGAGATCGACTGGGTGGGGCCGGAGGAGATCGCGCGGCTGGTGCCGGGGATCGCGCGGGAGGGATTGCGGGGGGGGACATTCTCGCCGGGCGACGGGCAGGTCTCGCCGCTCTTGTTCGCAATTTCGTGCGAGCGGGCGGCGAAGCGGCGCGGGGTGGAGTTCCGGTACGGGGAGGCGGTGGTCGGGTTCGAGACGGCGGGCGGGGGTGTGACCGCGGTCAGGACCACGAAGGAGACGTACGCGACGGGGCACGTGGTGCTGGCGGCGGGGGCGCACGCGCGCCCGGTCGGGCGGATGCTGGGGCTGGAGATCCCGGTGGTGCCGGATGCGCACGAGGGAGGGATCACGGCGCCGGTGGAGCAGTTCCTGGGGCCGCTGGTGGTCGACCTTCGTCCCGGTCCGGAGGGGAAGACGGCGAACTTCTACTTCGGGCAGAACGCGGAGGGGCAGATCATCTTCTGCTACACGCCGAAGCCGCTGTTCGTGGGGGAGGACCGGGAGTCGACCAGCGAGTTCCTGCCGATCCTGGCGCGGCGGATGGTGTCGCTCATCCCGCGGCTGCGGCACCTGCTGGTGCGGCGGGTGTGGCGGGGCCTGTATCCGATGACCCCGGACGGGGTGATCATCGTGGACCGGGTGCGCGAGGTCGGGGGGGTGACGCTGGCGGTGGGGATGTGCGGTCAGGGCTTCATGCTCGGGCCCGGAGTCGGGCGGCTGGTGGCGGCGCTGATCGCCGGCGAGCCGCCGACGATCTCTGCCGAGGCGTTTTCCGCGATCTCGTTCTACCGCTCGTTCGGCGCGGCGAAGACCGAAGCGTTGAAGTAGAGGCGCCACGTAGCCCGCCGATGCCGCAGGCGGAGGCTGGCGAGTGCGCCCCCACGCGGCAGGTTCAGGCCCCGGCCCTGCACGCCAACCTACTCCTCGGGCGGGAACGACACCGCCTCCGAGATGCGGAAGCCCTCGAAGGAGAAGGCGGCGACGCAGTCGCAATCCTGCTCGATGAACGCCGAGGCGACGAGGCTCGAGTGGCCGGCGAAGGTGGCGTGGAGGTCGAAGACGCAAGGGCAGTGGCCGCAGTCGCGGGTGGAGTGGACGTCGAGCGTCGTGCCGTCGAAGGTGCCGCGGAGGGGCGCGGCGGTTTCCGAGATCGGGTGGAGCCAGAGCGCGGCCGTGGGCGTTCCCTCGTCGAACCAGAAGTAGAATTGGCCTTCGAGTCCCCAGGCGATCACCGGCGAGCGGCAGAGCGAGTAGTCCAGGCTGCGGACGCGGACGTGCCAGGTGCCGGTCGGGAGGCCCAGGCCCACGACGCAGGGCTCTCGATCGGCATGCAGGGTGGGGAGAAGCCATTCGTCGACGAGTCCCGTCAGGAGGCCGTGGACGTACATCTCGGTGCCGGATGTCCAGGGGGTGCAGGTCATCCGGCAATCGTTGCCGGAACAAGCGGGTTCGACACCAGCCGGCCAGGCGACATGCAGGCCGCTCACGAAGTACTCGCCGCCCACTCCGAAGTCCGCGGTGCAGTCGTTGCAACAGGCGTCGTTGCGGCAGATGTCGTACGAGGGGCAATCGAAGGCGTTCGGCCAGTCGGTCCGGGCGATGCCGAGCCCGTGCAGCCAGACCTCGCGTCCCTCATAGCGGTCGGGGGCGGCGAACAGGTCGCCGGTCTCGACGGACTCTGCGGGGATGCACGACTCCGTCCCGTCGGCTTCCGGCACGGTGTCCGCGGCTTCGGCTTCGGCGTCGACGTCGGTCGGGACGTCAGCGTCGGCCTCCGCGCCGGCCTCGGGGTCGACCCAGCCGGGGTGGCTGGCCCAGCATCCGAACGCCGCGAGGGCAAGGCCGAGCAGAGCGGACCGTCGTGGGGCCATGACACCCTCCGTGGAACCGCCTGGATGCGATTGTACGCCAACAGGATCGAGGATGGTAGGACGGCTGCGGGGGATTCCCGCAACCGGGGGCCTCGTCCGCCCCGCCGACCGGAAGGGGAATTCTCGCGCAGAGACGCAGAGGCGCAGAAGGGGACAACCGGCCCGGTGGCGCGAGTGGCGTGGCCGACCGTTGACGATGCGACCGGAATCCGGGCAAAGTGGCGGGCGCGGGGACCGTGGCGGGACGATGTCCGCACGTTTCGGGGCATGGAGGGCAGCGATGACGACGAAGAGGGCGACGGGGCGAGTCTTGCCGGCGGCGGTGCTGGCGGCGGTCGCGGTGACGTCGATGCCGGCGAGCGCCGAGGCGACCTGCAGCGACATCGTGAACTGCGTTGCGAACTGCCCGGACGATCGGTGCACGCGCGCGTGCGCCCGGTACGGCGACGCGACGGCGCAGGCGCTGTTCTCGGCGGCGCTGCAATGCCTGGATACGTACTGCCCGTACGACTCGTCGGACGCCTGCGCCTCGCGGAACTGCTCGTACCAGATCAGCCAGTGCGGGGCGGACGGCGGCGGGGGGTACGCTCCGACCGGGTACGCCCCGACGAGCTACGATCCCGGCTACTCGGGGATCGTCGCCGACGGGGACATCGACAACTTCACGTTCAAATTCGGCGGCGGGTATGTCTTCTCCGGCCTGGACGGCGGGCTGCTGGACATGACGATGGGGTGGGAGCACCTGTGGGTGATCGGCCCGGCGGAGTCGGCCTCGACCGTGCAACTCGGGCTCGACGTGCTGTTCGAGATGTTCTCGGCGAGCGAGACGATCCTGGCCGTGGGCGGCGCGGCGGATGTGAAGTACTACTTCGGCACGAACATCCTGGAGGAGCTGCCGTGGTTCACGTTCGGCCTCGGGGCCATGCTCGGCGGCGGAACGACGTTCGGCGGATGGGACACGGAGGACATGGCGTTCCTGGTCGCGGCGCCGGAGATCAGCCTGCAGTGGATCTACCCCTTCGGCGGAGGCTTCGACTTCTACGGCGGCGCGATCTTCCTGTTCGGCGGCTCCGAGGACGTGGCGCCGTTCGTCGGGATGCGCGGCGTGATGGACATCACGCTGTTCGCTTCCAATATCTGATCGGACCTACGCGACGACCTTCTTCAGCTCGCCGACGAGGGCGGGGACGGCCTGGAAGAGGTCGGCGACCAGGCCGTAGTCGGCGACGGTGAAGATCGGCGCCTCGGGATCCTTGTTGATCGCGACGATCACCTTGGAGCCCTTCATGCCCGCCAGGTGCTGCAACGCGCCGGAGAGGCCGACGGCGATGTAAAGCTGCGGGGCGACGATCTTGCCGGTCTGGCCGACCTGCAGGTCGTTGGGGACGAAGCCGGCATCGACGGCGGCGCGGGTGGCCCCGACGGCGCCGTGCAGGAGGTCGGCGAGCTGCTCGATGATCTTGAAGTTGTCGCCGCTCTTCAAGCCGCGTCCGCCCGAGACGATGACGCGGGCGTCGGTCAGCTCGGGCCGCGCGGAGACGACCTTCTCGAAGCCGGCGACGGCGACCCGGGCCGCGGCCGCTTCCGCGGGCGCCACCGCGGCGTCGGAGACGGGCGAGGCGCCACCGGTCTCCGCCGCAGCCTCGAACTCCGCCTGCCGCACGGTGACGACGGCGACCGGGGTCTTGACCTTGACGTGGGCCAGGACGTTGCCGGCGTACATCGGCCGCACCATGACCAGGCCGCCCTGGTCGGCGACCTTGACCACGTCGCTGGCCATGCCGGCCTTGAGGTGCTCGGCGACGCGCGGCATGAGGTCCTTGCCCATGGCGGTGGCGGTGGCGCAGACGACGGCGTAGCCGGCGGCGTTCTTGGCGACGATCGGCGCGTAGACCTCCGCGACGTATTCGCCGGGCTCGCCGGCCATGATCTTCCCGGCGCCGTACTTGGCCATCGCGGGGGCCGCGGCCTTGGCGCCGGGGCCCAGGAGGAGGATGTCGAAGGCGCCGCCGACGATCGCGGCCGCCTGGCGGGCGAACGTGATCGCGGACAGCGAGCCCTTGCGCACCTTGCCTTCGAAGAGTTCGGCAATGACGAGGACGTTCGGCATGTTGCTCTCCTCTCCCGCGCTAGACGACGCGCGCCTCGTTCTTGAGTTTGGCGACGAGGGTCTCGACGTCGGGCACCTTGACGCCGGCCTTGCGGGCAGGCGGGGGCTCGAACTTCACGACCTCCAGCCGCGGGTTGGGGGTGACGCCGAAGTCGCCAGGCTTCTTCAGGGCCAGCGGCTTCTTCTTGGCCTGCATGATGCCCTTGAGCGACGGGTAGCGCGGGCCGTCGTTGTACTTCTTCTCGGGGGGCGTGTTGCCGTTCTTGACGCCCTCGGGGGCGACGATTCGCAGGTCGACGGAGATCACGGCGGGGAAGGTGAGCTTGAGCTTGGAGACGCCGCCGTCGACCTCGCGCACGACGAGCGCCGTCTTGAGGCCCGCGTCGGTCTCGATCTTGGCGGCGAAGGTGGCCTGGGGCCAGCCGATGCGCTGGGCGAGCATCTGCGCGACCTGGTTGGAGTCGCCGTCGACCACCTGTTTGCCGGCCAGGACGAGATCCGGCTTCTCCTCGGCGATGAGCTTCTCGAGCACGTCGACGACGACTGAGGCGTCGAGCTTGTCGTCGGTGGCCTCGACGAGCACGCCGCGATCGGCGCCCATGGCGAGGGCCTGCGTGACCTGCTGCTTGGCCTCGGCGGGACCGAGCGAAACGACGACGACCTCGCCCAGGCGGGTGTTGGTGGCGGCGTTCTCGGTGAGCCGCAGGGCGGCCTCGACGGCGTACTCGTCGAAGGGGTTGAGCTTCCATTCGAGCCCTTCCGATGTGACCTTGGAGCCGTCGGGGGCGATCTTCACCTTGTTGGCGTTGTCGGGGTCGGCGACCCGCTTGAGAGGAACCAGGATCTTCACGGCCGTCCTCCTTTCCTCGCGCGGCGGCGCGGGATCTCCGCGGGCCGCTTGCGAATGCCCTCGATCAGGATCGTCGCGGCGGCGTCGGCCGCGCGTTGCAGTCGTTCCGGTCGCCCCTTGCCGATGACCCAGGTGAGGGTCAGGCCGTCCAGCGCGCCGAAGAGGGAGCAGGCGAAGACGCGGGGGCCGACGTCCTCGCGGAAGATTCCCTTCTGCTGGCCCTCGCGGACGATCTCGGCGATGAGGTCGAGGTAGCGGTTGAACTTCGGGGCGGCGAACTGCTTGAGGAAGCGGGTGGACTGGCGAAGATTGATCGAGAGGACCTCGGCTAGGTCGCGGTGGCGGCGGATGATGCCGAGCTGCAGGTCGATGACGCGGCGGAGCTTCTCGGCCGGGTCGTCGAGATCGGCGACGGCCTTGCGGATGACGGTGCACAGGGCATCGATGCGGTCCTCGAAGATGGAGATGAGGATGTCGTCCTTGTTGTGGAAGTAGAGGTAGATGGTGCCGTCGGCGACGCCGGCGGCGTCGGCGATCTGGGAAACTCGGCTGACGAAGAAGCCGTGGCGGGCGAAGACGTGGATGGCGGCCTTGAGGATCCGCTCGCGTTTCCTGGCTCGATCGACTTCGCGCATGGCGTCCTTCCCGGCCGCGGACCGTGAACCGCGATTCAGCGGGGTCTTGCCACCGCGCGGGGCGCTTGTCAACGGGGGAGAGAGGGCGGGCTACGCGCGCTCGACGAAGCGGGCGATGAGCTTCTTCTTGCCCCAGCCCTGGAACTCGACGGAGAGCTTGACCTCGGCGCCGGATTCGATGTCGACGACCTTGCCGATGCCGAACCGGGCGTGGCGGACCTTGTCGCCGAC
>JACRCX010000134.1 GCA_016218815.1 Deltaproteobacteria bacterium
CCGAGAGCGTGCGCGGGTGGAGGAACGTCCAGTTGCTCTCCGGCGTGAACAGCTTGTCCAGCCCGCGCCGGAAGGCGGCGACCAGCTCGTCCTCCTCCTGCTTGCTCTTCGGCTTCGGGACGCCGACCGCCAGCGTGTCGTCCAGCGTCGCCTCGCGCTCGGTCCGCGCGGTCTGCGAGAGCGGCGTCCAGGGCTTCTCCTCCCACTTGTCGTACGGCGGCGGCAGCGGCGGCAGGTCCTTCGGATCGACGTGCGCGAGCTGCTCGGACGGGGTGCAGAAATCGCAGAACGGGATAGGGCGGCTCATTTCTTCGTCACCTCCTCGGTCGCGACGTCGAGCCAGCTCTTCTTGCCCTCCCCTCGGATGTGCGGCGCGCTCCACGAGACCTTCTGGCCCAGGAGCTCCTTGATGCGGGCGTCCATCTTCCCGCCCTTGTCGTTCACCTTGTCGTCCCACCGGATGTCGTGCCACATGAAGTACTTGGTGAAGAAGTGGGACATGTGCGTGAGCGGGATGTAGGCGATGAGCACGCTGCCCAGCACGATCTCTGCGACCACGAGCGGCGGGAACGGAACCCCGCTCTCGAAGTGGAAGGTCACCACGCCGTAGAAGAAGCCGCGCAGCCAGAAGAAGTCGCGGTCCGCCGTCGCCCACGCGGCCAAAGCGACAACGGCCGCGGCCAGGAACAGGACCAGGTTCAGGAAGTCGGCGGGGGCGCTGTACTCGCGCAGCACGGGGTCCGAGAGCCGGCGCAGGAGCAGCGCCAGCGAGCCGAGCGCCAAGAGCGCGCAGCCGCCGACGCCGGCGATCAACGTCAACCAATGCAACACCAGACCGAACCCGTGAGCCGCCGACCCCACCTCGACGTTGCCCGCCATCGCCAATGCCCCGGCCAGGAGCAGCGCGACGAACCCGGCCAGCATGTAGAGGCCGAAATGAAACGGAAACGACCGCCACCAGAGGGAGCGGTTGTGCTCGTGCACCCCCTTGAGCAGCAGGATTTCCGGAATCATCACGCCAAGCTCGCCGGCCATCGACGACTCGCGAGGCTTCTTCCACCAGTCGACCTGCTCGAAGAACGATCCCCCGTACCGGGCGTTCTTCTCGTGGGCGACCGGGTACAGCTCCCAACGCAGGTGGATGGGCAGCGATCGGATCTTCAACGCGCGCACCACCACCGCGATGATGAAAATCACCGCGGCCGCGAACGGCACGAGGTACAGGACCATTTCTCCTCCTCGGCTCCCGCCCCGACGGTTCCGTATGGCATCGACGGCCCGCGAAGTCAATTCTGATTACTATCAGTTACTTAGTGGTAGTTGCGCAACGTGGTGCGACGCCATGCGGTGTTGCGCAACAGTTTCCGTCCGGGCCCGAGGCCAGCGCCCCGTACCTTCGCTACGGCCGTGCTCGCCAGGATACGGGCCGCGTGGGCACGGGCGGCGCGGCCGCGAAGGATGGTGCAGCGCCGCTCGGAGACGGCGTCGAGCCCCATCGCGCGCCGAACGACCTCGACGACGACCGGCTCGGCTCCGGCGATCATCCAGGCCGCGCAGTAGTCCGGCGCGACGACGACGAGGAACTCGTCGACCGGTCGGAGCGCAAGCAACACCGCCGCGAGGCGCTTTCCCGTTCCGACCGCGCGCCGGACGGCGGCGAACGCACGCGCGCCGAGCCGCTCGCGTTCGGCACCGACGATCAGCAGCTTGGCGCGCGACACGGCGGCGAGCTGCCGGGCGAGGAGGTTCTTCACGTCGCGCGAGCGGGCGGCGCGCGTGGCGCCGTCGGCCTGCCCACCGTCTCGTGCGTCGGCTCGTCCGCCGTCTGGTGCGCGTGCTTGCCCGCCGGCTTGCCCACCGGCAAGCCCGCCGGCCCGCTCCCCGATCTGCCTGTCGTCGTCGGGGAAACGGGAGCTGACGCTGACGATCATCCCGTCGTGCTCGAACGAGGCGGGGATGACGAAGTCGCCCTCGGGCCACGATGCGTCGGCGGCGCTCGCCAGGGCGGGGATGCCGCGCGGACGGATCGCGCGGACCGCGGCGAGCACGGCGCGGTTGACCTTGGGATCGTCGGTCGCGGCGTGCACGAGCCACGCGCCGCGGACGTCGGCCGGGACGAACGCACGTTGCCGCAGCTCGACTCGTCCGCGCGCAACGAGCCTCGCGATGGCCGGTGCGACCTTCGGCGCCACGACCACCACGCGAGCGCCGGCGCGGAGGAACCGGTCGATCCGGCGGGCGGCGATCTTCCCGGCGCCGACGAGCAGCACCTTCCGGCCGCGGAGCGCCAAGTGCACGGGGTAGGGCGCCACGGACCGCTGCGGGATTCGATCGGCCACGGGTCCCTCAAACACCCGGCGAGGGGCCGATGTCAACGGCGGCGGCGTGGCCGCGCGACCGGGCGCGGGAATTGGCGTCCCGACGGCGCGCTGCCGCGGCGCGGCAGGGCGGCGGTCACCTCGCCCGGCAGCGCAGGGTGGCGGAGGAGCCCGGAGCGATGAGCGGCGCGCCAGAAACGGAGGCGGCGAGCCGCACCTCGTCGCATACAGGTGACGACCAGCCCGCCGGGACGAATGTCCAGCCATCGGCCAGCGGCTCGCCGCAGCGCCAGGCGAACGGATCCCGCGGCGCCTGGCGCACCAGGCACTGCCGGTGCCGCCGCCCCGTCTCGTCGGCGGCGAGGCCCAGATTGCGCTCCAGCGGCACGCACTCGCCGTGCGTCCACGGATCGCGGCACGGCTCGAGCCGATCGATGTTCTCGAGGTCGGGAGGGGGAGGGGGACACCACGCGGCGGGGCACGACGCGTCGAGCGCGCACGGGCGGTCGTCCTCCAGCGTCTCGACCAGCGAGCAGTCCGCGCGGCAGCTTCCGGCGTCGAACGGCACGTCGAGGTCGTCGACGCATCCGGTCGACTCCGGCAGGTCGAGGCCGGCGCGGACGCGGTCGGCCAGGGCGCGGAAGGTATCGGTCCAGTCCGCGTCGCAGACCGAGTCGACCCAGGCGTTCGGGCCCAGGAGCTGCGCCAGCTCCACGAGCCGCCGACCGGGGTACGCCATGCCCGTGGACGTGTTGCAGGCCGGGATCAGACCGGTGGGGTCGATGGGATTGATCTGCTCCTCCATCATCGCCACATCCAGACATCGGTCGAGCGTTTCGCCGCTGCCGGCGCACAGCGGAGCATCCGGAGGGACGCCCGTGATGAGGCCGACGGAGATGAGGTTCCGGCGCGCCGGCGGCTTGAGGGCCAGGATGTCCACGGCGTAGCCCGCCACGTCCTCGAGGCAGTCGGGGTTCAGGAAGCATCGGATGTTGAGGTGGCCGAGGTCGGAGCGGCGTTCGTCGAAGATCTCCGTGTGGTCGGGGCGCACCGAACCGTCGTTCTCGTCGGTGACGACCAGGAGGATCAGCGCGGCGTCGGGGCGCAGGAAGCCCTCGTTGCAGCCGCCCTCGGCCGCCTGGTCGCCGACGGCGCGCACGATCGACTTGAGCTGCTGCTCGAACCCGCACTGCTGCTCGCGCGGCAAGGCGACGCAGGAGTGGAACTCCTCGAATCGCTCCGCCGCGGTCGCCAGCTCCTGGGCCCCCGAGAACGATAGGAACGCGGGGAGGTCGGTCCCGCAACCCTCGCGTCCGTCCGAGCGGCGCAGGAAGCAGCCGTCGTACCCGACGTCCGAATTCCCGCACGTGTTGAGGTGGAATCCACCCGTGCCCATGTCGGCCGAGGCGATGCCGACGTGAATGCTGGCGACGGGAGCGCGATCCGGCCAGCCGTCGCCGTCCCCGTCCCCCGGCGACGCCAACTCGGCGATCAGACCGGCCAATCGCTCGGGCAGCCACGGACGTTCGGCGTCCATCGAGCCCGACAGATCGGCGAGGATGGCGATATCGACCGCCGCCGCGCCCTCGGACCGGAAGACGTGCTCGACCCAGTGACCCCGCGCGGTCTCGTCCCCCTTGTCCTCACCGGCCCCCGCGTCGGCCAAACCGCTCGTGTCCGCCCCTTGCCCCACCGCGTCGACGGCGCCGAGAATGCCGTCGGCGTCGGGGACCGCGTGCGGACTCCAGCGGAAGTCGTCGTCCGGCGGCTGGATGCACGCGGCCGCGGCAACGACGACGATGCCGAGTGCGACGACGGATCGGGAAACTCCGCCCTTGGGGCGCGCCATGGCCTCCTCCTTCCGCCTCCGGCGCCCTCGCGGTGCAAGGACCGCGCCGCCGGCCGAATCGGCAACCTCGTCCGGGCCGCGGCCGCGAGGCGTCGCGATCGACCGCGAAACTGCCGCCGTCGTGCCCGGCCGGACTCGGCGACCGATCCGCGAAAGGTCCGGCCGGCGACAACGTCATTGTCGGATCGACGCCAACACGGTTGATGGAGACGGCGGCGGCGGAGCGCGGCCGTTTCGCAGGTTGAGTCCGTCTCGGTGAGTGCGACCGACGCGAGCGCTCCTGACGCGGCGGGAAGCCGCGCCAAAGCATCTGTTCCCAGATCCTCCCCACCTCTCCAGTCGGTCTCGCCACCTCTCCTCTTCAGGTCCGGAGAAGGCTGACGCGTCGTCACGGGCTGCGGGATTAGCAGGTCAGGCGTGCGATTCGTGGGCGGCGCGGCCGGCGGCGGTTCCCGCGGCGGCCTCGGGGCTGGTCTCGGTTACCTTCTCGTGCGCGAGCGCGTCGCGCCGCACGCTGTCGAGGTAGACGGCGAGCGGGCGGTAGATCATGTGGGACCACTTGCCGAAGGGGACCTCGAGCAGCAGCATCGGGACGACGAGCGAGAGGTGGACGACGTAGGCGACGTTGGCCTCCAGCGGGTGTCCGGTGCGATGGAGGGCGTGCTGGGTCACGCCGGTGAGCGTGACCAGCGCGAGCAGGGCGAGGAAGAGCCAGTCCGACTCGTGCGAATGCTTGTACTGCTCCTCGACCTTCGCCAGCCGGCCCCGGATCGCGAAGATCACGGTCCCCAGGAGGCCGGCGCTGGCGGCGTAGCCGATGGCGTGCACCTTCCAGTTGATCGCCGGCCCGGACTGCATGTCGTGCAGGAAGAACATGATCAGCGTGAAGAGCGAGACGTAGCTGAGCATCAGCACAAGGTGGATGGCCCACGGCCGCCGCGAGTCGCACGCGGAGAACCGCTTCTGGGTGAGGAAATGGAGGGGCAGCAGGGGGAGCTGCCGGAGGTACGAAGCGAGGGGCGCCGGGTGCGGCTCGCCCTTCGCCATCGTGAACCACCACATGCGCGCGGCGTTGATCCCCAGGAAGAGGGTGAGCACGCCGGCCATCGCCCAGTCGAAACGGTGGATGACGGCGCTCGGGAGGAAGGCCAACGCTCCGTCGTAGTGGTGGATGTTGCCGTGGGCGTAGCCCCAGCCCAGGAGCCCCAGGGCCGTGGCGAGCGCCACGAGGAGCAGGACGAGCAGCTCGGCCTTCCAGGAGCGGTAGAGCAGGCGCGACAGGCCGGTCACGTCGTAGCGCGAGGTGAGCCAGCGGCGCAGCCCCATCAGGGTCTCGCCCGGCTCGGCCTTGCGGGGGCAGCGCTGCGAGCACTTGCCGCAGTAGTAGCAGAGCCAGGGCTCGAGCGACCGGAGCAGGCGGTCCTTGAGGCCCCACTGCGCCCAGAGCATCTTGCCGCGCGGGTAGTCGCCGTCGGGCGCCGAGAGATCGCAGACGACGGTGCAGGTGGCGCACTGCCCGCAACGCTTGAATGCGCCGCCGGTGAGCTCCTTGAGCTCGCGGACGACTTCAAGATCGGGTTCGATCCGTTCTGGAGCTTCCATGGTGTTTCCTACATCTTGTACGGGTTCGGCCCCAGCTCCTCGACCTTCTTCGCGAAGTCGTCGAAGATCCCCGGCAGCGTGCCGAACTCGTCGAGCGAGAGCTGGAGGACGCGGATGCGGTCGGACTCGAGCGCCAGGCGCTGGAGCGTCTCCTTGATCTTGCTCATGCGGATGTTCGCCAGCTCGCTGCCCTTGATGAAGTGGCACTGGTAGTCGTCGCCGTACTTGCAGCCGATGAGCAATACGCCATCGATGCCCTTGGAGAGGGCGTCGGCGATCCAGACGAGGTTGATGTTGCCCAGGCAGCGCAGGGGGATGACGCGCACGTGGGGCGACCAGTTCAGGTGCTTGCGGGCCGCGAGGTCGGCGGCGGGGTAGGCGTCGTTCTCGCAGATGAAGGCCACGATGCGCGGTTTCTCCTCGTCCTCGGGCGGGACGTCGATCGCCTTGACCATCGAGCCGATGATGTCGACCGAGTAGTCCTTGAAGGAGATGATGCGCTCGGGACAGGAGCCCATGCAGATGGCGCAGCGGCGGCAGCGGGTGAGGTTGGGCACCGGGTTGCCCTTCTCGTCCTCGTTGTAGGTCCCGAACGGGCATTCCTCGGTGCAGCGCTTGCACTGCGTGCAGCGCGACATGTACAGCTCGGGCGCGCCCATGTCGCCGGTGCGGGGATGGACGGCCTTGCCCTGGGCGGTCAGCGCGGCGCACTGGATCGCCTTGAGCGCGGCGCCGGCCGCGTCGAGCGCGCAGTCGGCGGCGTCCATCGGGGCGCGGACGGTTCCGGCCGGGTAGATGCCGGTACGCCGCGACTCGTAGGGGAAGCAGATGTAGTGCGAATCCGGGAAGCCGTTCTGGAGGATCGGCGGCTCGGGACCCTGGCGGTACTGGAGGTTCAGGACGTCGGAGGCGATGTAGACGTCCTTCGGGGCCTCGTCTTCCTTCTTCGCGTCGGGGGCGGGCGGTGGCGGAGGCGCGGCGGCCTTGCCCGGCGCGGCGACGGCCGTCGCGGGGACCATGCCGGTGGCCAGGACGACGAGGTCGGCCTGGAGGTCGATCTTCTCGCCGAGCGGCGTGTGGTCCAGCGTGATCTTGACGCCGCTGCTGCCGCCGTCGGCCATTTCCACGACTTCGCCCTTGGTCAGGAAGATCCCCACATCCTCCTGGGTCTTCTTGTAGAACTGCTCGTACTGCGCCGGCGTTCGCATGTCCTTGTAGATGATGTAGACCTTGCCGTCGGCGACCGCGTCGCGGTAGTAGCGCGCCTGCTTGAGCGAGGTCATGCAGCAGTGGGTCGAGCAGTACGGGAGGTGCGCGGGGTCGCGCGACCCGGCGCACTGGATGAAGGCGACGCTCTTCGCGGTCGCGCCGTCCCCGGGACGCTCGAACTTCCCCTTCGCCGCCATCGCCTCGAAATCGAGGCTCGTGACGACGTTGTGCAGGCGGCCGTACCCGAGGTGCGGGAGCTTGTTCGCGTCGTAGGGCTGTCCGCCGACCGCCTCGACGATCGCGCCCACGCGGAGGGTCTCGGTCGTGCCGTCGTGGGCGACGGTGACGTCGAAGAGGCCGGGGCCGCCGGCAGTCTTCTCGAGCTTCGCGCCGGTGAGGACGCGGATGCGCTTGTCCGAAGTGACCTGCTTCACCAGCTCTTCGATACCGGTGGGCTGCAGCTCGACGTACGGCGCCTCGAACGGATAGCGCTTGTGCAGCTTGGCCATCCAGCCGCCGAGCTTCGCCTGCTTCTCGACGAGGATGACCTCCTGGCCGGCGCGGGCGGCCTCGAGCGCGGCGGTGAGGCCGGTGATGCCGCCGCCGACGACGAGGATGGTGCGGTCGGTCTTCTCGCCCAGAGGCTCGACGGGGAGCATCTTCTGCGCCTTGACCAGGCCCATGCGGAGGTAGTCCTCGGCCAGCGCCTGCGTGTCCTCGTCGTTGGCCGCGTGGCTCCAGACGACCAGCTCGCGCAGGTTGACGCGTTCGAGGGAGACCTTGGTCGGGTCGTAGCTGAAGGTTCCGGCGTGCTCGCGGGGGGAGCAGGCCGCGACCAGGACGGTGTTCACGCCTTCCTTGTCGATGTCATTGCGGATCAGCGCGGTTCCGTCGGGGCTGCAGAGCTGGGCGTGCTGGCGGCAGAAGGCGCCCTTGGCGCCGATCTTTTCGAGGGGCCCGAGCTTGAGGCTGGTGCCGATGTCGCAGCCGGTGCAGATGTAGACGCCGATTTTCTTGTCCATGTGTCGCCTCCCGCTACCGTGCCGCCAGGTCCTGGATGGCCTTGAGCGCCGCGCCGGTCGCCTCCTGGACGCACTGGGCGACGCTGTTGGGCCGGCTTGCGCAGCCGGCGCCGTGGAGACCGTGCTTGCTCTGGCGTCGGGTGACGAACCCGAACTCGTCGCGATCCAGCGGCAGCGGGCAGTCGTCCTTGCCGGCCGCGGGCACGATGCCGGTGGCCAGGACGAGCATCCCGGTCTTCGTGGTCGAGCGCTTGCCGGTGAGCGAGTCCTCGGACTCGACGACCGGATCGCCCGTGGCCGGATCGGCCGAAACCTTGGCCACGACGCCGCGGACGAACGTGACCTTCGGGTCCTGCTGCAGCTTGGCGTAGAAGGTTTCGTACTTCCCCATCGCGCGCACGTCGATGTAGTGGACGGTGATCTTCGCGTCGGGATACTGCTCGCGGACGAGCACGGCCTGCTTGAGCGTGGCCATGCAGCAGACGCCGGAGCAGTAGGGCAGGTGGTTCTCGTCGCGCGAGCCGGCGCACTGGGCGAAGGCGATGTCGGTGATCGGCCCGCCGTCGGAGGGTCGCACGATCTTCCCGCCGGTGTGGCCGGTGGGCGAGGCGAGCCGCTCCATGGCGACGTTGGTCACGACGTTCTTGACGGTGCCGTAGCCGAGGTGTCCGAGCTTCGCGGCGTCGTAGGGTTTCCAGCCGGTGGCGACGACGACGGACGCGGCGTTGACCTTGATGGTCTGCGGCTTGTCGTCGAGGACGACGGCGTCGCAGGTGCAGGCGGCCTTGCACTTGGCGCCGTCGGGGCCCGCGGCGACCTTGGGCGCCAGGACGTAGCGCAGGGGGTAGGCCATCGGGTGCGGGAGATAGGCGCCCTTGACCTGATCGAGGCCGAGGTTGAAGGGGTTGGGGATCTTCGTCTCGCAGGCGTCGGCGCACTTGCCGCAGGCGGTGCACTTGTCGTTGACGAAGCGCGGCTCGACGCGGATTGACAGCTCCCAGTTGCCCGGGCCGCCGGCGACGGAGGCGACGCGGGCCATGGTCAGGACCCGGACGTCGGGGTTGCGCGCGAGGCGCTTGAAGTTGATCTCCAGCCCGCAGGAGGGCGGGCAGAGCTTGGGGTAGTACTTGGAGTTCCTCGCGACCCGCCCGCCGAGGAACGGCTCCTGCTCGACCAGGAGCACCTTGTACCCGGCCTCGGCGGCTTCCAGCGCCGTGGTCATGCCGCTGATGCCGCCCCCGATCACCGCGATGAGCTTGCCGTCAGAGTCGTTCATGATCGTGTCCGCCATCCCTTCCCGTCGAATTCCTCACCTGGTGAACATCTTTCCCATGCCGTCGATCTTCTGCTCGACCTCCTGCGCGTCGAGCGTCAGCGTCGGCTCGCCGAAGAGTCCGAAGCGCAGCCAACGGTAGGCGAAGATCAACAGGGCCTCGTCGTCCGTGCGAAGGCGCTCGACGATCTCGGGGGAGATCTCGAAGCGCCGGAGAAAACTGGTCTCGAAGACGAACTTGCGGAACGTGTCGAGGTCGTAGCAGGCCATGAGCAGCATGCGGCTCTTGTCGAGCGGCAGCGTCCGCCGCTGCTCGACGAAGAACGGGTGCAGCGAGATCGCCTTGAACGCCTCGCTCTTGGCCTCGTACTCCGCAACCCCCTGGTTCTCCTTCCACTCGGCGACGCTCCACTCGCGATCCTCGTCGAACCCCGCGCAGGATTCGAAACGCTCGACGACGAAGTAGAACGTCTCGGCGCCGGCCTTGCCCGCGGGCGGGGAGGCGCCGCCGATGGGATACATGCGGCAGGCCCACGGGCGATCCTCGTAGACGGAACAGCCGGCTTCGGTGACGAACGGGCAACGCTTCTTCTCGTCCTCGGTCATGCGGAGCTGGACGATGGGGAGGCCGCGGGTGTCGAGGGCGTCGGCGATGGCGTGCTGTTCGAGGAAGGAGCGGGAGTCGATGCCGAGACGTCGCTTGAGGCGGAGGACGTCGTAGGGCATGAGGTAGACGTTGACGTCGGCGCAGCAGGAGTTGAAGCACCCCAGCTTGGGGTGGCAGGCGAAATGGAACTTGTCGTCGGGGCCGAGGCGTTTGGCCTGGGCGAGGATGGCTTCCTTGAATCTCGAGAGTTCAAATGGATCAAGCATGGGGCGGATCCTTCCACGGGACACGCTCGCCGTCCACCGGGAGCGCCGCGGGTCGTGCGAGACGTCCGTGGGCGGGGCGAGAAGGTAGCCCGCCGGGGCCGGCGGGGGGGACGCCGACCCCGGCAGACATCCGAGTACCTCAGGTCACGATCGAATGGATCGGCTTCTTGGTCATCTCCCAGTTGTTGGACTTGGGATCCCACTTGCAGTTGACGAACACCTTCCAGTTGGCGTCGTCCATCTTGGGCGTGTCGGCGCGGAAGTAGTAGCCCGGCCACCGGGTCTCCTCGCGGAAGAGGATCGACCGGATGTGGGCCTC
>JACRCX010000132.1 GCA_016218815.1 Deltaproteobacteria bacterium
AGGCCGTCCGCTCGGCCGAGACCGGCCTCTCCCCCCCTTTGCGCCCTTGGCGGCCCTTTGCGCCCTTGGCGCGAAATCCGGCGCGCCCGAAGCGGGGCCGCACGGCCCCGTGCCGCGGCGACGACTACGGCGAAGCCCTGGCCCCCACGCTTCCCTCCTTGACACCCGCGGAAACACTCCTCTACAGTCTCCCCGCTTCGGCCAGGGCTGCGGGACCGGGACCCCACAGCCCGGGTTCTTCGCGCACCGAGGAGGTCCAAATGGGTGTTACGACGATCGGGCGTGGACGGGGGATCTGGGCACTGCTGGCGGTGGTCGTCCTGGGCGGCTGCGCCGACGAGGGCGATCCCGCGTATCTGGCGTCCTTGCTCGAAGATCCGGTCGAGACCGAGAACGCGCTCGAGAAACTGCGCAAGATGCTCGACGAGCGGTTGCAGGGCAACGACGAGAAGGCACAGTCGTCCGCGGTGGGCGACTACTCCTCCCGCGCGACCGACGGCCTCGTCGCGGCGTTCAAGCGCGCCGAGGGCAACCCGCTGGTCCAGACGCGCATCATCTCGATCCTCACCCGGACCATCGGCTACACCAAGAGCGCCTCCCTGCGGCAGAAGGTCCTCAACGACGTCTTCCTCCCCGTCCTCGACGCGTTCAAGGACAAGGGCGACGACCCGGCGCAGGCCTCGCTGATCGTTGACACCCTGGCCGGCATGATGAAGCCGCCCGCCGGCGCCGAACCGCTGCTCGACGGGGCGATGATCGAGTCCGCCATGACCAAGATCCGGGACGTCTCGGCCGGCGTCCGGGCGAGCTGGGGCTGCAAGGAGCGCACGATCCGCATGCAGGGCCAGAAGAGCCCGGTCGCGGACCAGGAACAGCTCCTGCTCTCGTGCATCGAGGGCACGGCGAAGCTGCTGGGCAGCGATGTCGGCAAGGGCGGACAGAGCGCCGGCGTCCCCATCCTGCTCGACGCGCTGCGCGAGTCCTTCTACTTCCAGGACTTCTACCTCAACCGCGCCGCGGCCGACGCGATCGACAAGATCGCGCCGTTCCTCGGTCCCGAGTTCGTCAAGCAGGTGACGCCCGCCCTGATCGAGGGCCTGTTCCTCCAGGGCGACTTCTTCCTGTACCCCTACGTGCGCCGGGCGGTCGTCCACCTGGCCGCACTTTCCGACGACAACCGCAACACCGTCATCGAGGAGCTGTTGCGGATGCTCAACGTGGACATGGACGAGGCGGTGGAGAAGGAACTGCCGGATCTCTCGTCCCTCGGCAAGAACGATCGCCTCGACCTGCTCCGCCTGCCCTGCGGCACCACGCTCAGCAGCTCGTGTGCGGAGAAGGAAACCGCCCTGCGCGAGTACCGCGACAAGGGCTGGGCCCCGGCCAAGGCCGCCTGCAACCGCGGCGCCGACCCGGACCGCCCCGGCTCCGGCTTCCAGTGGGGCTTCAACTACGAGGTCATCTGGGAAAAATTCGGCAGCATGCTCGTCGACATCGTCACCCCCGTCCAGGGCGGCACCCCTCCCGACCGGACCTCCAAGGTCGGCCTGGCCATCGCCGCACTGCAGACCGAAGTCGCGCTCATGGATCGCTGGGTGGCCAAGGTCAAGGCGGCCAAGAAACTCCACGAGACGATCGTCGGACTGTACGACGATTTCATGAGCTCGCGCGCCGCGAACGCCGAGGCGCAGGGGACCGCCGAGGCGGCGCCGGCCGCGGCGGCCACCCCGGAGACCGAGCCGAAGCTGGCGGAGGACGTCCAGCCGCTCTACGAGCAGCTCAAGACGCTGCGGGCTTCCGAAGGCACGAAGTTCGGACCCGAGGCGCGGCAGGTCACCGTCGATCTCATCGCCGTGCTCTCCAAGCCGGAGGCCGAAGCCGACGATCGCGAAGCCTGCCAGCCGCTGATCAAGGGCGTGTTCACCGACGTGCAGACCGAGCTCCTGACGCTGGCGGACTTCGACAGCACCCCGCAGTACCAGAAGGTGAACCTGATGCTCTGGCGCTCCGTCTCCGCCGCCCGCTACCTCGCCCTGCTCGGCGTCGCCGGCCAGGACGACGAGACCCTGCACCAGGTCCTCCGCATCACCCAGTTCGCCCTCGATACCCTCATGGGCTTCCCCGTCACTCCCCTCAAGGCGTTCCCCCAGATGGTCCTGCGCTTCAAGCAGCCGTTCACCCCGGACGGCATGCCCATGATGCCCCAGCCGGCCATCCCGGGCCTGATCGACGCCATCCAGAACTTCCAGCGCCCGACCCCGGCCGTCATGAACTTCCTGATGCAGATGATGGCCGCCAGCGCCCTCACCAACGAGAACGGCAACGCGACCATCCTCCAGGAAAAGTTCTTCATGCTCAACATGGACGTCACCACGTTCCGCGCCATGGCGGCCCGCGCGTTCTTCGCGGTCTTCCGCCACGGGGACGTCCTGCCCGACGCCGACACCTATCGCGACCTGTACGAGTTCTACACCGGCGACGTCCAGTACATCCTGGCCCTGGAGAAGACCACCGACAGCGACCCGGCCTTCCAGCTCTACCCGCCCTTCGCCCGTCCCGTCGAGGGGCAAGCGGCGGTCGAGGCGGCCGCCGTGCCGGAGGACTGGATGTCGGCGATGCCGGCCAAGTCGCCGCTGTTCAACTTCGACACGTACCGGGATCCGCTCGCCCGCTGCGTGATGTACGAGCAGGAGGACCGGAAGGACCGCGCCAAGTGGAACAAGGAGATGCGCGACCCCGACAAGATCGCCTACTGCAAGAAGTGGGTCGAGCCGTGGGCCTCGTTGTTCCGCGAGGAGATGGCGACGCAGGACATCCCGAAGCTGGCGATCAGCGAGGAACGGTGCTGGGCGACGATGCGGACCCTGCACGAGGACGAGTTCCAGTACTGCGTCGCGATCGACCAGCAGAAGCCGCCGGCCAAGGAGCTGGGGCTGACCAAGGAACAGTGCGACGCGGTCAAGGACGCGGACGACGAGTACCTCTACTGCGTCGACCTGCGCTTCGCGCCCGAGTACACCGAGCAGAAGCTGCCGACCCTGTGGGGCTGCTACGACAAGTATCCGTGGCTGCGCGGGCGCGAGCCCATCGGGCCGATCTGCCAGCACCTCGCCGGACGCACCCTCGCCGCCACGATGTACGTCAAGCTCCGCTCGGCCGCCGGCGCCCCCGCCCCCGACGGCGTGACCTTCGACAAGCTCAACGCGCTCATGACGCTGCCCGAGCTGATGGCGTTCACGAAGAACTTCGGCACCGACCAGAACGAGGAGCAGTTCCGGAAGTTCGACCAGCTCGTCGCCGAGCTGGCCAAGGTGCAGCTCGACTTCCCCGTGTTCAAGCGGCCGGAAGAGGACGACGCGATCGCCAAGACGACCGCCAAGAAGCCCGAAGAGGTCGTCGCGCCGGACTACGTGTTGACACCCTGGTACTGGCACGACGGCTGGGTCACCCGCGAGCCGCGGGACTTCTCCGACCTGCGCAAGACGTTCATGGATTCCTGCCGCCCCGAGGGCGACGACACCGCGACCGAGTGCGCCAAGGACGGCGGCAAGCTCGGGAACCAGATGAAGATCACCATCGAGGGCGGGGCGACCGGGCCGCTGATGGAGCAGTCCCAGGGCTTCGCCATCATGCTCATGCGCCAGGATCTCGTCGGCGTCGGCGAGATGCGCGACGCGCTGCTCGCCGTCGAAAGCAAGTGCTACGCCGGGACGTACGACATGGCCTGCCTGGCCGACGCCGCCCTGGCCGGCGCCGATCGCGAGGACGCGACCTTCGTCAACCCCTCCTGCCGCGGCATGACCATCGAAGCGCTGGGGTGCACCGAGGACCCGGACAACCCCGAGGTGTGCCAGGAGAAGCGCGACGAACTGGCCGCCTCGATCTGCGCCTCCGTCTTCACCACCCTCGAGTCGGCCCGCGGCATGACGCCGATCGACCTGAACAAGCGCGTGCGCGCCGTCTACCTCCTGGCCGCGCTGGCCGACCAGGATCGGCCGAAGGCCGAGGCCGCCGTCGCCGACCTCCTGCTGACGGTCGACTCCGACGCCCGCTTCCTGCCGCCGGTGACCTTCGCGCTCCAGAAGATCCGACCCAAATGCTGCCCGCCCGGCCAGGAAGGCCAGTGCCAGCTCCTCGGCTGCGAGCGCGTCCGGCTCTTCGCCCAGTACTGGAACACACAGCCGATCCGCGACACGCAGGTCCCGGACGTCGACGCCCTCTACTACATGCTGCTCGCCAGCCGCTGAACCTCGAACGATGTTCCGCCTCGAGCTGTTGACCGGCGCGGAGGCTGGACGAACGGTCCTCTGCGAGGGCCCCAGCCTGAGCATCGGTCGCGCCTCGGACAACGACCTGGCCCTCAAGGACGCCCACGTCTCGTCGCACCACGCCGTGATCCGGCTCACCGCGGACGGCTACCTCTTCGAGGATCTCCGCAGCACGAACGGCTCGAGCGTCGCGCGGGGGGACGAGCGGTTCCCCCTGGAGGAGGCGCGGGAGTTCCGCGTCCTGCTCGTCCCCGGCGATCGCATCCTCCTGGGTCCGCCCTCCTCCCCGGTGACCATCGCCTTCCAGACCGTGGAGTCGGACACCGCCGGCCAGGTCGTCGCCGTCGCCCGCGTGCGCGACCTCGGCGAGTTCCGCGGCCGGCTCGAACGCCAGCCGGACCAGGTCGCGCGGCTGTATCGCGTCTTGCAGGAGCTGTCCTGGGACCTCGACCTGGACGCCGTGCTCCGCGCCACCGCGCGCGCCGTGTTCAGCCTGCTCGACCGCGCCACGCACCTCGTCGTCGTCCTCAGCCAGGACGACGCCGCCGCCGGGAAGTTCGTCCCCGTCCACCGCCAGGTGCGGGACAACCCCGAGGCGGACGAGGAGATTCCCGTCTCGCATACGATCTTCCGCCGCGTGTTGGCCGAGCGGGCGGCGCTGCTCGTGGCCAACGCGCTCGACGCCGAGTGGAAGACGCAGTCGATGCTCGGGGCCCGCATCCTCTCCACGATGGCCGTGCCCCTGTGGCGCGGGGAAGAGGACATCCTGGGCGTGCTGCAGGTCGACAACCGCGCTTCCGCCGGCATGTTCGGCCAGCAGGACCTCGAGCTCCTGATCATCGTCGCCTCCCAGGCCTCCCTCGCCATCCAGAACGCCCGCCTCTACAAGCGCCTGGACGAGGCCGAGAAGCAGCTCGCCAAGGAGAACCGCTACCTCAAGGGACGCGAGGAGCGGCGCCAGTTCCGCGGGATCATCGGCAAGAGCGGACCCATGAACGAGGTGTTCCGCCAGATCGAGAAGGTCGTGGACACCCGGGTCACGGTGCTCATCGAGGGCGAGACCGGCACCGGCAAGGAGCTGGTCGCCTCGGCCGTCCACTACCAGTCCCGCCGCCGCGACAAGCTCTTCGTCGCCCAGAACTGCGCCGCCCTCCCCGAGAACCTCCTGGAGAGCGAGCTGTTCGGCCACAAACGCGGCGCGTTCACCGGCGCCGACCACGACAAGAAGGGCCTGTTCGAGATCGCCGACGGCGGCACGCTGTTCCTCGACGAGGTCTCCGAGATGCCGCTGCCGCTGCAGGGCAAGCTCCTGCGCGCCCTCCAGGACGGCGAGTTCCGGCCCCTGGGCGGCACCCAGGCCCGCCGCGTCGACGTCCGCGTCGTCGCCGCCACCAACCGCAAGCTCGAGGAGTGCGTCAAGAACGGGTCCTTCCGCGAGGACCTGTATTACCGCCTTCGCGTCTTCCCCATCCGCGTACCCCCCCTGCGCGAGCGCAAGGACGACATCCCCCTGCTCGTCGACTTCTTCCTGCGCAAGTACGGCCGCGAATTCGGCAAGGAGGTACGCGGCATCAGCGCCGCCGCGATGGAGAGCCTGCGACACCACGACTGGCCGGGAAACGTCCGCGAGCTGGAGAACGAAGTGCAGCGCATCGTGATCCA
The DNA here is from genome assembly GCA_016218815.1 of Deltaproteobacteria bacterium. Classification (GTDB taxonomy): domain Bacteria; phylum Myxococcota_A; class Polyangia; order DRWM01; family JAAZOP01; genus JAAZOP01. The sequence goes on from JACRCX010000132.1 coordinate 5,931, forward strand.
GATCGAGCCCGGAGACGAGATCCGCCCCGAACATGTCTCACCCCGGGTCCGCCGCGTCGACGCGCTCGTCGGCGAGATCGCCCCCCAGGGCAACACGCTGCACGAGATGATGGACGATGTCGAACGCTGGATCCTCCGCCGCACCCTGGAGGAAACCGGCGGCAACCGCACCAACGCCGCCAAGAAGCTCGGCATCAGCCGCGAGGGCCTGCACAAGAAGCTCGCGAAGCTGGGCATCCATGACTAGGCGAGCAGTCGTTGGGGGGCGAGCGGTCGAAGGGAGGATGTCATGACGTTCACCAGTCGCCGCCTTCCCGCCCTTCCCGCTCTCTGCGACTCTGCGTCTCTGCGCGAAACCTTCCTTCCCGCCCTTCCCGCTCTCCCCGCACTCCTCGCCGTCCTCCTCGCCGCCTGCCCCGTCGGCGAAACCACCCCTCCTCCGCCCCAGGGCGAGATGGCCGATGCGGTGGACATGATCGCTCGGGGCGACTTCCCCGCGGCCGAGGCGCTGCTGCAGCAGCTCCTGCGCGAACACCTGGCCGACCCGGCCCAGGCCCACCACTACCTCGGCGTGTGCGCGGAGCAGCGCGAGGACTGGGCGTCGGCGGAAGACCACTACCGCGAGGCGCTGCGCCGCCAGCCCGGCCTGTTCGAGTCGCGGCACAACCTGGGCAACGTCCTGCACTACGAAGGTCGGGACGACGACGCACTGGCCGTGCTGACCGAGCTGACACAGGCATTCCCCGAGGAGGCCGAGGGCTTCCTGGCCCTCGGGATCCAGCAGGACGGCATGGGCGACCACGAGGGCGCGCTCGCCAGCCTGCGGAAGGCGGCCGAGCTGGACGCGGCGCCGCTGCCCGAGCCCGTCGAGGAGAGCATGGGCGGGAGCGCCGGCTTCGCGGCGCTGTTCGAGGCGGCGGCGATCCTGGGCGGCCTGGGCCGCTCGGACGAGGAGATCGCCCTGATGCAGGAAGCCGTCGCGCGCTCCTCCGCCGCGCCCGTCGCCGCCGTGGGCCTCGCCCGCGCCCTGCTCCGTGCCGGGCGGAAGGACGAGGCGGAGACGGCGTTGCGCGACTGCCTGGCGACCCACGCGGGGGACGCGACCGCGGGTTTCGTGCTGGGCGGGCTGCTCGTCGAGGCGGGGCGCTGTGACGAGGCCGTGCCGCTGCTGCAGGGGGCGCTGCCGGTCTTCCTGGCGGCGGACCCCGGAGCGGGCGCGGTGAGCAAGATCCGCGAGGGACTGGCAGTCTGCGGGGCCGCCGGCCCCCCATGAAGCTGCTGTCGACCACCCGCACGAGGATCGCGTTCGCCGTCTCGGTGGTGGCGCTGCTCGGCGCCACCGGCATCGCCGTGCTCGTCTGGTGGCAGCGCGCTACGCTGGAACAGAGCGCGAACCAGCGGCTCCAGGCTCGCGCTAGCGAGCTGGACCGGCTCGTCGAGTTGACCGACCGCTCCCTCGGGATCTTCACCACCGACTACACGCGCTGGGACGACTTCGTGGCGTATCTCGCGGGAACGGCCCCGGCGTTCATTGACGAGCAACTCGTCCCGGGAATGAAGACGTTCGAGGTGGACGGCGCGTGGGTGCTGCGGGCGGACCTGTCGCTCGCCTGCGTTGCGAGCCTCGACCCGGCGGGCCCCGCGCGACCGTCCCCCGTGCCGAGTCCTGTGCTTCGCCGTCTGTTGGGCGGGCGCCGCTGGTTCCAGCGGTTCTTCGTTGCCGACGAGACCGGAGTTTTCTACGTCAGAGTCGCGCCGATCCAGCCGGACGCCGACGTGGAACGCCGCAGCGAGCCGAAAGGCTTCCTGCTGGCGGCGCGACGGTACACACCGGAACGGCTCGGGTCCCTGGGGGAGCTGGCGGTGGCGCGCATCCGGCTCGAGGCGGCCGGTCCGATGCCGCCAGCCCAGTTCGCGGAGTCGAACGGCCGCATCGTGGTGGTCCGTCCACTCCCCGGCGCGGACGGCGCGCCGGTCGCCTACCTCGTAGCCGAGGGAACGCTGCCTGGGCAGGCCGAGCTGGAGCAGGGTCTGCGCCATCATCTCGTGGTGTTCGGCGCCCTCGGCCTCGTTACTCTCGCCTTGGTCGTCGGGGGCCTCGAGCTATGGGTCGGCGGGCCGCTGCGGCGCATCCGGCGCGCCCTGGAGCAGAATCGTCCCGCGTCCCTCGGCAGCCTCGCCGACGATCAGACCGAGTTCGGCGCCGTGGCCCGCGGCCTCACCCGCTACTTCCAGCAGCAGGAGGAACTGCGGGAGCGGGCGCAGCACGACGCATTGACCGGGCTGCCGACCCGCGTGTTGACGACGGACCGGCTGCGGGTCGCGGTGGAGCAGGCCCGCCGCTACGGGCGAACCGCGGGCGTGCTCATGATCGATCTGGACGGCTTCAAGTCCGTCAACGACTCGCTGGGACACGACGCCGGCGACGCCGTGCTCAAGGAGGTCGGCGCGCGGCTGGCGGCGGTCGTGCGGGCGAGCGACACCGTGGGACGTATGGGGGGCGACGAGTTCGTGGCCGTGCTGCCGGAAATCACCCACCCGGTGGACGCCGAGATCGTGGCCCGCCGCATCGTCGAGGCGCTGGGCGCACCGTTCTTCGTGGAGGACCACGATTTCCGCCTGGGCACGAGCGTCGGCATCGCCCTCTGCCCGATCGACGGCTCTGAGGCCGCGGCGCTGATCCAGCGCGCCGACGAGGCGATGTACCGCGCGAAGAAGCGCGGCAAGGGGCGCTTCGCCATGGCGTCCGAGGATGCGTCGGTCGGGGCGCTCGAACGCTCCGCGTTCCTCGCCGATCTCCGCGTGGCCCTCGACCTGGGCCAGGTCGGCGTTCGCTACGTGCCCCGCGTGGACCTCGCCACGGGGGCGGTTGTCGGCGCCGAAGCCGTGATCCACTGGGACCGCGGCGAGGCCGGAGACCTCCGGCCGGCCGAGCTCCTGCGGCTCGCCGAGGAGACCGGCGTGATCGTCTCGCTCGAGGACCGCGTCCTGCGCACGGTCTGCGTCGACGCCGCCGGCTGGCTCGCGGCGGGTCGGAAGCCGGGCGTGATCTCCCTGCGGTGCAGCGCGCGACGGCTGCTGCGCTCGCCGAACGTCGATGAGCTGCTGCGCGTCGTCCAGGGATCCGGCCTGCCTGCCGGGAACCTCGAGGTGCGAGTGTCCGAATCCACCCTGCTGCTCCACCACGCGGCGATCGGCGGCGCCCTGCAACGGATCCACGAGGCGGGCCTTCGCATCGCGCTCGACGAATTCGGTCTGGCCGCCGCGTCGCTCAACCTGATCCGCGAGTCCCCGATCGACGTCGTCGTCTTCGCCCAGGAGTTCGTCGCGCGGCTGCAGGCCGGCTCGGACCGCGCCGCCCTCCTCTCCGCCGTCGTCGCCCTCTCGCGGAACATGGATCGCCCGCGGGTCGTTGCGGCCGGCGTGCCCGGCGGCGACGCCTTGATCCTCCTCCGCACCCTCGGCTGCCACTCCGCCCAGGGCGCCGCCGTCTCCGGGCCCCTCGACGCCACAGGCTATGCCGCTCGCCTCGCCGCCACCGCCGCAGGATGCTGACGCCCGACATCGCCGATTCACCCCTTCCCCATGGCTCCCTGGCGAACTTCCGTGTACCGTGCGGCTCACCCGAAAGGAGGTCCGCCATGTCCGCCCCTTCGAAGCACATCGTCATGCTGAGCGTTCTCGCCGCCGCCGTCGCGCTCGCCGCATCCTCTTCCTGTCGCAAGGCCCCCAAGGGCGAGCCGGGCCCCGGCGACGCGGTTGCGCCGCAACCGCCGGCCGCTCCCGCCGCCGCCGCTCCCGCCGCCGACGCCGCGCCCGAGAAGGAAGGGCCCGCGGAGGCCGGCGCCGGCGCGGAATCCGGTGCCGCCGCGGAAACACCGGCCAAGGGACCCGCCCAGGACGCGGGCGAGGCCGCCGACTACGCCGCCATGCCGCGCGACGACTTCAACCGGCGCGCGGTGCGCCTCAATCTGCCTCTCTTCTGGCGCGCGGACGCCGACGGCGACGGGGCCGTCGGCCCCGCGGAGGTCATCGGCCTCCTGTTCTACCCGACGGAGGGCAAGTGGGTCGCCGGCGGGGCGTTCACGCCGGAGTTCGCGGCGGCCTACGCCGCGATGAAGGCGTTCTCCCTGCGCGCGGATCCCTACGCGGCGCTGCCCGCCCCGGAGCGGGACCGGCGCCGCGCGATCGACGAGGAGCTGGACCAGGGCTACCCGACGCTGGTCGAGAGCGACCTGACCGGGCTGCCCGCGCCGGAGAAGGCATTCCTCGGCCGGATGCTCGCCGCGGGCAAGCTGATCGACGAGCTGTACGCGGCGCAGAACGGCTCCGCCGCCGTCGCCAGCCTGGTCCCGGCCGACGATCCTGCGAGCGCCAGCGCGTTCCGCAGGAACTGGGGCGTCAAGTGCGTCGCGCCGCTGACGGAGGCCAATCCCGCCTGCTCGGCCGCCCCCGGCGCACCCGACCAGCCCGTCGACGCCTACCCCGCCGCGCTCCAGAAGGAGGACGGCTTCTGCGAGGCGCTGTCCGCTCGTCCCGACGCCGAGACGCTGCTGACGCCGTTCACGGTCGTGCGGCAGACCGAGGACGGCAGCGGCCTGACGGCCGTCCCGCTGACCGTGGCCTACGCCGAGAAGATGAAGGCCGTGGCCGCGGAGCTGCGGGCGGCGGCGGACTCGCTCGAGGCGGTCGAGACCGAGGCGGCCTTGCGCACCTACCTCCGGGCGGCGGCCGACAGCTTCGAATCGAACGACTGGGAGCCGGCGGACGAGGCGTGGTCGCGGATGAACGCCGAGAACTCGGCCTGGTACGTGCGCATCGCTCCCGACGAGGTCTACTGGGATCCGTGCGCCCAGAAGGCCGGGTTCCACCTGACGCTGGCGCGGATCAATCCCGGCTCGCTGGCCTGGCAGGCCAAGCTCGCCCCCGTCCAGCAGGAGATGGAGAACGCCCTTGCCGCGCGCATCGGGCGGCCCTACGCCGCCCGCACCGTGACCTTCCACCTCCCGGACTTCATCGACCTCGTCACCAACCACGGCGACGACCGCGACCCCATGATGGCGACGATCGGACAGAGCCTGCCCAACTGGGGTCCGGTGGCCAACGAGGGCCGCGGGCGCACCGTCGCGATGACCAACCTGTACACCGACGAGGACAGCATGCGCATGGCGCGAAACCGCGTCCTCGCGCTGTTCGACCAGACGTTCGCGGCGGCGTTCGGCGAACGGCAGCAGCCCGATCTCCTCGGCACGATCCTGCACGAGGCCACCCACAACCTCGGCCCCTCCCACGAGTACGAGGTCCGCGGCAAGAAGGACGACGAGCTGTTCGGCGGGCCGCTGGCCTCGGTCATGGAGGAACTGAAGGCCCAGACCGGCGCGCTGTGGTTCGTCCGCTTCCTCCTGGACAAGGGGATCCTCACCCCCGACGAGGCCCGGCAGAGCTACGCCGTCAACCTCGCCTGGTGCATGGGGCACATCTCGCGCGGCATGTACGCCGGCGGCGTGCCGAAGACCTACAGCCAGCTCTCCGCCATCCAGATCGGACTCCTCATGGAGCTGGGCGCGATGCGCTGGGATCCCGAGCTGGCCGCGGCGAACGGCACGGACACCGGCGCGTTCGCGGTCGACTTCGACAAGCTCCCGGCGGCGATCGACGAGATGATGCGGCGCGTGGGCCGGATCAAGGCGACCGGCGACCGCCCCGCCGCCGCGGCCCTCGTGGCAGCGTTCGTCGACGGGGACGCGGTCCCGCAAGCCGTGATCCGCGACCGTGTCCTGCGCGACCCGAAGAACAGCTTCGTCTACGCCGTGACGTACTGATGGCTGCAGACTCGCGGGCGCACCCGCCCTTCGACTCGCTGCGCTCGCGAAGGGCTGTGTGGCGCCCCTGCCGGTCGGTTGCCGCGATGGTCAGCCTCGTCGCCCTCGCGGCCCTCGCCGACGACGCGCCGCCGTCCGGCCCGTCGCGCACGCTCCGGGAGGTCGGCCGGGCGCACACGGGGTCCCTGCCCAAGGGAGTGACGCTGAGCCCCGACGGTCACACGCTCGCCGTCACGAATTTCGGTCAGCCCTGGGGGCGCAGCGTGGACCTGTTCGACGCGGAAACGCTCGAGCTGCTGTCGTCGGTCGATTTCCACGGCGGCAACGCCGTCGAGTCGATCTGGTCGCCCGACGGGGCGACGCTGTACGTGTCCGACTTCCGCAACCACGAGGTCCGGTTCATCGATGTCGCGTCGCGCGAGGTGCGGGCGCGCGTCGGCGTCGAACACCATCCCAAGGTGCTCGCCCTCTCCCCCGACGGCGCCACCCTCTACGCGAGCTGCTGGGCGAGCGGCTCGGTCTGCGCGGTCGACGTGGACGCCGAGGAGCTGCAAGGCTGCGTCGAGGTCGGCCGTCACCCCCGCGGCATGTCCGTCTCGCCCGACGGCTCACGCCTGTGGGTCGTCAACTACGGCTCCGACGACCTGCACGAAATCGACACCGCCTCCCTCACCGTCCTGCGTCATCTCGAGTTCCCCTCGCCGTCCTATCCCCGGCACGTCGTCCGCGACCGCGAGGGCCGGCGCCTCTTCGTGAGCGGCAAGTTGCGCAACGTCCTCTGGATCGTCGACGTCGAGACGCTGGCCGTCTCGGCCGAAATCCCCGTGGGCGAGTGCCCGAAGACCGTCGCGCTCTCGCCGGACGAGGCCTGGGTCTACACCGCGAACTACTGCTCCCACGACGTGTCCGTGGTCGACCTGGCGTCGCTTCGCGCCGTCCAGGTGCCGATCGATGGACTCAAGGAAGCCTCCGGCCTCGCCCTGAACGCCGACGGCTCGCGCCTCTGGGTCACCGGCTGGAGCAGCAAGGACCTAGTCGCCCTCGAGCCCGTCACCCCCCCCTGACCCCCTCCCCACCTCTCCAGCCGACCTCTCCACCTCTCCCTGACCGGGTTCGCCCTCTCCACCTCTCCAGCCGACCTCTCCACCTCTCCCTGACCGGGTTCGCCCTCTCCACCTCTCCTACAGCGACGGCACCAGCCGCAGCGCCTCGCCCACCAGTCGTCCGAAGTCCGCGTCCTCGGGCAGCCGCGCCTCGAACGACAGCGTCGGTCCGCGCAGCACGAACGTGGCGTCCGCGACGGCATCGAGCACGCCCTCCAGGTCGCGCCTTGCGTCCGCCGGGAACCCCCCCGGCAGTTCGTCGAGGAACTCCCGCCGGCGGCGTTGCAGCGCGTCCAGGACCTCCGCGATCCGGGCCGCCGCACGACCCGCCGACGCGATCCGGCCGAAGACGAGCGCGCCGGAAATGCCGACGCCCGGAGCCGAGCGAAGGCCGACTCCGCCCAGGACCGGACCGTCACCGTCCGCACCCGAGGCGTCGAACCAGACGGCGTAGGCCGGCGCGGGACCGACCAGGCTTCGCGCGTTCGCGAAGAGCGGCGAATCGACCAGCGGCTCGGCGGTTCCGTCGCGCGCCCGGCGCACGAGGACGTCGGAGCCGAAGGCGATCGTTCGCGGCCCGATCGGCGCCAGGGCGATGTGCGGTGCGACGTCCACCCAGCCGGCCCCCGCCTCGCGGGTCGCACCGTCGGCCGACTCCGGCGCCGACCGCGCCAGGCAGGCGGCGAACGAGGGAAGGTCGCCGGAGCCGTCGGCGAGCGCGACGCCCATCCTGATGCCGTCCGGAGCCTCCTCGACGGCGTAGGTCAGCGCCTCGACCGTGTCCGCCAGCACGTCCAGGCAGGAGGCGTCGCCGGCGGGCCCCGGTCCGGACGGGCCGAAGGCCCCGGCGAGGGCGCTGCGGAGGAACCGCGCGCCGCCGAGCGCCCGCACGTCGACCTGCACGACGATCTGGAGGCCCGATCCCTGTCCGACCAGCGCCAGGTGCGCCTGGAGCGCCGGAAGCAGTTCCGGCGTGGCGGCCGGCTCGCCCGGAGCCGCCGCCGGCGGCCGGTCCCGGGGCGCCGGGCCGGGCGCGGCGTCGGCCGGGGAGGGTGGGGGAGCGGGAGCCGGGTGCGCTCCCGCGTCCGTCTCGAACACGGCCGCGTTCGATGCGCCATCACCCGGCTTCGCGACGGCGGCGGACGGCGCGCCGGCCTCGCGGCCCTCCCCGGACGACCGGCAGCCCGCGAGCAGCGCGAGCGTGCCGGCGAGCGCGAGCGTGACGTTTGCGCGGCTACCGTCCGGCTTCATCGATGCGGCGCATTCCTTCCAGGAGCAGGGACTCGGCGCTGCCCTGGATCACCGCCGCCCCCGGCTTGAACTCGGGATCCAGCGCGAAGGTGCCGTCCTGGATGGAGAGCATCGCGTAGAACGCCTCCTCGCCGCTCAACCGCAGGAAGAGCGCGTTGGCGACCCGGCCTTCCAGGAAGTGGATCTCCCCCTTGCGCCCGTCCTCGCCCTGGATGTGGAGCTTCCCGGTCTTGCGCCCCTGGGCCAGGATCTGCACCAGGTCGGGCAGGGACATGTCCGCGAGCGAGCCCTTGACCCCCGCGGTGGGGGCCGCGGTCGGGCGCCGCTCGAGCGTCTGGCGGATCTTGGCCACCACGACCTCGGTCGTCGATGGCTTCACGACGTAGTCCGCCGCGCCCAGCTCGAAGGCCCGCGTCACGTCCTCGGCCGCCGCCCGCGCCGTGAGGAAGATGAACGGGATGCTCTTGCCGGACGACTGGGCGCGGCGCAGCAGCTCGAACCCGTCGAACGGCTCGAGGTCGACCTCCGAGATGACGAGATGGACCGCCTCCTCCTCCAGGGTGCGCAACGCGGCGTCGGCCGTGCGCGCCACCTTGACGTCGAAACCGCGGCCCAGGAGGCGGATCTCGAGGCCCGTCGACTGCTCGGGATCGCCGTCCACCACGAGGATCGGCCGGAAACCGGCGAGGATGCGGTGGCGCAGGTCCGAACCGGCGACGACCGTACGGAAGAGGTCGATCAGGTCGCCGTCGAACACCTTGTCGCGGTAGCGGTCCAGGACGCCGATCGCCTCGGTGGGACCGAGCGTACGGCGGAAGGGGTTGCGGGTGTTCTGCGTGAGGTCGGCGTAGGTGTCCGCCAGGGCCAGGATGCGGGCGCCGAGCGGGATCTCCTTGCCTCGCGCGCCCGTGGGGAAGCCCTGGCCGTCGACGCGCTCGTACATGTACAGGACCGCCCGCGTCGTCTCCGGCCGGATCGACGCCCCTTCGAACAGGCGCAGCGGGGACTCGTAGCGCTTGCGCGCGCTGTCCCGATGCCCCTCCCACTCCGCGACGTTCAGGGCGGTGAGGTGGAACGGCGAACCCTTTCCCAGGTCGTGCAGGTACGCCGCCGCCTGGACGGCGTGGACGTCGGCGGAGGGCAGGCCCAGGCGCAGGCACAGCTCGCGGGCGTGCCGCGCCGTCACCGCCGAGTGGCCCCGCAGCTCCGCGCGACCGTTCTCGAGCAGACTGACCAGGACGTTGAGGGTCTCGAGATAGTCGACGCCGCTGACCGGGTTGGCGTCGGTCGATTGGGGCGGCGTCGAGGGACCGGGGGCGGTGGCTGCCCGCGCGGTCGCAGCGGCAGCCACTCGAGCGGCGCCCGCGGCGGCGCGCGCGCCGGATGACGTGGGCGCGTCTCGCGGGACCTCCCGGGCGGCGACCGCCGGCCCGCCGCCGGGCGGCACCAGGCTCGCCCCCGGCGCCGTCGTCACCAGCCAGTCCTCGACGTTGCCCTGGTCACCCCCGGACAGCGAGGCCTGGTCGAGCCGGATCTCCCGGACGTTGTCGAACGCCTTCTCGTCGCCCCGGTACCACTTCGCGATGGCGGCGCGCACCGCGGCGTGGCGCGCGCGAACCGCCAGCACGTCCCGCGCTCCGGACGCGGCGCGGACCTGTCCCAGGGCGTCGAGGTCGCCGGGGTCGGTGGTGATGACGGCGAGCATCCGCGTACGGGCGTCGTAGCGGATCGGCACCATCCCGGTCGCCTCGACCATCTTCGCCGGCACCATGTCGACCAGCTGCTTCGCCAACGTCACGTTGCGGAGCTTCTCGGTCGTCAGGTACTGGCAGCCCAGCGACCCGGCGATGAACTTGAGCAGTTCCTCCTCGGCGATCGCGCCCGTCTCGACCAGGTAGTCCTCCAGCGGCGTTCCCGACGTCTTCTGCCGGTACACGGCGGCGGCATGGCTCTCCGCGTTGATCAGGCCCGCCGCCAGCAACCGATCCGCGAGTCCTGGGTCCGCCATCGCCCTCTCCGGTGCGACAAGCTATCCGTGCAGTCCGAGGCGGTCAAGAAGGACGCCGTGGCGAACCCCCCGATCGGACACGATCAGCTCCGCCGCGCCGGCGCGAGCCAGCACTTCCTCCAGGACCAAGCCGCCGGCAACGATCACCGGCGCCCGCTCCGCCGCCAGCCCCTCGACATTCCCTCGCGCCGCGGCCGGCATCGCCGCCAGCCGCGCGGTCCACTCCTCGAGCCGCTCGCGCGGAAGCCGGAAACCGTGCACCTTCTCCCCGTCGTAGCTCGACATACCCGTCGCGATCGCGGCAAAGGTCGTCGCCGTGCCGCCGATACCGACCACCGACGGCGTGGCCCGCACCATGGCGCCGGCCAGAACGCCGCGAACCGCGTCGCGCACCGCCGCCAGCGCGGCCGCCGAGTACGGATCCGACCCCAGGTGGGCCTCGGTCAAGGCCACGGCGCCCAGCGACGTCGAGACCGCCTGCAACACCACGCCGTCGCGGGCCGTGATCAGCTCGGTCGACCCGCCGCCGACGTCGACCCACAGGCCAGGGCCCGCGACCCCGAGCCCGCTGGAGGCGCCGCGGAACGTCAGCTCCGCTTCCCGCTCCCCGCTGACGACCTCGACCGGCGTGCCGAGCGCCTCGGCCGCCGGTCGGAGGAAGTCCTCCGTGTTGCCTGCCTCCCGACAGGCGCGCGTCGCCACGGCCGCGATCTCCGCCCCCTGCTCCCGCGCCAGCACCCGCGCCTCGCGCAGCGCCGCCACCGCCCGCTCGATCGCCGCCGGGCGCAGCCGGCCCGTCGCGCGGACGCCCTCGCCCAGGCGGGCGAACCACTGCCGGTTCGCCAGCAGCTCCAGCCTGCCGCCCCGCGCTCGGCCGACGCAGGCCAGCACCGTGTGGGTGCCGATGTCGAGCGCCATGATCCTCCGTTCGCTCATCGGTCGCAGTCTACGGCATTGCCACGCCGTCGGGGCAGGTCGTAGTTGATCTTTTCCGCCGCCGCGGGTAATCCCCGGACGGCGTCGCGACCTTGGCGGGTTCGCGACCGGAGGAGGCGACATGGCGCGCAACGAAGTTCCGCTGGAGAAGCGATTTCCCGTCCTGGTCCAGATCACCCGGGCCAGCCACTTCGCCTGGCGGCAGGCCGTGGTCGAGCTTTGTCCGGGCTGCGATCCGGTCGCGGTCGTGAACAAGATGTGGGAGCTCACCGGCCACGATACCGCGGCCGCCTACGCCAGGCGGCTCGACCCGAAGAAGCCCCTGGCCATGCAGTTCGCCAAATCCATCGAGTGGAGCAGCCAGTGCATGGGCGAGGACGCCGAGGCGCTGGCGGGGAAGAACGAGGGCGAGGCGTTCCTCAAACACCACGGCTGTCCGTGGTTCGATTGGCACAAGCGGCTGGGCCTCCTGCCCGAGGATCGCCCCGGTTGCGACATCTGGTTCCGGACGGCGATCGACGACATCAACGCCAAGCTCGGTACGAAGCTGCGCTTCGAGACCACCGAGTCCCTCCCCGAAGGGGGCGGCTGCTGCCTCCGCCGCTTCTGGGTCGAACCCTGACCTTCCCAGCCCCCGACCCCCGACCCCCGACCCCCTCTTGTCCCCTTCCCCCCTTCCCCCAGTCTCCACCTTGACACCCGCATCGCGCCCTCCGAGAATGCCGCCGAGTCCATCCGTAGGGAAGGGGTGCTGCCGTGTCGCGACCCTGCATTCTCGTAGTCGACAACCATCCGGAGGACCTCCGACTGCTCGAGGTCAGCCTCAAGAACGCGGGGTTTGCCATCACGACGGCCAACAACGGCCGGGACGCCCTGCGCAAAGTCGAGATCAACCCGCCCGATCTCATCATCTCCGAGACGGCCCTGCCGGAGCTGGACGGGTTCGCCTTCGTCAAGGCGCTCAAGGAAAAGCCGGAGTGGGCGCCCATCCCCTTCCTCTTCCTTTCCGAGGAGCGCTCCGTCGAGCACAAAGTCCGGGGGCTCGAGCAGGGCGTCGACGACTACCTCGTCAAGCCCGTCTTCGTGAAGGAACTCGTCGCACGCCTGCGCCTCATCCTCCAGCGCAAGAAGCGCGAGAGCCTGGAAGGCCGCGGAGCCAAGACCAAGTTCAGCGGATCTCTCGACGACATCGGACTGGTCGATCTCATCCAGACCGTCGACCTGAGCAAGAAGACGGGCGCCCTCCACCTCACCCGCAGCGGCGACCACGGCGTCATCTACTTCCAGGACGGCGAGGTGGTCGACGCCGAGGTGGGGCGCCACCGGGGCGTGGCCGCGGTCTATCGCCTGCTCACGTGGTCCGAGGGCTTCTTCGACGTCGATTTCCGGCCCGTCCGCCGTACGCGCACCATCCACCTGTCTTCCCAGGAAATCCTCATGGAGGGCATGCGGCGCCTCGACGAATGGGGTCGTCTCATCGAGCAGCTTCCGCCGCTCGACACGATCTTCATGGTCGATGCGGGCGAGCTGATCGGTCGGCTCGACGAGATCCCGGACGAGGTCAATGCGATCATCCGCCTCACCGACGGCACGCGCTCGCTCCTCGAGATCATCGATGCCGCGCCCTTCGACGACCTGGAGACCCTCAAGATCATCACGCGGCTGTCGTTCTACGGCATCTTCATCGAGACCGGACGCAAGGGGGCACCGCCCGCGCGTTCCGAATTCGCGTACGCGAAGGAAGTGGCCGGGGAGGCGGAACTCGTCGCCGAGCCGGCGACGTTCGGGGGAACCGACGAGCCGAGCCTCGCCGATCAGGTCGCCCTCGCCGCGGCCTCGGCGCCCGCACCCTCGGTTCCACCCCCCGCGCCGCCGGAACCCTCCGGGACGCCTCCGCGCGCGCTCGCCGAATCGCTGGAGCGGGCGGCGGCGGAACCCGCCGCGCTCCCCGAACCGCCGCCGATGGTGACCGCGGAGGCGCTGGAGCAGGCGGTGATGGCGTCGGTCCCCGTTCCGCCGGCGAGCCCTGCCGCGGCGGAGTTCAGCGAACTCGAGGCGCCGCCGCCCGCGAGGGAGCCGCCTGCGGCGAAGCCTGTCGAGGAGGCCGCGGCAGAGGCTCCCGCGCCGGTGCCGCCCCCGGCCGGCGAGGAGGAAGCTCCGAAGGAAGCCCTCCCGGCGCCGCCCCCCGCCGTTCCGGCTGCGCCCCCGGCTGCTCCGCCGCCCCCGATCCTGCCGGCTCCCCCCCTCCCGCCGGTCGTGGCTGCCGCGCCGTCACCGCTGGTCGGTCCGGCCGTTCCGCCGCCCCTCATCCCCCCCGCCGGCTTGCGAGCACCGGCGACGCCGACATTGCCCATCATCGCGGCTCCTCCGCCGCGCGTGCCCGACACCGGTGCGGGCACGGAGCCGAGGCCGGGCGAGCCGTCCAAGCCGCCGATGCCGCTCACGTTCAAGCTGCCACCGTTGCCGACGTCAGGCCCCGCCGTAGCTGCGCCCTCGATCCCCGTGGGCGGGGCGGCGCCGGTCGAGGCCGTTTCCGTCCAGGCCGCTCCGCCGGCGCCGCCGTCGGTCGCCGCCATCCTCGCGGCGAAGCCCGACGAGAAGAAACCGACGACGCTTCGGCTCCTGGCCGACGCGTCCCCGCCGCCCGCGCCCGCCGCCGCCGCACCGGCGCCCGCGCCGGCTCCCGAGACGCCGTCGCAAAAACCGGGGCCCACGACGCTGCGCCTCGGCCCTCCCATCGCTCCGCCCCCGGCGACCAAGTCGGAGACCGTGGCCGGCGAAGGGAAGGCCGAGGCTGCGGACGGGGCGCGGGTTCGCCACCCGACTCCCGCGCAGCTCGACGCCCTCGCGCGCGAGCTGGAAGCTCGCTCGCCTTTCTCGGGTTCCGGCGTCTCCTTCCCGCCGCCCCCGCCCGGCTTCCGGCTCGCGGAAGGGGAGACGCCGCCGCCCGGAACGCTCACGCGCGACCAGCTTGACAAGGCGGCGGCCGAGGACAAGGTCGACATCGTGTTCGGCGACTCCGAGCCGAAGGTGATCGTCGATCTGCCGCCGGAAAGGTCGGCGGAGAAGCCGGCGGAGAAGCCGGCGCGGGCCCGTACGCCTTCGATCCCGCCGGCGGAACGCCGCTCCGGCGGCGTCGTCTGGGGCCTGGTCATCACGTTCGCGGTCCTCGTCGCCGGGATCTACCTCCTCGTCCAATTCCGCGGCAGAAAGGGCGCCGGCGCCGACGCGGGCTCCGACGTCCAGCTCGCGGCTGCCCCGGAGCTCGATGTCCCGGCCGCGACTGATGCCGGCTCCTGGGCCGAACCCGAGGCCGTCGCAGAGCTCGACGCCGGCGGCCCCTCCTCGGCCGGCGAGACGGCGGCGCCTCTTCCCGGCTGGGACGAGAATGACGCCGGGTCGTGGTCCGCCGACCTCGGCGAGCTGCCGCCGGACGCGACAGCGGCGACCGACGCGGTCGTCGAGCCGGACGCCGTGACGGTCGTGGTCGCCGACGCCGCTGCCCAGGAGGAGGCCGCGGAGTTGCCGGCGTGCGGCGACAACGTCCAGGCCGCGAAGGACCTGTGGCGGAAGCGCGACCGCAACGGCGCGCTCGACCAGCTCCGCGCCGCCGTCGCCTGCGATCCCGTGGCGCTGGAGCCCCGGCTGCAGTTCGTGCGCTGGGTCAGCGACACGCCGACCCTGTTCGGCAACCGCGAGCTCTGCGCCGAGGCGGCGGGGCTCGCCCAGCCGGCGGCCGAGGCGAACCCGACCAACGGCGAGCTGTGGTTCCACTACGTCAACGTCCTGTACGGGTCGCGGCAGCGCGAGGCGGGCGATGCGGCCAAGGCGCGGTGCCTGGCGATCCGTCCGCGCAGCGAGTACTCCTCGAGCTGCAGCTACCTTCCGCAGTAGGTCGGCGCCGGCAGGTCGCAGGATGCAGGGTGCCCCCTCCCGCTGGATCCGGTGGGGGCCCCCGTCCGCGGCCCTCTGCGCCGCCGCTGCCCTCGTCGCCTCCCTCGTCGCCGGCTACCTCGGCGCGCGCCGCGCCGGGGAAACGCTGCGCCGCGGCCAGGCGGACGTCTTCCTCCAGGCCGTTCGGCGGTTGCTGGCGCCCGGGGTCGGTCCGCCGACCACCGCCGATCTGGCAGCGGTCGTGGACGCCCACCGGGCCGACGGGCTGCGCTGGGTCGCACTCGTAGGACCCGGCGGATCGGTCATGGTCGAGGCGGGCGCGCGGGTCGAGTCGGGGACGGATCGCGTCGCCGTCCCGCCGCAGGGCGTGCTCGCCGGCGACGGCGGGCGCGTGCGCTTCGCGGCCCCGCTTCCCCCTCCTCCTCCCCGGATGCCGGGACTGCCTCCACCGGGCTTCCCGGCAGGACCACCGGAACTTGCGGGCGGCCCGCCTCCTCCGGCGTTTGCCGCTCCGCCTCTCGCCGGAAGGACGGGAGGACCGTCGTTCGCGCCGCCCGCTGCGCCGGAGGGGTGGCTCGTGGTCGAGTTCGAGCCGCTGCTGGCGCAGGGGCTCGCGGCCGACGCGCGCCGGACTCTCGTCGTCGGTACGGGTGCGGCTGTCGCGTTCGTGGCCTTCGCGCTCCTTCTGGCGCGGGCGCTGCGGCAGCGGGAAGCGTTGGCGCTGCGGCTGGAGCGGGAGCGTCGGCTGGCGACGTTGGGCGAGATGTCGGCGGTCCTCGCGCACGAGATCCGCAATCCCCTCGCCTCGCTCAAGGGCCACGCCCAACTCCTGCTGGAGACGCTGCCGCCCGAGGGACGCGACCGGGCGAAGGCCGAGCGAGTCGTGCGCGAAGCGGTGCGGCTCGAGCGGCTGACGTCCGATCTGCTCGACTTCGTCCGCAGCGGGGAGATCCGGACCGAGCCGACCGATCCCGCCGCGCTGCTGCGGGCTGCGGTGGAGGAGGTCGAGGGCGGGAGGTTCGAGGTCCGCACGGACGGGGCGCCCGCCCTGTGGAACCTCGACGCGCAGCGCGTGCGGCAGGCCCTGGTCAACGTCCTGCGCAACGCGGTTCAGGCGTCGCCGGAGGCCGCGCCGGCCGAGGCGTCGGTCGCGATGGAGGACGGCCGCCTGGTCTTTCTCGTCCGCGACCGCGGCGATGGCGTCCCCGCCGGCGAGGAGGAAGCGATCTTCGAGCCGTTCCACACCAAGCGGCTGCACGGCACCGGCCTGGGGCTCGCCGTGGCTCGCAGCGTCGTCGACCGCCACGGCGGCACGATCGGCGCCGCCAACCACCCCGATGGCGGTGCCGTCTTCCGCATCTCCCTCCCCAGGAGGTGATTCCATGCCCCTTCCCCCCCTCTGCGACTCTGCGTCTCTGCGCGAGAATTCCCCTCCCGCTCTTCCCGCCCTTCCCAGGGGGGTTCCCTGATGGCCCGCATCCTGGTCGCGGATGACGAGGAAGGCATCCGGAGCTTCGTGGCCGAAGCGCTTGAGACCGACGGGCACGCCGTGACGCAGGCCGCGGACGGCCGGGAGGCCGCGCGCCGGCTGGGAGAGACGGGATTCGACCTGCTGATCACGGATCTGCGAATGCCGCGCCTGGACGGGATGGCGCTGTTACGAATGGTGCGCGCCGAGCAGCCGGAGGTCGAGGTGCTGGTGCTGACGGCTCACGGAACCGTGGACACCGCGGTCGAGGCGATGAAGCTCGGGGCGCTGGACTACGTGTCCAAGCCGATCGCGAGCCCGGCCGAGCTGCGGCTGCTCGTCGCGCGCGCGCTGGAACGCCGCTCGCTGCTGGCCCTGCGCGACCGGGCGGCGCGGGACGTCGAGGCGGACGAGCCCCTGACCGACGGGGATCCGGCGATGGCGCCCGTCGTCGACGCGCTGCGCAAGGTGGCCCCCACGCCGGCGACCGTGCTGCTGCTGGGCGAGAGCGGCACGGGCAAGGAGGTCGCAGCCCGCGCCGTGCACCGCTGGAGCGCGCGGGCGGCCGGGCCGTTCGTCGCCGTCAACTGCGCGGCGCTGCCGGAGAACCTGCTGGAGAGCGAGCTGTTCGGGCACGAGAAGGGCGCCTTCACCGGCGCGGTCGCCCGCCGCCGCGGCCGTCTGGAGCTGGCGGCCGGCGGGACGTTCTTCCTGGACGAGGTGGCGGAGCTGCGTCCGGACCTGCAGAGCAAGCTCTTGCGCGTGCTGCAGGAGCGGCGTTTCGAACGCGTCGGCGGGACGCAATCGCTCGAAGCCGACGTGCGGTGGCTCGCGGCCACCAACCGCGACCTCCGGACCATGATGGACCAGGGAAGGTTCCGCGACGATCTCTACCACCGCCTCGCGGTGTTCCCGGTGCGACTGCCGCCGCTGCGCGAGCGTCGTGCCGACCTGCGCCCGCTGGCGGAACGGCTGCTGCGGCGCATCGGCGAGGAGTTGGGGCGTCCCGGCTTGCGGCTGGCCCCGGATGCCCTGCGCCGGATCGAAGCGGCGCCGTGGCCGGGAAATGTGCGCGAGCTGCGCAACGCCCTGGAGCGCGCCGCGATCCTGGCCGACGGCCCCGTCGTCCGTCCGGAACACCTGGCGACGGACACGCCCGGCCCGGCCCGCCGCGGCGGGACCTTGGCGGACCTGGAGCGCGAGGCGATCGCGACCGTGCTGGCCGAGGTCGGCGGCAACCGGCGCAAGGCGGCCGAACGCCTCGGCATCGGCCTGCGGACGTTGTACGAGAAGCTGAAGGGCTACGGGTTGACCTGACCTACAGGTCGACCAGCTCGGCGGACCCCACCTCCGCGCCGAAGACCTTCGTGCCGACGCGCACGAACTGGTCGGGGCGATCGGTGACGTAGAAGCGCGTCGCCCCGCGCCGCTCGTCCCGCCGCAGCTCGCGCGCGTCCAGCGTCGCCATCACCTCGTTCGCCGCCGCGTCGGCCGAGCTGACGGTCGCCACGGGACGCGACGACAGCGTCGCCAACACTTCGTCGATCAGCGGGCGCAGCACGGGGTAGTGCGTGCAGCCCAGGATCAGCGTGTCGATCCCCAGCTCGCACAGCGGCGTGAGGTAGCGCTCCACCGCCAGCCGCGGCACCTCGCCCTCGAGCCATCCCTCCTCGACCAGCGGTACGAGGAGCGGCGCCGGATGCCCCAGCACCTCGCAGCGCGACGACACCGCGGCCAGCGCCCGGTCGTACGCGCCGCTCCGGATCGTGCCCTCGGTGCCGATGACCCCTACGCGACCGGTCTTCGTGGCCCGCGCCGCCGCGCGCGCGCTGGGCTCGATCACGCCCACGACCGGCACGTCGAACTCGACCCGCAGCATGTCCAGGGCGACGGCGGAGACCGTGTTGCAGGCGACGACGAGCATCTTGAGGCCGCGCTCGGCCAGGAAGCGCGTGCACTGCCGCGCGTAGCGGATGACCGTGTCCGGCCCGCGCCCGCCGTACGGGACGCGGGCCGTGTCGCCGAGGTAGACGATGTCCTCGCGAGGCAGCGCGATGCGCATGGCGCGCACGACCGTCAGTCCGCCGATGCCCGAGTCGAAGACCCCGATCGGCAGGTCGATCTTCGAGGACGGCGGGACGGACTTGCGCGGCACGGCTCCTCCTGACAAGGCGTGTAGCACAAGCGGGGGGAGGGAGGGGAGTGCGGGAAGAGCGCGGAGCCTGCCCGGCCGCCGCTCAAGGCTTGTAGCTTCGCCCGGCCCGCAGCAGCTCGGTCGAGTAGAACCTCCCGCGCCAGCGGATTCCGCCGCGCTTCGTGCCGAGATACCCGGCGCGGAGGAAAAAGGCCGCCAGCAGCAGCATGCCCAGCGGCCAGGACAGCGCGGGAAGGAGCTTGCGCCGCAGCCAGAAGTCGATCGCCGCGCCGATGCCGACGGAGAGCGCCGCCCAGGCGACGCCCACGGGCCAGACGGGGAACGGCAGGAACGCGAACAGCGGCAGGAACGCCAGCGCCGGCCCCAGCTCCAGCGCCGCCCACGCGATGCAGAAGAGGAGCATTCTCCAGAACGAGAAATCCCCCACCGTCGTGAACGGCGCGCGCTCCGAGCCCCGCGCCATGTCGCCCACCGTCCGGTACAACGCAACCTCGACGAACCCGCGGCCGACGAGCAGCGTCTGCCGGGCGCCCGAGCGCTTGAGCAGGGCGCCGAGCGCCACGTCGTCCGCCACGTCCAGCTTGACCCGGGCCAGCCCGCCCGCGCGCTCCAATGCGGAGCGACGCACCATGTTGAACGACCCCGAACCTGTCGTCGCCTTCGACTGCGGGTCCTCCACCGCCCACAGCCGGCCCATCACCGCCAGCATCCGGTTGAACACTCCGCCGATCGCGTCGAGGACCCAGGTCGGGGCCGCGAGCGCCGGGAAGACCGGCACGTGGTCGAAGCCGGTGCGCTCGGCGAACGCGACGACTCGCCGCAGCGTGCCGGGCCGGAAGTGCACGTCCGCGTCGGAGAAGACCAGCCACTGGCCGGTCGCAGCACGCCGTCCCTGCTCCATCGCGTTGAGCTTGCCCAACCAGCCGTCGGGCAGCTCGACGACGTGGACGGCCCGGACCCGCGGGTCGCGGGCGGCTAACGCGTCGATGACCTCGCTGGTGCCGTCATCGGAACGGTCGTCGACGACGACGAACTCGACGTCCGGGTAACCGTCCTCCATCTTCGAGGCCATCGCCGATTCGATGGTCTCGCGTTCGTTGCACGCCGCGACGATTACCGAAACCCTGGGCCACGAATCCCGCGGCTCGTCCGGCAGCCCGGCGATCGTCCGTACGCGGCGGATCGTGAAGACGGCGAAAATGAGCTGCATCGTCCAGAACAGCATTCCCAGACCGACAAGACCCGCAGCGAAGAGCCCGATCGCAGTCATCATGGCGAGACTACCAACCTCCGGCGAACCGGTCTTGTTCCGCGGGCGGGAGGTCCCGGCCGATTTTCGGGAGGTGGAGCGACGATGCTGCGATTCGAGTCCGCCGACCTGCTTGTCGGCGACTTGCTCGCGTGCGGTCCGGCCCCGGCCGGCGGCAGCCTGCCGGTGCACTTGATCATCGTGCTGATCCTCGAACGGTGACGGCCGATTGGACTATTCGCCGGTGACGGTTCCCTCGGGTGGACGGACACGAACGCGGCCGGGCTCGACCGTGAGGATCGAGCCCGCCGTCAACTCCGGCCCGTAGCGCTTCAGCACGTGCAGGCAGGCGCCCGCCTGCTGCCGTGCCGCGACGGCCACAAGTCGGACGATGCCGGAATGCGGCTCGCCCCGAACCACCGCCAACTCGCCGAAATGCCTGTCCAGCGTGACGAGCACGCGATGTTCCGCGTGGGCGCGCGCGAGGATCTCCGCATCGCCGGGATCGGCGCCCCAGTCGGCGACGGCCTCCACGTCGTGGCCGGCGTCGCGGAGCACGGCCCGCGCCCCACCCCAGACGCAGGCATCCAGCAGGATCCTCACGAACTCCCCTCGATGACGACCGGCTCGACCCGTTCATGTCCGACCAGCCGCTGCGCAAACAGCAGGCAGGCGCGGATGTCCTCGGGCTCGAGCCATGGGTAGCCTTCCAGAATCGTCTCCGGCGTATCCCCGGCGGCGAGCATGCCCAGCACGTGCTCCACCGCCAATCGGTGACCGCGAATGATCGGTTTGCCTCCGAAGATCCGCGGGTCGACCGTGATTCGCTCCAACAGGGCCCGCTCGTCCATCGCGTTCCTCCCGCCGGACAGCGTAGCAGCGGGGACACGGCGTGTCACTTGCACCCCCCGCCGGCCGTCGGTCGACCGTCGGGCACGGTTGACACGCGCGGGGCGGCGGTCGAGAGTTCGTTCGCGGGACGAGCGTTCCGGGACCGCGCGGCGCCAGGCGCGCCGGAGGCGTCCGGCCGGTCGTCCGGAGGTGGAACCATGATGTTGCGACCCGTGCCGGCCGTGGCGATTGCCGGTTTGCTGCTGGCTTGCGGTCCCGGCTCGACCGGCGCGGAGGAACCCGTGCCGCGCCCGGCCCATGACCCGGCGGCGGACGCCGCCGATCCGGACGCGGGTCCGGCGGCCGATGCTCCGGCGCCCGCGCCCGACGCGCCTCCCGCGGAGGTCGGACCGCTGCCGGGGCCCCCGGGGGCCGACCCGCCGGGCTTCGACGTCTACGAGCCGCTCCCGGAGGGGATGTCGCTGACCCGGGTGCTGTGGAAGATCGACGGCCTGCTGGCCGCGGCCGACTTGCGCCAAGGAGTCGAGGAGGCGCTGGGCGAGATCGCCACCTGCCTGGACGCCGCCTCGGCCGGCGGCCGCCTGCCGATGCATCTCATCATCGAGTCCTCCGGCCGGGTGGTCGAAGTCGGCGCGCCGCTGGCCGACGCGGGACTGCGCGACGCCATCACCTGCGCCCAGGTTGCGCTACGGGCGCTGCGCTTCCCGGAATCCACCGGCGACACGACCGTGCACCTGATCCTGGAGCGGTAGGAGGCTACCCCTTGACTCCGCCGGCGGTGAGCCCGCCGACCAGATGCCGTTGCAGGAAGAAGAACAGCGCCACGACCGGGATCGACACAAGGATCGCTCCCGCCGCGAAGTGCGGCCAGTCCGCGTGCTGCGCCGAGATGTACCCGTGCAAGAGCACCGGCAGCGTGAAGCTCTCCTCCCGGCCCAGGAACGTGCTGGCCAGGATGAACTCGTTCCACGACTGCATGAACGAGAACAGCGCCGTCACCACCAGCGCCGGCCGCGACAGCGGCAAGAGGATCCGGAAGAAGAACGTGAACCGGCTCGCCCCGTCGATCGCCGCCGCCTCCTCCAGGTCCCGCGGCAGCGTGTCGAAGTAGCCCTTGAGCATCCAGATCGAGAACGGCAGCGACGTCGTCGCGTAGACCAGGGTCAGGCCGGTCAGCGTGTCGAGCAGCCCCAGCACGTCGAGCAGGATGTACAGCGGGATGGCCATCACCACGCCCGGGAACATCTGCGTCACCAGCAGGAAGCGCATCCCTCCCTCGCGCCCGGGGAAGCGGAACCGGCTGAACGCGTACGCGGCGGTCACCGCCAACGCCAGCCCGACGAGCGTGGTCGAGACCGCGACGACGGCCGAGTTCAGGAGCTGCCGTCCGAAGAGCCACGTGCCGTCCTTCGACGCGCCGACGACGTCGGCGAAGTTCGCCAGCGTCGGCGCGTCGGGAATCGGCGAGGCGGACAGCGCCAGGCCGCCGGACGACGAAAGCGCCGTGCGCACCACCCACAACACCGGGTATAGCGTCGCCAGCGTGACGACGATCAGCACCGCCTGCGTCGCGATCATGCGGCCGAGGCTGGGCTTCATCGCGCTCCCGCCTCCGTCCGCGTGAACCGGCGCGTCAAGCGGTCGAAACCCAGCAGGATGCCGAAGATCAGCACCGCGTACGCCGCCGCGTAGCCGTACTGCTCCTGCCGCGAGAACGCCCAGCGGTAGGCCTGCGAAATCAGGATCTCCGTCCGGCCCTCGGGATCGCCGCCCGACACGAGATAGATCACGTTGAACATGTTGAAGGTCCAGACCGACCCCAGGACCACCGCCGGGACCAGCGACGGCTTGATCATCGGCAGCGTGATGCGCCAGAAGCGCGTCCACGCTCCCGCGCCGTCGATCGCCGCCGCCTCCTCCACGTCGCGCGGGATGGTCTGCAGCGCGCCCAGTGTCACGACCATCATGAACGGGAAGCCGAGCCAGACGTTCGTCGCGAGGTTGGCGGCGAAGGCGGTCGAGAAGCGGTCGAACCAGCCCACCGGCTCGATGCCGAACCAGCCCAGGACCGCGTTGATCGCCCCGAGCTGCCGGTGGAACATCCCCTTCCAGATGAGCGCGGTGATGTAGTTCGGGACCGCCCACGGCACGATCAGCAGCACGCGCCAGAGGCCCCGCAGCCGGACCCACGGCTCGCGCAGCACGAGTGCCAGCGCGATGCCCAGCGCCAGGTGCAGCCCCACGTTCAGCACCGTCCACAGCACGGTCACGCCGAGCGTGTAGTAGAACGACTCGGGCTCCGTGATGCCGAAGTCCCGCGAGGACAGGATCGACACGAAGTTCCGGAATCCGACGAAGCTGAACTCGCCTCCCCCCGTGTGCGCCGCGAACGACACCGCCGCGCCGACGACGAACGGTACCACGAGCAGCGCGAGCACCCCGAGCGCGGCGGGGACCAGGTACAGGTAGTCGGTGCGGTGCGCCCAGATCGCCGCCCCCAGCCGGACGCGGCGCGCCCGCCGCACCGCGAGGAAGGCCCCGACCAGCGCCAGGCCGCCGACGCCGAACACGAACGGCAACGGGTCGGCCGGCGGGGGAGGGGGCCTCGTGAAGATCCGGAACTTGCGCTCCGCCTGCGCCAGCGCCGTGGCGGGATCGAGGTCGCCGCGGAGCGTGGAGCGAAGCGCGAACGCGGCCGGCTCCCACAGTGCCCGCATCGCCGGGTCGCTCGGCATCGGCACCGCCAGGCCGAGCTGCTCGCGGAAGGCGGCCAGCGCGGGGTCGCCGGCGACGCGCGGGTCGTCGTACGCCGCGCGCGCCGTCACCGGCTGCCGCCCGCGCAGCGCGCGGATCCTCGCCCCGGCGGGCCCGGCCAGGTCGCGCATCAGCGCCAAGGCCTCGTCCGGCCGGCCACAGTGCGAGGAAAGGAACGCCGCATCGATGGTCAGGAACGGCCGCGCCGGCAGGCCGGTGGCGCTCACGACGGGGAGAGGCGAGATGGCGAACGGGATCCCGGAGCCGGCCGCGTCGGCGAGGAACCACGGCCCCTGGATCACCATCGCCGCCCGGCCGCTCGTGAACAGCGCCGTCACCAGCGCCCCGTTCGCGTCGGCCGGCACCAGACCCCGCCGCTGCAGGTCGGCGGCGAACGCCAGCGCGCGGGCGTTGGCGACGCCGGAGAGGCCGAGCCGCCCCTCGCGGTCGGTGATGCCCCCGCCGAACCCGTAGAGCCACGGGGCCTCGTAGTAGAACGCGCCGATCTCGTAGGCCAGTCCGAAGCGGCCCGCGTCCGGGTCGGTCCAGCGCGCCGCGTCGGCGATTAGCTCGTCCGTTGTCGCCGGTGCCTCCGGCACCAGCCGCGTATTGCGGAACAGCGCCACGCTCTTGAACGCCAGCGGCAGTCCGTACAATCGACCGTCGCGGACCAGCGGGTCGACCGTCCCCGGCAGGTGGACCTCGATCGCCTCCCGCTCCACCTCCGCCGGCAGCGGCGCCACCAGGCCGGCCTCGACCCACGCCCCGAGCTGCTCGTGCGCCCAGATGAACACGTCCGGTCCGTGGCCCCGCGGAATCGCGCTGGCCAGCTTCCCCGTCAAGGCCTCCGACGGGACCTCCACCAACCGCACGCTCGCGCCCGGATGGCCCTGGCGCCATTGCGCGGCCCACTCGCCGAGCCCCTCGGCCTCCGCCCCGTGGTACGCGTGCCACACCACCAGCTCGGACGCCCCGGCGGGCGCGGCGAGGCACAGCACGCCGAGCACTACGGCGGCGAGTCGCGGCATCAGACGCGCCCCGGGCTCCCGGCCTCGAGCCGCCGGCCGGACTCCCCGTCGAACAGGTGGACCTTCGAGGGATCGACGACGAGGCGCACCGGCTGCCCCGCCCCGAACGGCGCGGGCAGGACCGAGCGCTCCAGGCGCGCGGTGAGCGTGCCGAACTCGCCGCGCACGTGCAGGTGCACTTCCCAGCCCAGCGGCTCGACGACCTCGACCGTGCCCCGGAAGCCGACGGCCGGCGACGCGGCGCCGGCGTCGGCGAGCGCCAGGTCGTGCGGACGGACGCCGAGCCGGACGCGGGCTCCGGCCGCGAGGTCCGCGGGCAGCCCGTCGGCGAGCACGGGAATCACGGCGTCGGCCGCGCACACGACGGGCGTGTCGCGGTCGCCGCCAAGGGTCCCGTCCAAGAGGTTCATCGCCGGACTGCCGATGAACCCGGCGACGAAGGTGTTGGCCGGCCGGTCGTACAGCTCGTCCGGCCGGCCGACCTGCTGCAGCGTCCCCTGGTGCAGGAGCGCGATGCGGTCCGCGAGCGTCATCGCCTCGACCTGGTCGTGCGTGACGTAGACCATCGTCGCTCCCAGCTCGCGGTGCAGGCGCTTGATCTCGACCCGCATCTGGGAGCGCAGGGCGGCGTCGAGGTTGGACAGCGGCTCGTCGAACAGGAACGCCTTCGGCCGGCGGACCATCGCGCGGCCCATGGCGACGCGCTGGCGCTGGCCGCCGGACAGCTCCTTGGGCAGGCGGTCGAGCAGGAGGTCCAGTTCCAGGACCGCGGCGACCTCCTGGACGCGGGTCGCGATGTCCTCCTTGGGGAACTTGCGCACGCGGAGCCCGAAGGCGAGGTTCTCGCGCACCGTCATGTGGGGATAGAGGGCGTAGCTCTGGAAGACCATCGCGATGTCGCGATCGCGCGGCACGACGCCGCGCACGTCGCGATCCCCGATCCGCAGCTCGCCCTCCGTGACCTCCTCCAGTCCGGCGATCATGCGCAGCACGGTGCTCTTCCCGCATCCGGAGGGGCCGACCAGGACGAGGAACTCGCCGTCCGCGATCGCCAGATCCACGCCGCGCACCACGTGCACCGCGCCGTAGCTCTTGCAGACGCCCCGCAGCTCCACCGTCGCCATGTCGGACCCGATGTTAGGCGCGGGCGCCGCCGGACGCAACGGCAAGGGCGGCAGGGTGGGAGGCGGCATCGCAGCGAGTCCCGATCGACGGACGACTGACGACTGAAAACCTAGAACTGAAGACTGAAAACCGACGACTCATGACTCGCGGCTCCCATTTTGCTAGCGTCCCCCCCGTGCCCACCCCCTCGACCACGTGGCTGGTGACCGGCTTCCCGTCGTGGATCGCGCGCGCCGTCGTGCGCGAGATCGTCGAGGAGGAGGAGGGGGCGCTCGTCCACCTGCTGGCGCCCGAGGACCGGGCGAAGGAGGCGGCCGAGTTCTGCCGGGGGCTTCGCGCGCTCGGCTCGGTCGTGCGCGTCCTGCCGGGCGACGCCGTGCGCATGGACCTCGGGCTGCCCGGCCGGAGCTACACCGCGCTGGCCGGCTCGGTCGACCTGCTGGTCAATGCCTACGACGTCTCGGCCCTTCCCGACGACGGCACGGGCGGCTACGGCGGGCTCTACGGGCGGCTCGGGGACCCGGTCGAGCTCACCGTGCGCGCGGCCCAGGAGGCGCTCGAGTTCGCGTCCGCCGCCCCGCGGCTGCGGCAGCTCGTGCAGCTCGGCTCACTCACCGTGGCCGGCGACTTCCACGGAGTGTGGACCGAAGAGGACCTGACCGCGGGCCAGCGGCACCGGACCGCCGCGGAGCGGGCGCGGCACCGGGCCGAGCATCTGCTGTGGCGCGAGCGCTCCCGGGTGCCGTTCACCATCGTGCGCACGGGGCCCGTGGTCGGCGACAGCCGGACGGGGGAGATCGGCTGGTACCACGGACCGCACGATCTGCTGGAGGCGATCCTGCTGCAGCCGCCGGCCGCGGCCTGGGGACGCGCCGCGCCCGAAGGCCTGCACCTGGTTCCCTGCGATCATCTCGCGCGCGTCGTGCGCGCGCTGGGCAAGGCGCCCCCGGAACGCAGCGGCGTCCTGCACGTGGCGCCCGCGGCGCCGGTGCCGATCGAGCGAATCCGCGAGGCGTTGCGGTCGGTCGGCGCGAAGGCGCACGTGCCGCGCTCGCTCCGCGGCCGACTGCGCAAGCGCTACGGCGCCGGCGCGTCGGCCGTCGCCCGCACGCTCTCCCGCGTCGACACCCCCGCAGCCTGCTCCACCCGCCGCGCGCTGGACGTCGAGCGCGCCGCGGGCATCACCTCGCCCAGGCCGGTCGATTACCTGCCGCACCTGGCCGCGCACGCGGTCGCGCGCCTCGCCGCCGAGGCCCAGCGGTTGGCCGAAGCGGGCATCGAGGATTCGCTGGACGCCTAGCCGCCGCCCAGCCGCAGCAGCACCTCGTCCACTTGCGCTCGCAGCTCCTCCAGAGTGCCGTCGTTGCGCACGACGAAGTCGGCCCGCACGAGCCGCTCCGCGTCGCCGAGCTGGGCCGCCATGCGCGCCCGCACCGCCTCCGGGGTCGTGCGGTCCCGCTCGACCACGCGACGCACGCGCGTCTCCTCCTCCGCCACCACCGCGACCACCGCCTCGACCTGCTTGTCGCGTCCGGCCTCGAACAGCAGCGGTGCGGCGAGAAAACAGAGCGTGCGGCCTTCGGACGCCCGCGCCTCGACCCACGTCCGCGCCTCGGCATCGACCAGCGGGTGCAGGATGCGCTCGAGCCGGCCTCGCGCCGCCGGATCGGAAAAAACGACCCGCGCGAGGGCAGCGCGATCGAGCGACCCGTCGGGAAGCGCGACGGGTGGGCCGAAGGCGGCGGCGACGGCCGAGACGGCCTTGCCCCCGGGCAAAGTCAACGCGCGTGCCGCCTCATCCGCGTCGAAGACCGGAATGTCGCGCCCGCGGAGCATGTCGGCGACAGCCGACTTGCCGCTGCCGATGCCGCCGGTCAGACCAAGCAGCCGCGGTCGGCCCGCCGGGCTCGCCAGCGCCGTCACTCCCCGTCCGTCCACCGTTCGAAGAACACCATCTGCGACAAGGGCAACCGCTGCCGCGGGCGCTCGTCCTTCTCCCGCGTCGCAGGGTCGAGCCGGGCCGGATCGCCCGCGAAGCCGATGGCCACGACCGCGACGATGCGCCACGGCTCCGGAACCGCCAGCGCCTGCCGGGCGGCCGGTTCGTCGTAGCCGGCCATGGGGTGCGCGACCAGGCCCTCGGCGACGGCGGCGAGGACCAGGTTCTGCGTCGCCAGGCCCGCGTCGAACGGGGCGTAGTTGATGCCGTTGACGGTCGCGGCTCGCGCCGGGCTCATCACGACCGCCGCCAGGATCGGCGCCGTCCTCGCCCACTCGTTGCCCTCCATCAGCGTGCGGTCCAGCGCCTCGCGCTCGGGAGAGCGACGCGCGAGGACCAGGCGGGCGGGCTGCCGGTTGGCGCACGACGGCGCCCAGCGGAACGACTGGACGATGCGCTCGATGACCGCCTCGTCGATGTGCATCTCCGCGATGGCGCGCGTCGAGCGGCGCTTCTGGAACAGGGGATGGGAGCAGGTGCCGAGCGCCCGGTGCTCGGGGGGCAGCTCGCGCGTGTGCTCCTCGCGCAATAGACGTCCGCCCTTGGGCCGCATGACGGCGGTCAAGTGGCGCCGCTCGCCCGGATCGACGATCTCGAGGCCCGCGACGCGGTGCCGGTTGGCGAACAGCTCCAGGGTGGCCTCGATCACGTAGTCGATGTGGCTGCGCGTGTAGGTGCGGCGGGGGTAGGAGAAGCGGACCAGGTCGTGCGGCACGGGAAGGGGCCGGCCCTGGGCGTCGGTCCGCCCGCCGAGCTTGAGCGAGCCGACCTCGGCGGCCCGGATCCCGCCCAGGAGGTAGAGTGAGCAGGCCACGGCCTGCGCGGGGAGATCCTCCGGCTCCAGGTGGGGCAGGAAGGCGCGGGCGTCGAGCTGCACGGCGTGGCCGCCGACCGGCTGGATGACGGGCACGCCCTCACGCGCGAGGCTTCGCGCGAGATGCTCGACCGTCTCGAAGCGGTGGGCCATGTAGCTGCCCTGCAGCGCCTCCTGCAGCCCGATTGCCATGCCCTCCAGGTCGCGCGCGGCGAGGCCGCCGTGGGTCGCCATGCCGTCGGAGCGCACCATGGCGCGGCGCACGCGCGCCGCCAGGTCGTCGCTGTCGAAGGCGAGCAGCCCGCCGGTGTTGACGATGCCGTCCTTGCGCGCCGAGAGCATGACGCCGTCGGCCAGGCGGAACATCTCGCCGGCGATGTCGCGCAGCGGCCGGCCCCGCCAGGCCTCCTCGCGCACGTGGATGAAGTAGGCGTTCTCGGCGAAGTAGGCGCAGTCCAGGAACAGGCGGATGCCGTGGCGCGCGGTCAGATCGCGCACCGCCTTGATGTTCTCCAGCGAAACCGGCTGGCCGCCGCCCGCGGGGCTGGAGACCGCGAGGAAGACGGCCGGGATCGACTTCGCCCCCTCCCGCTCGATGAGCTGCCTCAGCCGATCGACGTCCAGGTTGCCTTTGAACGGGTGGTACGGGGACCCCAGCACCGCCTCCGGGATCGGCAGCTCGATCGTCTCTCCCCCGAGCGCGCGGATCGCGGCGCGGGAGGTCTCCAGGTGCGTGTTGGCCGGGATCGTCGTCCCGGGCTCGACCAGCGCGGCGCAGAGCAGGCGCTTGGCGGCGCGGCCCTGGTGTGTCGGGACCACGTGGCGGTAGCCGAACAGGTCGCGCGCCGCGTCTTCCAGCCGGAACAGGCTCTCGCTCCCGGCGTACGCCTCGTCCGCCGTCATCATCGCCGCCCACTGCTGCGAGGACATCGCGCCCGTGCCGGAATCGGTGACCAGGTCGACGGTCACGTCGCGAGCCGGGATCTTGAGCAGGTTGTAGCCCGCGGCCTCCAGCGCGCCGAGGCGCTCCTCCGGCGTCGTGTTGCGGATGGACCGCACCGTCCAGATCCGGAACGGCTCGATCATGGTGCGCATCCCGGGCACCTCGCTTTCGAATCCCCCTGCCACGGTACGCTACGCGAAAGCCCGCCGGCCGTCCATCCGCCCCTCCGGACCAACAACTCCCTCCCCCCCTCCGGACCAACAACTCGACCCAATTGACCCACCAACAACCAACCACTCCTCCTCCTCCTCCAAGCTTCTTGCCTTGGCGCGCCGGCTGCGCGTACCCTAAGCTGCCCGCAGGGGGTCCGCGGCGCCTGGGCCGCGGCGGATCGGAGAGGCGACGTGCCGATCGTCCTGTTCGTGACCGGGATCGAGGAGGCGCACACCGTCGCCGGGCACCTGTCCCGCGAGGGTAACGGGCGGTGGCTCCCCTCCGGGGAGTTCGAGGTCGTGCGCGGGGACGGCGAGCACGCCGTCGCGTACCGCTTCCGCTTCCCGTCCACCGCCGCGGAGGCGGTGGCCGAGCTGTCGCGGGCGGTCGCGGATCTGATCGTCGTCGATAACCGCACCGACGCGGCGCACGCGTACCGTTCGTTCGCCGCGACGCCGGCGGGCAAGCTCCTCCCGGTGCTCTCCGGTGCGCGCATCGGCACCCGCACCGTCTCGCGGCGGCAGATCGCACTGCTGCTGTCCACCGGAGACACGCTGGCGCGCGACGTCTACGTCGCCGGCGCGATGAAGCTGGGCGGCTACGTGGTCGATCCCTTCGCCGAGCGGACGGCGTCGGGCAAGCCCAACCCGCCGTTCCTCGATCAGATCGCGCTGATGCTCGGGACGCGCCGTCCGGGGAAGATCTCGCTGTGCCTGGCCGGCGGGGGCATCGAGGGCCTGATCTACGAACTGGGGGTGCTCAAGGCGATCGACGAGTTCCTGGTCGGGCGCAAGATCGTCGATTTCGACGTGTTCTGCGGCATCAGCGCCGGGGCCGTGATCGCGGCCTTCCTGGCCAACGGGGTCCCGCTGGGCGAGGTCATCGCGGGGTTCCGCGACGGCACGGCGGACATCGACCCCATCAACCGCGCAATCCTCTTCACGCCCAACACGGGCGAGATCGCCCGGCGCCTGTGGGCCCTGGGCGGCCGGGCGCTGAACGTGGCCGCGGGCGCGGTCTGGCGGCGCACGCCGGACCCCGCGGCGCGGGAGCGCGCGGAGGAGGGCGGCGGGCGCGGCGGCCGGTCCGCCGATCTGCTCGCCGCCGTGATGCGCGTCGTCCCCGGCGGCTTCTTCACGGGCGACCGGCTGCGCTGGTACCTCGAGGAGCAGCTCACGCGCGGCGGGCGCACCAACTGCTTCCACCAGCTCAAGAAGGAGTTGTACCTCGGCGCCACCGACCAGGATTCCGGACGTCCGGTGGTCTTCGGCGAGGCCGGCTTCCGCGATGTCCCCATCTCCCACGCCGTCCGCGCCTCGACGGCGCTCGTGCCCTACTACCCGCCCGAGCCGATCGGGGGCCGCTACCTGGTCGACGGCGCGTTCACTCGGACGACCAACTTCGGCACCGCGATCCGCCACGGTGCGCGCCTGGTGTTCGTGGTCAACCCCTTCGTGCCGTTGCTCTCCTCCCGGCCGGGCGCCGTCGACGCCGAGGGCGGAGCGTTCGCGGGTCTGCAGGGGATCAAGTCGCTGGTCCACTCCCGGTTCGAGCAGGCATTCACGCACATCGACGAGGTCTATCCGGACGTGGACTTCCAGGTCTTCATCCCGGAGGGCGAGGAGCTGGAGCAGCTCACCGGGACCCTGATGAAGCTCTTCTACCGCCTCGAGATCGCCGACCTGGCGTACGAGCACACGTGTGCGCGGTTGCGGCGGCAGATGCCGGCGCTGGCGGAGCAGCTCCGTCGCCACGGGCTCCTGCTCCGCGATCCCCAGGCCGACCAGCCCCTCGACCTCTCCGGCGCGGCCCCGGAAACCGCACCGCGCGTTCCGGACGTCGCCGCGAGCGCCTCGTGATGGCCGAACGCACCTCCCGCGTGGTTTCGCTCGTTCCGAGCCTCACGGAGACCGTCTTCGCCCTCGGCGCGGCCGGCAGCCTCGTCGGCCGCACGCGCTACTGCATCGAGCCGGCCGCCGAGGTCGGGAAGGTCCCCGTGGTCGGCGGCCCCAAGGACCCCGACATCTCCGAGCTGCTCGCGCTGCGGCCGACGCTGGTGCTCATGAGCGTCGAGGAGAACCGCCGCGAGGACTACGATCGGTTGCGGGCGTCCGGCGTCGACATCCTGCCGGCGCGCGTGCGCGCCGTCGCCGACGTCGCGCCGGTGATCCTCGAGTTGGGACGCCGTCTCGGAGCGGTCGACGCCGCGCGCGCCATGGCGGCGGAGGTCGAGGGCGCGGCCGAGGCCGTCGTTTCGTTCGTCAACGACATCCAGCGGGCGTCGGCGCAGTCGCTCTTGCACTCGTTCTGTCCCGTCTGGCGCGACCCGTGGATGGTCGCTTCGCAGGGCACGTACCTCGCCGACGTCCTGCGCCGCGTCGGCCTCCCCTCGCTCTTGCACCTGGCCGAGGCGCCCGGCGTCGCGTCGTACCGGGAAGTGGCGCTGGACGAGATCGTCGAGGTCGACCCCGGGATCGTGCTCTTGCCGAGCGAGCCGTACCCGTTCGGTCCGGACGACCGCGACGAGGTCCTTTCCTGGCCGACCCGCGCCTGCCGCGAGCAGCAGGTGCACCTCGTCGACGGCCGCATGCTCACCTGGTACGGCGCCCGCACCGCCAGCGCCCTGCACGCGCTCTCGCTCCTCGCCCTGCGCTGGGTCGGCGTCGAGGACGAGCCTCCCGCCGTCCCCCCGACCGTGCATTAGTACGGTATGCGGCATCGTCCGCCACCCCGCCAACCGAACCGCGCCCTTCAGGGCGCGGCTGCACAAGCAACACTTCGCCCTCCCCACGCGACATCCGTCCGCCATGGAGGCGGACCACATGAATTGGGAGCAAGCGAAGGAACGCGGCGTCCAGGTCCTGGCCCTCGCCCCGCTCGCGCTGCTCGTCGCGGCCCTCACCTGTCCGGCCACGGACCTCGAACCGCCGTGGGGCGACGCGGCGGTCGACGGCTTGGGCGGGGATGCCGACGCGGCGCGCGCGGGCGACGAGGATGCGGAGGGTCCGGTCGAAGACGACGGCGAGGAGGCCCCCCCTCCCGGTCCCCCGGCGCTGGTTCCCTCGAGCTGCGCGTCGCCGGAGATCGCCGCCGGCGACCTCTGCGTGATCCTCGGCACGTACTCCTCGGTCGTGCGCTGGCAGATGGACCGCGCCGCGTTCGCGGCGGTCGGTTGCACGGCGCCCGGCGGCGCCGCAGGCGTGGAAACCGAGCAGGCGTTGGATGCCCACCGGCTGGTGGTCTCTCCGCTCACGCCCGGGCTCCCGTACGACTGCACGATTGACGCGTGGATGGATGCGGGCCGCGTCCGGCTCGCGGCCTTCGGCCTGCAAACCACGCGCGGCGATCCCTGGGTCGCGATCACGGAAGTCCTGGAGAACCCGACCGGCGCCGAGCCGACGCAGGAGTTCGTGGAGATTGCCAACCTGGGCGACGACCGCGTCGACCTGACCGGTTGGGCGCTGGAGGACGAATCCGGCGGCCCGTTCCTTCCCGACGGCACGGTGCTGGAGCCCGGCGAGGTCGCGCTGTTCGTGCCTGACGACTACGACCCCGACGGACCGGGCGATCCGGCGGCGCCGCTCGACGCCCACATCGTCCGCGTCGGCCATGCGATCGGCACGATGGGCCTGCGCAACTCCGGCGAGGCCGTGTACCTCGTCGCCCCCGACGGCGAAACCGTCTCCTCCTACCCCAACACCCGCGGCGCACTTCCCGACGGCGTCTCCGCCGTCCGCACCCCGGCGACCTCGCCGGAAATCGACGAGGATGCCTGGGGCGAGTCGGGCGCGGGCGGGGCGACTCCCGGCTGGCTGTGAGCGGGTCCTCGACGTCCGGCAGCGAAGTCCCACCCGCCATCCTCCAGCCTCTCCTCCAGCCTCGGGACGCTTGACGCTCTCGCCGCTGTCGGTCAGACTTCCCCGTAGTCGAAGAAGCCGGTTGCGGTGGGTGCGTGCTCGTGCGGTTGTCGCTGAATCGTCGGAGGGCGAGGCCCTTCGACTCGCGTCGCTCGCTCCGGGCAGG